>JAUSID010000193.1 GCA_030648295.1 Opitutaceae bacterium | reverse complement strand
AATGCCCTTAGCCGGGAAATCGTGGAGCGCGCGCCGGCGCACGGCACAAGCGACCACGCGGTGCGTTCGCCGCGGAGCAGAGGGTGAAATTTCCCGGCTAGCGCATAAGTGGCTGCGGCTTCCCCGTTCGACAAGCCTCTCGGCCCGCTTGAGGCCTCGCTGTCGATGAAGTAATTGGCCCCGAGCCCGTCGAGGGGCAGCCGCAGATGATAACCGAAGCTCGGTCCGATCCCATCTGCGGCAAGGATGCCGCAGCCACTCGCGCACAGACCCCGAACGCAATCTCCGGCGCGCGGCGTGATTTGTCAGCCGCTCGCGGCTGCGCCGCCCTGGCTAATACGTGACATGCTTAAGCCATGAAAAACTTCGCGATTCCGCGCCTCGTCATGTAACCGCGCTTGCGCTCACGTTCTGCGCTGCCAGCGTTCGCGTCCATGACTCCCAGCAGCTTCGGCCCCGCGCGGGCGATGAACCGGCGGCGATTCCTGCACACGGCCGGTTTGCTCACCGCCAGTTCGGCCGTCGCGGGCTCGGTGGGGCGCGCGTTCGGCGCGCAAAACCGGATCACGCTGCCGTTCGAGAATGGTGAACGCGAACTCGTCGCGTTTCCGCAGAAGCGACCGCTGATCGTGCTGACGACGAGGCCGCCGCAACTCGAGACGCCGTTCGCGGTGTTCAACGAAAATATCCTGACACCGAACGACGCATTTTTCGTCCGCTATCACCTGAGCGGGGTCCCGACCAACATCGATCCGGCGACGTTCCGGCTGCGGGTGCGCGGCAAGGTCAACACGCCGCTCGAACTGTCGCTCGATGACTTGAAGCGGATGGGCACACCGGTCGAAGTCGTGGCGGTCAACCAGTGCTCGGGCAACAGCCGCGGACATTTCAAGCCGCGCGTGAACGGCGGGCAGCTTTCGCACGGCGCGATGGGCAACGCGCGCTGGACCGGCATTCCGGTCAAGACGCTGCTCGAGAAGGCGGGGCTCGCCGCCGGCGCGCGCGAAGTCGTGTTCAACGGACTCGACCGTCCGCTGCTCGAAACGACGCCCGATTTCACCAAGTCACTCGAGGTCGATCACGCCGGCGACGGCGGGGTCATGCTCGCGTGGGCGATGAACGGCCAGGACGTGCCGATGCTGAATGGCTACCCGTTGCGGCTCGTTGTCCCGGGGTACTACGGCACGTATTGGGTAAAGCACGTCAACGACATCGAGGTCGTGGACCAGCAGTACACCGGCTTCTGGATGGCGAGCGCCTATCGCGTGCCGGACAATCCCAGCCACTCGGTCGAACCGGGCACCGCGCCCAAGCGCACGGATCGGATCAGCCGGTTCACCGTCCGTTCGTTCATCACGAGTGTCACCGATGGCGCCACGCTGCCGGCGGGCCGTGAGGTGGCGGTGCGCGGCATCGCCTTCGACAGCGGCCAAGGCATTCGCGAGGTGACGTTCTCCAGTGATGGCGGGCGCACGTGGCGTGGGGCTGAACTCGGCACCGACCTTGGGCGCTATTCCTTCCGCGAGTGGCGGATTCGCTTCACGCCGGCGCAACGCGGCGCGCAGACCTTGATGGCGCGCGCACTGAACCGAATCGGCGAGTCACAGCCCATGGAGCCGTTGTGGAATCCCGCGGGCTATCTCCGCAACGTCGTCGAACCCGTCCGCGTGGAGGTTGTATGAACCGAATTCGAATCAAGTCTGCCTCGCTGCTGGTGATTGGGCTCGCCGCCGTCGCGCCGCTGGCCGCGGTCGAGATTTCGCTGCCAACGGAAACCGCGAAGCTGCGCGAGTCGCCGCTTCCCGGATACGGTATGGCCATGGGCATGTGCGCCACCTGCCACTCGGCCGAGTACATGGCTTACCAGCCGCCATCCGCCCGGACCTACTGGCAGGCGACCGTGACGAAGATGCAGAAAACCTTCGGCGCGCCGATCCCTGACGACATGATCGCGCCTCTGGTCGATTATCTCGCGAAGACGTACGGGACGGAAAAGAACGCGGCCGAGTCGGGTAAGCCGGCTGCCTCCACGCCGTCACCAGCGGCTGGCGGCACGTCAGCTACGCCGCGGCGGAACTGAGCCTGGTGAGCGTGAAAGTGGCATGGGCGTCCCGCCCTTGATGGTTCGTGGGAGCGCGGGCCTCTGGCCCGCTCCGAGCAATTGCGGGCGAGACGCCCGCGCTCCCAGGTGACGAATACTATAGAACTCGATCCCGTTTCGTAGCAGCCGAGGTAACGAGGCTGGATTATCCGGTCCAGTACCGGCGAATGAAGCAGCGCGCTGCGGCGCCGTCGCCATTGACTTACCTTCGGAGGAAATCCAACGGCACCGAACCGCTCTACCGTTTTTGCTTTTTCCCCGGCGCTTTCTTGCTCTGCTCCGGCAGCCCGACGATCGAACGCGTGCTGCGCTGCGGGTGCTTCCACCCCGCCAGCGCTTTTTGCTTCAGTTCGTCCGCCATCGCGCGGTGCGCCGGTAAACTGACGAGGTTAGTCTCTTCGCCCGGATCGGACTCGAGGTCGTACAGGAATTCCTCGCCCGTCGTGTAGTAGAAATATTTCCACCGGGCGGTTCGAATCATCCGGCCGGCAAAGTTGCCGCGGTAACTTTCGGCCAGCGCGTAGCGCTGGCTGCCATCGTCCCGTCCCGTCATCACCGGCAGCAGGCTGTTGCCCTCGATGCCGGATGGATTCGGCAGGGCGCAGAGATCGCAGAGAGTGGGGAAAATATCCAGGTTCATGGCCGGCGCTTTCACGACCTTGCCTTTGGGCAGTGCCCGCGGGAACGACCAGATGAACGGAATCGTGACCGACCCATCGTAGAAGCTGTTCTTGTACCAGATCCCGCGGTCGCCGAGCATCTCGCCGTGGTCCGCCGTGTAGACGATGATCGTCTTCTCGCGGAGCCCGAGTTCGTCCAGC
>JAUSID010000191.1 GCA_030648295.1 Opitutaceae bacterium | reverse complement strand
GAGCAGCGCGGTCTTCCAATCCTGCGTCCCTTCGGGAGCATATGTCCCGAAATTCCAGACATTCGTATTGCCATACGTGTGATACCCGCCGGCGAAATACGACCAGTAGGCCTGCTTTCGGATCATGAGCGCGTCAACGGGTCCCGTTGGGTATTGCGGACCATCTTCGTAGGCGGCCTCACCCACTCCGCACGGCTTCGCCGGCACGCGCCGGTAGTCGGCGTCGACGCGGTTCGGAATTTCGGTGTGCTTGTCCCATGTTTGGAGCATATTGAAGTCCAGCCAGGGCGCATCATGCCACGATTCGGACGACGAGTGTCCGCTAGGCCATGGCGGACTGACGAAGCGTGTCAGATGATGCGTTTTCGCGTTTCTAAACTAACCCGTTTAGAAACACGCCTAAGCTTCACGGGACCGGCGGGTCATAGCCTTTTTCCGTTTCTGCGACGCACCAAACGCGCGACGCCAGCGACGACGGATCAGCTGCGTCGCCGATTAGCAGAATTTGGAGATACTTCGCGAGACCGGGTGCCGTCACGCTCTCGCCAGCGGCGTTCGTAATTTCTTGTTCCGTCACGTTCATGTTCGCCATCGCGTGACCGCGCCAACGCACCACGACCCGCGTTTGGGTGCCAAGTCGAAGCGCCGCGCCGACCTGGTAGCGCGCACCGGGCGTAACCGCAACGTTCTCACTCTGCCAGCCAGCCTGCGGCGGCGGGCGCTCGGGGTAGCCGTTCGTGAGGCGTCGCCAGGCATCCGGCGCGTCCGGACGGAGCCAGCGCAGGGCAAAGTCGGCATTGCGCACGCGGTTTTCTGCGAACGGCAGTGACACGCTGAGCAGGATATCTCGAGTCCGGACTTTGCCTTCCGTGAGCACGACTGGTTCGGTTATCGCCGCCGTGCTCCCTGGATGCAGAGCGCCCAGACGATATGTGCCGACAGGAAGATTGCGGAACTCATATTTGCCGTCGCCGTCCATCACCGTCGCCCAATCGGTTCCCATCAGCACAACGTGCGTGCCGACCTCGGGGAGATATTCCGGCTTCCGTCCGGAGGCGGGCAGTAGAACTCGTCCCTGTAGCGTGCTCCCGCGCGGTTCTGGTATTCGCAGCCGCTCGCCGAGTGTGTAGAGCACATCGGCAGTCACACGCGCCGACTCCAGCGCGCACTCGAGCGCGGCCGGTAAATTCCGGCGCGGCTCCTTCAGGTCCATTGTGGCGCTGAGTTTCGCGCCGCGCACCTGGCAATAGGCGATCACTTCTTCCATCCGCGCGAGGAAGCCTTGCAACGCGGCTTCGTCCGTATCGCCTAGGAGACGTGGCGTGTAACCGGTGATGCGGATCGCATCGCTATCGACCCAGCCCTCCATCGGCGAATGCAGCGGGCCACGCACCGACGCGGCGTGCGGTGGCGAGCCGGTGTCGGACACGTAGTGCAACAAGGATCCCATCCAGCGCGCGGCGTTCTCCGGCGTCTCGTGTCGCAACGCCCAGAGGGTTCGGCGAAAGAACGGCGCGTATGTCTTCCTCACCTCCGGCACAAGGTGATCGCGATCCTGCGGAGAGGCAGGGAAGAGAAGGTAGTCGTCGGGAAAGAAGTCGGGGCGGACATCGCGGCGCCAATCCGCCAGCGAGCAGAGCCGGTCGAGCGAGACGAAGAGCGTTTCACCCAGCGCGGCGCGCAGCGGGCTGTTGGGAGGAAGGGTTTCGCGGGCCGCGCTGTTAATCTTGGGGTGCGGCCCCCACGCTATCGCCGGCCGGGCTGCGGCGAGGAGCAGGCCGAGAGTGAGGAGGATGCGAAGTTTAATCATACGTTGTTTGCCTTAATGCCGCCCGGTGCGCTTCTCGATTACCCGCGCATCCAACACGTCACCACGCAGGTTCTTCAACTGGGCGGTCATGGTCGGCTCGCCGCGTTTGAAGGTCAGCAACAGGAAGTTGTCTTCGCTGGCGAAGAATTTCGACTGCGGGTCCTTGTACGCAGCGCCATCTCCTTTGATGCAGGTATTGAAACAGGGAATGCCTTCCTTCAATTCGGCGCGTTCCGCGAACTGCCCGAAGCCGGTGACCAGGGCGCTGCCCCGGCGAAACTGCTCGTGCCAGAGTCCCTTGGTGCGCCCGAAAATCTGCGTTTGTTTTTCGTTGTTCAGCGTGAAGACATAGCCCGCGTTGCTCCGGTCCATCAGTTGGCGATACCATTGAAATTGGACCGACTGCTCATCATAGGCGTGGCAGGTCTGCCAGGTGGTGCCGAAATCCTGGATATGGCTCAGATCGAGCGCGACGAAACGCACGCCGAAGTCCGGCACATCGAAATGCCATTTCCACTCGTCCCCCGGCAGCGCGAAGAACTCCCGGTAGGTCCTCGCCTCGGGATCATAGACCGGGTGTTCGGGCGGCTTTGCGCCGCGCGCGGTGAGCTCACGATCGTGGTTGCCCAAAATGGGCATGAAGGGCGTGGAGCGAAACAGTGCGGGCTGGCAATCAATCAGCCCGCTGAAAGCCTTCAAACCCTCCCGGCCCGGCTCGTGCAAACTCGGCACATTGTCGCCCGCCGTCAGCAAAAGATGCGGCGCAGCTTTGATGATCGCGCTGAGATCCACGGCCTTCGCATGCCAGTCACCGATGATGACCACGCGCAGCTCCGTGGTGGGATAGGCCTTGAAGCTCGCATCGGCAGTGACTGCCTCGCCACTGCTCACCCGGTAATGATACACGACGTCTTGGTGCACCAGGGGGATTTCAACGTGATGCAAAGTGACGCTGTCCTCCTGGGCGACGCGCTGGCCGTAATGGGCGTCGAGGCCAAACTCGACCACCGAATTACCCGGTTTTGCCGTTTGCCAGTTGACGACCAGATGTGAGGGCTCTTCCGAGGAATGGCTGAGCCAGATGCGTTCGATGGAGGCGGCGTGCGCGAGGCTGCCGGCCAGCAGCGGGAGCGCCAGACAATGGCCAGTCGTGAATTTCATTTCCAGGAAAGGGTGATAGCCACGTCCATCGAGAGGCGAAGTTGGAGAGTCGTAGGTGAATCGTCCGCGCCTTGATGGGCGCGGCTATATTAAAAACTGAACGTGCTGGTCAGATACCACCGACGCTCCGGCGCGAGGCGGGCGGTGGAGATCGCTCCCCATGGCTGTACTCCAATCGCGATTGGAGCGGTGTCGCCGAAGACGTTGCGCAGATTGAGCTGCAGCTTCCAGCTGATCCGGTCGTTCCAGAGCTTTCGCTCGTAGGCCACCCATGCGTCCACGTTGGTTTCGGCCGGTGCATAGAAAGGATGCTGGAGATCGACGTTCGGACTGGTGTCGGGATTGCGGCTGGTCGGATAGCCGATGCCGATCTTGTCCTGCCAGCGTACGGCGCCACCCAGGCTCCAACCCTTCATCCGCCCGCCGAAAATTGAGCTGCGACCGAACGTGTAGGTGGCGACGAGGTTCGCGCGCCATTTGCGCTGCTCGGCGCTGGCTGAGCCTTCTGTCGCGATCGACGTGGCAAAGGGCAGCAGGACATTTGCGTCGATGTAGCTGCCAAAGGTCTGGGTGCCGGCTAGCAGTGGATCACCCGGCTGCCAATTCAGGGGATAACGGCCATTCGGGCGACCGCTTAGCTGCTTCCAGACCGGCAGCATCCGGGCGATGTGACTCTTCAGGAACGGCAGGGAATTGGTCCGGATCGTTTCCTGATTCGCGACATTCGCCATGATACGCCAGCTGCGCGTCGGGTTATACACGAGTTCGAACTCCACGCCCTTGGCGTTGAAATCCGTGGTGTCGCCGCGGCCGGCCAATTCGCTCTTGGCCACTCCGAGGTTCGGAGCCGTGCCGGTGACGACGAAGCCGTAGAGCTGGCGGAAGTTGGCGGGCAGGGGGCTGAAGAGCAGTTCGACGTCGGCCGCGGCCTGCGCGGCCAAATGCGGATTGTTGTTTGCCTCCGTCGCCCACGATTCGGCGGCTCCCAGGATACCGCCAAAGAGAGCGGTGGTGCTGGCGGAACTGCTGAAGCTCACGCCGTGGACGCCGGTCTCGAACCAGTTTACGCGGACACTGAGCTTGTTGTCGAAGGTCCAGATGTTGAACCCATATTCCTTCGTTCTGCCTTGAGGTGACGACAGAGGCTCGCCGTAGCCGTTGACCCGGCCACCAATGGGCGTGAAGTTTTCGGACTGGTTAAAAAACACGCTGATGCCCACGGGCAGCTGGATCAGCTTCTGCGGCCAGCGCAGGACGGCGCTATAACTGACGATTTCCTTGGCCGCATTCGGCGGCGGGAGCGACGGAAACGAGAAGTCATTGAAGCCGTAGTGAACCTGGCCGGGATCATTCAAGTTCGCGGGATTGCTCGTGAAGGCGATGTTCTCCCTGACAAAGTAGTCCTCGTCGCGGCGCCAGCCGCCGGTCGTGACGAGGTGGTCCAGCAACCAGTAGCTTTGCAGGACGGCCGCCTGCGATTTGATGACCTCGCGTTGGGCGCTGCCGCCGCGGTTGAGTTCGAAGAACGACGCGGGCGCGTCCACGAAACGCCCGGGGTCGGTGGCGGTGGCGGAGCGCTCGAAGTAGCGCGCAGCGACGGTCGGACCCGCGTGGAGTTGCGGGATCTGGATGGGCTGAAGCTGGAGGGGGTTATTGTTCCCAATGATGGACGGCCCCAGATAAACGATGATCGCAGGGCGGCGGGCATCGGTGGAAGGGTTGGGGTTGAGCGAGAGCGCGGCCGCACCGTCCGTCACGAGACTGAACGTATAGTTGACGGCCTCGACCGTGTTTTGCTCGTAAAGCGCGGTCAGAGTGTGGCGGCCCAGCCACCGGGCCCACGCAGTTTTCAAGTCCTTGAAATCGTATTTGAGGTAACCGGTGGCGCGCATGCTTTCGCGATGACTGAAGTTATTGCGCCAGGGGGTCTGGACGTAGTGGACGAAGGGCCGGCCCAGATTGGGGTTGGGTTCACCGGTAGGCAGGGTGACGTTCGGATCGACGCGGATCTCGCTATTGCCGCCCTGCGAGAAGAAGGAATTCCTGATCCGCTTATCGATGCGCTGGGTGTCGTAAGCCAGCTCGATGCCCGCGCGATCGGCCCAGGCGCGTTGCTCGAACGTTACATTGAACGCGTGGAACGTGTCGCCCTGGCGGGACATCTCGTCGATCATCCGGTTCTTGAAATCGAAGATGCTGAAATCCGTGAAACCCTGCTGCTTGATTCCGGCCGGCGGCAGCCCGGGGAGCTGGCCGGGCAGCACATTTACGCCGGTCCAGTAAGCGCCGGAAAAGTTGAAGATGTTGGTCGTACCGACAAAATTGATAGTATCGGATCCGAGGTCCCGGTTGACCAGCGGATTGAAAATCTGGGGGGGCACCTGGTTGACGCCGCTGCCGCCGGGCGTCAAACTCTTGAAGGCAAAAGCCGGCTCCGGGGCGGACGGGCTGGAAAACACCGTCGTGATCTTCCCGCCGCCGGTATTTCCGGCCCTAAACAGGAAATCGGCGTCCGCCCACGGGGCCCGGGCGTTCGGATTGCGGGCGGGATCGTCATAGAAGCTCCAGTCATAGCCCGGCCGGCCCGCGGCGTACCATTGATCCGAGATGGCGTTGATCGGGAGCACGGTAATCGGTCGGTTGGCCCGGGTGCGTCCCGTCTCGAAGTTCGCGCGCAGGGAGGTGGACTTGTAGGGCTCGAATGTGAGCGCGCCGTAGAGCCGCTTCTGCTCCTCAAACGCGGGCCGCTGGTTATATTCCTCCTTGTTGTGCAGCGCCGAGCCTGTCGGACTTAGAAAATGAAGGCCCACTGGCATCGATTATTCGCCAAAAAAAATTCACGCGAGGTCAAATATTCATCCATAAACGCCTTCAGACACCTAAGTCCGACAGGCTGCTAGGGGCGTCTTGCTGAGCGAGAGATTCGTGCCGGTGACGGAGTTCGTATTGGTCGCGTCATAAGTGTCGCTCGCGTCGGCGGTCACTTCGAATGGATTAAGGGTGATTGTTTCTTCGGGCTTCGACGGTTGCGTTGAACTTGGCGGCATCGTTTGCGCCGCCAACATAGTGGCGAAACCAAGCGCGAGGATCATTGCGATGCTTCTGGGGTACTCGATCGGAGTCAGTTGGCTCTCGTCGACGAACGGTTTTGAATGTGTTTTCATTGGGATACCCGGGGACAGGTTACCGGCCTTTTATACCCGCGATCCCAGATTTCGCTTAGTAATAAACTGACCACTTCTCCGTTTGTTTCCGACCGCACGCGAAGTCGGCACAACTTGGCTGCGGTGACCTGATCTGCCCCCTCACGGTGGTGATGCGCGTCTTTGTCGCCGAACACGTTTTCCGATCTCGCCCAGCACCGATTCGCGGTTTGGATGAACAGAGCCGTCGCCCATGTTTCAGGATTCATTGCACATGGAGCCACAACCCGCCGCCGTTTCCCGCCTCGCATCGAACTACAACACCGCATCTACACGGTGACGCGAGAGACGATGGACCTACAAGGGCCGTCACAACCGGCCCGCCTCCTCCGGTATCGTCGCGCGGTTATTGGCCAGCGTGCGCGGCGACGCGGCTCTATCATTGCGGAATACGCTGCGGCCTGTCGGCTTGAATCCCGCCATCTAGCACTAGCAGGGCGTCTGACCAGCCGCTGGGCGTTTCAAACGTGTGCTCACCCGTCGTTGGGTATTCGCCGGCGGCGCGTGCGGTTCCGTCACGCGGATTCACCCAGGTCGCCCCGGCGTTCTTTGCCGTCTTAATCGTGGTCAGATCGACGGTGACTTTGTCGGGCCCGCTCACATAGACCACAGCGCCCGACCCGTCGCTAGCCCCGAGGGCGATGTGCATGCGGTTGGTGCTGCCGATCCGCCGTCGGAGCAGGACCTTGGATGACGGTGCGAGCTTCCACCACGGGATCGAATCCATGAATCGCCGCAAGACCGTGAGGCTCTCGGCTCCCGGCGAGAGCAGCGCGGTCTTCCAATCCTGCGTCCCTTCGGGAGCATATGTCCCGAAATTCCAGACATTCGTATTGCCATACGTGTGATACCCGCCGGCGAAATACGACCAGTAGGCCTGCTTTCGGATCATGAGCGCGTCAACGGG
>JAUSID010000174.1 GCA_030648295.1 Opitutaceae bacterium | reverse complement strand
TTGGGCCGACGGAACCCTCGTCACGCCCTGGGCAAAAAAAACACGCGAGCGCGAGGAAGCGCGCATCGTGCAGTGATCACGGCAGCCACTGACAGCAGGCCTTGCGCCGAACACTATTGGCGGGACGCCCGCGCTCCCAGGCCGACCCTGCGCTTCGATCCGGGCTACGGCACCTCGTACACTTCGACCAGCGCGGTACCCGCGGCGCCGCCGACCCCGGTCACCTGCACCGTGTATTCGCCGGGTGTGAGCGTGGCCAGATACGCGGCATCGAGCGAGGCACCGGGGAGGTCAAACGCGCCGACGACGGTGAACGCCGCCGACAATTCCGCGGTGGCACCCCAATTGTCGTTTCTGCCGATCGCCGTCTGGCCGCGGAAGAGTGTGAGCTGCGGATCCGAAATCACATTGCCGACGCCGAAGTCGGCGAGCGTCGGACCAATTGCACGGATGAGGACGGTTCGGCTGGAGCCGCCGCGGATTACGAATCCGGCCGTCAGACCCGAGCCGATGTTCTTCAGCACCGAGACATTGATCAGCCGCGGAGTCGCACCGGTCACGCTCGCTTCCGGTGTGGCATCGTAGACCTCGGCGATTACCAGCCCGGTGCCGGAGCCATTGGCCGACACCTTCACCGAGTTGTCACGCGTCGAGATGTTCACCGCCGCTGCCGCGTCGAGCGAAGTCGGCCCCGTATACGCGAAAGCCCCGACCGCGGCCATCGCATTGGCCAGCGAGGCCGAGCCGCCCCAGTCATTGTTGTCGCTCGTCTTCGTGCTGCCGGCGTAAAGCTCCAGCTTCGGGTCGGCGAGCGTGCCGGGGACGCCGAGCGCGCCGAGTGAGGGACCCGCGGCGCGAATCACGAGCGGTTTGGCACCGGTGGTGCCCGTGCCGCCCACGACGTAGCCCATGGTGAATTCTTCACCGCTCGTCTCGATGGCAGTGAGGATGGAAAGGTTGATGATCCGGCTCGACGCGGCCACGGCGCCGCCTTCATCGGCCGCGCCCGGGCTGCCATTCACGGCGGCCGAGGAGCGCCAGGTGGTCGACCGCCTCCAGTCCGCCGCCGCGGTCGTGCCGGGTGCCGGCACCACGAGCGAATAACCACCGCCCGCGGTCGACGTGTACCAGTTCGGCTCGTAGCGGAACCGCAGGATGTGGACATACCACGGTCCGGGCAGCGTGAGCGCGATCGTCTCGCCGGTATTGTCGAGTGCGCCGGTGAACGCTCCCGGCGCCATGACCGCGGTCAACGACGGGTAGCGCGACAGGAACGCAGCGCGATCGCGCGCCACCACGATGAAGGCGCCGGGCGCCAGCGTGCTGCCGCCTGGAAACGTGTAGTCGAGCGCGTTCGTGAAGCGCACCCCGCTGAGGTTGAGCGTCGTGGTTCCGATGTTCTGGAGTTCGATGAACTCGTAGTCGCCCGCGTTGCTCGGTGCGGCCGGTTGGAACATCAGCTCCGTGATTCGGAGGTCCTTGAGCAGAGCATCGTAGGCCGAGGGCAACGCCGTCTGGTTCGACATGCCGGGCGTCGGCACGGCGAAATTCGCGATGGTGTTGGAGCCGTCGGGATTCCGCCCGGTCGAGAAATCGCGCGGCTGCGAGGCGAGTGTCACCTGATCAATCGTCACGTCGTTCGCCCCGATGAGGATGATGGGGTCGATATCGCCATCGAGCCCGAATTTGAAGTCCGCGCCGTAGAGCGCGAGAAAGCTGCCGTGAGCAATGAAGCTGAGCACCGGAAACCTGAAGCGATCCGGGCGCAGCGGATCATCCGTCAGCTTCACGCCGCCGAGTGCCGCCGGCTGCGAGGCCGGGTTGTAGAGCTCGATCAGGTCGTGATCGAGGCGGAAGACGATTTTGCCCGCCCATTCGTTGATCTTCAGCGCTGCCGGTCCGGTGGTTGAAACCACCGCGCCGTTGGCGGCGCCGGGTGTCGGCGTCGTCAGCGCCCAGATGTTCGCGCCCGCACCCGTGCGACTGATGGAGAAGTCCGCGACCTGAAACCCGAATGCAATCGAATCGATTACTCCGCCGCCCGCGGCCGTGGTGGCATGAAGCCGCACTTGATCGCCCTCCGCATCGAGGGAAAATCCCGTGTGCAGGCCAGGCGCAGAGCTGTTCGCATCGGCATAGACGACGAGGTAACCGCCCGCGGCGATGCTCGTGCCACTCGGAATGGGAAACTTGCGCGGCAGCAGTGGATCGTCCGTCAGGCTCATCCCCGAAAGGTCGACTGCCGCGGTGCCGGCATTGTGCAGTTCGATGATGTCCGGGAAAGTGCCCGCATTCCCAATGCGCGTGTTCGTGGCGAGGATCTCGTTGATCCGCAGCGTGGGGGTCGTTTCCGCAGGCCACGTCGGGGTGCTCGTGGGCTGCGCGAACGCCGGCGCGAGGCACGACAGCGTCGCGATCAGCAGGGACTCCAGCCGGACGTTTCGAAACATCAACTGAACCTTGGGACGAAGTGAACGACAGTGGAGTGCAGAATCAAGGTGAGGGAGCGGCATCGGTGGTGGAAATGAAGAGACGGCGGATGAATGGATTTCTTGCCAATCTTCTCGTTGAAACGGGCAGAATACAAACGGCGCAACGACATCGGTGCGTTTTTTTTCCGCGGCTGAGTCCGTGTCGTGCCCGTGGCAGCCGAAGTGACGAGGCTGAAACTGCTTCTGCTCTCCAGCCTCCTCACTGGATGCTTCGCCACGCTCAGCATGACAACGAGGAAAGTTCATCCGCGTGCTCCACGCAATCCGCGCCGCGAATTACGGTGCGTTTCAGAACGACAGGCTTCTCACCCGGCTTCCTCATGTCGGCAGATGCATTCGATCGGGATCGCATGCCCTCATGAGTTGGCTCGCCAAGAGTCACGCGTGCGACCTTGATCGAGTCCCGAAACTGATCCTCCAATTTCCGCTCGGAACTCGCGCACTTTCATGAATTCCCCACTCACACTTCTTCTTCGACTCGTGATACTCCTCGCCGTCGCCGGCACGGCTCTGCCGGCGGCCACCGGCGCGCGGCCGAACATCGTGCTCATCATGGCGGACGACATGGGTTTCTCCGATATCGGCTGCTATGGGAGCGAGATTCGGACGCCAAACATCGACCGTCTCGCGCGCGAGGGGATGATGTTCACCCAGTTCTACAACAACGCGAAATGCACCACCACCCGCGCGTCCCTGCTCTCGGGCATGTATCCACGGAACAATGGCAACAGCATCCCGCGCGACATCCCGACCATCGCCGAGACGATGCGCGCGAACGGTTACCAGACCGGCATGAGCGGAAAGTGGCACCTGGGATCGAAGCCGCCGCAGCGGCCGTTCGACCGTGGATTTGACGAATACTATGGCCTGATGGACGGCGCGGTGAACTTCTGGAATCCCGCGCAGCCGGACCCTGAGTTCAAAGGCGGCAAGGTGCGCACGTTTGGTCACAACGATAAGCTGGTGAAGGAATTTCCGGCGGGATTCTACACCACGGACGCGTTCGCGGAGCATGCCGTCGCGACGATCAAGCGATTCGCGAGGGAGCCGAAACCCTTCTTCATCCATCTCGCGTTCAACGCGCCGCATTATCCGCTGCACGCCTTTCCCGAGGACATCGCGAAGTATCGCGGTAAGTATCGTAAGGGTTGGGACGCGATGCGCCAGGAGCGGCATGCCCGGCAGATTTCGATGGGCCTGCTCGATCCGAAGTGGAAGCTGCCGCCCGCGGATGTGAGATCGTACGACTGGGCGAATGCGAACCAGGACTGGGAGGACCTGCGGATGGCGACCTATGCCGCGATGGTCGATCGCATGGATCAGAACATCGGCAAGGTGTTGCAAGCGCTGAAGGAACTCGGAATCGAAAACAACACGGTGGTGATGTTCCTGTCCGACAATGGCGGCTGCACGGAGGAGCCCGGTGGTCGCGATGACACCAAACAACCGGGTATCGTAAGCACGTATACGGCGGTCGGCCCGGCGTGGGGCGCGGCGCAGAACACGCCGTTTCGGCGCTACAAGAGTTGGACGAACGAGGGCGGCATCAGCACGCCGTTCATCGTCCGGTGGCCCGGCCAGGTGAAGGCCGGCATGCGCACGAATCAGATCGGCCACATCATCGACGTGCTGCCGACGTGCCTCGAAATCGCGGGCGGCAAGCCGATCGCGGAAATCGACGGCAAGAAGCCAAAACCATTGGAGGGCCGCGGTCTCGCCGCGGTGTTTCACGGCCAGCAGCGGGTTGCGCCGGCGCAATTATTTTGGGAATGGTCCGGCAACTGCGCGGTCCGCGAGGGAAGATGGAAGCTCGTCTGGGACACGCTGAACACGGCGAAGAAATGGCAGCTCTTCGACATCGAAGCCGATCGTACCGAGCTGAGCGACGTCGCGGCGCAGCACATGGATTTGGTGAAGCGGCTGAGCAGTGATTATGAACGGTGGGCCAGGGGGCTTGGCCGCCGCCTGCCGGGCCAAAAGGGCAAGGCAGCGGAAGACTGAAGCGCCGGCCCGAGCTGGGGAATGGAGGGCCGGCCTCCGCGCCGGCCGCGAAGATCGGTCGGGCGCGATTCCGCGCAATGACGAATCGATTGCGCTGTGCGGACGGGGCAGAGCCCGTCCCTCCAAGTATGGAGGATCACACGGTGGCCGTAGCGAAGGCGTGAGCGTTTCGACCTTTCGCCTCAACGCGTGACCCCGCGCTGCGGCTACGCGAGTTCCTCCATCCTCCCACCTTCGTTCTTCTGACGTAGCAGCCGAGGTAACGAGGCTGGGGTATGCGGTTCACCGATCCGCAACCTCGCCACGTCTAATTCTTCGCCGATGCGATTGCTTTGAGCCAGCGATCGCGAGCGGCGGAGAGCCGCGCGACCACGTCCGGCTTCTCCGAGGCGAGATTCTTCCGCTCGGCGATATCGGTTTCCAAATCGTACAGCTCGAACGCTGCGTCCGGATTCGCGCGCACGAGCTTGTAGCGGCCCGTTCGCAAGGCGCTGAATTTTCCGTATTCGAAAAACAGCGACTCGTGCGGCGAGGCGGCCTTGCCCGCCAGCGCCGCAAGCGGGTTTCGACCATCCAACACTCGATCGGCGGGCAGCGGCCGTGACGCCGCGTCCAATATCAGCGGCAGCAAATCAAGGCTGACCAGCGGCTCGCGACACACCGTGCCGGCCGCAATCCGACCCGGCCAGCGGATGATGCAGGGTACGCGGATGCCGCCCTCGTAGGTGGTGGTGCCGCCATCGCGCAGCGGCGCGTTGGAGGCAACTTCCAATCCGCGATTCTTCAGCATGAACGCCCCGTTGTCCGAGAGCACGATGACGAGCGTGTTTTCTGCGAGTCGCAGTTTCTCCAGTTGGGCGAGCACACGTCCGATGCCGGCATCGAGTGCGGTCAGGACCGCAAGATAACGTCGCCGCGGGTCGGGCTCGTCCGGTGTGCAGCCATAGGCGGAGAATGCTTCCGCGGGCGCCTGCCAGATCACCGGATCGCCGGGCGCAAAATTCACCGGGTTGGGGAAATGCACGGCATTGAACGGCAGGTACACGAAGAATGGCTTGCGGGCATTGCGCCGGATGAACTCGCAGGCGGCATCCGCGAAAAGGTCCGTGCTGTGCCCCTCGACTATCACTGGCTCGATGCCGCGGAAGAGATCGTTCCGTCCATTGTACACGTGGGTGTACTCGTGCATGTTGCCGGACGCGTGGCCGAAGAATTCGTCGAAGCCGCGCTCGGTCGGCCGGTGGCCGGGGGCGAAACCGAGATTCCATTTGCCGAAACACGCCGTGAGGTAGCCGCCGGGTTTCAGGTAGGACGGAAGCAGGCTCTCGCGCAGCGGCAGGACGCGCTGCTCCATTTCGTCAATCCGCCACACCTGCTCGTTAAGTCCCGTCCGCAGCGGATGCCGCCCCGTCAGCAAGGCTCCGCGCGACGGCATGCACGACGATGAGGGGATGTAGAAATCGAGGCACCGCACGCCCTGCGTCGCGAGCGCGTCGAGGTGCGGCGTCTTCACCGCGAGATTGCCGTAGCAGCCGAGGTCACCGTATCCGACGTTGTCGATCAGGATGAGCACGACGTTGGGAGGAGATGTTGCCGCGGGCGCCGCCGCGACCCAGCACGCGATCACAATCAACCAACCTGTTCGTACCAGCCACGCTTTCACGGCGCGACTACATCATCGGGCCACGGCCGCGTCGACGGTGAACCGGCGACCGGTTCCTTCACCCACTTCGCTTCCAGGATCCAACCGCGAAACTCCGGCGCGCATGTGGTGCCGAAGGGATTCCGGCCGATCTGTTCGCTGCCGGCCGGGAACGCGTAGCAGACCTGGCGCGTGCGCATGACCTCACGGCCGTCGACGCGGACAATCACATCGCCGATCGCGTCGAAACCAAATTTCTCCGGCTGGAACGAGGGCAGGAGAAGTTCGATTACATGCTCGCGTCCGGCGAGCGGCACGGGTGCGGACTCGACCGGGCCGGCCCCATATTTCTCGAAGACAAACGCCACGCCGCGACTCGTCTGCCGCATGAAGACGATGTCCGACCCGTACAGTGCGCCGGCCGAGTAGAGCGGCTCACCGTCGGGCGCAAGCTGGTCGGGCATGATCACGCGCATCCGCAGGACGCCCCCGGGTTGGGGCTCATCGGACCGCCACGCGGGCGCCGCGACTTCGTCGTCGCGATAAACGCGTCCCGACATGCTTCGCACCTCGCCGGAAAAATCGGACGGCACGGCGCCGCCCGGCACGATGTCGCCAGGCAGCGGATCCACGATGACACCGAGGGCACGGCCGCCACTGAACCACACCGCGGCGCTCGAGCGTTCGCGGAATTCCGCGCCGTGGCGCAATCCGCGCCATTGGTCTGGTGCTCCATAGAGTGAGGGCAGCTGCACGCTGACGGTGTGCGTATGATCGGTTTTCCAGCTCAACAACCCGCCCCACAATGGCGGCGTGCTTCCGCGCTGGTAGCCGAACCGGATCAGTTGATCGCCGACATGATCGAGCACGATGCGCTCATGGGCGCGTGCGTCGTGGGCTCGCCAGAAGGTTTCGATCGTACCGGGAGGACGCGGCTGGAATCGCACTTTCAGCACCCGTGGTCCATCGAAGTACCCGAGCGAGCGGCCAGCTTCCGCGAGGACGGTGTGGCTGGAGCGATCCAATCGGTGCCATAGCTTGGGATCGTCACGCCGCAGCGATCGGCCGTGATAGTCGAAACTCACGAGCACGCCCATAACCACCGTGATTAGGCAGGTGACCGTTGCGACGGTTGCAACCGTGCCCACGGCGGCGCGGACGCGAGGACGTGCGGGGGGAGCGCTGGAGTTGCGTTCAATTTCCGTTGGCCCCCGCACCCGACGCTCGATGGCCAGCAGCCCGCACAACGCCAGCAGTCCCAATGCCGGCGCGAAGTCGGCTTCATAGCGCATGGTGGTCGAAAAATAGCAGAGCAACAGCAGCATCACCGGCAGGGCGTACCCCGCCACGGCGCCAATGATCGCGGTGAGCTGGTGCCGATCATCGGCCGCGCGCCGCCACCACATGAGTGGGAGGCCCAGGGCGAACCAGAGGAACGGAAACGTGACCGCGAGTCCCGAGACTTCCTCGGTCCCGAAATAGCCCGTGATGTCCGCCGGAAGCCGCTGGGCAAAGACGAATGGAAATGCCCACGTCCAGCCGAGCGGCTGGAAGAAATACACCGCGAGATTGTGCGGCAGGAAGCGGAGGCTGAAGTGCTGGAGTTGGCCTTCGTAGGCGCCGGACAGCTGATAGCTTTGGCCGAACTCGAATACGTTTTCGAAGCGCGCATAGTTGTGCGCCATCATCGCAAGGCCGCACGCGCCGAGCGGCAGGGCGGCCGCCATCGCAAGTTGCAACCATGATGCGCGGCTTTCCGCCGTTCCGCGTTGCCACCACGCCCACCATACGGGTGCGACCAGGAGTGGCGCGGCAAAAAGACTGGTCGGGCGCGACGCCACGGCGAGGCCCACGCACAACCCGGCCACGGCCATGGCAACAACTGGCCGCCGGCCATGGAGGGCGCGATACACGGCGGCGAGGGCAAGCATCGAGAAAGCGATCGCGGCGGCGATCGGCAGTTCCCAGAACATCGGCCGCTGCGCGAGGGCGAGCAGGTGCGTGCCGAACCCGAGCGCGAGCACGCCGAGCGGCGCGATCAGCAGCCTGCTTTCGGGGAAATACCGGCGGCGGATCGCGAGCCAGAGTCCGGCCGCCGTGAGAAAGCCGGCGCTGCAGAAAACAAACACCGCCGCGCCCATCGTCAGCTCGCGGCCGGTGATCAGGTTGAAGGGCAGCATCAGCGTCAGCGCCGGCGCCGCGCCAAAGTACAAGTAGTAGTGCCCGCGAAAATACGATGCGTCACCGAGCCGGTGCGGCCCGTTCTGCGACGGATCATAGGGGTCGGCGAGTGCGAGCAGTTCCGGCGATGGCGCCTTGTCGACGTACAGGTGCCCCTTGCGCCAGCCGCGCACGAGCAACCGATAGTAGTCGAGATCTTCCCAGTCACCGAAGCCGTTGTTCGTCGTGACCGTCCAGTGATAGAACGAAATCACGGTCACGAGGGCGGCGGCGATGAGCCCGCGTTCCAGCCATGATCGCCAGATTACGCGAGACGCCCACCACGCCGCGGCCGCGCGATCACGGGGGCAGGCGAGGGTTTCGACGGGACCGGTTGGCGGCGACATGGCGATGCGCGGAGCAAATCCGGATCGGCCCTGGGATGACGAATCCTTTTCTCCGGGAGCGCTTCGCCTTGGCGAACGGGTGACCAGAGCTTACGACTCGTT
>JAUSID010000167.1 GCA_030648295.1 Opitutaceae bacterium | reverse complement strand
GCGTTCGAAAATCGCAGCAGCGAAAAGGACAGCGAATATTTTTCGGACGGGATCAGCGAGGAGTTGCTCAACGTGTTGTCCAAGGTGCCCGGATTGCGGGTGGCGGCCCGCACGTCGTCGTTCTATTTCAAGGTCAAGCCCGCTTCGCTGAAGGAAATCGCGCGCGAGCTCAATGTCTTTTACCTGGTCGAGGGCAGCGTTCAGCGCGACGGCTCGCGCGCGCGAATTGGCGCGAGTCTTTTCCGGGCTGATACGGGCGATACGATCTGGGCGGACCGCTTCGACACCGAACTGAAAGACATCTTCACGGCGCAGGACGAGATCGCGCGATTGATTGCGAGCAAGCTGTCGCTGAACTTGAGCGCACCGTCGCGTCCGGCGCGAGTCGTCGATCCCGCGATGCACGGTCTGGTATTGGAGGGTCGCTATTTCTTGACGCAGCGCGATACGGGTTTTCCGCGCGCGGAGGCAGCATTTGCCCAAGCCTTGAAACTCGATCCGGAATTTGCCCCGGCGCATGCGGGCTTGGCCGCCGTGCATGTGCTAAAAGCGGTGTTTCGCATCATCGATGGGGTCGGCGGCAACGCGGCCGGGCTGGCCGAAGGCCGGCGATTCGCTCAACAAGCTCTGGCGCTCGACGCGTCGTTGGTGGACGCCCACTCGACGGCGGGCTACGAAGCTTTGCTGTCCGGTCGCTTTAACGAGTCGGAACAGCACTTTCAGCGGGGTTTGGCGGTGAACCCCAACGATGCTTTCACTCACCACTGGCGGGCGCACCTGCTGGCCCGGCTCGGTCAGCTCGATCGCGCGCTGGAGGAGAACGCCTTGGCCGCGGAACTCGATCCGTTTTCCTGGGCGCTGCTGAGTGGCTACAGCGGGCAGCTCGCGCTTGCGTGTCGTCACCAGGACACTCTGACGGCGCTCGAACGGCTGCTGGCGATTCGGCCGAATTTTCTCCCAGCGCAGGGGCTAGCTGCCGTGCAGATGCTTCGCCTCGGCCGATCCGCCGAAGCGATCGCGCTGGCGCGTCAGGTGCTGGAAAACCCCCAGCCGAGCCAGCGCCAATGGGCCGATGTGTCGGCCGTGCAAGTGTTGCATGAAGGGCAACTCGATGGGGACGTCCGCACGTATGCCGCGAAAGTGCTCGCCAGCTACCCAGCCGAAGATCCACGCCGACCCGCGTTGCTCGCTGCGGCCGGCCGTTTCGAAGAAGCGCTCGTGACACCCATCAAGTCGCCGGTGGACCCCTTCAATGCGCGGTTTTATTTTTGGGCAGAAGCATGGGATCCCATCCGCGACGAGCCACGGTTCGAGCAGAGAATCGCGCAACTCGGGCTCACGAAGGAATACAAGGTCGCGCGCGAAACGCTTCAGCGGATGCTGAAGCAGCCCAAGCTGAAGAAGCCATGACCGAGATGGCGAAGGCAGTTTTCCTTTACTACGCACGTGAAGACGCCGCGGTCGCCCGCCGCATCGCGCAGGCGCTTCCGCGTTCGCTGCGAAAGCTACGTCGGACAAGGTCCGTCTTGTCTCAACGATGAGCGAGAGTCACAAAGCCGTCTTTCTCTCCTACGCTTCCCAAGACGCGGAGGCGGCAAGACATATTTGCGAATCGTTGAGACAAGCCGGCGTCGAAGTGTGGTTCGCGCGCGCAACGCGCGCAGTTTCGAGTTCAGGGTTTTGGGTTTCGAGTTTGCCCAATCCGCAATCCGCAATCCGCAATGAGCGGCGCCACGAAAGCTGTTTTTCTGAGTTATGCGTCACAGGACGCTGCGGTGGCCCGTGCCATATGTGACGCTCTCCGCGCCGCTGGAGTCGAAGTGTGGTTCGACCAGAACGGGCTGTGCGGCGGTTCTGCTGGCCAGCAGAATGGGACGCGAAGATTCGCAAGCAGATCAAGGAGTGCGCGTTCTGCCGTTTCGGCAGAATGCCGATCATTAACGCACCGCGTTTCACGAGCCGCCCCAAGCACTCAGCCACTCGAGACGGTTCTTCATTTCTTCAGAGGAAACCGTCTGGCTCATACGCGCGAGCCGGCGGACAATTTCTCCGACCGAAAACTCCTGCTGCGCAAACACCACGATTCCCGCGTGGGGCGGGCGGTCTTCTGCGAGCCAACGAGTGTGCAATGGCACAAAGTCGCGAATGTTGTTGGTCACGATCGTTCGGCCGTGCAGCGCGGCTTCGCGCAACTGCGTCTCGTCGTCCACGCCGCGGAGGCCGGCTGCGTTGGTCGTCACCACCTCGATGGCGTGCTGCCAAAGCGCGGCCGCCAAGGCGGTGGCCTGGCAGTCCTCGTCGAGTTGGAACCGCAGGCTGCTCACCTGACGCCAGCGGCCGGCACGGTGCGCGCGTCGCGCTCGATTCGATCCTCCTCGGCAATCTCCGCGGCGATCTCTTCGCGATTGGCGAGCGCGTAGGCGATCGCGGCGTAGATTTCGGCGAGCGGCACAGCTTCGTATTTTTCCAAAATATCCTCCGGCGCGAGGCCGCGAAGAAACCAGCGGTAGATCGAGCTGACAGGAATGCGTCGCCCTGCGAGCCGCGCCCGTCCACCGCAGGTGCCGGGAGTCTTTACGATGAACTGGCCGATTTCCATGGCGGGCACCGTGCCACCGAGGGGCGGGCTTCACAAGTGCGAATCAAGCGGGCGAATCGGAGCGAACGCTCAACGTCAAGCAGGAGGTTTTCGGCGCGACGTACGAACTGGTGGCGTGAAGTGGATCACGTTACCGCGATAATGCTTTCGGATGGGTACGCATCGAGGTCCACCGGCAGCGGCGCGGGACGAAATTCGATCCGCCCTACAGCATCGGCGTCATCGGTGCGGCAAAGGTCTTGCTGATGTGGGTCAGGATTCTCTTTTGGGAGAGGCTGGAGTTGCCGGGAAGTGCGCCGACGTTTCGATAATTCTCCTCGAATAAAGGATGGTCGGACGGCAGCGGTGTCGCCCCCGGGCGCAGTTCAAAACTGCTCGTTGTCGACACAGGCCAGAGATTGATCGGTATGAGGGAGAAAATCCCATCCACCACCTGGTTCAGCTCGTCCAGGCCCGGTGGCAGCGTGCGCCGCGCGATCACCCAGCTGTTCTCCGGCGCCATATCGTGCTCGATCTCGGTGCGCAGCGCTTGGGCGAACGATTCATCCTCCACGACCAAGCCCGCCTCGGTGTTCATGTTGTCGGAGCGCGGGTCGAGGTTGTGCGAACCGACAAATGCGATGTGGTCGTCCACCACGAGCGACTTGGCATGGAGGGAAAGAAACGGGACCGCGTCCTCGCTGGCGCCCGCTTGCTCCTGGGCGAATCTGGCCATGAGTGCATGGCGCGGAAACAGCGTCGAGAGTGAGCCGGGCCGGGGCTTGAACTCGTGGACCAGCAGTTTGAGGTCTTCCACATAATGTCGGCGCAGCCGGTAGTTGGCCGAATACGCCAGGAAATTGTCCGTCGAGGCCAGGCTGTTGGTCGAAATCGCAATCCGGAGGCCTGGGTTCGCTTCCTGCAAGTCGCGAAATGCGTCCCGCAGCGGTGCGCTCAAGACGAGATACGGCGTCTGCATCACGACGGAGAGCTTTGCCCGGGCCAGGATGGCGCGCACTTCGCTGGTGGTGCGCCGGCCGTCGGATGCACCGCCCGGTTTGCCCGGCGCATCGGAAACAAAGGTCGCCTTGCGGACCGGCTTCAGCCGCGCGACGAAATGCGATGCGATCAGGGCCGCATCGTCTGCTTGCTGTTCCAGGGTGATGAAATGGGGACCGAAACCATAATTGGCGCGTGTGGGATAGCGGTGGAACGTGTTTCTGGCAATGGCCGCGCCGACGTCGGCCAGATTGCGGCTGGGAACGGCATGGCGATAACGCCAAAACTCCTCGAACGATTCGACCGCCTTGGCCGCCACCGCGCCGACCGCAAGCACATCGCGGTCGAGAAAGTTCAATGTGGTTGAATGATCGAAATAGGTATTCTCGATGTTGCGTCCTCCGGTGAGCAGAATGGTGCCGTCGAAGATCATCACCTTGTTGTGCATTCGCTGGTTCAGCTGGCGAAACGAGCGCAGACTCGCCAGCAGGGTGTGCAACACCGACGGCTTGATTCGCGACATCGCCGGACGGTAGTGCTTCAACTCGAAATTCGGATGCGCGGTTGCGAGAAAAGCGACGGTGTCGGGGTCGTGGTCGGAAAACATGTGATCGACGATCACACGCACCTTCACGCCGCGTCGCGCGGCGTTGAGCAGTTCGTGGGCGACGAGCCGTCCGCACTCGTCATTGGTCCAGATGAAAGTCTGGACCGCGATCGCGTGCCTTGCATGGCGGATGAGGTGCACGCGCAGTAGGAGGGCATCATATCCGTTTCGGATGATCGCGATCCGGTTGCCCTGGGTTGCGTCCTGCTCGTCCCGCTCCTTGAGCGCGGCGGAGACGGCCGGGCCGAACGGGGAAGGGTCGAACGGGCGTTCGTCGCTCGCGGCGGGGGCACTGAAACCGAACCACAATGCCGCCAGGCCCGAGATCGCGAGACGGTGGGTTGAAGAAATAGCGGGCATGATACCCTTTCATGCGCACTCCGGTGGTAAGGAGGATCACGTGGCGGTGGGATCCCTGTTTGGTGTGAGACGCCGCGCGAGCCCGGATTCACAGGAGCCGCCGCCTCATTTCCGAGCCTGCTTCGGTGATTGCGTGAGCGCGGCGATGTCGGCCAGGTCCTTCGGCCGTACGGCGGCCTTCGTGTTCGCCGGGTGTTTCGCGCCGAGTTGGCGCCGTTTTTTTCTGCTGGCGTGCCGGTTGCTGTATTGGAATCGTAATCCCGCCGGCAACCCCACCTTCCGGCGACCTCGCGCGCGAGAGCTTCGTTTCGCGTGTCAGGTTCCTGGCTACGTTTCCACAGCTTTACCCCATTCCCCCCGCCCCATGAACGACGTTCATCAGCTACCCGAGCGCGCGGCGCGTGAACGCGCAACGCTCGACGTTTAACGCTCAACGCCCAAGTGACGAAATCCGCCCCGCTGAACTTAAACGTTAAGCGTTAAACGTTGAACGTTGAGCGTTCCCCAAAATACCCCATGAACGACGTCTTCATCAGTTACGCGCACATCGACGACCAGCCGATGATGGAGGGCCAGCGCGGCTGGATTTCCCAGTTTCATCGCAGCCTGGAGGTGCGCATGGCCCAGCTCCTCGGCCAGGAGTTGAAGATTTGGCGCGATCCCAAACTTCAGGGCAGCGACCTGTTCGACGAGGCCCTGGTGCAGCAGTTCTCCGACTCCAAGGTCCTCGTCTCCGTTCTGACCCCGCGCTACGTGCGCAGCGAATGGTGCCGGCGCGAACTCGAGGAGTTCGTTCGCGTCGCGGCCGCCCACGGCGGAATCACCGCGGAAAACAAGTCGCGGATCTTCAAGGTCGTGAAGACACCCGTGGCGGCCCAGGAGATTCCGCCACCCCTCGACGAGCTTTTTTCCCGGCTGCTCGGTTTCGAATTCTACGAGGTGGATCCCGAGACCGGACGATTGCGCGAATACGACGAAACGTTCGGCGTCGTGGCGCGGCAGCGGTTTTTCGAGCGGATTTACGATCTCGCGCACGAGATCTGCACCGTCCTGAAGATCTACCAGCCGGCGACCGAACCCGCCGCCGGGCGCGCGAGTGGAAAGACGGTGTACCTTGCGACTACGACGCTGGAATTGCAGCCGGAGCGGGACAAAATCCGGCGCGAACTGCTGGAACGCGGCCACCGCGTGCTGCCGGAGGCGCCGCTCCCGTTCCTGACCCGCGAGATCGAAACCACGGTGAAAGCCTGTCTCGAGCAGAGCGCCGTCGCCGTTCATCTTCTCGGCCGGCATTACGGCGCCACCCCGGAAGACGCCGCCGAATCCGTACCCGCTCTCCAATTACGCTGGAGCGCCGAGCAGGCCCGGCAGCAAACCCTGCCCCGCCTGATCTGGCTGCCGGGCGAAGGCGAGACGACGGACGAAAGGCAGCGCGCGTTCCTCGGTGAGATTCAGGATCAGCCGAAGTGGCATTTCTCGGCCGACCTCTTCGAAGGCAACCTGACCCTGCTGAAAAAGGATCTGATTCAGAAACTCAGTCCGGCGGAAAAGAAACCGGCATCATCCGCGGCGGTGCTGGCGCCGGTGAGCAGCCCCGCCCGGGTGTATGTCATCTGCGAACCGGCCGACGAGCCGGCGGTCGAGCCACT
The DNA here is from genome assembly GCA_030648295.1 of Opitutaceae bacterium. GTDB lineage: Bacteria > Verrucomicrobiota > Verrucomicrobiia > Opitutales > Opitutaceae > ER46. Next base: position 75,768 of record JAUSID010000167.1, on the reverse strand, counting down.
CGAAGACTTCCTGTTCGAACAGGGCCTGGAAGTGTGCCTGCCGGCGGCCGACGCTGGTAGTGCCGACGCCAGTACGCTGCATCGGGACAATCTGTTGAACTGCGATGGCGTGCTCGTGTTCTACGGTTCGGCGCCCCGCGCCTGGGTCGACATCAAGCTGCGCGATATCCTCAAGGCCGTGGGTTACGGGCGGGCCGGACCGGTGGCGGTGCAGGGCGTGTACCTCGCGCCGCCACTGGACCACCGGAAGGAGCGATTCCGATCGCACAATGCCCAGGTCATTTCGGCGCAGGCTGATTTTTCCACCAACACCGAGCTGCTGGCGTTCGTGCGGGCGTTGAAGGAGGCGCGGGTATGAAATCTAAAGACCAGCGACTAGGGACCAGAGACCAAGGACCCCAAGCCGGGTCACAGAGATCACGGAGCTCCGACACAGAGTTCACAGAGGCTGAGGCATTGCTCTGTGTCCTCTGTGGGCTGCGCTCTGTGTCCTCTGTGGCCCAAGGTTTGAAACCAGGAGTTCGCGCATGAAGGACAAATCCGCGTTCTTTAATCCGTTCCCCGGGCTGCGTTCGTTTCGCAGTGACGAGGATCATCTCTTCTTCGGGCGCGAGCAGCAGACGATGGAGCTGGTGGCGCGTTTGCAGCGCAACCGGTTCATCGCGGTGGTCGGCAGCTCGGGCCGCGGCAAGTCCTCGCTGGTCCGCTGCGGCCTGCTGTCCCGGCTCCAGGGCGGCGGGATGAGCGATGCGGGCGCGCACTGGGCGATTGCCGTGATGCATCCGGGCGGAGATCCGTTGCGCCATCTCACGGAGGCGCTGCTCGAGGCGGAGCTGCACGATCGCGGCGAGGAAAACGCCGTGCCCCACCTGCTCGCGACGCTCGGCCGCAGCCAGTTCGGGCTGGTCGAGGCCGTGCGGCAGGCTGGTCTCCCCGTGGGCACGAATTTTCTCCTCGTGGTGGATCAGTTCGAGGAGATTTTCCGCTACGATGAAGCGGGCGAGGCCGAGAGCGAGGTGGCGAACGACTTCATCGCGATGCTGCGCGAAGCGACCGCGCAAACGGAAGTGCCGATCTATGTCGTGGCGACGATGCGGTCGGATTTCATCGGCGACTGTTCGCGTTTTGAAGGCCTGGCTGAGGCGGTGAACCGGGGCGAATATCTGATTCCCCGGCTCAGCCGCGAACAGTTCAAGTCGGCGATCGAAGGTCCAATCCGGGTGGCGGGTGGAGAAATTACGCCGCGACTCCTGCAGCGGTTGTTGAACGATCTCGGCGAGGAGCAGGACCAGCTGCCGTGTCTGCAACATGCGTTGATGCGCACGTGGCGGGTGTGGCAGGGCCGGGCTGGCGCCGCCGCCCTCGATCTCGAGGACTACGCGCAGGTCGGCAAGATGTCGCAGGCGCTGTCGGTGCATGCCGACGAGATTTTCTTCGGGCTGGCGACCGAGCGGCAGCGCGAACTTTGCGCGGCGATGTTCAAGGCGCTCACGGTCGAGGGCTCGGAGAAGCGCGGCATCCGGCGTCCGCGACGTTTGCAGGCCCTCTGCCACATCCTCGGCGTGGACAAGGCCAAACTGCTGCCGGTGATCGACGCGTTCCGGCATCCCGAGGTGAGTTTTCTCACGCCGCCGGCGGACGTGGAACTGCGGGACACGACGGTGATCGATTTGTCGCACGAGAGCCTGATGCGGGTGTGGGCGCGGTTGCGCGAATGGGTGGACGAGGAAGCGAAGTCGGTGGGGATTTTCCGACGGCTGTCCGAGACCGCGGCGTTGTGGCGGCAGGGCAGGACGGGATTTTTTCGCGACCCCGAGCTGTCGATCGCGCGGTCGTGGATGGAGACGAGCCGGCCGAACGCGGCGTGGGCGGAACAACACGATGGAAATTTCGAGGAGGCGGTCGCGTTCCTCGAGGCGAGCACCCATGCCGCGGGGGAGGAGACGCGGGCACAGGAGGCGGCGCGTCAGCGGGAGCTGGAGCAGGCGCGGGCGCTGGCGGAGGCCGAACGCGCGCGGGCGGAGGAGCAGACGCGGTTCGCGGGGAAACTGAAGTGGCTCGTGCGCGGGATGGGCATCGTCGCGATGGTCGCGGTGACGGCGATGATCATGGCGATCGCGTCGCGCCGCGAGGCGCAGCAAAATGCCGAGCTGGCGCGGCACTCGGAAGGCAAGGCGCAGGCTGCAGCCAAAGAAGCAGCAAACGCCCGGCGGCTAGCTGACGTGGGACGAAGAGAAGCGGAAGACGTGATGGGGTATATGCTGAACGATTTGCGTGAGCAGTTAACCGATCTTGGTCACGGCAGCGTGCTCCTCGATGTCGCGCAGAAAACCGTCGCCTACTACGAACATTTGCCCGCTGCCCTTCTCACAATCGACACCGGCGTCGCTCATGCGAATGCGCTGGCGAACCTGGGGTCAGTGCTCGGATTGCGCGATGACGCGCAGGAGGCATTCAAGCGGTTCGAGGAGTCGATTCGCATTTTTGAAGACATCGAGCGTTCCGGGAAATTGACGGCGGCGATGCACGTTGATTACGCCGCCGCGTTGGCGAAGCTGGCGCGTTATATGGCTTCGGAGACCCGGCGTGACGAGGCTCTCACGCTCAGTGAACGAATAGAGAGCTTGCTGGCGGCGCCACTAGCGCAGCCGGAATTGCGCGGCCGAGCCCTGGGCGGATTGGCCGAGTCCTATGGCAATCGGGCTTACGTTCTGCGCTACCGACGTCCAAAGGAAACAATTGATCTTTACCGCCGCGCGATCGCCGCGCTCGAAGAAGCAGAGCAGTTGCCGCCACCGCCCCGACACCCCGGCATGCGCAAAGCGTTTTTGCTGGCTTGGCTCGCCGGGCCTCTTCGCCAGGTCGACCCCGATGGCGCCCAACATGCCACCGAGGAGGCGAAGGCGATTCTGGAAAAAATGCTGGCCCAAGACCCGGCCCTGCAATCGGCCAAGTCAAACCTGACCTACGTGCTCGGGGATATTTCTCGTCAGCATTCCGAGGAGTGGCGTTTCGCGGAAGCCGATCAAGCACGCGATCGCACGCGCGCCGTTTATGCCGATTTGCTCCGCCTCGATCCGAATAACCGCGTGTTTCTGAACAATCGCGCAGTAGCTCTGAGAAGTGCCGCGGGCGATGCCTTCCAGCGCGGCGATTTTTCCACCGCGGAGAAACTCCACCACCAGACGATCCATGAGCTTTCCGTGAAACAGGCTGGAAGCTTCATGAAAAACAACACGCGGCAGACTTACGGCCAACTCGCCACCCTGTATGCTGCCACTGGACGCGACGCCGAGGCCGATGAATACTTGGCCCGCATGCAACCACTCGCCACGGAGACAAGTGTCGGGCGGCTGGAAACCCCGCTGATTCGATCGGAGGACGACGTGAGTCAGGAAAACCGTGAGCGAAACGATAATTTGTGGCGCACGGTACAAATAGCCCGCGGGAACTGGGCGAGCGCACAGTCCGACGCGGCCGCCGCTTTGGCCAAGATGGACGAGGACGTCGCGGCGGAGTTGGGTGATGAGAGCGCGCGGCGGCGAAAATGGAGCGTGGTCAACCAGCTGCTTCAGGCGTCGTCGGGAGCTCGTGACTACGTCGCAGCACGGCGCGCTCTTGCGATTCTGGACAGCCTGCGAGAACCACCGGCCGCCAATCCGACTCCGTCACAGCGATTGGCATATTTGCGATTTGAGCTCCAAGCCGCACACGTTTTGGCCTGCTCGGACGAGACCACGGCAGCTCGAAAACGCCTGGAATTGATTTGGCCCGAATTGGAGGCTGTCTATGCCCTCGCGCCGGGCGAAGCGTTTACCGAAGTCGAGATGGCCCGGGGTCTCTGGATCAAGGCGGAGATCGGCGATGAACTCGACCCGGACGGTCGTAGGACCCTCCTTGAACACGCGCTAGGTCACGTCCGCCCGCTCGCGGCCGCAAACAAGCTCACGCGGAATCAGCGTGAGCTGATTCTCGCTCCACTCGAAAACCAGCTGGCCAACGTGGCGCGATAATAGGCTGCCCGGAGCCTTTCTGAATGTGCACGAGATGAAGCGACATCCTGCGTATGCACCTGTTCGTTCGTATCGAACATCTTGGCGGACTTCCCTGGGAACGGCTGCGGCTCAGACCCACTCGACGCGAAGCACGCGAATCATCTTCACCGCATGATCCGCGTGATAGGTCACATCAAATCGTCCAGCAGAAGAACCTGGTGCACCACGCCATCATTGTCCGTTTCCCCGCGGCCGCACCGCGCGTATCCGGCTTGGCTTTACGCGGTCGTTGTTTCGGAGGCAAACGCCTCAAGCAGCCTTTGGCCATGGGTGGGAGATTCGATCGAAGGGATGTGATCCCGGACGTGCACCCGTTCGGGCAGGGTGACTTGAGCCGACAGTCAACCGGCCGGGCAACGACGAACTGAATCCCGCGCGGGTGGCCGTCGAGGCTGGATCGACACCTACTATTAGGGAGCGAAGACAAAAAATTGCGGAGCCAATCCGAGCACCAATCCGTGGCATGGCACGGTGAACGCCGCTTTCCCCTACGGCCCGGTCGTGCTCCTGGTAGCGGGTTTGATTCTGACTCCGCCCGCCCTGAGTGCCGTGGCCGAACCGGTGCGCGTGGTGGCAGGCGGGTGGAACTCGAACTTTGAGCAGGTGGCCAAAACCCAGAAGGCGGGAGTCAATATCCAGGACCCCCAATCGCTCGGCCACATGTATCAGGTGAAGGTTGGCGATGCGCATCATTCGCACGAGAAGTTCGTGCAGGCGAACAAGGCCGTGAACGCGTTGAAGGATCTACGCAAAAGCTACAACGTGCAGGGCCGAAACATCGGCACCGTGTCGGACAGGATCCTCGCCGGCATGGAGGCGGTGACCAAGGTCAACGAAAAGCTCAAGGCCGACCCCAATCGTCGCGACCCGAAGGCCGTCGCCGAAGCGGAGCAGACGCTTCGCGCCAACGGATTCCAGGGCCTCGACGACTTCATGAACAAACTCAGCAGCCAGTTCGAATCCTTCAAGAACATGTAGGGGCCAGGACAACCCGGCCGGACTTCACCGCCCACGAGGCCGGCGATGTGCGGCGAGTTGTCTTCCTGCGCGCCTACCCGGATTTCAACGCCGTCCACCAGCCCAACGCGATGGTCGCACTGGGAGGAGTGCGCCTGCTCGCTGGTGTGGTCCTCTTCGCGACGGCGTGGTTCGTGAATTTGGGACCAAAACGCGCCGCATCCAAACCTCACGCGATGCCACCCGCTGCCGGCAAGACAACCTGACCCCGCGGGCCGCCTACTCGACCTCGCACTCCGCGAGCCGGCGGCGGTAGGTCTCGCGCGCGTGCTCGTAGGCGGCGATCGCGTCGGCCTTTTCGCTCGGTTGGATGAACTGTTCCTTCTGCGACCAGCACTGGTCGACACCCTGTAGGCACCATTCCACGCTGCGCCGTGACGCGCGAATCGGCTTTTCGCCCACCAGCACGAAAACCGGATTCGTGTGCGACGAGGGGAGAATTCGCACCGCCACCCAGCTACTGCGCTCAAGCGAGACCTCGAACGTGAGATCGCGCAGCCGGCCGTCGGCCGTCACCACTTGCCGTGCGATCGGGAGCCCGTTGACGATGAGCTCCACTGGCACGTCCCGCGTCGCGCCAATCCGCGCGTGCTCGATGTTCCAAGGAATCCGCCGACCCGGTGCCACGGGTTTCTCCTCCAGTCGCGCGGCGACCTTGACGGTGGCGCGGACCGTGCCCGGCTTGGCGAGCCGCAATTCGCTGTCGCGCTCGCCCATCGCCACGCCACCGACGGCGAATTCGAGCAGATGGCTTTTCCCTTCCGATACGTACGCCCGGCCCTGGCGGATGCCTTCGCACCACTGGTCGTAGTCGAGCTTGCCGTCGAGTTTCACATAGGAACGTCCCATTCCCACGCGCTCGCCGGAGATGCATGGAAAGTCGGTCTCGCCACTGATCCGCGTGCGGAACCCGGCGTTGAGCGTGTGATACCAGATGTTGAGCTCCGAACGAAATCCCGTGTCCACCGTGGAGATGAAGTCGACCGCCGGCACGAGTTTTCCATCCGGCCCCGGTACGTCGTGGGTCACGTCGACGATGTATTCGTTGGCGCCAATGCCGTTGTAGGGCGGCACGACAAAGTTGGGCAGCTCGGTCGACTGGACGTTCAGTCCGCTGCCGGAATGCGCCGGGCCGCACACCGCGCCCTGCTGCTTGGCCCAGCGCAGGGTATTCAACCCGAGCGTCGGCCAGTGATCCTTCGACGTTCCGCCTGGGTAGATCTGTTGCTTGAGCCGGAGCAGCACGAGGTGTCCCGAGCGGTGCGAGCCGAAGCCAGAGACCTCGACGTCGTAGCGCAGCAGATACGGATGCTGCGACACCGGGTCCAAGTCTCCGCAGAAAAACTGCTTTTGATAGTCGAAACCGGGACCCCATGTGAGATTGGAGCCAACCTTCAGGTCTTCGCCCTTCACGTGCCGGATCATCGCCGCGGGGAGGACGCCCTCCGTCGGCTTGACGTAGTGGGCGCAGCCTGCGGCGTGGATGTGATGGTCGCCCGACCACCAGCCGGTGGCCGCGGGGTCGATCCAGCGCTCGGCCCGGAACATCGCCTCCGATCTTTCCGGAATGACGATGGTCCGGACCTGCGTCACCGATTCGGGGCCGCGCGACATCTCGATCGTGTAGGTGCCGGCCGGCAGCCGGAGGACGTCACCGTCCTGCCGATACACCTGCGGCTGGAAGAAGAAATCCGGCTCGAGCCGCTTCGACATCAGCGGGTGGACCCGATCCTGGGCGTCGCGAATCAGGAACGCCGCCATGGCCGGCCGCCCCGTGTCATCGCGCACCCGCAGCGTCAGTGGGTGGGCGGGCACGCAGTCGAACAGCACGTCGACCTCGCTGCGAAAGCCGAGATCCTGGGTGCCCTGCCCGGCGTGAAACGCGACCTTTGCCTCCCGCTTCCCGGCGTCGCGGCTGTAGAGCTGAACGATCTGGTACTCGAGGGCGAGTCCCCCGAGCGTGGCGCGCAACGGCTGCCGGGTATGCATGGCGACATCGAGCCAAAGGTGATCGGGATCGGTCTTGGTCATCCCCTCGCGGTAGATTGCGCCGGAGGGCGAAGCATCCTTGGCGGTCCGCTCGTAGACGCTGAGCGCATTGGGGCTCACGGCGTGCAGCGCGGCCGTCGAACCCGCCTCGTTGTGCACCTTGACGAGAAAGCTGCGCCAGCCCTGCTCAACCAGGACGGGTTTCGCCATGCCCTGCTCGACCTTCACCCGCATCTCCGGGTTGATGTTCACGCCGAACAGGCAACGGACGTCGAGGGCCGACTGGAGTCTCATGACGTCCTTGTCCTGCAGCGCGGCATCGACCGCCGCGCGCTCGGAGGCAGTGAGCGGTTCGCCGATCAGCTCCATCGCCTGGATCACGCGCTGCACCTGCGCCGCCAGCGGCTGCCAGTCGACGTTCCGCACGGTGGGCAAGGGCGCCGCCAACAAGATTGCGGCGGGGATACAAATCAGCGCGGTCGCTGCCCGCACGTTGAAAGCGCCGGGAGACAAGGTTTTCATGGGGTGGGGGTGAAACCGGAAAACACGATCGACGGCGGAACCGCGACCGAAGGGGTATCAGCAGGGAATCAGGCGGAATTGCCGATCGCAATACGGGAGAAGCGTCGCGTCACCCGTCGCATCGTCCGCCATTTCATCGCGAGTCCGCGAGCCCGGCACAGACGAGCTTCCGATCGCTCCGCGCGAAGATGTGACGATCAGCGAAGGCGGGGTGCGACCAAGTTACCGCTCGGCCGCGCGGTCCCTGTTCCAGGGTCGGAACGGCTCAGCGGCAGTCCCCGGCTACGGCGGTGCGGCTGGCTGCCGGAGTCTGGCCAGTTCCGCCCGCGCAAACGTAAAGGCGGTCGGCCCCGTACTTGATCAGCGCGGTCACCGCGTCGTCATTGCGCAGACCGGCGGCGAAGTGGAGCGGTGGAACTGAATTGAACGCTTGCCGGTTGGGATCGGCCCCGGCACGCCGACGTGCAACCGCAGTGTTTTCTGCTGGCGTGCCGGTTGCTGCATTGGAATCGTGACCCGCGTCGGCAACCCACCTGCCGGCGGTCTCGTCTGCGGCCGATTCGTTTCGCGGGTCGAGTTCCTGGTTACGTGTCCTCAGCTTCAACCCCATACCCGCCTTCGCCGAGCCTTCCACCTTCGCCAAGCTTTCGGCGACGAGTCGGCGTGGCAAGCGCTAAGCCGGTTATTTCATAGCCAGACGAACCAAGGCATGGGTCACAGAGGACACAGAGCTCGGACACAGAGGCAGCAGGAGGCCACAAGTTGTTTGGACGCGCGTGATGCGAATGGGCAGGCATTCCAAATTGGATCGAAGGGTTTTCCTCTGTGAACCCTGGTCGCCTTCGGCGCCGCCGTAGGCGGGTAAACTCTGTGTCGGAGCTCTGTGCGCTCTGTGACCCAAAAGGTTTTTTTCCTTCAGCCTGCGAAATGTCCCGGTTAGCGCCCGCGACCGCGGGTCGGAGCCGCGCCGCTGCGGGCGCGCTGCCGGTATTCGTCGCCGTTCATGATCGCCTGACGGATGTCGCGTTCAGTGTAACCGCGTTCGCGCATCGCCTTTTCGTAGATCGCATAACCCTCGGGATCCGGTTCACGGCCGAGCAGGTCACGGTATGCCTTCGTAATGACATCGCGGATATGATTGCCGCGGCCTTCGGTGCTGCGGCGCAGATCATCGCGAATCTGGCCCTGGGTCCATCCGTCGCGCCATTTGGCCCGGTAGTGCGCCAGCCCGTTGGCGTCGGGGTCGCGGCCGAGCACCTCGTGATACGCCTGGCGGATGGCCTCGTCGGCGTTGACGGCGCGCGCTTCGCGGCTGCGCTGGAGATCCACCACGATGTCACGTTCGGACCAGCCTTCACGCAGCAGTTTCTCACGGTAGTGACGCAGTCCTTCCGGATCGGCGCCGCGCCCGAGCACCTCGCGAAACGCGCGGTTAATGACCTGGTCGACCATGCGCGGATCGTACCTCGGACGCGGCGCCACAACCCGGGGCGGCGGGCCGGCCGGCGTCGGCACAACATACACGGTTTGCGGTGGGGGCGCCGATTCATAGCGCACCGGCGGGAGCGGGGCGGCGGGTGCGGGCGCGGCCATCGGACGTTGCGGACCGGCGACGGAGAAGGAGGCGATGCAGCGGTCCCACGTGCCGCCGGCCGTGGGCCGCGATGCGCCGTAAAGATCCGTGATGCTCGCCGTGATTTCGAGCCGGTCGCCTGAAAAATTCGGCCCGCTATGAACCACGGCCCGGGCGGCGCCCTCGACCTTCACCGAGGAGATCGCATACGTCCATGGCTGCCGGGTCGATCGACGCATCCGATCGAGATTTTCAACCGCGGCACCGGCTTCGACGGCCAGTGCTTCGCCCTTGAAATTCGGCTCCGTATAAAACGTGACGCGATCCGGACTCAGCGTCGCGGTCGCCTGTGCGCGTGTGACGGCCGGCGCCGCGGCGACCAGCAGCCAGCCCAGCACGATGCGAACGAAGCGGAAAGCGGCGGAGGACATGGCGGAGTTGGAAAGGGGTTATGTCCGCGGGCGGGAAGGTCGGGTTCCGGGGTTCAAGGTTGGCGGTTCTTGAGCGGTGCGACGATGCAATGTGGTGATTTATTCAGAACTTCCCAGTTTGTTTCCGGGCGCGACCGATGCGCGACCCCGCTCAGCGGGCGATGAACGGATTGTGATGCCTTTCCTGCTCGATGGTCGTGAGCGGGCCGTGTCCGCAGGCGAGCACGGTGTCGCGCGGCAGCCGGAGGATCTTCTCCTTGTTGTTCCGGTGCTGCTCGGCGAAATGATTCGGGCTTCCGCCCATCGAGGCGGCAAACAGCGAGTCGCCCACGACGGCCAGCGGCCAGCTTAGTCCGGTTACATAGTACGTCGTCAGCCCCGGCGAATGCCCGAACGTGAAGAGCGTTTTGATCGCCAGCGCGCCGAGATGGAAATGGACATTTTCCTTGAACACCTTGGCGCCGGGAAGATCCGCCGGCTCGCGTTCACTGGCCCACACCTCGGCTTTCGACTCGTTCGCCAGCCGCGCGAGATCGGCTACGTGGTCCTCGTGGGTGTGGGTCAGAAAAATGTATCGCAGCGCGAGCCCTTCCGCGGCCACGAGATCGAGCATGCCCTCGGCGCTCGCCCCGGTGTCGAACGCGGCGGCCATGCGATCGCGCGGGTCCCACACCAGATAGCTGTTCACCGTCATGTCGCCGTAGCGGGTGTTGAACGCCGCGAAGCCGCGCGGAAACACCGGCTGCTGGGGATACCAGCGCTTGTGGGCAAGTTCCTCGAGCGCCTCGGCCGAGAGCCGCAGGTGCCGCGCGACCCGCCGGAGCACCGCGTCCAATGGTTTTCCCGCCTTGATCGCGGCCAGTTCCTCGAGGGAAACCTCGGCGCGTTTCGCGAGCTCGGCATCCGTGATTTTCCAGCCGCGCTGGGCCTTGTTGATCACATCGTCGAAATTATCCTCGAGGGGAATGCGGGCCATGGTCGCGCACTAAACGCCGGGGGGTGGGTTCCGGCAAGCATCCGTCGCTCTGATTTCCGGCTGGTGGCTGAGCCGCCCAGGCGGCGGCGCGGCCGGCCGCGGGCGGATTTCCCGTTGCCACGGGTCCCCGCAGCCGCATTTCATTCCCGTTTTCATGAGCAATCCCTCCGAATATCTGAACTCACTATATGCACTGGGCGGCAAGGTCGCCGTGGTGGTTGGCGGCACCGGCGAGCTTTGTGGGGCCATGGCGGAAGGCCTGGCTGCCGCTGGCGCCGAGGTGGTGCTCGTCGGCCGCAACGAGGAAAAAGCCAGGCCGCGGCTCGAGCGAATCCATGCCGCGGGTGGCAAGGGATATTTCGCCTCGGCCGAAGCGAGCGAGAAGGCCGCGTTGCAGCAGCTGCTCCAGAACGTGCTGGGGCGCTCCGGCCGCGTCGATATCTTGATCAATGGCGCCGGCGTGAATTCCGCCACCCCTTTCCTCGACATCGCGGAGGACGAGTTCGATCGCATCGTGAAGATCAATTACAAGAGCGTGTTCCTGGGCTGCCAGATTTTCGGCAAGTATCTCGTCGACCGCGGCGAGGGTGGGGCGATCATCAATCTCGGTTCCATGTCGGGCATTGTGCCGCTGTCGCGCGTGTTCACGTACTCCGCCACGAAGGCCGCGGTACATAATCTCTCGAAAAATCTCGCCCGCGAATGGGCGCCGAAACGCGTCCGCGTGAATACGCTCGTGCCCGGTTTCTTTCCCGCCGAGCAAAACCGAAAAATTCTATCGCCGGATCGTGTCGCCGCCATCCTCGGCCACACGCCAATGCGCCGCTTCGGCGAGGCGCGGGAACTCGTGGGTGCGACGCTGTTGTTGGCGAGCGAATCGGCCGGCGGCTTTATCACCGGCGCCGAGATTGTCGTCGATGGCGGATACCACGCGATGTCGATTTGAGCGCTGTAGCATCACCACAAAATGATATAGCGCTTGCTATATTTACGCGCTCGCGCATCCTTCCCGACAGCCATGGTTACCGATAAAATCAAAGAACTCGAGGCCGCGCGCGCCAAGCTCGCGATTCTCGAACAATCCATTGCGGAGGAATTGAAGCGCGAGCTCGCCGGGTTGCCGGCGAAATACGGTTTCGACTCTGCTAATGCGTTCGCCCGCGCCGTACAGGAAGCCAGCGATGGTCGTCGCGGTCGTGGCCGCCGTCGTGGCCGCCCGCCCGGCCGTCCACCGGGCCGTCCACCGGGTCGTCCGCCAGGCCGGCCGGCGAAAGCCGCTGCTGCTGCCGGTCCGGGCCGCAAACGCCGCCGTCGCGCCGTGATCACCGATGAGACGCGCGCGCAGCTGAAGAAGCTGGTCGAGGCCGGCAAGACCGGCAGTGAGATCGCCAAGTCGCTCAAGATTTCGCTCCCGAGCGTCCAGAATATCAAGAAAGCGCTCGGATTGGTTAAGAAGCGCTAAGGCGAGGTCTGGTTTCAACGCCTGCGGGCGCCTTCGCTCGCGCGGCAGTTTCATATCGGCCGCCTTGGCGGAGACGCCCGGCCGAATCAAGAGTCCGCGGTCCGCCGCGGGCTTTTGCGTTTGTTGAGCGGGGTGCGCGGGTGCGGAGAACGATTTGGAGAAGGGGGACGAGAAGGAGGAACGAGGCGTACGACGACTAATTCCCCTTGCCGAAGATTTCGAGTGGCGTCGCGGCCGTGCTCGGAGCGCGAACCGTAACCGCTCAATAACGACGCATCCCCGGCTCGATCTCCTGCGCCCAGGCATCGATTCCGCCCGCCACGTTGCTCACGGCCGTGAATCCGCGCGCGCGCAGAAACTCGGTCACGCGCCGGCTCCGCCCGCCCGCGTGGCACAGGATCAGCAGGTGTTTGTCCCGGGGCAGCGCATCGAGCCGCTCGGGAATCTGGCGCATCGGAATGTGCTCCGCCCCTTCGATCCGGCAGATATCCAGTTCGTAGGGCTCGCGCACATCGACGAGCATGGTGGCTGCCGGCGCGGCATCGCGGCGCTGCCTGGCCTCGGCGACGGATAATTCGAGAGGATAATCGGCCTCGGTCATGATGGCGGGTGGCGGTGCGCATACGGCTGCGCGATATTCGCCAGCCGTCAACTCGAGGATCCGCGGCTGTGTTCCGCAGAGGGGACAGCGCGGATCCCGCGGCAGCGTCAAGGTCTGGAACGCCGTCTTGCGCGCGTCGTACGCCATCAAGCGGCCGCGGAGCGGTTCGCCGAGGCCGGTGATCAACTTGATCGCCTCGATCGCCTGGAGGCTGCCAATCACGCCGCACAACGCGCCCAGCACTCCCGCCTCTCCGCAACCCGGCACGCTGCCCGCGGCCGGCGGCTCGGGAAAAAGGCACCGGTAGCAGGGACCGCCGCGCGCGGTGTCGAATACCGCCACCTGGCCGTCGAACTTGAACACACTGCCATACACGAGTGGCCGCCGCGAAAAATGGGCGGCATCGTTGTTGAGATAACGCGACGAAAAGTTGTCCGTGCCGTCCACGATCACGTCGTATGCGGAAAATCGTTCGACCGCGTTGGCCGGCGTGATCCCGTCCGGGTGCGTCACCACGCGCGTGTGCGGATTGGTGGCACGGAGCCGGCGCGCGGCGGACTCGACCTTCAGCTGGCCGACCGTGTCGTCGCCATGGAGCAACTGGCGGTGGAGGTTGTGCAGCTCGACCCGATCAAAATCCGCGATGCCGATTGTGCCGATCCCGGCGGCCGCGAGATACAGCGCCGCCGGACTGCCAAGGCCGCCGGCGCCGATGACGAGCACCCGCGCGGCGGCGAGCTTCCGCTGGCCTTCCAGGCCCACCTCCTCGAGCAGGATGTGCCGGCTGTAGCGCGCAAGCTCGGCGGGCGAGAGATTCGGCAACGGATCCGACATGGCGGCGAAACAGAGCCCGAACGCCACGCGCCGCAATTGAAATTGCGCTGCCGAACCGGCCGCGCCGGAATTCCGCGATGCGCTGCCTTGGCATCGATTACGGCGCCCGTCGCATCGGGCTGAGTTTTGGTGACGACCTTGGGGTGGCCACGCCGCTGCCGGCACTCGTCAGCGCGGACGAGCCCAGGCGGTGGGCGGAACTCGCCGCGATCCTGAAACAACGGCGGATTACCGACATCGTGATTGGTTATCCGCTGAACATGGACGGGACGCCGGGCTTCAAGGCCAGGGAGGTCGACGCTTACGCGACGAAGCTGCGCGCCGAATTCGGGCTGCCGGTACACCTCGTGGACGAGCGGCTGACGAGTTACGAGGCGGAGTCGACGATCGCGAAAACCAAGCGCCGCGAGGTGCGGGCGAGCGGGATCATCGACTCGCGGGCGGCGACGCTCATCCTCCAGGATTTCCTGAACCAGAAATTTCCGCTCGATGGCGGCAACGAATCGCCCGGATGAACACCGTCACACCGCCCGCAAACTGCCGGTGGAGGTGCGTGTGCGCCTATGACGGCACGGCGTTTGCCGGCTGGCAAAGCCAGGCCGGCGGCCAGGCGATCCAGGACGTGATTGAAGCGCGACTCGGCACGATCCTGAAAGCACCGACGCGGATCCACGGCAGCGGCCGCACCGACGCGGGCGTCCACGCGCTCGGACAGGTGTTTCATTTCGACGCCGGGTGGCGGCATGGCGCGGAAAAATTGCTGGCGGCGTTTCGGATTGGGCTGCCGCCCAGCATCCAAATCAAAAACATCCGCGCGGCCCGGGCCGATTTTCACGCGCGGTTCGACGCCACGGGAAAGCGATACACCTATCGAATTTTCCTCGGCGATCCGGATCCGTTCACGCGGCCGTATTGCTGGGCCGTGTTCAGGCCGCTCGATGTCGCGGCCATGCGCGCCGCGGCCGACGCCCTGCGCGGCCGGCACGATTTTCGGGCGTTCACCGCGCTGAATGGCCCGGAGCGCGAGGACACGGTGCGGGACTTGCGGCGGCTCGATGTCCTTCAACGTGGCCGCACCATCCGAATCACGGCGGAGGCCAACGGGTTTCTCTACAAAATGGTGCGGAGCCTCGCCGGGGTCTTGGAATCGGTGGGCGAGGGGAAACTCCCGGCGACGCAGGTCCGCGCGATTCTGCATTCGAAGACGCGCACCGCGATCGTCCAAACCGCACCGGCCCAGGGACTGTTTCTGGAGAAGGTGTTTTATTGATGAGCCCGCGACTGCAACCCCGCGCAGGCCGCGAGCAAATGCCCAATCGTCAAACACGCGGCGGAGCTGGCTCGGCCCGCCCGCGCGCGCCACGCCGATGAACCCGCTGCGCGAGCTGGCCCGCGGCTTCAGCGACGTGGTTTTTCCGCCGTCCTGCGTGCACTGCCGCGCGATCGTCGATTCGAATCCGGCCGATGGCAGACCCGCCCGCGGGAGTGAGGGCGGGTTTCGGCACCTGTGCACGCGTTGTGTCGCGCAACTGGATTTCGTGCACGCGCCGCACTGCCTCACGTGCGGCCATCCGTTTTATGGCGTGGTCGAGGGCGATCGAGTTTGCCCGCATTGCGAGGGTTTGAATCCGGCGTTTCGCGAGGGCCGGACGGCGGTGTTGTTCAAGGGCCCGGCGCGTTCGCTGGTGATCGAATTGAAATATCATCGCGGACTGCACGTATTGCACGACATGCAGGCGGTGTTCCGGCGCCTGCCCGATCTGCTCGCGCACGTGCGCGGCGCGACCCTCGTGCCGGTGCCGTTGCATGCGCGCAAGGAGCGGGAGCGCGGCTACAACCAGGCCGCGCTGCTCGCCGATTCCCTCGCGGCGGCGGCGGGCGGCGGCACCTGCGTCAAGTTCTTGTTGCGTCGGAGCGTCGACACCTCCACGCAGACCGCGCTCGATCGGAAGACGCGAATCGCGAACCTCAAAAATGCCTTTGCACTGGCTCCGGGCGCGGCACTTAATCCTTCGCTTCATTACATCCTGGTCGACGATGTCTTCACTACGGGCTCCACGCTCAACGGTTGCGCTCGCACGCTACGGCGCGCGGGCGGTCTGATCGTCGACGTCGTCACATTCGGCCACGGCTGACGCCATGCATTTCGACAAACCGACCTACGCGGTTCGCAAAGCCTCCCGGAAAAAAGACATTCCGAAGGGCCTTTACACGAAGGACCCGGTCAGCGGCGACATCGTGTTCAACAAGGAGGTCGAGGACAACCAGATGGTGGTCCCGAAGAGCGGCCACCATTTCCCGATCGGCGCCCGGGCTCGCATCGCGAAACTTTTCGACGAGGGCACCTTCGTCGAGGTCGACGCGACGGTGAAGTCGGGTGATCCCCTGAACTTCGTCGATTCGCAGCCCTATCCTGAGCGGATCAAACGCTACGAAAAGGAGAGCGGACTGCCGGAAGCCGTCGTGTGCGGCACGGGGAAAATCCACGGCATCGAGGTGTCGGCAGCGGTGATGGACTTTCGGTTTTGCGGCGGCGCGATGGGCGCGGCGGCGGGAGAAAAAATCACTCGCGTGATCGAGACCGCCGTGCGGAAAAAAATCCCATGCCTGATTTTCAGCGCCTCCGGGGGCGCGCGCATGCAGGAGGGAATCTATTCGCTCATGCAGATGGCGAAAACAAGCGCCGCGCTGGGCCGGCTCGCAGCGGCGCGACTCCCGTTCATTTCGATTTTGACCCACCCCACGATGGGCGGCGTCACCGCCAGCTTCGCAACCCTGGGTGATGTGATCATCGCCGAGCCAGGCGCGCTGATTGGCTTTGCCGGCGCCCGGGTGATCAAGGACACGACGAAGCAGACGCTGCCGGCCGGCTTTCAAACCGCGGAGTTTCTCCTGAAGCACGGGCTGATCGATCAAATCGTCAGCCGGCTCGAGTTGCGCGACCGGCTCGCCGCGATCCTGACGGCGCTGCACCTGCGGAAGAAACCGGCCGCGCGGGCCGCGGGGTGACCGCTTTCCCTCCGCCATGTCGACCCGCGAGCCGCCGGAATACGCGGCGGTCATCGAATATCTGTTCGCCCAGAAGGCGCACGGAACCAAGTACGGCATCGACCGGATGAGGGTGCTGTCGGCGCGCCTGGGTCATCCCGAGCGTGCGGTGCCATGGGTCCACGTGGCGGGTACGAACGGCAAGGGATCCGTGGCCGCGATGCTGGACGCGATATTGCATGCCGCCGGCTGGAGGACGGGGCTCTACACCTCCCCGCACCTCGTCCACCTCGGCGAGCGCGTGCAGGTCGATCGCACGATGCTGACGGAGGAGGAAATCGTCCGCTACCTGCGCGACCTGCGGCCGCTGGCGGACCAGCTCGGCGCGGCGAATCCGGACGATCACCCGAGTTTTTTCGAGTTCATGACGGCGATGGCGTTCCTGCAATTCGCGCGCCAGCAGTGCGAAATCGCCGTGATTGAAGTCGGGCTGGGCGGCCGGCTCGATGCGACGAACATCATCACGCCCGAGGTGAGCATCATCACCTCGATCGCGATGGACCATTGCGAGATCCTGGGTGACGAGATCGAGCAAATCGCGACCGAGAAAGCGGGAATCGTGAAACCCGGCCGGCCAGTGATCATTGGCCGGATGTCGCGCGAGGCCGAGTGGCGCATCCGCGCCATCGCGGCCCAGGAGGGTGCCGAGGTTCTGTCGGTGGCCCAGCATTTCGGTCACGACCTGACGAATTATCCGCATACGAATCTCGAGGGCGACTACCAGCGCTGGAATGCCGCCACCGCGACGCTGGCGGCACGCGTCCTTGGCCCGCGGTGGCGGATAACTCCCGAGGCGATCGAGCGCGGGCTCGCGCACGTCGACTGGCCGGGACGATGGCAGCGCGTGCGGCTCGCCGGGCGGCTCACCATTCTCGACGCCTCGCACAACCCCGAGGGGGCGCAGGTGCTGGATTCAAACCTCACGCACCTGGTCGCGGAGACCGGCCGCGCGCCCATTGTGATCACCGGCATGCTGGGCGCAGCCCGGGCCCGGCCGTTGCTCGAAACGGTCGCGCGGCACGCGAAGGAAGTTCATCTGGTGGTTCCCCACCAGCCGCGGGCGTGTTCCCATGAGGAACTGGAGTCTCTGCTGCCGTCGGATTTTCGCGGCCGCGTGATTCGAAACCACGTGGAAAGATTGTTTCCCACGCCGGATCGATGCACCGCTGGCGGCCCCGACGATGTCGTCGTCGTGACCGGATCAATTTATCTGCTCGGTGAAGTGATGGCCCGGCTCCAATAGCCGCGGAATATGCCCCGGTCCGTCTCGGCCGGCGATAATCTGATTTCCGCCCCGAAGCGGCTTATTTCGAGTGCGGGCTACAACTTCACCAACTCGGCCGTCGCCGGCACATCCTTGATGATCTGCGACGGATTGGGTCCGACGCCGAGATAGCGCAAGTTCGCCAAATGCCCGGCCGCCGGCCACGACTCGCCCGCGTAAGCCACGTCGAGCAGCGCCTTGACCATCGCACCGGCGTAGCGCTGGGCGGCGCGCGGCAGATCGGCGAACCGCCGGAGATGGGACACGTCCTCGCTCCAGCCGGGATACGACGCATACACCGGCCGCAGCGTTTTGCGCACGGCCTCGTTGCGCGGCACGTGCGCGTAACGGCGTCCATCGGCCGATTCGTACGCGATGCAGATCTGCAACTCGCCGCGCCAGTCGCCGCTGTGCGTCAACGCGTCGAGCTTGTTGATCATCACGTCCTGGAAGCCGCCATAGCGGAGGGCATCGCCCTTCTCGACCGCATCGTACCAGCCCACCATCCGCTGGCGGCCCGTGCTGGTGCCAAACTCGATCTGCTTGAGCTTGATCGCGAGCGGGTGGGCGTCGTCCATCCGGGTGAGAAAGGTGTGCGTGCCGACCTTCGTGTCGTAGGCCTTGGCGACGCCAAACGTGTGTATCCGCTGAACGGGTATGCCCGCGCTTTCGAACAGCTCCGGGGCATACGTGTGCGACGCGGTGACGTTCGGCGTGAATCCCTGGCGCTTGTCGAGCCAGTAGGCCTGGCCGAACTCGCCAATCACGGTGCGTCCGGCCCGGAGTTCGCCGCGGACCAGTTCGCGGACCTCGCCGATGTTTTTCGCCAGCGCGGTTCCCGCCGTCCAATACGCGGCGGTCAGCGCCTCGAGGTTGAGCGAGAACGGCTGCGGCCCGCGGAACTGGGTGAAGTCGAACTCGTCCTTGCCGAACACGCCGAGTTCGATCGCCTCCTGGTTGGCGCGCTGCTCGGCGACGGTGAGTTTTTCGAAGAACGAATTCCAGGTCGTGGCGCTGACTCGGCACACGTGCTCGATGGTGCGGCAGGCGCGTTCGGCCCGCTGGGCGAGCCGGCGCGCGAAATAATTCGCGCCGGCCTGGAAGTCGGAAAAATGAATCTGCTGCTGGTTCACCTCGTCGGCGTACGCGGGGGTGATGCCCCGGCCAGTCGAGCCCCGTGGCTCATCGGCGAGCACATTGACGCGGTAGTCCTCCCAGGCGAGATCGAGCAGCCGGTGGGTGAGGTCCGACACGAGGGTGCGCTCATCGATCAGCAGCCGCGAAAGCACGGCGTAGCCCTTGCGTTCGAGCGGGCGTGTCTCCCACCAGATTTTTCGCGGGTCGGCGACGACGCCGCTGCCGATGCACAGATGCGCCGCATCGTGCACGACCACGCCGGCGGGAAGCAGGTTGAGCTTGATGCCACCCGCGGTGTGGCCGGAGTTCGCGCCTCCGTTCACTTTTAGCACGACCGAGACGGGCGTGCCGGTGCCGCGCAGTTCGTCGGCAATCTCGGGAATAAGTCGGCCTTTGCCCTCGTCGCCGAAGGAAATGCCCACATCAGCGATAAGCTGGCTGGAAAACGGAAGAAGGGACATGGTTGCGATGAGACGCGGCAACCGAAGCGAGAAACCCCTGGTGCCGTGAAGGGAAAACGCGACACCCGGGGGAAGGGCAATAGAAAACGGAGGGGTGGTTTTGCGCAGCGCGGCGGCTCCGGCCGCGGCGGCGCCGCCGGATCGCCGGCGCGGAGAAAGGTTTGTCCGGATCGGTTTCCCGTAGCACGAGCGGCAGCTCGACCGAACAATCGACACAGTCGCCGACCACGAAGAGCCCGGGCGGCAGCCGGTGAGCCACCTCGGCAAGAGTCCCAACGATGTAGTCGAATTCGATCGTGCTCCGTAGCAGCCGAGGTAACGAGGCTGGAGTATTCGACTCGCCGGTCGACAGCCTCCTTACGGCGGCTGCTAAGCTCGACTGCATGGATGCAACAAAAGCGCGGCCCGGGGAGGGGTCGCGCTTTTGGTTCAGCGACAAATGGTGCGGCGGGTCACGCGAGGCTCCAGCCCTTGCGATAGCTGCGACGGAGAAAACGTTCCGCGTCGGGCGCGTTGCGGATCCGCATGGTCTTCGCGTCCCACTCGAGCTTTTTGCCGGCACGGTAGGCGACGTTGCCCAGGTGATTCGCCTCGGTCAGCGGCCCGCTGTATCCAAAATGGCACGTCGTCGGGGCGCCCGTCTTGCACGCGTGCAGCCACTCCTTGTGATGCCCGATGGAATCGGGAATCGTCCGTGGCGGCGGCGTGAAGCCCTCGAATTGTTTTTCGGGCAGCAGCACGTGCTTGCTGTAGTTCGACAGCAGCATGCCCTTGTCGCCGATGAAAAGATGCCCGTCCGGCCATTGCGGGATTTTCTTTTCCATCCACGCCGGTGGTTTCATCTGGCCCTGATACCAGACCAGCTTCACCGCGGGACGATTGCCGCGCGCGCCATAATGATACGTGGCGTTCATCGTCGCGGGCGCGATCTCCGGATGGGCCGGCGGTCCGCTGGCCTCGATCGTGAGCGGCGCGTCGAGGTTGAGCGCCCAGAAGGGCAGGTCATTGTAGTGCGAGCCGAGATCGCTCATCGTCCCGTTGCCGAAGTCCCACCAGCGGTACCACTTGTTGCCCGGGATGTAGATGCTGTTGAACGGCCGCCACGGCGCGGGCCCGATCCACAAATCCCAGTCGAGCTCCGGCGGAACCGGCTCCTCGATTTTCGGGCGTTCCTGCGTGCTGACGCGATCCTGGTATTTCTGCGCATCCTCCGGCGACTGCCAGCCCCAGGTGCGATTCACCCATACGTGCACCTCGCGCACCGGGCCGATCGCGCCGCTTTGCACGAGCTCGACCACGCGCCGGGGATTCGTGGTCGGGTGAATCTGCGTGCCCATCTGGGTCGCAACCCCGGCCGCCCGCGCCGCCTCGGTGATGATCCGCGCCTCGTGCACGTCGCGGGTAAGCGGTTTCTCGCAATAAACGTGTTTCTTGCGCTTCAACGCCGGCAGCGTGGCGAACGCGTGCGTGTGCTCCGTCGTCGACACCACCACCGCGTCGAACTCGGAGTCCTTCAGCGCATCGTACATTTTCCGGTAGTCGCGATAATGTTTCGCGCCCGGCACCTTCGCGGCTGCCGCCTGGAGGTTCTTCTCGTTCACGTCGCAGAACGCGACGATGTTTTCCTTTTCCTTGAAGACCTCGCCCCAGTTGGAGGCGCCGCGGCCGCCGCAGCCGATCACGGCGACGTTGAGCCGGTTGCCGGGTGACTGGCTCCGCACGATGGCGGGAAAGCCGAGGACGCCGGCGCCGGCGGTGGCGATTTGAAGAAAGTGGCGGCGGCTGACGCGCCGGTTGATCGGGGTGGATGACATGAAGAAAAAGGGGTTCGCTAAATCCGCGTCGCGCGGGTGACGGCGGAATGGTTGAGCGCTGCGCGGTCGCATGACAATGGTGAACCCAGCCGCGGTTTGGAACTTCCCGGTCTGACGTCTACCTCCCGGGATTGGACAAGTGCGGGCGGCGGCACGGCGTAGTGCACCCATCCGCCTTCGCTCCGAGCAGCTTCGGCGGACAAGCTGGCGAGGATGCGCTCCGCGCATCCTTAAGGAATCCGGATCGCTGGTGTTCAGCCCGCCGTCACCCGGACGCTCGCGGCGGCTGGCATCGTTTCCGATGGCGTCACGGACACGGAGTTGTCCATCACAGATTCTTCCCGCATGCGACGATTCGCATCTCGTGCGTGCGGGATCTACGAATGACCACTGCAGAATCACCGCTGGCTTCGTCACCAGGGGAACGTCATTGAACGCGGCGGACAAACTGGCGGATTGAAAGTAAGCGCGTTGCGGGCGAGACGCCCGCGCTCCCAGGGAAGACGGACACGTCACTGCGCGTCGACCGGTTCCACCTTCATGTTCGCCATGGGCCGGCGGGATGCGGGCGAGCCCAGGGAAGACGCGTCAGTGCGAGTGGGGCACGTGTGCGTCGATGGGCTTCAGGTTGGAGTTCGCCGGGCCATTGAGCACTTTCCCGTAACGATCATAGCGCGAACCGTGCGCCGGGCAGTCCCACGTTTTCTCCGCGTGGTTCCAGCACACGACGGCGCCAAGATGCGGGCACATCGCCGAGCATTCGTGAAACGTGCCATCGAGATCGCGAAACACGGCGGCCTTGGTCAGGCCGTGACGCACCACCGCTCCGCCGCCGCGCGGCACGAGGTTTTCCTTCTCCACGTCGTCCGCCGTGAGCCAGTCGAAATACTGTGCCGCCATGTTCACGGTTTCGCGCGCAAACTCCTTCGCGGATTTCAGCGTCACGCGTGACGGATTGTACAAGGTGGCCCACGCGTGCTCGCGGCCGAGAATCAAGTCAGTCAGCAGGACACCGGCGATCGTGCCGTGCGCACAACACGGATTTGGGCGACGGCTGGGAACGCGAAGGTGAGAACGGTGAATACTTCCGCACTTTTTCCGAAACGCGCGCGTATCCCTTCGCGCTCAACATCGTGTTCTATCTGATGACGCATTGACGGCGAAGGAGGACCGGAGGCCGGAGGCCAGAAGCCAGGGGCCAGGGACCAGGGACCAGGGACTAGCGAGGCGCAGCCTCAGACCGTGTGATTTCGGAAATCGTGAAATCTGGCATCGGGCATCTAAAATTTGAGAATTTCCAAACCATTGGTGTTCGATGCAGTTTTCCAATTTCAAGATGCCCGATGCCCGCAACTTGGTGCCGTTGAGAGAACCGTGGGCCTGCGGTGAGAATATTCTTGGCCGGGGCGGAAACCGCCCGGGAAGCAGCGACCTTTAGTCTGAGTCCACGCGCTGCTCTGATTTCGGCCGTATTTCGCAGCAAACGCGCATCTTCCGCGACCGGCCGGCGTCAATCATCCAGCGTCGGCCGGCTTCGGTCGGTCCGATGCCGGCACCCTTGTCCCCCGGCGGATTGAGGAACCAGAGATTGACCTCGGCGCTGCTGTGGTAAAGTTTTGCGCTTCTGTCACCATTTCTGCCCGTTCCGGCGCAGCTCCCCCGTACGTAAACCTCCCCGAAACCTCATGAAAAACTGGACCCGAAAAGAGTTCCTGAAAGCGTCGTTCGTTGGCGGCGGCGCCGCAATGTTCGCCGGCCATAGCCGGCTTTATGGCGCTGCGCCCAAGCGCAGCGGCAGCGCCAATGGCGATGTCCGCGTCGCAGTCATTGGCATTCACGCGCAAGGCGCGAGCCACATGAAAGACTATCTCGACAAATTGCCCGGCGCGAAGCTGGTGGCGATTTGCGATTGCGATAGTGAGGTCCTCGAAATGCGCAAGAAGGAATGCGAAAAGGGGGGCGGCAAGGTCGAGACCTACAAGGACTATCGGAAGCTGCTCGAGAACCCGAACATCGATGCGATCGTGATCGGCACGCCGAATCACCAGCATTCGATCATGACCATCGCGGGCCTTCAGGCCGGGAAGGACGTCTATTGCGAAAAGCCACTTTCGCACAACATTTGGGAGGGCCGCCAGGCGGTCGAAGCCTCGAAGAAGTACACCAAGAACATCGTCGTTGCCGGCACGCAGAACCGGTCGTCCGAGGACATCATGGAGGCGATTGAGTATGTCCGCTCCGGCAAGCTCGGCAAAATCAAGTGGGCCCGCGCCCTTTGCTACAAGGAACGGCTGAGCATCGGCAAGACCACGGGTCCGCAGCTGGTGCCGGCGAGCGTCGATTATGATTTGTGGACGGGTCCGGCCCCGCTCACGCCCCCGCGCCGCAACGGCAACAAGGGTCCGATTCATTACGACTGGCACTGGTTCTGGAATTACGGTGGCGGCGACATCAGCAACCAAGGCATCCACCAGATGGACGTCGCGCGCTGGATGCTCGGCGAGCCGGGTCTGCCGCCGACGGTGATGAGCTTTGGCGGACGCTTCGGATACGACGATGACGCCGAAACGCCGAACACGCTCGTCTCGGTCCTGGGGTACCAAAAGGCGCCCCTGATCTTCGAAGTGCGCGGTCTGCCGATGAAAAAGGGAATGAAGGCGATGGACAACTACCGTGGTGCGCGCGTGGGTGTCGTGGTCCAGTGCGACAGCGGCTATCTCACGATCAGCGAGTCCGGCACGGTGAACGTGTTCGACAATGCCAACCAGAAGGTGACGCAATTCGCCAAGAGCACGACCAAGGCGCATCGCGCCAACTTCGTGAAAGCCGTCCAGACCCGCAAAGTGGTCCAGGGCGTGGTGGTCGAGTGTCATTACTCGACCGCTCTCTGCCACCTGGCCAACATATCGTATCGCGTGGGGGCGGAGAAATCCAATGCCGCCGTCGCCGAGGCGATCAGGTCGGACGCAAACACGAAGGAATCGTTCGGCCGGATGCTCGAGCACCTCAAGGCCAACGAGGTCAATGTCGACAGCACCTCGACCGTTCTCGGTCCACTGCTCAAGATCGACGCGAAGAAGGAACTGTTCGTCGGCAGCGAGGAATTCGTCAAAGCGGCGAACAAGAACCCGCTCGTGAAGCGCGAAGGCCGCGGGGCATTCAAGATTCCTCAGATTCAGTCCGGGACCGTGGCGGTTTCCTGAACGCCAGTTTATTGAGTTGTCGCGAGGCGCCCTGTGGGGCGCCTCGTTTTTTTCCCCCGTTTGCCGACAGGCCTTGGCCAGGCAGGCGAAACCGCGACCCAGGATCGAGGATCGGGTCCCGGGGTTATCGAGCCAGCCTCACCGGGAAGACGTTTGCTCCTTTCTCGGACGTGCTTGTCAGGATTTTCCGCATCATTCCGCCCTCGGGAGAACCCGGACCTCCGCATCGGAACCATTCCGCTCCTCATGAAAGTTCCGACTTCTTCGACGCTTCCGGTACGCGCCAATCTGGCGCCTCCGCTTCCGACCGCGTCCAATCCGATCGTGAAAACGCGGGTCCTGCTGGTGGACGATCATCCCATCACGCGGCAGGGAATGAGGGCGCTGATTGTCGGTGCGGTATAACACCGCCCCGGATTTCCTCTTTCTCGTCCTCTTAATCCCTGGTCGCCTACGGCGCCGCCAAAGGCGGGTAAACTTTCTCTTTCTCTCCCGGGACTGAACGACGAGTCCGACCGCGGGCCGTCGGTTTGTAGCTTCAGCCCGCACTGGATTTGCATTCGGTGGCTTCCCTGGGAGCGCGGGCGTCTCGCCCGCCAGCTTTCGCCGGGCAATGCGGCTGCCCCGGCCGAAAGGAAAGATCGCCCTCATCCCCCCGTGATCTGCGGCTGGAAGCCGCAGCCACTCGATCATGCGGGCCGGAGGCCCGCGCTCCCGGGCCGGTCGCCTACGCTTAGTCTTGTCGAGAAGTGTTTCCTTTCCGACGCTCTCCGTCCCCGATTCCCCCGAACCCATGCCGAATCCCTGGACCGGAAAAGGAAACCCCTACACTCGCGAAGAAGTGCGCGCCCGCCTTGATGCGACATTGAAGAAAGGCGATGCGATCATTGCCGCTGGTGCGGGCACGGGCATCAGCGCGAAGTTCATCGAGAAGGGCGGCGCCGATCTCATCATCATCTATAATTCCGGCCGGTTTCGGATGATGGGCCATGGGTCGACCTGCGGCATGATGGCGTACGGCGACGCGAACGCGATCGCGATGGAGATTGGCGAGTTCGAGGTGCTGCCGGTCGTCGAGGAAGTTCCCGTCATCTGCGGCGTCCATGCAACCGATCCGCGGCGGCGGATGTGGCACTGGCTCGGACAGGTGAAGGAAATGGGCTTTTCCGGAGTGAACAATTTTCCAACCCACACGATCGTGGACGGCCACTTTCGTGCCGTGCTCGAGGAGACGGGCATGAGCGTGACGAAGGAATATGAAATGGTGGCGCTCGCACGCCGGATGGATCTGTTTTCGATCGTCTATGTGGGCAGCCCGGAGGAGGCGGTGGAAATGGCGAAGGCCGGAGCAGACGCCATCATCGCGCATGCCGGGACGACCGTCGGCGGCAGCGTCGGCGTGAAGAGCGCCGTCGTCAGCTGGGAGCACACGCTGAAAACGACGCAGCAGATCATCGCGGCCGCCAGCCAGGTCCGGAACGACATTTATTTTCTATGCCATGGCGGCCCGATCAACACACCGAAGGACGCCGGGCGTGTGCTGCAGAACACGAAGGCGGTCGGTTTCGTCGGCGCGAGCAGCCTCGAGCGCATGGGCGTCGAGGAGTCGCTGACCAACCTGACGCGGGAATTCAAATCGCTGAAAGTTCCTGCGGCGAACCGCTGATACGGAGATTTTAACCGCGAATGAACGCTAATGAACGCGAATAGCCCGAGCCAAGGCGCCCCACGTCTGGATTGTCTTCCTTCGCGTCCATTCGCGTTCATTCGCGGTTAAACTCTTTCGCGTTTATTCCGCGGTTTCTTTTCCGATGACTCCCGCCGATCGCCGCTTCATCAAGATTGCCGACGCGCTGCGCGAGAAGAACGCGTGGACGAACAACGAATGGCTCTGCCGGCCGGATTTGGTCGCAGCGGAAAAGCTGCTGCTCGTGCGGGCGAACATGGCACCGATGCACTGCCATCCGTTTCACTACCATCCGCATCGCGAGGAGATCATCTACGTGCTTTATGGCCGCGCCGAGCAGTGGGTCGGCCGGGAGCACCGGAGCCTGAACGCCGGCGAGATTGCGCACATTCCGCCCGGGATGGTACACGCCACTTATAACCCGCATGCCGAACCACTCGTGTTCCTGGCCATGCTGTCGCCCGCCAAGCTGCCGGACGATCTGGCTGCGGTCCCGGATCCATTCGACGTGTCGGCGCAGGAGCCGTGGTCTTCATTGCGACAGGGCATGCTGCCGTGCGTGACGGTGGCGTGATGACGAGTGAGTTTCGCGCGATAATCGATTTCGAACGGAGTCTCGAACCAACTTTACCCCATGAAACGGTTTCTGCTGATCGCATTGTTTTTTGCCGCTCCCCTTCTCGTCGCGGCGGCGGATGCACCATTGCGTGTGTTCATTCGCTCCGGTCCCAAATCGCACGGGCCGGGAGCACACGATTATCCTCGTTTCCTGCGCGAGTGGGTGCCGATGCTGAACGATCGCGGCGCGCGCGCCACTGGCGCGGACGCGTTTCCCACCCGGGCGCAGTTGGAGCAAACGGATGTTTTGATCCTGCACGCGCAGGAGGCCGGCAACATTTCCGCGGCCGAGGATCGCCGGAACCTCGATGAGTTTCTCAAACGCGGCGGCGGATTGGTCGCGATTCACGCCGGCGTCGTCTCGCGCAATCCGGAGTGGTTCAAGGGCATCGTCGGCGGCACTTGGCGCCAGGGGACGACCAAGTGGCTGGAAGGGCCGATGCACCTGTATTTCGCCGACCGGGACAGCCCGATCACGAAGGACTGCTCAAACTGGGCGATGAACGACGAGATTTATTACGACCTGGATTTGCTGCCGCAGGCGCGCGTTCTCGCCACGGCGTATACGCCGAAAGCCGCCGGCGCGCGCAACGACGCATCCCAGAAGCGCGCCGACGAGCTGACCGGTGGCGGCAAGAAGGTCAGCATCTATGATATTCAGCCGCAGATGTGGATGTACGAGCGTACGATTGAGGGCGCGACATCACCGTACCGCGCGTTTGTCTCGATCCCCGGTCACCTCTACGAAAATTTCAACCGGCCGAACTACCGCGCGATTCTGCTCCGCGGCATCGCCTGGGCCGGCCGGCACGCGAACGTGGACGTGCTTTGCCGGCCCGATGAGCTGGGCGACAATCTCCGCTATGTCGAGGGCGGTCCGACGCGCCCCGATCTCGCCGCCGCGAAGATCGAGGTGCATCCCGAGTTCAATCTCTCGCTCGTTGCAGCCGAGCCGCTGATCCACAAGGCCATCGCGATGGATTGGGATGAAAAAGGCCGGTTGTGGGTGGCGGAAACACCAGAGTATCCCAACGGCCGGCGGGTTCCCAACACGGCGCCGTGGAAGGACAGCGGTTCGCTGTATCCGCAACGGCATGACCGTGAACCCGAGGATCGAATTTCCATTCTCAGTGACACGAACGGTGACGGGGTGATGGACCGAAAACATGTTTTCGCGGACAAGCTCGAACTCGTCACCGGATTCGTCTTCCACCGCAATGGCGTCGTCGCGTGCAGCGCGCCTGACATCTGGTTCCTCGAGGACACGAATGGCGATCAGGTCGCCGACCAGCGCACGAAGCTCTACACCGGTCTCGGCACGACGGACACGCACGCGGTGATCAACAACCTGCGGTGGGGTCTCGACGGGTGGATTTATGCGACGCACGGCTACAGCCGCGGCAATGTGACCTCGGCCGACGGGACAAAAACGTTCGGGCCGGACGGCAGCGGCGTGGTGCGATTCAAGCCGGATGGCAGTGCCTTCGAGCAATACAGCAGCCGGAATGGCAACACCTGGGGTTTGGATATCACCTGGGACGGGCAGGTTTTCTGGACGCAGCCGACGAGCGGAACCGTGTTCTTCCACACCGTGCTGCCGGAGTACGTGCTGGCGAAGGGGAAAATCGCGGGCACGACGTCGGCGAATGGAATGATCACGCGGGAGAAATCATATCCGCTGATGACGTGGACGGAGCAGGCGTACGTGCAGATCGATCAGGTCGGCCAGTTCACGGCTGCGTCGGGCTGCGCGGTGTATGATGGCGGCGCCTGGCCCGAGAAATGGCGGTACAGCTATTTTACGGGCGAACCCACGATCAACCTCGTGCATCACCAGTTCGTCCGACCCGCGGGAGTCACCTACACGACCGAAAAGGAAAAAGGCCGCGAGCAGACCGAGTTCATTCGCAGCCGCGACCTGTGGTTCCGTCCGATCGAAACGCGTGTCGGACCCGATGGTGCGCTCTACGTGATCGATTTCTACAACCAGGCCGTGATTCACAACGACACGCGCGGACCGCAGCATGGACCGGCGAACGCCGCCATCCGGCCGGATCGCGATCACTTTTTCAGCCGGATTTGGAAAGTGCAGCACAAGGACGCGAAGAAGCTCGAAGTGCCGGTGCTTCATCGAACCGACATCGCGGGATTGATCCGCGCGATCGAAACGAGTCCGAACGCGCAGGTGAAGCAGACCGCATGGCGGCTGGCGCAGGAAAATCATGCTTCGAATCCGCGCGTCGTGCAGCTGAAGCGGCCGATGGGCAGCAAGGCGCTCCAGGTTTTCGAGCAGGCCAGCCATGCCGCCAGAACCGACGACCGACGGCAGTGGTTGACCCGGTTTGCCGAAGCCGACGATGCGTGGACCAAGTCCGCCGTGGTGGCGGCAGCAAGCGGGCACGCGACGGAGTTTCTGACCGATGCGCTGGTGCACGAGAAGAGTGCGTCGCTGGCGCCATTCGCCACCGCGCTGTTTTCCGGTAACGCGGCGACGGACGCAGCGCAACTCGTGCGGGCGTGCGCTGCCGCACCTGTGACGGCGGCGGAGTTGAAGATTACGATCCTGCGCGGATTGGGACAGGGCGGCGGTAGCGCACCGGCGGTGGACAATGCGCTGGCCGCCGCGCTCGAGCGGTTGCTCCAGGAGCCGCGCACAGCGGCCGCGGTGCTGCCGCTTATAGGCCAGTGGGACAAGTCTGGCGCCCTGGCCGGGCGGGCGAACCGTCGCGGGCGCGAGCTGCTGCGCGAGGTTTCAGATTCGCGAATTTCCGATGAGCGTCGCGCCGAGATCGCAATGAGCCTGCTCGGAATTTCTTCGCTGCGCGTCGAAACGCTGAAAGGCATTGCGACGATCCTGGCAGCGCCAGGCACAACCGAGGGACTCTCGGGCCGGCTGATCACTGCGCTGGGCGATGATGCCGGGCCGGACGTCGCCGCGGTGCTCGTCGATGTCCTGGCGCGGACGAATTCGGCCGTGGCACTCGATCAGCTCGTCAAACGCGCGGAATCTGCTCTTGCGCTCCTCGTCGCGATCAAGGATGGGCGGGTGAATCCGGCGAAGCTTGGACCGGCAAACCTGTCGCGTCTGCGCACGCATCCGAGCCGGCAGGTGGCGAGGCAGGCGGCCGCGTTGCTCGAAACGCTGAATCCGCAGACGAAACAAAAGAACGAACTGATCGCGCGGCTGACGGCCGAAGTTGAAAAACCCGGTGACCCGGCGAAGGGCCGGACGCTATTCACGGCGGCCTGTTCGGCCTGCCACAAATTTGGCGATCTCGGTTTGAGCGACGTCGGGCCACCGTTGCACGGCATGGGCGCGCACGGGCCGAGCGAACTTCTGGTTCACATCGTCGATCCCAACCGCGAGGTCGACGCGAGCTTCTTCCAGTGGAACGTCACGACGAAGAAGGGCGAAATTCACAGCGGCATCGTCGCGAGCGAGAACGCCGCGTCGATGACGTTGCGCCATGCCGGCGGGGAGATCGAAATCCGGAAGGATGACATCGCGTCGCGCGAAAACACGCGGCGATCGCTGATGCCGGAGGGGCTCGAGGGTCTCGGATCCGAAGGCTTGCGCGACCTGCTCGCATTCATGTGCGGCGCGGACCAGAAATTCCGCGTGCTGGATTTGCGCGATGCCTACACGGCGGACAGCCGGCGCGGTGCGTTTCGGCGCGAGGACGAGCGCGACGAGACCATCACGTTGCACAAGTTCGGCAACGTGACGGTCGCGGGCGTTCCCTTCTTCGTCATGGATCCGGCGAAGGCGCCGAACGGAATGAATTTCATCGCGCTGAAGGGCGGACCCGGCCGGAACAATGTTTCGGAACAGTTTCCGCGACACGTCGAGATCAACACGCGCATGACGACGGCAAGCCTGCATTTCCTCGGCGGGGTGGGCGGATGGGCGTGGCCGTATGGCGGTGATGCCGGGCGCGGCCGGCCGGCGCTGAAAGTCATCGTGACGTTCGCGGATGGAACCACCGAGGAGCACGTGCTGAAGAACGGCGAACATTTCGCGGACTACATTGGCCGGGCCAACGTGCCGCAGAGCGTGGACGCGGGCGATTTCACCAAGCGCGGGCAGCTTCGCTATTTTGCGCTGAACCTCGGGAGGCGTGGCGCGCTGGCGAAAGTCGCGCTGGAGAGCTTCGACAACGACATCGTGCCGTGCACCGTCGCGATCACGGCGGGCGCGGAGCCCGCTTCCGCCGCGGTAGCAGCGATCGCCAGCGAGCCGACCCGAGCCGGGCTGCGGGCCGCCAATTCAGTTGTGGGCGTGGGCGAGCGAGCGGTCATGGCGCAGGCTTCCCGCTCTGCCTCTGCGAGTCCGGGCGCGGCGACCGCGGCGGCTGCGCAATCCGCCGCAGCGGAGGGTCCGAAGGAGGGCGGGCGCGGTGACGCTCCATTGCCGGATCCCACGGCCATCCGGTGGGAGTCGGGCAAGACGAAGGTGCTGATTGTCACCGGCGGCAGTTCGCACAATTTCGCGAAGTTCTTCGGGGAGACCGACACCGCGACGCTGAAGGCGGCCGGCTTCAGCGTGAATTATACGGAAGATCGGGATCAGGCGGCGACCGCGCTGCGCGAGGCCGATGTGGCGGTCATAAGCGTGAACCGAAAATTCTTCGACACACCGCAGTATCGGAGAGCGGTTTTCGATTTCGCAGCGGCGGGGAAGGGAATCATCATGCTGCACCCCGGCACGTGGTACGGTTTTCCGCAATGGCCCGAGCTTAACGCGAAGATCGTCGGCGGTGGAGCGCGCGGACACGACAAGATCGCAAGCTATACCGTGAACGCCCTAAGGCCGGAGCATCCGATTCTCAAAGGCGTGCCGGCGAGCTTCGAGGTCGAGGATGAGCTGTACTATATCAACGCGGAGCCGGACAAGATTCCGCCCGGCACGTCGCCAATCACGGTGCTGGCCGAGACGTCGCCGAGCCTGAGGTTCAAGCAGCCGCACCCCGCGGTGTGGATCACCGGGCACGAGAAGGCGCGGATCGTCGGCATCACGATCGGCCACGACCAGCGTGTCCACGATATGGATGCGTACAAGACACTCCTCGCGAACGCGGTGAAATGGGCGGGCGGGAAGTAGCGGAGGGGCTGAGGGGCGGAGGGACGGGGGGACGGAGGGTCGGAGGCGCGGAGGGTCGGAGGGACAGAAGCCAGAAGCCAGAAGCCAGAGGCCAGAGGACAGAGGTCAGAGGCCAGAGGTCAGAAGAACGCCAAACCCAGAACCCAGAACCCAGAACCCAAAACTCAAAACCCAAAACTCAAAACCCGCATGCCGTCACCCCCGACCATCGCGATTCTCGGCACGTTCGATACCAAGGGGCCGGAGCATGCGTTCATCGCGGACGCCATCCGCCGGCAGGGTTTCGACACGAAGTTGATTGACGCGGGCAGCATGGGCACGCCGGCGCTCGCGGCAGACATTCCGGCGGCGCAGGTGGCTGCGACCGGAGATGATAACTGGCGCGAGATTCTCGCGCGCAAGGATCGGGGCGAGTGCGTGGCACTGATGGGCCGCGGTGCGGCGTGCGTCGTTGCGGGACTCGCGGCCGAGGGAAAAATCCACGGCATTATTTCGCTGGGCGGAGGAGGCGGTACGGCCATCGCAACTGCTGCGATGCGGGCGCTGCCGCTTGGGTTTCCCAAGCTGATGGTGTCGACGCTCGCGAGTGGAAACACGGCCGCGTATGTCGGAACCTCGGATCTGGTGATGTTTCCCGCGGTCGTGGACGTCGCCGGCATCAATCGCGTGTCGCGCGCCATTTTCGAAAACGCGGCGGGCGCGATCTGCGGGATGGTGGCGGCCGCGGAGAAACGCCGCGGCCGCACGTCATCCGACAAACCGCTCGTCGTCGCGAGCATGTTTGGCAACACCACGGCGTGCGTGACCGAGGCGAAGCGCATCATCGAGGCCGCGGGCTACGAGGTCCTCGTGTTTCACGCCACCGGAACGGGCGGCCGGGGCATGGAGGCGCTGATTGCGAGCGGCCTGGTGGCGGGCGTGCTCGACATCACGACCACCGAATGGGCGGACGAACTAGTCGGTGGCATCCTTGGGGCCGGACGCGAGCGGCTCGACGCGGCGGCGAAGGCGAGGGTGCCGGCGATCATCGCGCCGGGTTGCCTCGACATGGTGAACTTCGGCGAACGCGCGAGCGTGCCGGCCAGATTTTCCGACCGCCGTTTTTATCAGCACAACCCGCAGGTCACGTTGATGCGGACGACGCCGGCGGAATGCGCCGAACTCGGACGAATCATCGCGGAAAAGGTGAACCGCTACCTCGCTCCCGTCACCGTGCTGCTGCCGCGTCGCGCCATCAGTATCATCAGCGCGCCCGGGCAGCCGTTCCACGATCCGGAGGCGGACGAGGCGCTGTTCGCGGCGGTACGCAAATCTCTGCGCCCCGGGATTCCAGTCGTGGAGATGGAACTGGAGATTAATGATCCGGTTTTTGCCCGCGCGTGTGCGGACGCGTTGTTGCGGAATATCGATGCACCGCGGAGTGAGAGTGCATTCATGGAGGGACGGGCTCCGCCCGGTCCGCGGGCGTGAGAAAAAGCACATCGTGGTGCTGAAAATCGGGAAACCATGCCGAAGTGTAGCGGGCGACGCGGAGGTCGTCCCTCCAGGTACGAGGGTCCGAAATAATCGGTGTGCATTCATGGAGGGGCCGGCTCCGCCCGGTACGCGTGGGCGGCGGGTCTCTTCCAAAGGCTGGTCACGTGCCCCGGCGCGTGCACCCTGTGGGTCGTATGAAACGCCGCCTCTCTCTCGCTGCGCTCATTGGCTTCATCACGTTCGGGCTGGCGCATGCCGCCACTTCGCCGCCGGTCGTCAAACAGTGGGACCGCTTCGAGATCGCGATCGAGAACCGTCGCACTTACGGCGACCCGTATCGCGACGTCTCACTCGACGCGGCGTTTACGGCACCCGACGGCAGACGACAGACGTTCTGGGGCTTTTACGACGGCGGCACGACGTGGCGGCTGCGGTTCATGCCGGACCTGGTTGGCACCTGGCGATATGTCGCCACGTTTTCCGACGGGGCGCGCGGCGCCGAAGGGACGTTCGAGTGCACGCGCTCTGACCGACCCGGCATGCTGACGGTCCACGCGACCAACCCGATGTGGTTTGGATTCAATGGAGGCGACGCGGCGCTCATCCGCGGGCTGCACATCGGTGATCGATTTTTTGCCCGGAACTGGGATGACGCGGTGGATCCACGCGATGGGGGAAAGCGCGCGGCATTCCTCGATTGGGCGCAGCGACAGGGCTACAACCTGCTTTCGATCGCGAGCCACTATTTGAATCGCACCAGCAGCGGCCGAGGTGCGGGTTGGGACACGCCGCGGCTCTGGCCCCTCGATCCAGCGGAATACCGGCGGATGGAAATAATCCTCGATGAGCTCGCGCGACGCGGCGTCATGGTGTTTCCGTTCGCGGGCTTCTTCGGTCGCGATGCGAGCTTTCCGCGCGAACCGGCGGACCAAGACGTGTACCTTCGTTACACGTATGCCCGGCTTGGTGCCTATTGGAATGTGCTGCTGAATGTCGCCGGGCCGGAACCGCTGCTGCGCGGCAGACCGTTTTACACCCTTCCGGAGCTGGCGCGAGTTGGCGGCGAGCTCCAACGGCTGAATGTTTTCAGGCATCCGGTTTCGGTGCACAACCGCACCGGGGCTGATGAATATCGCGACGAACCGTGGACGACATTCGGCACGTTGCAGGGGCCGAAGACGCTCGATCGGGTGCGGTTGAGCCGGGGGCTGCTCGCCAGCCATCATCCGGAAAAACCGCTGCTGGCGCAGGAGACGCTCTGGTCCGGCAACGTGAACCACATTCGCGCGAACCAGCGGGACTACTCCGACGACGAACTGCGAAAGAACACCTTCGTGATTCACTTTTCCGCGGCGGCGCTGGTGTTCGCCGACAACAACGGCGACTCGTCCACCGGGTTCAGCGGCACGCTCGATTCGAAGGACTGCCGGCAGGACCGGCACGACGTGATCAAGCGCGCGTGGGATGTATGCGCGACGCTCCCGTTCGGCCGATTGCGACCGCGCCATGATCTGTTGATCGGCGAACACGCGTTCTGCCTGGCCGATCCGGGAAAGTACTACGCGGTGTACCTCGACCGCAGCGCCCCGGTCTCCGTTCAGCTCGACGAGGCGGCCGTGGCCGCACGGCGCGGGTTCTCGATGACCTGGATCGACGCGCGGAGCGGCCGGCGTCAGGGCGCTGGTACGACACACGACGGACAGAATCTCACGCCGCCATCCGGCGGCGATGATTGGGTGCTGGTATTGGAATCACCGTAGGGCGTGGCTCAAGTGGTGCTGCTTCCTGGGAGCGCGGGCGTCTCGCCCGTGCCACGGGTTGCGCCTGGCTCCACGATGCTGCGGTTGCCGCAGCATCGCTTAGGTCAGGCCGAAGGCCGGACCTACCGGTTGAACGATTTCGTGAAATCTTCGGCCGTCGTCTGAATCACTTTTTTCTCATGGCGCGACTCCGCGATCAGCTGGTTCAATTTCTTTTCCCACGCCTCGCTGTCCATCGGCAGCTGCACGGTGTCGTCGATGAGCGAGGAGTAGAGGAGCACGTTCGCCAACTCGACGGAGCCCATGCCCTGTTCACCCGGCGCGATCAGCGGCGTGCCATCGAGGATTGCATCGACAAAGTTCTGAATCAGCACCGCGTGCGGGTTGGCTGCATTTTCCAGCGGGATGTCGACGTTCCAGACGTCGGGCTTCGCGAACCCACTCGCCGACGTCTTGCTGAACTCGATCATGTCGGCGTCGTTCCGCGTGAAGGTAAGCTTGTTGTTTTCGAGTACGAGCTTTCCACGCGTGCCGCACAATTCGAGCCGGTTGGTGCCGGGGGCCTCTCCCGTCGAAGAGATGAACACGCCCGTGGCCTTGTTCTTCCACTCCAGGTAGGTGGTGATGTTGTCCTCGACCTCGATGTTGTGGAAGCGGCCGAGCTGGCAGAAGCCGCGGACCTTGTCGGGCATCCCGCAGAGCCATTGCAGCATGTCGAGCTGGTGCAGGCACTGGTTGAGCAAGACGCCGCCGCCTTCGCCCTTCCACGTCGCCCGCCAGCCGCCGCTCGCGTAGTACGC
This sequence comes from Opitutaceae bacterium, assembly GCA_030648295.1. GTDB lineage: Bacteria > Verrucomicrobiota > Verrucomicrobiia > Opitutales > Opitutaceae > ER46. The sequence continues at coordinate 39,939 of JAUSID010000167.1, read as the reverse complement.
TTCGGTGCGGAACCAGTCCGTGATGATCCAGTTAATCCGGACCAGGTCACCGATCTCGCCCGTCTGGATCAGCGTTCGAATCTTCTGGTAACGCGGTTCGACGCGCATCTGGAACATTCCCGCGAAAACCTGTTTCGGGTGCTGCTTCGCCGTTGCGATTAGACGCTCGGCGTCGGCCTTGTGGGCCGAAATCGGCTTCTCGACCATGATGTGCAGCCCGTTCTTCAGCGCGTCGATGCCGATCGTGGTGTGGAGAAAGTGCGGTGTCGCGATGACCAGCGCATCGATTTCCCCCGAGCGAATCATCTCCTCGCAGTTCGCGAAGGTCTTCAGGTCGCCGCGGCCCTTGAAGGCTTCCAGGCTCGGCGCAAACGCATCGCTGACGGCCGTCAGCTTGCACCGCTTGATTTTGTTATCGAGCAGGTAACTGGTGTGAAACTTGCCGATGTTGCCCAGTCCAACGATGCCGAGACGAACGTGTTTCATGAGAGGGTGAGTATCGGCGGACGAAAAAAACGGCCGCAACTCCTTTCTTCCGGATTGCGCGCGACGCGCAATCCGTGGGTGGCGGACGGAGGAGTGGAGGAGCGGAGGCGCGGAGGGACGGAGGCGCGGAGGAGCGGAGGAGCGGAGGAGCGGAGGAGCGGAGGAGCGGAGGAGCGGATGGTCGGATGATCGGATGATCGGATGATCGGATGATCGGATGATCGGATGATCGGATGATCGGATGATCGGAGGAACGCGATACTCAGAACTCTGAACTCAGAACCCAAAACCCAGAACCCAGAATTCGAAACCCGAAACCCGAAACGCGAAACCAGAAACCGCGCGCGCAGCGCGCTACCTCAGTTCCTCGATGAACGTCAGCAGGTCCGCCATTTCCTGGACGGTCATGCCGGCTTCCAGGCCCTCGGGCATGATGCTCTTCCCGGACGAGGTGCTGCCCTTGATGTTCGTGCGCGGGATCGTGATCTGGGCTCCGCCCATGATTTTCAGGGAAAGGCTGGTGGCGTCATCCTTCTCAATCATGCCGGTGTAGGCGTTGCCGTCCTTGGTCATCACATCGAAGGCGATGAATTGTGGCGCGACCTCCTGGTGCGGATTCAGGATCGCCGTGAGCAACGCATCGCGGCCTTTGGTTTTCACCGTGATCAGATCAGGTCCGAACTCCATGCCTTCGCCGGCCGCGCGGTGACACACGCTGCATCGACCGGTGTAATGCGTTTTGCCGCGTGCCGCATTCCCCGGCAAACTGGCCGCCGGCTGGAATTTTGCCGCCACTTCTTCGCGCGACGGCGGGATGACCGAGGCCAACGCGGTCCGCGCGAGCGCCGCCACCTTCGTGCTCTTGTTCTGCACGAGACTCTGCACCTCCATCGCCGGAAGATCCGCCGCCTTGATGCTCCCGGCCTCGATCGATTTGAGCAGCGCCGTCGCGCGATCCTCGCGCGAAATCAATGCGGCGAGTGCACTGTCTTTCGCCTTGCCGGACAAATTCGGCCACGAACGAATCAGGGTCGAGGTGACGTCCGGCGAGTGATGTTGCGCCAGCGTCTTGATGGCCGCGGTTTGCACCGCTTCCGGCTGGCCGCTGGCCATGCCCGCGGCGAGCGCCTCGCGTGAATTCGGCAGCGACGCGACGGCGAGGAGTTCGATCGCCTCGAGCCGGGCTGGGGCCGCGGCTTTGCTGTCGGCCGCGGTTGCCGCCGCGCGGCCAAAAACGGCGGCGAGCTTATTGCCCGTGTCGACCTTCTCGATCGAGGTGCCGGCGCGACGCAGCCCCTCTCCGAGCGCGCGGAGCCAGGCGGGGCTCGTCCCGGCCTGCGCCACGAAATCGATCAATGAACCATAGCCCTCGGCGGGCTTCGATGCCGCCCGAATCTCAATCAGTTTGGCGACAAATGCGGCGGATTTTTTTGCCTGTCCGAGGTCGCGCGTCATCGCGGGAAACAGTATACCGTTGACGATCTCGGGTGGTCCGCTCAGCAGCGCGGCCGAAACCCATTTGTTGGTCGCGTCCCGCTGGGCGAGACGCGTGTAGGCGGTGGTGAGTGGGGTCGGCGCCGCTCCACCCTTCGCACCGGCAAGAGCGGATTCGAGGGTGAACGCCAGCTGCATCCGCACGCGATCGTCGGGATCATCCACCAGCACCGCGAATCGATCCGCGAACCGGCTCGCCGGCGTGCCGCGCTCAATCAGTTTCTCCGCCATGGCAATGGCGCGCTCACGCACGTGGGCGTCGGCGTCACCGAGCGCGCTGGTTACGGCCGCTTCGTCGAGAGCGCCGAGCCCGTCGAGCACGCGGAGCGCATGCAGCTTCGCGAGCGGCGATCCGCTTTCGCGCCCCAGCTTCGCCAGCAGCGGAATCGCCGCCCGATCCTTTCGTTCGTACAGCAGCCGCGACGCCGTATCGCGGTGCCAGCCGTTCGGATGACCGAGCGTTGTCACCAATTCGGCGATACCGGCCTTGCCAAGCTGCACCTGGTTGCGCCGGCGCCAGGCGGGATTGTCCGGCACCAGCCGGTAAACCCGGCCGCGGTCGTTGCCGTTGTTCAGATCCAGGTACTTCTTTATTTCCTCGGGCAGACTCCACGGGTGCTCGATGATCTCGCGATACATGTCGCAGATGTGCAGGCAGCCGTCCGGCGCGTTCGCGAAGTTGACGATCCGGACCCACGTGTCCCGGCTCGCGGCGAATTCGTAGCCCTGCTCGTCGTCGGGCCGGCGGCCGATCATGCTCGCGCCATCGGGGTAAAGTTTCTTCCGGTGCACCAGCTGCCCCCCCGAGTCGGCGCTGAAGCTGTTGTTCGCGAAGTCGGCGCCATAGGCATCGCCCCGGAAAATCATCGTGCCGGACGCACCCGTGAAGTAGCCGCTGACGCGGCCGCCGCCCTCGACCGGCCCGCGAACCACGCCGCCGATCCGCCAGCGCGTGCGGATGATCCGCCACGGCTCATCCGGACTGATTCGAAACACCTCCGCCGCGCCGCCATCAGCGGCGATGCTCTGCTTCGCGGGCGGCGGATTGAAAAACGGATTCCGCGCGTAGCGATCGTCGTAGACCCACATTTGGAGGTGGTCCGAGTTCGAGCAGGTGAACTTCCGGCCGAAATCGTCGAAGCTCATCCCGTATTGTCCGCCCGGGGCTTCGAATCCGAACTCATACGTCGTCGGATCAAACCAGAAATTGCGGCCGGCGAGTTCAACCTCGCCCACGGCCGGCGATTTGAGTCCTTTGATTTTTCCCCGCGAGCTGTTGCCGGTCTGAACGTGCACGCGGTTGTCGGGGCCCCACTGGAAACTATTCATCAGTGACTGCACGTTCAGTCGTGCGAGCGCTGTTCCGAATCCGGTGAAAACCTTCTCGCGCACTTCGGCGCGGCCGTCGCCATCACGATCTTCGAACCGCCAGATGTCGGGCGTGGCGCCGACGAAAAGCCCGCCGTTCGCCCAAATCAAGCCGGTGGGCCAGGGGAGGTTGTCGGCGAATACGCGGCTGGTTTCGTAGCGGCCGTCGCCGTCCTTGTCCTCGAGCACGGAGATGCGGCCCCAGTGCGGGTCGTGTTCACGCTCCTCCGAGTAGTCGATCATTTCGCACACGAACATCCGGCCGTTTTCATCGAAGCTCACGGCGATCGGATCGCGCACCTGCGGTTCGTGCGCGGCGAGTTCGACCTTGAAACCGCGCTTCACCTTCCACGTCGCGACGGCGTCCTTGACCTCGACGGCGGGGTAGTGCGGCAGGTCTTTCGCCGGATCGATCGTGACGGGGTTCTTGGTTTCGCCATACGCCGCCGTGTACGTGTTGCGGGTGGGCGGGATATCGGCGGCAAAAACGGCAGCACCGAAAATAGTAACGCCAAGGGCAGCTGAGAGTACTTTCATGGAGTATCGGGGCAGGATAACCAGCGGGAGCATGCAGAAGACCGCCCGCGAATCACGCGAATTGACACTTGCCGCGCTTTCGCGCCGTGCACGGGCAAGCTTGCCCGCCTTCGGCGGCGCCGTAGGCGGCCAGGGTTTACCCGCCTCTGGCGGCGCCGAAGGCGACCAGGGATTCCCGTGCCACTTCGATCCATGCGGGCGAGACGCCCGCGCTCCCAGGAAGGCAGCTTAACCGCGAATGAACGCGAATGGACGCAAATGAGGAGAGGCCGATGAGCCGGGACCACCGACCGATTCACGGGCACTGGATCTTCCGGTTCATCAGCCAGTCAATGGAGCCGCGGCGCCCCCGCCGCGGACGTGAGCACGACGTTTTGTAGTCGGACGCGGCGAGGGCGCCGCGTCTCCACTGAATGATCGCCGCGCGAATTTCGAATTCGTGCCTACTTCGTCCGTTCCTTCCGTGGATTCGCTTTCTTCTGCGGCGCGGGGTCCGGCAGCGTGATTTGCTGCGCCTTGAGCCATGTCTCGTAGCCTTTGCCGCGGCCGCCCTGGTATTCGTAGGTGTCGAAAATTTCGCCGTGGCCCAGCGCCCGCGGATCCTGCTCTTCGCGCAGCATCTTCATCAGGCGAGTACGCATCTCCTCGAGCACCGGCGCAAACGCCAGATCGTGCACCAGGTTTCGGACGCACTCGGGGTCGTCCTTCAACCGGTAGAGTGCATCCGGCGGCCGCTTGCCGAGCGTGAGATCGTAGTAATGTCCGCCGAGTTTCTTGATTACTTCCTTGGTCGGGCTCGGGTCGACGTTGCCGAAATCCGTTTCGGGATTTCCGGCCGGCCAGCGATCCGGGAAAAAATTGTGCACGTACAGGAATTCCCTGGTGCGCAGTGCGCGCACGGGATAGCCGAGATCATTCGGCCGGCCGATGTCGTGCCGCTCCTTGCCCGCGAGCATCACGTCGCGATTTTCAATAAACCCGGATTTCTCCGAGCGCAGGATATTCACCAGACTGCGACCGGTCATCTGCGCGTGCGGCTTGAGGCCCGCGAGTTCCATGTAGGTTGGAGCGAAGTCGCGCACATTGACGAAGTCCTCGACCACGCGGCCGGGCTTGATCGCCCTGCCCCAGCGCATCGCGAGCGGCAGGTGAAACGCGTCCTCGAAAATCTGGCCCTTCACATAGGGGAACGGCATGCCGTGGTCGGAGGTGACGATGACGAGCGTGTTATCGAGTTCGCCACTGGCCTCGAGCGCTTTCAGTGCGCGGCCGATTTGCGCATCGGCCCATTCGACTTCGACCGCGTAGTCCAGCAAATCGCCGCGGACGACCTCGTTGTCGGGCAGGTAGGCGGGCACCTTCACGCTCTCGGTACTCTTGCCGAGCCGCACGCCCGAGCCGCGCTCATAACCACGGTGCGGCTCGTTGAATCCCATCCAGAAACAGAATGGCTTTCCGACCGGCCGCTGCTTGAGGAAGTCCTCCAAGTTTGACGGGTAGTCGTTGCTCCCGATGCCCGAGGCCGGGGGCGATTGCCGTTTCGAGTCGAAGCTCGGCCCCGCGGGATTGCGCGTGCGTTTGGCGAGCGTTTTGAAGTCGCCCGGACCCCAGCCCTTGCCGGTAAGCCCCACAAAATAACCGGCCTGCTCCAGCAGGTCGGGGTAGACTTCAAACCCGGGCGGAAAGTAGCCGCCGTGCGAAACCGCCTCGCGCAGCTGCCAGGTGTTGCGACCGGTCAGGATGCTCGCGCGGCATGGGCTGCACTTCGGGTTCGAGGTGAAGGCATTCTTGAACAGGATGCCTTCGCGCGCGACGCGATCGAAGTTCGGCGTCTTGATCCACGGGTTTCCAGCGATGCTGGAATGCGTGCTCCCGCCCCAGTCGTCGAAGATGATAAAGAGAATATTCGGACGCGAACTGCCGGCGGCCGGAGCCGCCGCACGCGACGCCGGCAGCGTCACGGATACGAAGGCGGCCAGTGCGAGGAAGAGCAACGAACGGATGAGGCGGAACGTGGTCATAAGCGAGGGGCGGTAGTTGGCGTAAGAGAAGGGGGCACGCAGACGGGAGCAAGGCCAAGGCAACGACCGCCGGAGTGCATTACTTGGCCTGCTTCTGTTTTTTCTTGAGCGGAAAATCGGGCGAATCGACGTGCGAGGTGGTGAGGAGTTTCTCGAGGCGGGCCACAATGTCGGGATGACGCGCCGCGACGTTTTTCGTTTCGCCGATATCTTCCGCCAGATGGTACAGTTCGATCGGGCCGTTCGGTTCGCCGCGATATGCTTTCCAGTCGCCTTGCCGGACCGCCTGTTGCGGCGCGTACTCCCAATAGAAATGATCGCGCCGTGCCTGTTTGCCGCGCTGGCCGAGCAGCGTCGGCGCAATCGAAACGCCGTCGAGTCCGCCGGGTGGCTTCGTGCCGGTGAGTTCCGCAAAGGTGGGAAACATGTCCGCAAAATCGGATACGAGGTTCTCGGTCGTCCCGGCTGCGATCCGTCCCGGCCAGCGCGCAATGAACGGCACCCGGATGCCACCTTCGTAGAGGGTGAACTTCAGGTCGCGCAGCGGGCCGTTGCTGTCGAAGAATTCCGGGTCCTGTCCTCCCGCCGTGATGGGGCCGTTGTCGCTCGTGAAAATTACGAGGGTGTTTTGCGCCAGGTTCAGTTCGTCGAGCAGATCCAGGATGCTGCCCACGTAGCGATCGAGCCGCGTGATCATGGCGGCGCGAACGGCGCGGGGTTCATCCTGAGCACGATAGGTCGCGCTGCCCTTGAATTTATTCGGTTCCGGCCATTTGCCGTGATACTCGGCCACCGAATCCGGCGGCGCCGCCACCTCCGCATGCGGCGGCGTGAACGCGCCATAAAGAAAAAACGGCCGGTCGCGGTTCGCGCGAATGAACGCGAGCGCTTCCTTCGCCATGAGGTCGGGCGAGTAGACGCGCATCTGCCCGCCCTTGTTCTCGGAAATCTCCACCCGCTGCTCGTTTCGCCACAGAAACTCCGGGTAGTGATTGTGGGCGTGCGTCTGATCGAGGTAACCGAAAAACAGGTCGAAGCCTTTTTTCCATGGCGCGCCGGTCGTGTCCGCATCACCGAGTCCCCATTTCCCCACGCCGGCGGTGGCATATCCGGCCCCCTTGAGAACCTCGGCGATCGTGTGATCGTCGGGTTCGAGCGCTTTCTTGGCGTTGCTTCGGACCCGCGTGTGGCCGGTGTGCAGGCCGGTCATCAACACGCTGCGCGATGGCGCGCACAATGGCGCCCCGGCATAATGCTGCGTGAAACGCATCCCTTCCTTCGCCATCCGATCAATCCGCGGGGTGCGAATGAGTTTCTGGCCATAACAGCCCACATCGCCATACCCCAAATCATCAGCAATGATGTAGACAATGTTCGGCTTGCTGGCAGCCGCGCCAGCAACGGCGGTCGCGAACAGCCCGGCAATGGCGGCGAGCAGCCCGGCGAATTGACGGCCCAGATGGCGCGGGGAAGAAGTGAGGGGACGCACGGCTGCGGACAGTGTTGCGAACAGTCTGGGCCGAGGTAAAGGGAGCAGTGGCATGGTTCCAGCGGCCGCAAGCCGGCCGAATCCCACAACTGGGGACCATTCCCGCCGAACTCAAGCGCGCGCGCTGGCGCCTGTTCTGGGCGGTCGAAAAACCCTTCGTAAAGGGCAGGCAAATTATCCTGGCTCAACTTCCCGGTCCAACGCCGACGCCACCAATCGCTGACGCGGCGTCAGCGCTGGGACTGCCGGCGGCGAAGATTTCCACCGGCTCCGAGCGGCCCTTCACCTGCACCCGGCCGAGAGGACGCAGCCCGTGAGCCGAAGGGTCCCGCAACGCCGCGATCGTTGCGGCACTGGTGATCACGTTCGTATCGAATTCCGGCGTGCGGGTGAGCGACTGGAGTCGCGACGCCACATTCACGCCGTCCCCGAGCACGGAATAATTCAGCCGCCGATGTGAGCCGATGTTGCCGGCAATCACCCGGGCCGTGTTCACGCCAATGCCGAGGGCGAGCGGGGGATGCCCGTCGCGTGCGAGCTCCAGGTTCAGTTCGGCGAGCGCATGTTCCATTGCCACGGCGGCCGCGAGTGCTCGATCGGCCGCATCGGGCTGGGGCACGGGCGCTCCGAACAGCGCCATGATCGCGTCCCCGATGAACTTGTCGATCACGCCGCCCTGGCGTTCGATTTCGCCGCTCATGCGATCGAGATAGCGATTCAACAGCGCCAGCAAATCGCGCGGCGCGAGCTTCTCGCTGAGAGTCGTGAACCCGCGAAGATCGGCGAAGAGGATCGTGACTTCGCGTTCGTCCCCCCCCAGCGCGGCACCGTCGCGCAGCAGCTGGGCCGCGACTTCGGGCGAGACGTTCTTGTCCAGCAAATCGCGCACGCGATCGCGTTCGGCGAGGCCGGCCGCCATGGCGTTGAACGATGCGGCGAGCTGTCCGAGTTCGTCCTCTCGATGCAAATCGACCCGCGTCTCGTAATCACCAGCGGCGATCTTGCGCGTGTGCGCGGCGAGGTGTTGCACCGGCTCGCTCACGTTGCGCGCAATCCCCATCGCGAGCAGCGCCGCGAGGACGAGGCTGCCGGCGAACACGAACCCGAGCACACGCTGGAGCCGCCGGGCCGGCGCGAGTTTCTCATCGAGCGAATATTGCAGCAGAATCGACGCCGTGCCGCCATCGGTCGTCGGGCGCTCGAGCGCTCTCGTGAGATACTCGCCGCGATTCGGGTTCGTGGTGGCGAGCGTGCGCGAGCCATGCCGCAACGTGACCTCAACGCCGGTGGTTTCCTTCAGCGCGGCAATGAACTGTTGATCGAGCGGAAAGCCCACCACCACCCAGGCGACGATGTTGGGTGCCCGCAACGGCACGACGACGAGCGAGTGCAGGATGTCATCGACCACGGCGTAACCCGAAGCCTGCGCGTTCTCCGCTTCATCGGCCGCCTGCTGCAAGGGCTGGTAGGCATTCGCGGCGGGCAGACCACGGCGGGTTTCAGCGAGGAGTGAGCCTTCGGTGGAGAGGAGCGCGACGAGCCCGGCGCCAACGCGGCCCTGAAAATTCTCGAGGACCGAGCGGAGCGTTCCGATGTCATCGGTGGAGGATAACGTCTCGCGCAACCCTGCGTCGTAAGAAAGGACCGACGCACCGCGTGCGAGGTCGGCATTGCGTTGCTTTACGACGCGCGCGAGCTGGACCGCCGCGACGTCGAGCTGCCGCTGAATTTCGCGCTCCGCCATGGTGCGGTGTACCCGCGCGACAATCAGGAACGCGAGCAACTGCGCCGATCCGGTGAGCGCCAGGATCAGAAACAGCAGCCGGAGGCGATAGGAGCGAAAGCGAAACATGCGGGCTAACGGTAGCCGCGACCGGAAGCATCTGGCGCGCGGCGGACGCGTTGGTCGGCTTTCAGCGTGAGCTGGAAGGACACCGGGGCGGGGTTCGCCGACGGTGCGACGGTGATTTCCCGGGTTTGGACTTTCGCGAGCCGCGGATGCCACACCTCGGCGCGATAACGGCCAGCGGGGACGTTTCCGAGCGTGATCTCGCCCGGGGCCGGGGTGAGCGCGAGCCACGGCGTGCTCAGCACCACGACGTACGCGATCATCCAGTCGTGAATGTTGCAGCCAACAGTGACGACGCCTGGACGCTCGAAGAGCAACGTTTCCGCGCGGCCCGGTTTGTAGAGCGGCAGCTCGAATTTTCGCGCCGGTGACTGCGAATACGCGTGGTGTTCAACCGTGTCGCGATTCGGAAAACGGATCGCGGTGCCGGCGCGAATCGCGGTGACGTAAGGGATGAACTCCTGGCGTTTCTGTTCGATCTCCAGCGGCGGGGAGGTTGACGCCACCGCCGGCGGAGCCGTGCCGTCGAGCGGGACAAGTGAAACCACCGCGTCGACCACCGGCTGGTTTTTTTGATCCACAACCTTGAACGCGACCTCGGCCGCCGGGAGCGCGACGCCTAGGAAGGCGAAGGCGAATCCAAGCAACATGCCCGCGCGGAACGGTGACGATGCGGGTGCTGGTGGGGCCGCTGCTCGTCGACGGGCCGAAGTGACATTCCAAGGCGTGGGGTGGGGCACGCCTTAGAACTGGTGGACGATCGCGACCGAGACAAGTTGGTTCAAGTAACGGAGCGGTTCGCGTCGCGTCTGCCGGACCTCATAAACGGCCATCAACGCCGTGTCGGTGTCGACCGCGTGAACCACGCCGAGGCGCGCACCGAATGTCCGCGCCTCGATCGAATACGCGGTCAACTCCCGGCCAAACGTGCCGATGCTGACCCGGTTCGGCGCCAATGCCACGAGGTCAGGCCGTGGCGGTGTCGCGTGCGACAGCACATCGCCATCGCGATAACTGAACCGCAGCGTGACGCGCGACGAGGTCGTGACATCGCGCCCCACTTCGACCGCCGTTTCCGCGCCCTGCCGATCGAACACGGCGGCACGGGCATTGTAATCCGAGAACTCCTGGGTGAGCGCGAACCGCAGCGCGTGGTTGATCCGCTTGCGAATCGTCGCGAGCAGCACGGTGGACGTTCCGCGCCGTTCGGATTCGCGGGCGGCCACGACGTTTGCACCACCTTCGATGGAGAAAACGGGTGCGAGCGCACCGAGGCCGAACTTATGCCTCCACTCGAGCCGGGCACCGGCGGCCGCGCGGTTCAGGCCGTTGAAACGAGGCCACCATTCGCCGGCGAAATGGGCGGTCGGATGCAGCGAGTCGTCACGCCCGACCGAGAAACGTTTCGACGCGACCATATCCGCTTCGAATTGCAGGGCGCTGATCTGATCCGCGGCCGGTTTCGCGTTCGTGGCGTTGTCGTGCCACGTCGACGTGAGGGTGAGATTCGGCGCCCAGTCCTGCGCCTGAATCCCGGCGGGAATAGCGGCGTACGCGAGCGCGATTAGCCGGACAAGCTGCGGCCACAACCTCGGGCGTCGAATTGCAAGCATGGATTAGAGGAGGGTTTTCAAAATCGCCCAGACTGTTTCCGCGACGCGTTCGTGGCCGGAGGGATTGGGATGAATGCGGTCGGGTTGATTCAATTCAAGCCGGCCGCCGACGCCTTCGAGCAGGAAGGGAATGAGCACCGCGTCGTTTTTTTCGGCGACCGCCGGAAACATCGCTTGAAACTCCTCCGTGTAATCGGCGCCCATCGCGGCGGGCATTTGCATGCCGGCAACGACGATTCGAACGCGTGGATTCTTCGCCTGCACGCGGGCGATGATTTGCTGGAGGTTTTGGCGCGAGACGGCGGGACTGATGCCGCGCAGCCCGTCGTTGGCACCGAGCGCGAGCACGAAAATATCGACGGGCTGACGGAGGATCCAGTTGACCCGCCGCAGCCCTCCCGCGGTCGTTTCGCCGCTGAGCCCGGCGTTCACGGTGCGCCACGCAAGATGCTCCGCGTCGATTTTGCGCTGGATGAGCGCCGGATACGCCTGCGTCGAGGGATCGGCGAGTCCGTAGCCGGCCGTCAGGCTGTCGCCAAAGAAAACAATGGTTCGCGGCTCCGTGCCGCGGGCGGAAACCGCCAGGCCCAGCCACGGGAGCAGGCCGGCCACAACAACGGATGCGATTCCGCCTCTCAGCATCGTGAGCTTCCTTTCGTCGGAATCGTGTGTTTGGTGGGCAACGTAACATGAGTGGTCAATCCATGCTGAAAGTCGAGCGGCTGACGAAAACGTACGATGCGGCCGGGGGCCGGCAGCTCACGGTCTTGAAGGAAGTGAGCTTCGGGGTGGGCGCGGGCGGCAGCGTCGCCGTCGTGGGTCCAAGCGGCAGTGGCAAGACGACGCTGCTCGGGCTGTGCGCCGGGCTCGATCAACCGAGCAGCGGCACGGTGGTCCTGGCCGGGCGTTCGATTGGCGAACTCAGCGAGGATGCGCGGGCGCAGGTCCGCAACGAGCATGTCGGGTTCGTGTTTCAGAATTTCCAGCTGGTGCCAACGCTGACGGCGGTGGAAAACGTGATGGTGCCGCTGGAGCTTCGGGGCGAGGGCGGCGCGGATACAGAGGCGGCCGCGTGCCAGCTGCTCGCGCGCGTCGGGCTGGGTGAGCGCTACGATCATTATCCCGTGCAGCTTTCGGGCGGCGAGCAGCAGCGCGTTGCGCTCGCCCGGGCGTTCGTGAACCGGCCAAAGATCCTGTTCTGCGATGAGCCGACGGGAAACCTCGATAGCGACACCGCGCACGCGATGGTGGAGTTGATCTTCGGGCTGAACCACGAAAAGGCGACGACGCTGGTGCTCGTGACGCACGACCTGGAACTGGCGAAGCGCTGCCAGCGAATCATCCGGCTCCGCGGCGGCGCCGTGGTCAGCGATTCCGCGGCGAAGTCCGGCGACGCGCTTCCCGGCCGCGCACGTTAGCCCGCCGCCGCGGAAGCGCCAAGCTCCAAGCACCAGAGAACGATCAATCATGAATCACCAATTGGAGTTTGGATTTTGGAGGTTCTCTGGATCTTGGTGCTTGGAGCTTGGATCTTCTGCCGCGCGCACTTCAGCCCCACTTTTGGGCGATCACCCGATCCAGCTTGCGGGCAAATCATGAAATTTATTCTACAGATGGCGTGGCGGGATTCGCGGGCTTCGCGGCGGCGGTTGCTGCTGTTTTCGCTTTCCGTGGTCCTCGGGATCGCCGCGCTCGTGGCCATCGGGTCGCTCGGCGCCAATCTCGAACGCAGCATCGATGAACAGGCGCTCGGGCTGCTCGGCGCCGATCTGATCATTACCGGCCGCAACGAACCCAGCGCGGAGGTCCAACGCCATGCCACGGAACTCGGCGCCGAAGTCGCGCGCGAGTTCAGCTTTTCATCGATGATCGCATTCCCCGGCGCGGCCAATCAGACCCGGCTGGTCAATGTCCGGGCGCTCGAGGGCAATTTCCCGTTCTACGGCGACTTCACCACCGACCCGGCCGATGCCGCCGCCAGGTTCAAGGCGGGCGGCGCGGTTGCCATCATCGAGGAAACGCTCCTGCGGCAGTTCGACGCCCGGGTCGGTGACGCGGTCAAGCTCGGCAACAGCGTGTTCACGATCGTGGGCGCATTGCAGAAGCTGCCGGGCGAGTCCTCCGCCATCAGCGCCACCATCGCGCCGCGCGCCTTGATTCCGATGTCCTCCCTCGAGGCGACGGGCCTCGCCGATCGCAATGTCCTCATCCGGCACCGGCTCATGCTCAAGCTGCCGGCGGACAAGGAGCCGGGTGCGGTCGAGTCGGACATGCGGCGCCGATTTCGCGGGGAGCGGCTCGGATTCGACACCGTCGCGGAACGGAAACGCGATCTTGGTCGTGTCCTCGAGAATATCGAAGGCTTCCTCAGCCTCGTCGGTTTCGTCGCGCTGTTCCTGGGCGGCATCGGCATCGCCAGCGCGATTCACGTGTACGTGCGGCAGAAGATCACGACGGTCGCGGTTCTGCGCTGCATTGGCGCCACTGCGTGGCAGAGCTTCGCGGTGTACCTCGTGCAGGGCCTCGCCCTCGGGATTTTTGGCGCGGTCGTCGGCGCGGTGCTGGGCATTGCGGTGCAACTTTCGCTGCCCCCCCTGCTTGAAGGAGTGCTTCCGTTCGACGTGAATTTCAGCCTCGCTTGGGCGGCGGTGCTGCGCGGCATGGGCGCGGGGCTCGTGATCTGCGTGCTGTTCACGCTGCTTCCGTTGCTGTCGGTGCGAAAGGTTTCACCCCTGGTCGCGTTGCGTTCCGCGTTTGCGGAGCGGGTGGGGGCCGGGACCGACCCATGGCGAATCGCGATCGGCGTGTTCATCGTCGTGGCCGTGGTCGGGTTCTCGATCTGGCAAACCAACCGCCTGCGCGACGGGTTCGGTTTCGCCGGCGTGCTGATCGCCGGATTCGGAATCCTCGCCGGGCTCGCGAAGCTCGTCGCCTGGGCCGCGCGCCGCGCGAGCCTTGGCCGCGGCGCCGGCCTGTCGCGCCGCTGGTCGCTGCCGCGGTTGCCCTACGTCGTGCGCCAGGGCGTGGCCAATCTTTACCGGCCGAACAATCGCACTGTCCTGCTGCTGGTTTCGCTGGGGCTCGGGACGTTCCTGATGCTGACGCTTTTCCTCACCCGCACGACGCTGCTGAAGGAAATCGAGTTCACGAGCGGCGGAGGCCGGCCGAACCTGCTGTTCTTCGACATCCAGGATGATCAAATCGAACCGCTGACGAAGATCACGGCGGCAAACGGCGCGCCCGTGCTGGTGCACGCTCCGATTGTGACGATGCGCATCTCGGCGCTGAAAGGCCGCAAGGTCGATGAATGGCTGCGAAATTCGCCCCGCGATCGCCGGGACGCGGATGCTGCTCCACCGGGAAAGGCCGATCGGAAAACGGGCGGCGGCGAAACGACGATGCCCTCCTGGGCGTTGCGGCGCGAATACCGCTCCACCTACCGCGGCAAACTCGAGGGCACGGAGCGGCTCGTGAGCGGGACCTTTACCGGACGGGTCAGTCCGGGCGAGGCCGTCATCCCCATTTCCGTCGAGGAAGGATTGTTTCGCCAGATGGGCCTGAAACTGGGTGACGAGATCGAGTGGGACGTGCAGGGCGTGCCGATGCGCTCGCGCGTGATGAGCGTCCGCGCCGTGGAGTGGCGGCGCCTCGAGCCGAATTTTTTCGTCGTTTTCCCGGAAGGTGTCCTCGAGCCCGCACCGAAGTTTCACGTCGCGGCGGTGCGCGCCGAAAACAGCGAGCACTCGGCACGGGTGCAGCGCGCCGTGGTCGACGCGCTGCCGAGCGTCACCGCGATCGATCTCGCGCTCGTCATGCAGACGGTCGACGGAATTTTCAGCAAGGTCGCTTTCGTGATCCAATTCATGGCGCTCTTCACCGTGCTGACGGGACTCATCGTACTGGTGAGCGCGGTCATGACCGGCCGCTACCAGCGGATTCGTGAAACTGTCTTACTGCGCACGCTGGGGGCGAACCGCCGGCAGCTCGTGCAGATTCAGCTCGTCGAGTACGCGATCCTCGGCGTGCTCGCGGCGGTCGTGGGCTGCGCGCTTTCGATCGCCGGCAACGCGCTGCTCGCGAAATTCATTTTCCGGATCACGCCCTCGACCCCATTGCTCCTCGTGTTCGCCGGCGGTGTCGGCGTGTGCATCGTGACGGTGATTGCCGGCATGCTGACGAGTCGCGGCATCACCGATCATCCGCCGCTGGAAGTACTGCGGCAGGAAACGTAGTGCGGCCGGAGCGAAGAAACGAACAGCCCCCGAGACGACACCCGCGGCCGCAGCTGCCCGCAAGTAAGCTCCTACAGCCCGCCGCCGCTCCCCTCGCTTTCAACGCGAGGCCCGAAAAGATGCCGGCCGCGGCGCACCCACATGCACCGCGGCCGGACTTGATTTTGGGATAACAAACGCGAATCAGAACGCGTGCTGCACCGACACGTAGGCGAGTGGTCCGCGGAAGTCCGCATACCCGCCGCGCGTGGCGTTCTTGCTGTCAACGTAACCCAGCTTGGCGCTGAGCACCGTCTTCTCGGTCAGCTTGCGCCGGACGCCGACGCTAACGGTCGTCTCCTGTGCGCTGGCGCCGAGGGGCATGCCGACGGCCGCATACGACGCATCGTAATTATTGGCCCGGTAATAGGTGCCTTGGATCAGCCCGGACGTGTTCCGGTCGATGCTGAAGCCCACCGCCGCATCGGCCGTGACATAGTTGTTGTCGGAGTTGCGCAAATTGCGCTTCGCATTGCCGCTGATCCACGGATACATCGTCTGAATCTGGTCGAACACCACCGAGCCGTTCGCCTGGACGTAGACGGCCTTGGAGACGTTCCATGTGACGCCCTCGGAGAAGTTGTGGCGGGTGGAGTCGTTGCCATCGACCGTGCCGTTGATGACGCCGTTTGTGGTCAGGCCGCTGTGGAAGATTGCCGACTTGCCGCGTTGGAGCACGTAGCGGGAGGTCAGGCTCACTGCATTGGTCGGTTTCACCACCGCGGTGAGCTTCGTTCCGTAGATATCGTAGTTCAGCGCGTAGTCACGACCGACGACGTCGTCGTAGCCGGCGAAGTCGTTCTCGTGATCCTTGGTGAACAGCTCGGCCCGAAGGTTCAACGCCGGGTTGATCGCCCACGAAAATCCGACCTTCGCGTTGGAATGCGTCTCCTCGATGTTCTTGCCGATCAGATCAAGCTCGGTGCGCTTGGTCTGGCCGTTCAGCCCCTCGTAACGCACGTGCTCGTTCTGCTTGGCGGTGCGATATTCCCAGCTCGCGTAGAGCGCCACGTTCTTGATGCCGGTGTAGCGGACGTCCAACGTGGGAGTCCACGGCTTCTCGACGTTGTTCACGCCGTGCTGGCCCTGGGCGGCATAAGAGGTGACGGCGCCGGTGGCGAGCGTCACGCCTTGCGACGAGTAGTCGGCCAGGTTGCGGCCGGAATCCTCCCACCGCTCACCGCGGAGGGCGGTCTCGATGGCAAGGTTCGGAGACGGGGTGAACCGCGCGCCAAAATTGCCGGTGAGCACATCGAATTCCAGGTCACCCTGCGCCACCACGTGATAGGGAGCACGGGCGGTGGCGCCGGTGTTGACGAAGCCGCCGGCATACTCACGGACGCCGGTCGCCGAGGCGATGGTTGCCCTGAAGTTGCGCGAAAGCCCGATTTCGACGTCGGCCGTGTGATACTGGAGGCCACCAAACAGGGTGACCTTGTCGTTCATCGCCGTTTCGAATGTCGCGGACGCGTGGTAGCCGTCCTCCTCATGGCGCTGCGTCATGGTCGTGCGGCGCGGGCTGCCGGCGCGTTCGTTGTTCACCGTCGGCGCCGTGAAGACGGGCGCGGGGAACGGGGCGAGTTCGCCGATGTTCTGCTGCATCTCGCGGACGTTTCGGTTTTCGATGGAATTGCCACCGACCGACACGACCAACGAGGTGTTACCCACCTTGTGACGGACGCTGACCTCCCACGCGTCGTTCGTCTCATCGAGATCCACGTAGGTGGGAAGCAGCTTGCGCGAGGCGGCGATCGGATTCACGGCGCCTGGGCCAGCGAGGATCGGAATGCCGGTCAGATTGGTGTCGCCCCAGATCGTGCTATCCTTGCGGCCGTCGCGGGTGCTGTGCGTGTATTTGAACGAGATCACCGGCGCTTTCGGCATGACGATGGTGCCCTGCACGAAAAGCTGGCCACGATCGACATAAAGCGGACGGCTGAACAGGGGCATCCACACATTTCCGATCGGGAAGAAGCCGCCCGCGCCGTCGTAGAACGTGCGGAACGTCTTATACCCGACCTCAACCGAGCCGACTTCCTCCTTGGTCAGCTTGAAGCTGAGCAGGTAGTCTTCCTGGCCAGCGAGGGCTCGACCGTTGACCGACAGGGTGGTCTTGTCCTTCAGATCGTAATCGAAGCGCATGTCCTCGATGCCCGCCGCGCCGGTCTTCGCATTGCGGGTCCTGGCCTGGTAGGCGGCCTTGCTGCCATCGATATCGGCGCCACCGGCCGAGAACGTGATGTAGTTGGTATCGAACGCCGGGAACGCATCTGCTTCCGCGGCTGCGACGGGAATGGACAGGAGCGCCATGCCGGAAGCCAGGCCGGCGGTGCGTAGTACAAAATTGAGTGATTTCATGGTCGATCGGTTGCCGGGTTAGTAGCGCAGCGCGTGGCTGACGTTGGAGCCATGGATTCCCTCGTGGCAGCCGGCTGCCCAACAGGAGCCGTTGACCGGATTGCCGGCGTGGTCGCGTCCACCCGCGAAGAGCTGGCCGGGGCTCGAACCGGTGGCATGGCACTGCAAGCACAGATTCGAATCAGGCGCGTTGAGCATCTTCTGGTTCACCGAACCGTGCGGGTTGTGGCACGAGGTGCAGCCTTCCTTCATGGCATTATGCTTGAAGATGAACGGCCCCTTTTGCGCCGTGTGGCACTCGGTGCACGACTCATTCTGGGTGTGCAGTGAAGCGCCCGTGCCCTTGATGGCATTGCCCCGGTGCGGGTCGTGGCACTCGCTGCAGCTCATCTGGCCGGTGGCGACGGCGTGCGCATTGGGCAGATTGAACTGACCACGCTTGTCGAGGTGGCACTGGAAGCACGCCTCCGGGGACTTGCCCGGATTGACAATTGTGCTCCTGGTGCCGCCGGCTTTCACGTGCAGGCTGCCCGCGCCGTGACAGGCCTCGCAGCCCGTGCTGCCAACGTTGCCCTCGGCGAGGGCAACCTTGGCGTGCGTGGAGGAGCTGAAATGGTCGGTGACCTCGGAATGGCATTCGGCGCACCCCTTGTTGCCCACGAGGTTCGCGCCGGCGATGTACGGCGGCGCGAGCATGGTGCGATTTACCGCCACGCAGGAGATGAGTAGCAGGCCCCAGGCCGCCACTCCTCCGAAGACGAGTGTATTTTTATTAAGACGCGGTCGAAACGTCATGATGGTTCAGGTTGAGTTTGCTTGGGTAGCGGGAACAGCTGTGCCGGGTAAGCGCTCTTTATGCCGGTTTCGCGCTCACTCGCCTGCGCATGCATTGGCCAGAATTGCGCGACGATTGATAATAATGAATCCGCCACGGCTGCCGCTCGGGTGTGGCCGTGCGGGACAATTTTCGCGCAGCGATCGGCCGCCGAGGGGCCGCGACCGGACGCGAACAACACTGCCGTGGTGGAATACCTTCGCGTTCGCGGCGTTATCACGATTAGCACGTCGCCCAGCTTCCATGACCTCGCGTGAACGCATTCTTTCCGCTGTCACCCATGCGCCGGTCGATCGCGTGCCCATTGATTTCGGTGGCACGCGCCAGACGGGAATCTCGGTTTTCGCGTACGCGCGGTTGCGAGCCTTCCTCGCGAGGAATGAACCGCGGGGCGCCGGCGCCGCCTTGCTTCTCGCGATGCATGCGCCGCGGATTTTCGATTTATATCAAATGCTCGCCGAGGTGGAGCCCGCGATCTCGGCGCGGTTCGGCAGCGATTGCGTTCTCGTGAATCGCCCGAGCGTTGCCTTCGGCATTTTCAACGACGAGTGGAAGCCGTGGCGGCTGCATGATGGCACGGACGTCGAGGTGCCCGACAGTTTCGCGCCCGAGCCGTTGCCGGATGGCGACCTGGTGCTGCGCCGCGGCGGCGAAGTCGTGGCCCAAATGCCGGCTCGCGGATTCTATTTCGACCGCCTCGAGAAATACCCGGGCGCCTTGCACCCGGACCTCGATGCGTGGGAGGCGCCGCGGGTGAGCGCGGCCGACCTCCGGCATTACCGCACGGAGGCGGAACGGCTGTACCACACGACCGACCAGGCCGTCATCGCCGCGTTCGGGCCCCCGTTCGAATTGTTCTTTGGCCTCGGCACGGGCGGGTTCGAGGACTGGATGGTGACGTTTGCGAGCGAGCCGGAGTACGTATCCGCGTTGTATCGGAAAGTCACCGACGCGTGGCTGGAGAACCTCGAGGCATTTCACCACGCCGTAGGCGACCGGATTCAGATTCTGCAGCTCTGCGATGACTTTGGTACCCAGGCGGCGCCGTTCCTGTCCGTGCGCGCATTCCGGGAACTGCTGCTGCCGGCCTACAAGCGTGGGCTCGACTGGATTCATCAGCGCACGTCCTGGAAAGTGTTGTTCCATTCCGACGGCGCGCTCGTGCCTTTGTTGCCGTCGATTATCGAAATGGGGGTGGACATCCTGAATCCAATCCAGACCACCGCGGCCGGAATGGACCCACGGCGGCTGAAGGCGGACTTTGGCCGGCAGCTCGCTTTCTGGGGCGGGTCTTGCGACTGCCAGGGCACGCTGACCCGCGGCACACCCGAGCAGGTGGCGGTGGAAACGCGAGCGCATCTCGACGCGCTGTCGCCCGGCAGCGGTCACGTGTTTGCGTCGGTCCATAACATCCAGGCGAACGTGCCGCCGGAAAACATCGTGGCCCTGTTCGACACGGCGCTGGAGTACGGCCGCGATCGCTAGAGTGGCGAGGATCCGAGGAGCTGAGGGACGGAGGGGCGGAAGGTCGGATGCGCAGATGGTCGGATGCTCAGATGATCGGGGAGGCAGAGGCCCGGCGATCAGCGGGAGATTTCAGCGCGTTGCCGGCGAGACGCTCGCTCTCCGGAAGCGGCTGCCGCACGTAGCAGCCGAGGTAACGAGGCTGGGCCTTCGGGGTGTTCAGTCACCAGCTCACGGCCGGACGATTTCGTATTCTACATTCGTGTACAGTTCGGCCAGGGCCACGCCGGCGTGGCTGGATCGGAATCGAATCGAGGCGGAGCGATGTAATGACAGCCGATGGGACCAAATCCGCCAGTCGCACCGCGGATTTGTCCGAACGGAGAATTTCACGGATCCCACTTGCCACCGTCATTTGCTCGCGACCACTTATCACCCTTCATGCCTCGCGTTGTCACTTTTCACTATACCTTGCGCGATCCTGCCGGTCGCGTCCTCGACACCTCCATTGGCGGGGATCCCGTGACCTACCTCGAGGGCGCCGGACAGATTATCGAGGGGCTCGATGAGCAGTTGCGGTTTGCGGCGGTGGGCGAGAAAGCGCAGGTCCACGTGCCGGCCGCGAAAGCGTACGGCGAACTCGATCCGGACCAGGTACAGCGGGTGAATCGCGGCATGCTGCCGGTGGACGGCGAGCTGAAAATCGGCGATCAGTTCCGGACCGATGCCGATCGTCACGCGCCGATTGTCACGGTGCGCGCAATCGAGGGCGACGAAGTCGTGCTCGATGCGAATCATCCGCTCGCCGGCGTCGACCTTGCGTTTGACGTTGAAGTCGTCGCGGTGCGTGAACCGACGGCGCAGGAACTCGAGCACGGACACGCGCACGGCGCCGACGGTTGCGGCGGGCACTGAGTCTGAGCGTGGCATGGGCGTCTCGCCCATGATGCGATGTTCGATGACGACCATCACGGGCAAGTTTACCCGCCTCTGGCGGCGCCGAAGGCGACCAGGGATGCCCGTGCCACTGCCCAACCAGTGGCATCCACATTTCGTTCGGGATAGTGGATCGATCGCGCGCCTTGAGTCTGGCGCGCTGGTGTGCAATCGGTGTGCGTGGGTCGAGTAAACCGATGAAAGCCCTTGGCATCGATATTGGCGGCTCCGCATTGAAGGGCGCGCCGGTGGATACGGAGACCGGCCGGCTGCTGGCGGATCGACTTCGCATCGCAACGCCGGAACCGCTCTCGCCGGCGCGAATGGCGCGAAAGGTCGCGGAACTCGCGCGACATTTTCGCTGGCGTGGCCCGATTGGAATCGGATTTCCCGGCGTGATTGAGGAGGGCTGCCGCATCATGACATCGGCCAACTTGCACCCGAAATTCATCGGCGTGGATGGCGCCAAGCTGTTCGGCCGGGCGACCGGATGCCGTGTGGCCATGATTAATGACGCCGCAGCGGCCGGCATCGCGGAGATGTGATTCGGCGCCGGCCGTGGTTTCATGGGCAAGGCGCTGCTGCTCACCCTCGGGACCGGCGTGGGGACGGCGCTCGCGTATCAGGGCGTCGTCGTCCCGCTGGAACTCGGGCACTTTCCCTGGAAGGGTGGCAAATCAGCGGAGAAGTACGTCGCCGCATCGGTTCGCGACGACCAGGATCTCTCGTGGAAAGAGTGGGGCGAGAGACTGCACGACTACATCGTGGTGCTCGAGCGGCTGCTCTGGCCCGAACTGATCATCGTTGGTGGTGGCATCAGTTCGAAGCACGAGAAATTTTTCAAGTATCTCGATGCGCGGGCGAAGCTGGTGCCGGCGGAATTCTTCAATCAGGCCGGGATTGCCGGCGCGGCCATGTGGGCCGTCGAAGGCAAGCGTTCGAGCCGGCGTCATTCCTGACGCGGCGTATTTCCTGGGAGCGCGGGCGTCTCGCCCGCCAGTGGCACGGCCGTTCCGGCCGTGTAGTGCGTTTCTGAATTCGTTTCCATGGGCGGGACGCCCATGCCACGCCCAAGCCACCCGCCGTCGTTGCCTCCGTTGCTGCGAGCCTTCTTGCCCCTTCTCCGCGGCGCATATGGCCATGACCCGTAATCCATTTGTATCGCTGCGCCGCCCGAGCTTCGTCGCAAAAATCCCTCCGTTCGTCGCAGAAAACCGTCCGTTCGTGAGCTTTGTCGTGATGGCCACCTACTACTTGGGACGGATGTTTTCGTACAATCTGTTCATCGAGCCGGTCGACCCGTTCTGGGTCGTGTCGTGGAAAAGCTTCTACGGGCGGAACATGATCGACATGGCGTATTACTGGGCAGTGCTCGCGTTCGGCTACAGCCTGGAGATTTACCATCGTTACAAGAGCGAGGAACTAAAGGCGGCCCAGCTCGAGTCGCGGCTGATCGAGACCGAGCTCAAGGCGCTGCGCGAACAGATGCGGCCGCATTTCCTGTTCAACACGCTGAACACGATCGCGGTCCTGGTGCGCGAACAGAAGAACGACGAGGCGGTGACGCTCATCGCGCGGTTGAGCTCGCTGCTCCGGATGTCGCTCGAGCAGACCCGCACGCCCGAAGTGACGCTGCGGCAGGAAATGGATTTCCTCGAGCGGTACCTCAACATCCAAAAGGCGCGCTTCTCGGATCGGCTGAGCGTCGGGATCGCGATTGAGCCGGCGGCAATGGACGCACGGATCCCGAATCTGCTGCTTCAGCCGCTGGTGGAGAACGCGATTCTGCACGGCATCGTGCCGAAGTCGGGTCCCGGCCGGGTGGAGGTCGCCGCAACGGTGAAAAATGGCCGGTTGCACCTCGAGGTCCGGGACGATGGCCCGGGCCTCGGCCATGGCCGCCATCGCGCGAAGGAGGGCATCGGACTTTCGAATACACGCGAGCGGCTGGCGAAAATCTACGGCGCGCAGGGCCATCTGTCGCTGCGCAGCGAGCCCGGCCGGGGCGTGACCGTGCAAATCGTCCTTCCCTGTCGAAGATGAAAACCCACCCCGGCCCCCGCCCCGAACCTGTCACCAATGGCACCTCGCGTTATCGAACCGTCATCGTCGACGACGAACCGGCGGCGCGGCGTGGCGTCCGGCTGTTGCTCGAACGCGACCACGCGGTCGACATCGTGGGCGAAGCCAGCGGCGGGGTCGAGGCGGCCGAGTTGATTCGGCGCGAGAAACCGGATCTCGCGTTTCTCGATGTGCAGATGCCCGGCTGCGATGGGTTCGAGGCGCTCACGCAGGTGGGGTCCGCCGCGGCGCCGGCGGTGGTATTCGTCACGGCGTATGACGAGCACGCGTTGCGTGCGTTCGAGGTGAACGCGATCGATTATTTGCTGAAACCTTACGACGATGCCCGATTCAGCGCCGCCTTGCAGCGGGCCAAGGAGGAAGTCCGCCGGCGGCGGAGCGACACCGTGAACGCGCGCCTGGTGCAATTGCTCGATTACCTCCAGCAGCATGGGGAGCAGGCGGCGAAGGACGAGAGCGCGGCGGAGCGGATCCTGATCAAGTCATCGGGGGAGATATTCTTCCTGAAGCCCGAGGAGATCGACTGGATCGAGGCCGAGGGCGACTACATGAAGTTCCATGTCAACGGCCGCAGCCACTTGATGCGCGAGACGATGGCGCGGCTGGAGGCGCGGCTCGACCCGACGCGGTTCATTCGCATTCACCGCTCCACCATCGTGAACATCGACCGGCTGCGAAAACTAAGCCCGTCCTTCGCCGGCGAATACGCCGTGGTGCTCCATGACGGAACGAAGTTGAAGCTGAGCCGCGGTTACCACGAGCGGATCGCGGCGCTGCTGAAGCAGGCGTTGTGATGAAGTGGCGGCGCCAGTGGCGGCGGCATCCAGCCGCAGATGGTGAGGACGGGAGTTCGGAACGATCATCGTTTCCGCTCTGCGGCTGGAAGCCGCAGCCACTCAGGAAGCCACTCTCACTTTCACTTTCACTTCTCCTCCTCCTCACGTCCGCAGATAGCTCGCTCCGTTCACGTCGATGATGGAACCGGTCATGGCGGCGGGCGCGTCCAACGCGCAGAACACGGCGGTGCGGGCGATTTCTTCGGCGCGAGCGACGCGACCGAGCGGATGTTCAGAGAGAATTTCGGTTCCCCGCGGCCCTTCGAGGTAACGGGCCGCCATCTCGGTCTCGACCCATCCCGGCGCGAGGCAGAAGACGAAAATTGAATTTCGCGCCAGCGCCTTGGCGAGCGACTGGCTGAGCGAGTTGAGTCCCGCCTTGCTCGCCCCGTAGGCCGGCGAGTGCGGCTCACCGCGGAATGCGCCGCGCGACGATATGTTCACGATCCGGCCGCGTCCAAAGTCCTCATCGCGAAGCTCGGCCGCCGCCATGTGCCGGGCGGCGAGGTGGGCGAGCCGCGCCGGCGCGAGCAGGTTTACCGCCAGCGTGCGCTCCCATTCGGCCTCCCACCGATCCGACGTGGTCTCCAGCGGCGGATGATCGGAATAGACGCCCGCGTTGTTGACGAGCAGATCGATCCGGCCGAACGCGTGGACCACTTCCTGCCAGAGCCGTTTGAGTTCGCCGGGATCCGCGGCATCCGCGGCAAACGTGGCATGACCCTGGCCGGGTAACGCGGCCAGCGTGTCGTTCGCCGCCGCGCGTTGATGCGCATAGTGTACGGCGACGCGACAGCCACGGGCGGCCAGATGCAGCGCGATCGCGCGACCAATCCCGCGGGATGCGCCAGTGACGAGGGCGTGAACGCGCAAAGGTTTCGACACGGCCCGAAGTTTTCACGCGAACCAGTGGCCCGCGCAATTCCTGAAAATGGCTCGGCGGCAGGGAGGCAGTCGCAGCCATTAAACATGGTTGCCGTCAGACCAGCCGCTTGAGGTCGAGCGGCTCCACCTTCAAAGGCAATCGGACGAAGTCACGCGACGAGCGTCGAGAGCCGGCTCCGTCTCACGGCGCCGCGCATTCCGATCGCGCTGCACACGAACTCGATCACGGCGTCGCGGTAGCCGATGAACTCGAGCACCCGGGCGAGGAAGCGGCGCTTCGTCGGCGTGTCGATGTTCATGATGGCCCAGTATTGAGTGCCGTCGATTTGCCGGGCCTGATTGTGTCGGCAGGTTTCGAGGATTTCCTCCCGGCCCAGCGCCAGATAACGGCGACCGCCGGAGAGGCTGCGGATGAATTCACCGAACTCCGCTGGATGCTGCGTCGCAATCCAGCCCAGCAGCGCGAGGTATTTGTCGGCAGCGGAAAACCTTGCGCGAAATTCCGAACTCAGGATGAAAGCTGCGATTGGTTCGGCGGCCTCGGGCGACGCATGCGGAACCTTCAGCAGCGCCGCGAGTACCTCGTCGGGCGTGCGATGAAACCCGGTGGCGAGCCGCTGCAAGGCCTCGAAGACCTCGTCGCTCACGCCGATCCTTTTCATGGCCCGCAACTTGAACCGGTTTACCCGGTGTGGCGAGCCTGCCGCGACCAGTCGCGTGCCGGGCGCGGCGAAGGGCCCGGCGACTGCGCCGAACGAGGCCCGCGCGAGACCGGCACTTGCCCGGGCGGTTCCGAAATAGTTTCCCGCACGCGACGTGAATTTGACTGAATTTCAGCGACCCGACATTCGTCTCATCACCGAAATGAAAACCCTTCTCGTCACTCTTTCGCTCGCGCTCGCCGGTGCCGGCACCGCGCAGGCGCAGATGTTCCGCCCGTCCACCACGACGGGCGCGGTCCTCGGCGCCGTCGCCGGCGGCCTGATTGGCGGCCACAATGGCGATCGTTGGGCCGAAGGCATGGTGATCGGTGCGGTCACGGGTGGCTTGATTGGTTCGGCCGTCGCGCCGCAGGAGCCGGTCTATCAGCCGGCGCCGCCCGTGTATCAGGCGCCCAGCTACGGTGTTTACCAGTCGCAGCCGCAGGTGATCAATGGCCAGCCGACCACGGTCATCCAGGCGCCGACCATCCCGAATGCGCTGACCGTGGCCAACGCCCCGACCATCTATCAACCGGCTCCGCAGGTTTATCAATCGGCTCCCCAGGTCGTGTACGCGCCGGCTCCGCAACAGGAAGTCGTCTACGTCGAGCAAGCGCCCCGCGTCATTTACGTTCCGGCGCCACCGGTGGTTTACTACCCGCGCTCGTCCGTCGTAATCGGGTTCGGTCAATACTCGGGCCCGCGGTACAATCCGCACTACAGCTCGGGTCGCTACAATGGTTATCGTGGTTATTCGGGCGGCCACTCCAACTCCCGCGGCCACGGCCGCCGTTGATTATTTGATTCTGGGTTTTCCCTCGCCCGCCGCATCACCGCGGCGGGCTTTTTTGTCGATTTCTTGGGAGCGCGGGCTTCTGGCCCGCACTGTCTAGCGGCGAGCGCCAGCGAGCCGAAGAGTTTCGCTGCTGCGAAACCCTTTAGATGCCCGATGCCCGATTTCACGATTTCCGAAATCACCCGGTCTGAGGCTGTGCCTCGCTGAGATCACTCCCCCGGCACTTTCAGCGGGAACCGCTGCTTCAGGGTATGTACCGCCCCGTTCGGCCGAAGTTCACT
Source organism: Opitutaceae bacterium (assembly GCA_030648295.1). Lineage (GTDB taxonomy): Bacteria > Verrucomicrobiota > Verrucomicrobiia > Opitutales > Opitutaceae > ER46. The sequence continues at coordinate 13,637 of JAUSID010000167.1, read as the reverse complement.
CGCGTACAAATCGAATGCCTCGACGCGAAACGGCGGCGCGGCGAACTCGCGATGCGTGTGCAGCCAGCGCATCACGGCCGGGTTCAGGTTTTCCCCGGCGCGGGCGATGGTGATGTGCGGATGAAATGTCCGCACATCGAGCGGCAGCCCGCTCGCCAGCACCGCGTCGTCGAGCCGCTGTCGCAACTGGTAGAGCCGGGGATGTCCGGAGCCGACGCCGACAAACACGATTCGCGGCGGCCGGTTCGGCGGAAATGTACCCATGCCCTCGATCGGCAGGACGAACGGCTCCACGTGCACTGTGCTCAGCCGCTCCCGCATTCGCGGCCGCTGTTCATCGCTGACATCGCCGAGAAAACGCAATGTGAGGTGCAGTTGCTCCGTGCGAGTCCAGGTAAGACCGGTGAGCGGCTGGGCGAGTGCCGCCACGGTGTCGCGCACCGGCAACGGCAGCATCAGGGCGATGAACATGCGCTCGGACGGCATGGAAAAGAAGCCGACCTTACGCGGCAGCCGACTGGGCGCAACCAGGAGCGGGCAGCTGAATTACTCGCTTCCGCCACTCGTGGCCAGTGCCGCGAAGAATCAAGGATTCACGCAATCGGTCGCGCCAGTTGGATCCTTTGCTGACGCTCCTGATGACCAGCGGTGTAGCGGAACGCGTAAGCGTTTCGTGTTCCGGAATGCCTTTCGGCGAAACGCTCACGCGTTCCGCTACGGAAGATCATTTTGCAGGCCGAAATCACAAACCGCTCCGTGCCCTGTCTCAGTTTCGCAATTACCGAAGCTCATCACTGACCACACCCGGAATCGCGGCCGGTTTACGACCAGTGGAAATTGAAGCTGATGCTGATTCTCTCCTCGTCGACGCGATTGGCGGCGACTTCGTGCCGCAGCCAGCTTTCGAACAGGATCACGTTTCCGGCGTCGGCAGGGTAGGTGATGTGCACCTGGTTCTCACGGCGGGCCCGCGGCAACTTCGGTGGCGCTGCCATGAACCGGTCGAGCCGCGGGTCCTCGAACTTGAGTCCGGGGCAGCCTTTCGGCGTCACGACGTAATACGTGCCGCTGATGAACGAGAGCGGATGCAGATGCAGCGAGTGCGCCGCGGACGGCGGCATGATGTTGACCCAGATATCGCTGAGCCGGATTTCGCGTTTGCGCAGATCCATGTCGAGCGCCCGGGCGAAGGCGCGGACATGTCGTCCGAGTTTCTTCTCCAGGTCGGCAAACGTGCTCGAGAACCGGTGCAGCTCGTTCATCGAGGCGTAGCTCGTGTAGCCGCCGGGATAGTTTTTTTCCGACCACCGCCGGCCAGCCGCATCGAATTCGCGCAACCGGCGGCACTCGTCCGCCAGTTCTTCATTCCGCCGCGCCAGCCCGGATTTCTGCAGTGGTTCGCAGTAGATGAAGGTCGGAAACCATGCGCGAATCGGCATCCCGCGAGCGAGCCTCACTTGCCGAAAAACTTCAATCCGACAACTCCGGCCACGATCAGCGTGAGACACGCGAGCCGCGCGGCGGACGCACTTTCACCGAACAGGATGATGCCCGCGATGGCGGTGCCGGCGGCGCCGATGCCCGTCCACACGGCGTACGCGGTGCCGATGGGCAGCCCACGGGCGGCGAGGGCAAGCAAACCCACGCTCGCGAGCAGCGCGATCACCACGCCGGTGGTGGGCCACAATCGGGTGAAGCCCCCGGTGTATTTCAAGCCGACCGCCCACGCGATTTCGAAGCCCGCGGCGAGAAACAGGAGTGTCCAGTGCATGGGCTGCTACCGCACTCCGCCCATCCGGCGTCTCACCCACGGCACGAGCGCGAAAAACACGCCCGCGATCGCGAACACCGCGATCGATTGCTGGCCAAAAAAATGATCGAGGCTCGATGCTTCGCCCTCGCCGAACGCGCTCGCGAGAACCCCCGCGAACTTGTTGCCGAACGCAGCCGCGAGGAACCAGACGCCCAGCATCGCACCGACATATTTGGCCGGCGACAATTTGGTGAACGTGCTCAGGCCCACCGGGCTCAGGCAAAGTTCGCCGCAGGTCTGGAGGAAATACAGCGCCAGCAGCCAGAGCGGGCTCACGCGCCCCTCCATCGCCAGCCGCGCCGCCGGCACCATGACGGCAAACGCCAGCGCCAGCAGCATCAGTCCAATGGTGAATTTCATCGGGCTCGAAGGCTGCCGGTCGCCGAGCTTCACCCACAGGATCGCGAAGAGCGGCGCGAGCACGATGACGAACAGCGGATTGGCCGACTGGTACCACGGTGAGGGAAATTCGAACCCGAGCACGTGCGTCGCCGTGAAGCGATCGGCGAAAAGATTCAGCGAGGTGCCCGCCTGCTCGAAGAGCGCCCAGAAGATGAATGCGCCGATAAAGAAGAAAAACACCGCCCCGAGCCGCCGCGTTTCGACCTCCTTCGAAAAGCCGAACCACAACATCAACGCGATTGGCCCGATGAGGAAGAACGAGCGCAGCCAGGTGAAGCCCGGACGATCGGTCAGCCAGGCAAAGCCCCACAGCACCAGTGTGCCGAGGAGCGTGAGCACCGGTTTTTTCCACGAGTCGGGAGTTCGTATCGGTGGTGGCCCGACGCGTTTCAACGCCCCGCCGAAACCGACAAACACGATCAGCCCGAGCACCATTCCCACGCCGGCGGCCGCGAACCCCCAATGCCACGAGTGCTGGGGATTGAACCCGTGCCCCTCCAGCCACGCCTTGAACCAGCTGTGTTTCGCCAGAAAACCGGTAACGAGCGGAGCGATGAACGCGCCGACGTTGATGCCCATGTAGAAAATCGAGAAGCCCGCGTCCCGGCGCACATCACCGGTGGCATACAGGCCGCCCACCATGGCGCTGATGTTCGGCTTTAGCAGGCCGGTGCCGAGCACGACCAGCAAGAGTCCGAGGAAAAACGTCCATTCCGTCGGAAACGCCATGCAGAAGTGACCGCACGCGATCACGATCCCGCCGACGAGCACCGCGCGGTGCGAGCCGATTAGGCTGTCGGCGATCGTCCCGCCCGGGATCGACATCATGTAAACCGACATCGTGTACGTGCCGTAGACCAACGAGGCCCGCGCATCCGCGTAACCGAGCCCGCCCGCCGCCAGCGGCAGGGTCATGAACAGGGTGAGCAGCGCCCGCATCCCGTAATACGAGAATCGCTCCCACAGCTCCGCGAAGAACAGTGTATACAACGGCCGAGGGTGGCCGAGCCATTGGGGATGGGTGGGGAAGGGTGCTTCCGTTTCGATCGGGTTGGGCGGCGGATTCGGATCGGCAACACTCATGCAGCCGCGACATTGGAAGCCACGCGCGCTCCAGCAAACCTGAAACGGACCATCATCTCGCAGTTTTGGCGTGCGTCGGCGGCTGATTACGCACCTGATTTCCAACGCTTACTCCATGAAAACACACCGCCCTCTTTCGCGTTTGACCGCGCTCACGCTGGCCTTGCTGTGCGCGCTACCCGCCGCCGCTGCCACGGCGCCGAAGAAGGTTTTGATGGTGACGGTCACGGCTGGTTTCCGTCACAGCTGCATCCCGCTGTCCGAGGAGATCGTCACCCAGCTGGCGAAGGAAAGCGGCAAATTCACCGTCGATTTCGTGCGGCAGCCCGCAGACCTGCCAAAACCGCCGGCGCGGCCGCGCCAGGCCAAGGGCGAGGACGCGGCGGCGAAGGCGGCGATGGAAAAATACGCGGCGGATGAAAAGGTGTACCAGGCGGCGTTGATGCCGAAGCTCGCGCAGGCGCTGCAAAAACTCAGTCCCGCGAACCTGAAGAATTACGACGCCGTGATTTTCGCCAGCACGACCGGTGATCTGCCGCTGCCGGACAAGCAGGGGTTCGTCGACTGGATCGCCTCCGGCAAGGGTTTCATCGGCGTACACGCCGCGGCGGATACGTTCGAGAAGACGGCGCGTTTTGCCGGTTTTCCGCCCTACATCACGATGCTCGGCGGCGCGTTCATGACGCATGGACCGCAGGTTTCCGTCGACTGCAACAACGAGGACCCGGCGCACGCGGCCTGCAAACACCTGCCGAAGACGTGGACGCTTTTCGATGAGATTTACGAGTTCAAGGAATTCGAGCGCTCGAAGGTCCACGGCCTCCTGTCACTCGACAAGCATCCCCAGAACAAGGCGCCGGGTTACCACGGGATCGCCTGGAATAAGATGCATGGCAAAGGCCGCGTCTTTTACACCGCGCTTGGCCACCGTGAGGACGTCTGGGATCCGAACTACAAGGACAACAATGGGGCGCGGAAGAATCCGCCCGAGATCGCGAAGCAATTTCAGCAGCACGTGCTCGGCGGAATCCTGTGGGCGCTCGGCCTCGCGCCCGGTGACGCGAAGCCGAAGAAGTAATCGAAGACGGGAAGACGGGGAAGACGGGGAAGACGGGGACGGAAAAGAGGGAAAGAAGAAACTGGAAGACGCAGAAGGTGTGACAGACGCGCACCCGTAGCAGCGGAGGTGACGACGCTGGCATCGCTCGCTCGATCATTCCGCGGCTTCCCTGCAAAGCGCGGCTTTCGCCGGCCCTCCAAGACAGTGCGGGCGAGACGCCCGCGCTCCCAGGGTCACGGTTTAGCGAGCAGCTTATCGATCACCCGCCGGGCCACCACCGAGACGGGGTTCGGCCGGATTGACGGCTGGTAGTAGCGCGCCTCGGCGAGTTTTTTCTGGCTGTGCGTGGTGTGGATCTCGAGGTAAAGCTCGATCAGGTAATTCTGGAAATCCCACTCCCAGCGGGCGTCATAGGTGAGCAGAGCCTGCGCATTCTCCGGCATCATGGTGAGCGGTCCCGAGGATGCGTCGTATCCATGTCGCCGGAGTTCCGCCACGAGAAATTCGTGCACGCGGTAATTGTCGTTCAAGCGCTCGACCACGAAAATGTGCTGAAACGGTTCGATCGGCGTCACCTTGCGCGCCGATACCGACGCGCACCCCGTGAGCAGTGTGAGCGCGAACAATATCAGGAATGATTTCAACGCCCTGATAACGCAGCTCCAGACGCGGGGTCGCAATCTTTTCAAGCGCGCGGCCTCGCAGGCCCCCACCTTCCCGGCGGGCCATCTGTCTGTTTTTTCGGAAATTGATGGAGGGCCAGCCTCCCCGCCGCAGGCGGGCATGCGGCGCGGCTTGCCTGCCTTTGGCAGGGCCGGTCGCTTTCCGCAGGACATTCCACTCGGAAAAGTCGGAATGGGTGTTGACCCGGGAGCGGACGACGCAGAGGTCGACCCTCCATCTTATGTCTAATTGTTTGTGACGCTCTGTTTAGCTTCGGTTGCGGCTCCGCCGCGCTAGGCTCGACGTACGCGTGATCGCTCCGCCTCCAGAAGCGGCGTTTCGCGTCAGCCTCGTGACCTCGGCTGCTACACGGCCGCGCTGCTCACCACAGTTTCGAGAACGGGCCGCTCGTCTTCGCCAGCACTTCGCGGAGGGTCGTGCGCCAGTTCACCCGTGCCGAAACTCCCTGGTCGAAATCGCCGCCTTCTTCATGCCCGAGTTTGTATGCCAGCTCCAGCTGCCACTTGCCCGGCAGATTCCATTTTTCCGTCCGCGCAATCGGGATATCCCAAATCGTTCCGAACTGAATCTCATGGCCGAGCCGCCAGTCGTGTTCGTGGGCAATGTGCCGAAACCGATACTCCGCAAAGTAGCCAAACTCGGAGGGCCGGTATAGCAGGCCGGGCGCGACTTCAATGATGTGCCGGCGGATCACCTCCGGCGGAGGGGCCTCGCGGCGCACCAGCTTCACGCTGCGATCATAACTCACGTTCGCGTAGAACGTGGCGGACGGCAGTCGCACCAGCGTTCGCGCCACTGAAACATACGGCTTCACGTGGGTGTAATGGTCGTTCAACTCCACCGGCGGTTTGCCCCAGGGCACACGCGTCTCGACGCCGACCGTCGACTCGTCGAAGAAATTAAGAATCGCACCCACGTCGTGCCGGGCGCCGAACTTGATCTCACCCGGACCCCACCGGTGATCGCGTCCCGAGTTCCATGGGTTGGGTACGAAAGGTGTCAGGCCGCCGTAAAGTTCCCAGCGTGAGGTCAGACCGTACCGGAGCTCGAACGGCAGCCTCATGTACTCCTCGTCCCGCAAGTCGCCGAGTTTCGGGCGGAAATGCACCGTCATGTTATTCTCCTCGAGCACACCAGGCAGCATCGTGTCGAAAAACTCCGTCATCCGGAGAACATTCTCCTGCATGCGATCAATCGTCTTGTTGGCCGCACCCAAGGGAACCGCGGCCAACAGTGCCGCGATGCTCGCAAGCATGTGGACGCGTTGAAGCGTTGAACGGGGCATGCGAGATGTAGACCATCGGCAGCGTCGCTTGTGCCGGTGATTGCAGACCGCCGTCGTGGGGTCTACCGCCACTGGCCGGGTCGGCCCAAAACCCATGCGCCTCCCGCTCTTACCCGATTCCGGTCGCGCGGTGCTCAAATTCTTCGCTTGCCCCGGCGGACCGGGGACTAGCCGGGGAATTAGCACACTCCACTCTGCGCCGACAACACGGCCTGTTCGTGGGTAACACCCGCCGCTGCAGCCCTGAGCATTTCCCGGCTTACGCAAAACCCGCCGCAGGCGGGTAAACCGCGGCGGCTTGTGCGCCTCCGGCGCATTTTGCTTTTAGCCCGCATGCGCTTGAGCGCTGCGATGGCCGACATCATGGCCGAAGACAAAGGAATGCTGAATGGCATGCAGACGGTGAAAAATGCGGGCTAACGATAGAGATAACGGCTGAAGAGGTTCTCGAGGTATTCCTGCCGCCCGCTGCGCGGAGTCGGCTCGCCCAGTTTCCTCAACACCAGCTTTTCCAGCTGTCGGAATCCAACCCGGCCCGTTTCGATCTCGCGGCCATAACCGGTGTCGTAGCTGGCGTAGCGCTCCTGTACAAACTGGTCCAGCTTTCCGTCCGCCAGGATCCGGCGGGCGATTTTGAACGCGAGCGCGTAGGCATCCATCCCGCCGATATGCGCGTGGAAAAGATCCTCCGGATCGATCGACGGTCGGCGCAGCTTGGCGTCGAAGTTGAACCCGCCTGAGCCGAGCCCGCCGGCGCGCAGGATTGAAACCATCGCCAGCGTGAGCTCGCGCACGTCGGTGTTGAATTGATCGGTGTCCCATCCGAGGAGGAGGTCGCCGGCGTTGGCATCGATTGAGCCGAGCATGCCGGCGGCGGCCGCGACCTCGATTTCGTGCTGGAAGGTGTGGCCGGCAAGCGTCGCGTGATTGGTCTCGATGTTGAACTTGAAATGCTTTTCCAGCCCGTAGGTGCGCAGGAATGCGATGCCACTCGCGACGTCAAAATCGTACTGGTGCTTCGTCGGCTCCCTTGGCTTCGGCTCGATCAGGAACTGGCCCTTGAACCCGATCGACTTCGCGTAATCGACCGCAAGGTGGAGAAACGCGGCGAGGTGATCCTGTTCGCGCTTCAAGTTCGTGTTGAGCAGCGTCTCGTAGCCTTCGCGGCCGCCCCAGAACACGTAGTTTTCGCCGCCGAGTTGCTTCGTGACCTCGAGCGCCTTCTTCACCTGCGCCGCCGCGTAGGCGAATACGTGTGCGTCGGGGTTCGTCGCCGCACCGGCCATGTAGCGCGGGTTCGAGAAGAGATTCGCCGTGCCCCACAGCAACCGTACGCCCGTGGATTTTTGCAGTTCGTAGGCATGCGTCACCAGCGCATCCAGGTTCCGGTTCGATTCCGCCAGCGTTCGGCCTTCCGGCGCGATGTCGCGATCGTGGAAACAGTAGAACGGCGCACGGATTTTTTGGAAAAACTCGAACGCGGCATCCATCCGCGTTTTCGCGACGGAAACGGGATCACGGCCCTGTTCCCACGGCCGCACGATGGTGCCGGGTCCAAACGGATCACCGCCCGTGCCGCGAAACGCATGCCAGTACGCGATCGAGAACCGCAGGTGTTCGGCCAGCGGTTTGCCGTCGATCAGTTCGTCCGGATTGTAATGACGAAACGCCAGCGGGTTTTCCGTCGCGGGACCTTCGTAATTGATCCGGTCGATGCCGTTGAAATGGTTGCGCGATTTCTTCATGCCGGCAGCGAGGAGAACGCGAAGGCCGGGCGAGAACGAGAAAGAAGTGGCTTGGGTGGCACGGGTGTCTTGCCCGTGAAGTGCGGCACAGGATTGGTATTCATGGGTGGGACGCCCATGCCACATTCAGACCCCGGCACGGAATGCTCGAAGTGGCACGGGCATCTTGCCCGTGATTTCAGGCCCCATCACGGGCGAGACGCCCTTGCCACTTTCAGGCCAAGGAAGGATTGCTCGAAGGGCACGGGCGTCCCGCCCGTGAAGTGCAGTTCAGAATTGGTGTCCATGGGGGACCCCCATGCCACCGGAGCGGGCTGCGCCTCCGAGTCGTTATCGCCGCCGCCGCATTTGCAGCAGCATGACGAGCGCGCCGATTCCCAACATGGCCCACGTCGAGGGTTCGGGCACCGCGACGAACTCCGAGAGCACTACGCTGTTGAAGCCAAATGTGCTGCCGGACCCGTAATTCACCAGAAACGTACCCACCCCGTCGCTGGTGAGCAGACGGGCGCCGTTCGCCACGTTGGCGAACGCGCCCGTCAATCCGGCGCTGCCGGTCAGGATCGTGAACGTGGAGATCGGGCCGACGCTGGTCTGAAATCCACCAACGAAACTGACGGACAGCGCGCCGCCCATGGCTGCGTTGCCGCTGACGTTGAGGAAATCGTAGCCCGTCCCCTGAGTGGACCCGCCCAGCTCGATGAGGAGTGCGCTCGTGGAAAGCAGCGTCAGGTTGGCTGCCAGATTGAGGGTGCCGACCGAGTTGCCTGGTGCCACGATGCCGCCAGTCGTGACCGACGGGGCGGTGACTGTGCCGATGCCTCTCAATGCACCGGTGCCGAGATTAACGGCGGTGCCGAACTGAAAATCTCCGCCCGCGCCGATGAGCGTTCCCGTATTCGTGAATGGACCGGAGAAGGTCAGCTTGCCCGACTGTGCGTTCACTGTCCCCGTGTTGTTGAACGATCCGCCGTAGTAGTTGAATGTCGTCGTGCCCGTCCCCGTGCTCTTGGTCAGCGTGCCCGAATTGTTGAACGTGGCGTAGTAGACGGTGCTGTCGCCTTGAATGTCGAGAAGGCCGGCGTTGTTGATTACCCCGCCACCCGAACCGGAATATATGTAGCCCGGGCCGCTCCAGACCGAGCCGGATGTGCTGTTGTTCGTCAGCGTGCGATCGAGATACACATAACCGTTGATCGTAAGCACCCCGGCGGAGGTGACGGTGGTCGTGCCGGTCCCGGCCATGGTGCCACCGGTCCAGTTCAACGCGGTGGCATTCACCATGCCGCTGCCGCCGACGGTGCCGCCGGACAGGACAAGCGAGGGCGTCGTCGCATTCACGTTGAAGTTCGCTGCGCCACCCGAAACGACGACGCTGGCCGGGCTCATCGGGCCGCTGGTCGGGCTGAAGTTGGCCGTGCCGCCGTTGACCGTAATGGCCGTGGTCAGCCCGTAGCTGCCGGCAATGGTCGTCGCGCCGCTGCTGAAGGCCACCGTGCCGGCGCCCGCCAGGCTGCTGCCGGCATTGAGCGCGTGTGTTCCGCCGCCAAATACCAGCGTTGCACCCGGGCCGATGTTGAACGCGCCGGTGTCTGTTCCTCCGTTTTGCAGCGCGAGCGTGCCGGAATTGACGTTAACCGTGCCGGTGTTGTTGAACGCGCCGCCGTAATAGTTGAATGACGTCGTGCCTGTCCCTGCGCTCTTCGTCACCGTGCCGGAATTGTTGAACGTGGCGTAGTAGATGGTGCTGTCGCCTTGAATGTCCAGCAGTCCGGCGTTGTTGAAGATGCCCCCTCCGGTGCTCGAGTAAATGTAGCCCGAGCCGCTCCAGAGCGAGCCGGCCGTACTGTTGTTGGTCAGCGTGCGGTCGAGGTACACATAACCATTGATCGTGAGCGCACCCGTCGCGCCGACGGTCGTCGTACCCGTGCCGCCCAACGTGCCACCCGTCCAGTTGAACGACGTCGCGTCAACCGCGCTGCTGCCGCCGACTGTGCCGCCCGACATGACGAGCGAGGCCGTGGTCGCGTTCACGTTGAAGTTCGCCGCGCCGCTGGAAACCCCGATGCTCGCCGGCGTGATCGCCCCGCTGCTGGGGCTGAAGTTCGCCGTGCCGCCATTGACCGTGATGGCGGTGGTCAGTCCGTAGCTACCGGCCAGCGTTGTCGTGCCGCCGCTGAATGCGACCGTGCCGGCGCCGGAGACACTGCTGCCGGCGTTGAGCAGGTGTGTGCCGCCACCAAAAACCAGCGTCGAACCCGCCGCGATATTGAATGTTCCCGTGTCCGTCCCGCCATTTTGCAGCGCGATCGTGCCGGAATTCACGTTGACCGTGCCGGTATTGTTAAATGCGCCGCCGTAATAATTGAATGACGTCGTGCCGGTTCCTGCGCTCTTGGTCAGAGTCCCGGAATTATTGAACGTGGCGTAGTAGACGGTGCTGTCGCCTTGGATGTCGAGAAGCCCGGGGTTGTTGAACACCCCGCCGCCGGTACTGGAATAGATGTAGCCCGCGCCGGTCCAGACCGAGCCGGCCGTGCTGTTGTTGGTCAGGGTGCGGTCCAGATAAACGTAGCCGTTGATCGTGAGCGCACCGGTGGCGGCGATCGCCGTCGTGCCGGTCCCGGCCAGGGAACCGCCCGTCCAGTTGAAAGTGGTGGCATCGACCGCACCGCTGCCGCCGACCGTGCCGCCCGACACGACCAGCGAGGGCGTGGTCGCGTTCACGTTGAAATTCGCCGCGCCACCCGAAACGACGACACTGGCCGGGCTGATTGCGCCGCTGCTGGGGCTGAAGTTCGCCGTGCCTCCATTGACCTTTATCCCCGTGGTCAGGCCATAGGTGCCGGCAATGGTCGTCGTGCCGCCGCTAAATTCCACCGTGCCGGCGCCGGCCACTGTGCTGCCGGCGTTGAGCAGGTGCGTGCCGCCCCCAAAAACCAGCGTCGAACCCGCAGCGATATTGAATGTTCCCGTGTCCGTCCCGCCGTTTTGCAGCGCGATTGTGCCGGAGTTCACATTGACCGTGCCAGTGTTGTTGAACGCGCCGCCATAGGAATTGAATGCAGTCGTCCCGGTGCCCGCGCTCTTGGTCAGCGTGCCGGAGTTGTTGAACGTGGCGTAGTAGATGGTGCTGTCGCCTTGGACGTCGAGCAGGCCGGGGTTGTTGAAAATTCCGCCGCCCGAACTGGAATAAATATAACCCGGGCCGGTCCACACCGATCCGGCGGTGCTGTTGTTGGTCAGGGTGCGGTCCAGATAAACGTAGCCATTGATCGTGAGCGCACCGGTGGCGGCGATCGCCGTTGTGCCGGTGCCGGCCAGCGAACCTCCCGTCCAATTGAACGCCGTTGCATCCACCACGCCACTGCCCGAGAGCGTGCCGCCGGACATCGCGAAATTGGAGATGTTCAGGGCGGTGTTGGCGCTCAGAGTTCCGCCGGTAACACGGTACGTTCCGGCTCCACCCAGACTGCCGCTATTGATGCTGAAATTATTCGTGAATGCGGTGGTCGCGCCAGCCACCGTCGTGAATGTGCCCGTACTGCTGCCACCGGCATCGACTGACAGAGTGCCCGCATTGACTTCGATGCTCCCGGCATTGGTGAGTGGCACACCGAAGGATAGGCTCCCGGTTCCCGACGATTTGCTCACGGTCGCGCCGGCTTGATTTTCGAAACTCCAGGTCCCCGCGTTGTAAAAGGCGGTGTTGCTGATGAAGTCCCAAACCCCGCCAAAGAGATTCGTGATCGTGCCGGAGCCGGTGAGAATGAGATAGTTGGGCGGCGAGTGGGTGACCGTCCCGGCGTTGGTTAGCAGCCGGGCGTTCAGCGTCGGATTACCGCCGGAAACTAGCAGCGTGCCGCCCGCGAGTACCTTCGTGGTGCCGGTGCCGCTCATGGTACCCCCGCTCCAGGTCGTCGTCAGGCCGGAGCCGACGCTGAAGTCGTCCGCGCCTGTGAGCGTGCCATTGGTGATGGAAAAATTTGTCGCAGGCACGAAGGCCGACCCACGCGCGAGCGTGAGCGTGCCGTTGGTCAGCTGCACGCTTCCGGTGGTGGAGAAGCTCGACCCGGCGTTCAGAGTGAAGTTCGAGTTGAACCTGAGCGTCGCGCCCGACGCGATGTCGAAGGACCCGGAGGCGGACCCGCCCCCGTCGATTGAAAACAGCCCGGCATCCACGTCGACCGTGCCCGCATTCGTCAGCGGGAGATTGAAGGAGAGAGTTCCGGTCGCGGATGATTTCCGCAGCGTCGAGCCGGACTGGTTGTCGAAACTCCACGTCCCCCCATTGTAGAACGCGGTGTTGTTCTGGAAATCCCACAGCCCGCCCGACAGGTTCGTCAGCGTTCCCGTCCCCGTGAGATAAAGATAGTTGGGCGGCGTGTGATTGGTGGTTCCGGCATTGGTGAGCGACCGGCCATTGAGCTGCGGGTTGCCGCCGGAGAAGGTCATCGTCCCGCCGGTGAGTACTTTCGTTAGGCCGGCGCCGCTCATCGTCCCGCCGGTCCACGTCGTCGTCAGGCCCGAGCCGGTATTGAAATCGTCGGCGCCGGTCAGCGTGCCATTGGAAAACGCAAAGTTCGTCGTCGGTACGAAAGCCGAGCCGCGCGCGAGCGTAAGCGTGCCATTCGTCAGCTCCACGCTTCCCGTCGTGGAGAAGCTCGACCCGGCATTCAGCGTGAAGTTGGAGTTGAACCTGAGCGTCGCGCCCGACGCGATATCGAAGGTCCCGGTGGCGGACCCGCCCGCGTCGATCGAGAACAGCCCGGCATCCACGTCGACCGTGCCCGCATTCGTCAGCGGAAGATTGAAGGACAGGGTGCCGGTCGCGGATGATTTCCGCAGCGTCGAGCCGGATTGATTGTCGAAGCTCCACGTCCCCCCATTGTAGAACGCGGTGTTGTTCTGGAGATCCCACAGGCCGCCCGACAGATTCGTCAGTGTTCCCGTTCCGGTGAGATAAAGATAGTTGGGCGGCGTGTGATTGATGGTTCCGGCGTTTGTAAGCGACCGGCCGTTGAGCTGGGGGTTGCCGCCGGAGAAGGTCATCGTCCCGCCGGTGAGTACTTTCGTTAGGCCGGCGCCGCTCATCGTCCCGCCAGTCCACGTCGTCGCCAGACCCGACGCGGTGTTGAAATCATCCGCGCCCGTCAGCGTGCCATTGGAGAATGAGAAATTCGTCGACGGCACGAAGGCCGACCCACGTGCGAGCGTGAGCGTGCCATTGGTCAGCTGCACGCTTCCGGTCGTGGAGAAGCTCGACCCGGCATTCAGCGTGAAATTGGAGTTGAACCTGAGCGTCGCGCCCGACGCGATGTCGAAGGTGCCGGTGGCGGAGCCACCCGCGTCGATTGAGAACAGCCCGGCGTCCACGTCGACGGTGCCCGCATTCGTCAGCGGGAGATTGAAGGAGAGGGTTCCGGTCGCAGACGATTTCCGCAGCGTCGAGCCGGATTGATTGTCGAAGCTCCACGTCCCCCCATTGTAGAACGCGGTGTTGTTCTGGAGATCCCACAGGCCGCCCGACAGATTCGTCAGTGTTCCCGTCCCGGTGAGATAAAG
>JAUSID010000158.1 GCA_030648295.1 Opitutaceae bacterium | reverse complement strand
CCTGGCCGGCGGTCGCGGGCAGCGGGCCGCCGGCGAGACTCACGAGACCGGAGGAGGCGAATGGGGGAAACACGTCGCCAACTTTCACCTCGGCGCGCATGGTGGGCAGCGCGACCAGCGCGAAGGTGAGGGTGACGAGCGCGGCTAGAACGGAAATCGTGAAATCGGACATCGGGCATCGGGGGGCGCATCTCCCGATTGTCGGTGCGACAGGGCGTTGCCAACGTCCTTCGACTTCGGAGGGCTGCGCTTTGTCGCAGCCGTGTCTTCGAGTTGACGCACCGGCGCCGACAAAGCGGCGCCCTCCGAATCCCAATCCGGAACCGTCAACCCGGAGATGCGCCACCAGCCGACCATTGCGGAAAACCACACTGGCCTTCGGCCCGCGCGCCGCTCATGCTGAATCCGTTCACGGGCCCGCGACTTTCGCCCGACCCTCTCCGCCTGCACCTTACCACCATGACTACCCGGCTCCATCAACTCGCCTCCCCTTGGTTGCTTCGCATCAGCCTGATCGCGCTGCCCGCGCTCGTCTGTTTCTCCTCTCGTGCGCCCGCCGCGGAGTCGCCGGTCGGCGGTGACGCCGGCATCGTCTCCGGCAACGTCAGCAACGCCGGCACCGGCAACCTGCTCGAAGGCGCCCGCGTGGAACTGGCGGCTCTCGGGCTCACGGCGCTCACCGACAACACCGGCCGCTTCGTGCTGATCAACGTGCCGGCGGGCGCGCACGAAATTGTCGCTTCCTACACCGGCCTCGATCCCGTGAGGGCATCCGTCACCGTCGCGGCCGGCCAACGCGCCACGCGCAATTTCGATCTCACGACCGGCATTTACAAACTCGACGTGTTCACCGTGACCGGCGAACGCGAGGGCAACGCCGCCGCGATTACCGCCCAGCGCAACGCGCCCAACGTGAAGGATATCGTCGCGATCGACGCGTACGGCAATCTGCCGAACATGAACGCCAGCGAACTCGCCGTCCTGCTCCCCGGCGTCGCCGGCAATCTCAGCGACGAGGGCAACATCGTCGGCTTCACGATCCGCGGCATGGGCCCCGGTTCGAACACCATTACCATCGACGGTGCGTTGATGGGCAGCCAGGGGGGTGACTCCCGGCAGACCCGCATCCACACCGTCACCGGCTCGATGTTCGACGCCCTGGAAATCACCAAGGGCCATACGCCGGACAAGGAGGCGGGCTCGCTCGGCGGATCGGTCAACCTCAAGAGCCGCTCCGCGCTCAGCATGAAGGAAAAGCGCCGCGTGACTTACAATTTCTCCGCGCGCATGGCGCCCCCCGGCACCCAGCAGATCCCGATGCGGGAGGATCACCGCACCCACCCGCTGCTGAACGTCGCCTGGCAGGAGGTGTTCGATGTCTTCGGGGGCGACCGCAATCTCGGCATGGCGCTCAACCTCTTTTACAGCGAACAGTCGGTCGGGTACTTCAGCACCACCCGGGATTTTCAGAACACCGCCGCGTCGCCCGCGTACGTCTGGGACTACCGCACGCAGGACAATTACAACAACCGCAAGCAGACGAGCGTCAACGCGAAGTTCGATTACCGGCTCTCGCCCAATACGAAATTGTCGCTCAACCTGATCTACAACGATGCGTTTGAGCGCTTCCGGCTCCGCTATTATTTCCGCGCGTTCACCGGCAACCAGAACACCGTGCCCAACGCCACGAACACCGGGGTGGTGCCCGGACAGTTCACCGACAAGATCACGGTGGTGCGCCCGGTCGCGGCCGCCATCATCGATCAGACGACGACCGGGCCGGGCGATTTCTTCAATCGGATGCGTCGCGTCGATCTGGGCGCCGAGCAGACCTTCGGCCGGCTGCAGCTGGATTACAACGCGCTCTACACCCAGACCAACATCAACGGGGGTGCCGGCGGCCGCGGCGGCATCCTCATCAACCGGCTCACCGGCGCCGGCTGGATCCTCGATCGCACCGACTCCGATCTGCATCCCCGCTTCATCCAGAACGGGGGACCCGACTTCACCGATTACCGCAATTACCGCCCGAACCAATACACCAACACCAAACAGACGAACAACAACACGAACAAGGTGGTCCGGGGCAACGCCCGCTACGAATTGCCGGTTTCGTTCCCGTTGTTCGTAAAGGCCGGCGGACTCTGGCAGGAGCAGTTCGTGAGTGTGGAGAGCGAGTCGCGGCGGTGGACCTACGCCGGCACGACGGCCCTGGAGGCCGACCCGAGCATCGTCTCCTTCGACGCGATCAAGACCGGCCGCCGCATGCCCTACTGGGAGCCGATCCAGTTCTTCGACGATCGCCAGCCGATCGATCCCTCCCTCTGGCGGGAGAATCTCTATTACCAATACCAGAACAACTATACCGCCAATCGCGCGGTGACGGAGTGGGTCACCGCCGGTTATGCGATGGTGCAGGGACGCGTCGGCCGCACGACCTTCCTGGGCGGCGTGCGGACGGAGCGGACGGAAACGGAGAGCTGGGGCTGGGTGCGCAATCGCGCGG
This sequence comes from Opitutaceae bacterium, assembly GCA_030648295.1. Classification (GTDB taxonomy): domain Bacteria; phylum Verrucomicrobiota; class Verrucomicrobiia; order Opitutales; family Opitutaceae; genus ER46. Next base: position 2,699 of record JAUSID010000158.1, on the reverse strand, counting down.
GCAGCACCGCGGCGCAGCAGACCGCCGACCCGTTCGGCTCCGCCGAGCGCGACTACGCCGGCACCCAGCGCCGCTTGCGGGGCGACTACAAGAAGTCGTTTCCGAGCATTCACCTTGGGCACGACGTGACGCCGAATCTCAAGGCGCGCCTGAGCTGGTCCACGAGTTTCGGCCGCCCGGCGCTGAACAACGCCCTGCCCAACGAGACGGTCAACGAGGGCCAGCAGACGCTCACCGTGAGCAACCCCAATCTGCTCCCGCAGAACGCCCAGAATTGGGACGCGACGCTCGAGTATTATTTCGAGCCGGTGGGGAGCCTGTCGCTCGGATGGTTTCACAAGACGATCACCGACTATATCGTCACCGGCACCGACGCCGGCACGGTCGATAGCGGCAACGACAACGGTTACAACGGCGAATACGCCGGCTTCACCCGCCTGATGTCGGGCAACGCCGGCACGGCGATCGTGCAGGGCTGGGAGTTCTCCTACCAGCAGCAGTTCACGTTTCTGCCCGGCCTGCTCAAGGGACTCGGCGCCTCCGCCAACTACACCCTCATCAAGACGCACGGCGATTTCGGCGGCAGCGCGAACCGGAGTACGGACGAGGTGCCGGGCTTCATCCCCCGCACGGGCAACGCCAGCCTCTCGTGGCGTTACCGCAAGTTCAGCACCCGGCTGCTCTACAACTATGTCGGCCACTACATCACCTCGTTCACCGCCGCCAGTCCGGCCCGCAATAATTACCGCTACAAGTACCAGACGGTGACGGCCGGGCTGGCCTACCAATACCGCCCGTGGCTCCAGTTCACCGCCGACGTCGGCAACCTCTTCAACGCGGCGCAGACCCAGTACCGCGGCGACCCCAGCCAGATGTCGAACACGATCATCAACGGCACGACGATCACGTTTGGGGTCAACGGCCGGTTCTGATCGGGGACCGGGGGCAGTCGAACGGGGTCATGCTTTACTTTTTACCTTTCGGCTGCTCGCTCCACACCAATTTGGCGGTGCGCCGTTGTGCCAATGACCAAGCGGCACATCGCGGGCCAGCGGAGCTGTCACACAATCTGCTGTCCTCCTCCGCGATGGGCTGTCGCTCGGCCCACCCTCCGCAAGCTCCGGCTAACGTCGCTGCGTCGGTAAGGGCTCGGCGCCCGCCTGACCACCGCATGTCAACTTTTTTTGCCTTTTGATCACGAATCCGGTGCGAACCGCGGCCGCTACAGATCATTGATCCGCTCGATCGTGGTCACACGGCCCTCGTGGAAGGTCACGTGAATCGAGTGCCCGGTCAGGCGTGCATCCATCATCCGGCTGATGCGATCACGGCCTCGACGAACGCCCACACGAGTGGCCCGAACTGCGTTTGCTCGCCAGCAACCGGCTTCCGGCCTAAGTGAAAAGTCGCACCCATCGCCCCCGGCGCCTTGATGAATTCCGTCCCCAATTATCTCATACGCACCGGCGGAGAGATTCGCGGGCCGTACACGGTCGAGCAGCTCCGTCACGCCGGCTTCCTTGTGGTGCGGGTTTTTTCCGTGGTGATGATCGCAACGGCGGCGATGATGATGACCGACGCGACAATCGTGCGCGGCGTGATCGGCTCGTGGAGGATCAGCCACCCGAGGAATACGGCCACGACGGGGTTCACGTAGGCGTAGGTCGCTACGCGCGCCGGTGTGCTGTGCTTCATCAGCCACACGAAAGTGGAGAATCCGACGAGCGAGCCTGCGGCGATCATGACTGACGATATTCCATATGGCGGGCCGTCTCGTCCGCCGCTTCTGCTCCGAGCAGCCGGCGAACGACGTGCAGCGAACACACGTTGAAGGCGTCGCCGCCGTGGCGTTTGTCAGCCGCGGCGAACACTTCGTACGGTCCGGCAAAGTCGAGCACCTCGACCTCGTCGAACACCAGGATGGCGACGTTGCGTTTCATTCAGGCATGGCGTTACAGGTGTCTTCGCGCCAGTTCGCCAAGCGTCCGAATCGCTGCCTCGATGGAGTCCGCCCACGGCAGCCCGCAATTCATCCGCAGACAATTGCGATACCGATCCTTGACCGAAAAAAGTGCGCCGGGCGCCGTGTTGATCCGGTGTTTCAGGGCTTCGCGATGAAGCCGCAGCGTGTCGACGCCCGCGGGCATTTCGACCCAGAGGATGAATCCTCCCTCCGGGCGGCTGAGCCGCGTGCCTTCGGGAAAGTGGCGAAGAATCGCCTGCGAGAAAACGTGCAGTTGCTGGTGATACGCGCGACGAATCGAACGCAGGTGATGATCGTAGCCGCCGTTACGCAGAAAATCCGAAATCGTCTTTTGCAACACCACGGGCGTGCCGAGCGTGTTCGTGAACTTCAGCCGCCGCACGCGCTCGAGGTAGCGGCCGGGGGCGCACCAACCGACGCGCAGCGAGGGCGCGAGGGTCTTGCCAAACGAACTGCAAAGAATGACGCGTCCGTCCGTGTCCCACGCCTTGAGCGGCTTCGGCCGGCGCTCGCCGAAATGAAGATCGCCATAGACGTCGTCCTCGATCGCGGGCACGTCGAACTCGGCCAGGATTGCGTAGAACCTGGCCTTCTTCTCATCCGGCATGCAGGAGCCGAGCGGGTTCGAAAAACTCGGCATCACGATCACCGCCTTGACCTCGTTGTGCACGAGCGCGTCGCGGAACGCATCCAGGCAGATGCCTTCGCGCGGACC
>JAUSID010000154.1 GCA_030648295.1 Opitutaceae bacterium | reverse complement strand
CACCGATGTCCGGGCTAAGTTCAAAATCGCCTGGCGATTTTGTTTTAGCCCGCATGACCGCGATGGTTGCGGCATTCCGCAGGGCGGCCGGTGTCCAAGACGGGAATAATACCGCGGAGAGTGTGAAAAATGCGGGCTAAGCCGTATCAATTCAGGAGTCGGAGTTCGTTCCACCTCTGACGAGGAAGCCACTGAATGGTGGAGCGAGTTGACCCCAACTCGCTGTCGTCCCGTCGCGCTCACGTGTAGCGAGGCGCCGCCTCAGACTCATCGTGCAGGAACCAATCGAACGCGTTCCGTAATTGGCGCCTCGCTGAGGGTCCGCTGCGCGGACGATTCCGACTGAACGCCGCTCCACCTCGACTGAATTCCTACGGCTGAGATGAACCACGGAGAATTACGAAGACACGGAGAAAGACATTTCTCGATGGATTGAACCTTGTACCTCCGTGGTTCAAAGCGCCGCGTCAGAATTGTTGTGACCCCGACGAAGTGGGCAGATCGCAGCGCGGGTTTTCCTGGGATTGGTCCGAGAAAGAAGGCGACAGCGCTGCTCGGAGTGGGCGGTGCGCTCCGCGCGCCGCCAGACCGCGCGCGGAGCGCACTCGACAAGCCCGTTCCCGTCTCTGCGGCGCAACCTTCAGTTCAATCTCCCCAATCGTTTTACACCGCAGAGGCGGAACAAAAGCAGGCGCGCCTTCGCGTGAACCCGGCTCTGTCCAAACAACTTTCGCCATGAAAACATCCCGCTCGCTTCTCGGCGCGCTCTTGCTCGCCTGCCTTCTGATTAGCCGCGCCTTCGCGGCGGCCGCCCCCGCCATCACCCTCGCCGTTGATGCCACCGACGCCCCGCGCAACCTCCTGCATGTGCAGGAGTCCATCGCCGTCGCTCCCGGCAGCCTCACGCTCTTCTATCCGAAATGGATTCCCGGCGAACGCGAAGGCACGCTGCTGTGGCTGGAGGTCGACGTCACGATCCGCCACCGGACCGGTGGCCAGAAATCGCTGGACGATTTCTGCCGCGCGTTCTGCGGTGGCGTCAGCGGGCCGCCGGCGCTGAAACCCTATACGTTCGCCGACGTGGTGGCAGCGCTCAAGGGCGTGGCGCCGCACGACTGGCAGGCGTTGCTGACGGAGAGGCTGCAGTCGCTGCGCCCCACCGCCCCGATGGGCGGCATCGAGCAGGGTGGGTGGCGGCTGGTTTTCAAAGCCGAGCCCACGTCGATGTTCAAGTCGATGGAAGCCGTGTTCAAGCAGCTCGATGCCCGTCATTCGCTCGGGCTGGTGCTGAAGGCCGACGGTAAGGAAGACGGTGCGGTGATCGATGTGGTGCCCGGATTGCCGGCGGCGCTCGCCGGGCTGGCCCCGGGCATGAAGCTCGTCGCCGTCAACGGCCGTCGTTACTCAGCGGATGTCCTGAAGGACGCGCTGAAGGCGGGAGTCGGAAAAAACGCGCCGCTCGTGCTGTTGGCCGAGAACCGCGAGTTCTTCACGACCCACGAAGTCAACTACCGCGGCGGCATGAAGTATCCCTGGCTCGAGCGCGACGCCGCAAAACCGGATCTGCTCACGAAGATCTTCTCGCCGCTGGTCGCGGACCAAGCGCCGTGAAGGCGCCGCTCCTCGATAGGCTCGGGGCGCTGAGCCGGTCGAAGGGCTTCGTCCTGCGCCTTACCCGGATGTTGGTCGCGATGAAGATCCGTACCGCGGCCAAGGCAGAGGTTGGCAGGAAAATTTTGGGCAGAAAAATTCCACCAACTCACCTCGCCGGAATCCCTGGTCGCCTCCGGCGCCGCCGCAGGCGGGTAAACCCTGGTCGCCTTCGGCGCCGCCGCAGGCGGGTAAACCCTGGTCGCCTTCGGCGCCGCCAAAGGCGGGTGAACTTCCTGCCCCCAATCTTCCTGCCCAATGGATTGAGCGAGATCGAACCGGAGCAAAACGCGAAAGACCCGCGTGGTTCAGGTCATGGCATCCGGCGCGCCGCCTTCCACTCATGCATTCCTCGGAGGGCGTTGCCTCCCAAGCCATGGCTCACGCGAAGCCGCGAAGAGGACCAACCGCGGCCACCCGTCAGCCTTCGCGTCTTCGCGGCTTCGCGTGAGCCAGCCTGCCATCAAACCAATCCCCCTTTCCCATGAAATCCTCCTACCCGCTTTCTTCCGCCCTCCGTCCTCCGTCGTCTGCCATCCGCCGTCCGTTCCCCGCGTTTCTTCTTTCTTCTTTTGTCTTTGGCCTTTGCCTGCTCCTCCTCCCCGCCTGCACCAAGCGCGAGACCGCCGTCGAGGCCGGCATACGAACGCACACGCTCCTCGTCGGCAACGGCTCCGAACCCAACAGCCTCGATCCCCATGTGGCGAAATCCACGACGGATTCCGGCATCCTCACCGCGCTATTCGAAGGCCTCACGGCGCTCGATGAGCAGACGACGCGAGCCGTCCCCGCCGTGGCCGAGCGTTGGGAAATCTCGCCCGACGGTCTCGTGTATACCTTTCACCTACGTTCCTCCGCCCGCTGGTCCAACGGCGATCCCGTGACGGCGGCCGACTTCGCCTTCACCTTCCAGCGCATCCTCAACCCGAAGTTCGGCGCTCACTACTCCAACATGCTTCATCCGATCAAGAACGCCGAGGCTTTCAACACCGGGAAGATACGCGACTTTTCCGCCGTGGGCGTGGCCGCCATCGATGAACATACGTTGCGCCTCACCCTGGAGCGTCCGACGCCCTACCTGCCCGCACTCGCGACCCACATGACGTGGCTTCCCCTGCACCGACCCACCTTGGAGAAATATCGCGCGGTCGACACCCGCACCGCGCCCTGGACCCGGCCCGGCGCACTCGTGGGCAACGGCCCTTTTACCCTCACCGAATGGCGCGCGAATGTTCACATCGTCGTGCAGAAAAATCCGCACTATTGGGACGCCGTGCGCAACCGGCTCCAACGGATCGTCTTCCTGCCGACCGAGAGCACCGCGGTTGAGGAGCGTAACTTCCGCGCCGGACAGACCCATGTCACGGCCGGCCTGCCGACCACCAAGATCGCCTTTTATCGCGAGCACGAGCCGGCGCGACTGCGGCTGGATCCTTCTTCGACGGCTCTATTCCTGCGCTTCAACGTGACCAGGGCTCCGTTCAACAACCTGAAAGTCCGCCGCGCGCTGGCGCTTGCCATCGATCGCGAAGGCCTGGTGCGAGCGGTCTTCGCCGACTCGCGTCGGCCGGCGGCGCATCTGACGCCCCCGGCTTTTAGCGGCTACACCACTCGGGCGCGGACGCCGACCGATTTTGTGGCGGCGCGGCGTCTGCTGGCCGAGGCTGGGTTCCCCGCAGGGCGTGGCCTGCCTGCGGTTGAAATCCTCGTCCTCAGCAGCAACCCCGAAATGGCGAGGCTTGCCGAGGTGATTCAGGAAACGTGGCGGCACGAACTCGGTGTCGCCAGCATGGTCGCGACCAAGGAGGAGGGAACGTTTTGGCAGTGCCAGCAGCTCCTGGATTACTCCACCGCTTGGGGCGGTTGGGCCCCGGACTTCGTCGATCCCGCGACCTTTCTCGAAATGTTCGTCGAGAAAGGCGGCAACAATTGGACCGGCTGGGCCAATCCTGACTACGACCGGCTGATTTCGGAAGCAGCCCGCACGACGGACCCGAATCGGCGCTTCGAGTTTTTCCAGCAGGCCGAAGCCTTGCTGCTCGAAGAAGCCCCCATCGCGCCGCTGTATTTCGATACCCGGACGTACCTCATCCACCCGGCGGTAAAAGGATGGGTGCCCGCGCCGCTCCTCGCGCGGCGCTACCAATACGTGTGGCTCGAAAAATGAAGCCCAAGCCATGGCTCACGCGATCTCGCAACGGAGTCGTCCGCTTACCGGAGGAATTCCTCGGGTTTCAACCCGGTTTGGGCGATAATGGCGCGCAACGTCCCGCGTGGGATGTCACCAGGATGGCAGGCGACCATCGTGATTTTGCCAGTGCGACGATTGAGCCAGAATTCGTGGCTGCCCTTGCCGGGTCGCAGGTACTCGAAGCCGCGCCGGCGCAGGCAGGCTACGACATCGCGGTAATTGAGGGTGGGCAATCGGCTCATGCCGGCATCGGCAGTGAAACCGGCATGGCGAGAGTGAAGGCCCGTGATTTGCGACGCAGAGCCCGACGCAGCAACGGAGGCAGAGGCAGTTTCTCCGCAAGATACACTTCCATCAGGATGCGGGCGTTGGCCTGCGCGAGTTCCAAGGTCTCGCCGCGCGTGCGTCCCTGCACCACCAAGCCCGGCAGATCAGGGCTGGTGGCGAGAAACCCGCCTTCGTCCAACGCTTCCATCCTCAGGTTCAGGACAATTTCGGTATCCATGGAAAAGACGCTAAGCCCTAACCTCTTCACTGAACAAACGCAAACCGCCGGTTCCATCCACCAAACGGAAAACGGTTCACCTTGAACTTTTCAGCCAAACACCGGGCGAGGCCAGGTCGCCGAACAGCCACCCAGCCCGAGGCTCACGCGGAGCCGCGAAGAGGAACCGCCCGTTGCCCTCCCTCCTCCCTTCGCGGCTTCGCGCCTTCGCGTGAGCCTGTTTGGAGCCAACCCAATCCCCTCTTCCTCATGATCTCCTACCCGCTTTCTTCCGCCGTCCGCCATCCGTCGTCTGCCATCCGCCGTCGGCCCCCCGCGTTTCTTCTTTCTTCTTTTGTCTTTGGCCTTTGCCTGCTGCTCCTCCCCGCCTGCACCAAGCGCGAGACCGACGTCGAGGCCGGCATCCGCACCCAGACGCTCCTCATCGGCAACGGCGTCGAACCCGTCAGCCTCGATCCGCATGTGACGAGTTCCCTCAATGATGCTTGCATCTTCATGGCGCTGTTCGAAGGCCTCACAGCGCTCGATGAGCAGACGACGCGAGCCGTCCCCGCCGTAGCCGAGCGTTGGGACGTCTCGCCCGACGGACTCGTTTATACCTTTCAACTGCGTCCTTCTGCGCGCTGGTCCAACGGCGACTCCGTGACGGCGTCCGACTTCGCCTTCGCCTTCCAACGCATCCTCAAACCGGAGTTCGGGGCTCGTTACGCTTACATGCTTCATCCCATCAAGAACGCCGAGGCCTTCAACACCGGGAAGATCCGCGACTTTTCCGCCGTGGGCGTTGCGGCCGTCGACGCACATACGCTGCGCCTCACCCTGGAACGTCCCACGCCGCACCTGCCCGCGCTTGCGGCGCACATGACGTGGTTGCCGCTCCACCGACCCACCTTGGAGAAGCTCCGCGCGGTCGACAACCGCACCGCGCCATGGGCCCGGCCCGGCACCCTCGTGGGCAACGGGCCTTTCACCCTTGCGGAGTGGCGGGCTGATGTTCACGTCGTCGTACAGAAGAATCCGCGCTATTGGGATGCCGCGCGCAACCGGCTCGAACGGATCGTCTTCTTGCCGACCGAGAAGACCGAGGTGGAGGAACTCAACTTCCGCGCCGGTCAGACTCATGTTACTTTCGGCCTGCCGACCGCGAAGATCGCCGTTTACCGCGAGCGCGAGCCGGCGCGACTGCGTCTCGAACCGCTTTTTGATACTTTTTTCCTGCGTTTCAACGTGACCAAGGCACCGTGCGACAACCAAAAGGTCCGCCGCGCCTTGGCGCTCGCCATCGATCGCACCGGCATCGTGCGTGCGGTCTTCGCCGATTCCCGTCGACCTGCAGGGCATCTGACGCCACCGGATTGTGGAGGCTATAACGTCCGAGCGCGGGTGCCGACTGATTTCGCGACCGCGCGACGTCTGCTGGCCGAAGCCGGCTTCCCCGCAGGTCGGGGACTGCTGGAGGTTGAAATCCAAACAAACAACACCGCTGAACGCCGGAGGATCGCCGAGGTGATTCAGGAAACGTGGCGGCGCGAACTGGGAGTCCGCAGCACGATCGCGAGCATGGAAGGGAGAGTGAGCGCTCAATACCAGCGGACCTTGGATTACTCCGTCGCCATTGGGGATTGGGTCGCAGATATCGCCGATCCCGTGAACTTTCTCGAAGTGTACCTCGGGAAAGGTGGCAACAATTGGACCGGCTGGTCCAATCCTGAATACGATCGGCTGATCGCGGAAGCTGCCCGCACCCTGGACCCGGAACGGCGCTTCGAGTTTTTCCAGCAGGCCGAAGCCCTCTTGCTCGAAGAAGCCCCTATCGCGCCGCTCTTTTTCGGTGCCCAGACCTACCTCATCCACCCGGCGGTGAAAGGGTGGGTGCCGGCGCCACTCTGGGTGCGGCGCTACCAATACGTGTGGCTCGAAAAATGAAGCTCGTCTGCACACCAAACTCGTGCGATTTGCGCCGATCTGGCGCGTTCCCATACCCACCGATTTCGCAACGCCTCGAATTTCGGAGAGATTTGGTCGTCTTTAACGCAGCAAAGTTCGAGCGGAAGGCCGCATCGTGCCGAAAAGGTATGGCGTGTGAAACACGCTCACTGTGGGCACGCCAGCTCTACCGAAGCCGCCGCTTGACAGTGAATCTTTTTTGATTCACCTAGCGGTGATGTCGCTACCGCGCCCGCTTCCGTGCGCCTTTTATCGCACCACCGCTGGCAATGAGCCAGTGCGTGAATCCTGCTGCACGGCTTCATCAAGAAGACACGCGCCACCCCCGACCACGAACTCGATTTAGCCAAAAGGAGAAAACTTGAAGTCCAAAAACAATCCTCACGTCGGAAGTAACTTCGATGATTTCCTTCGCGAAGAAGGCATCTACGAAGAGGTCGAAGCGGCGGCTCTGAAAAAGGTCATTGCGGCTGCCCTTGCGCGGCAAATGAAGCGGCGTCACGTCAGCGTGTCTAAGCTCGCCGGCGCGCTAGGAACCAGTCGGGCCGCCGTCAATCGCGTCCTTGATGAGGAGAATACTTCCATCACCCTGACCACGCTCTCACGCACGGCTACAGCGCTTGGATGCAAAGTCAGGTTGGAAATTGTCCCAGCTTGACCATTCGGCATTCAACAGGCGGGCTGCCGGTGTCCCGCCGGAATCTTGCGAACACTCGGCAAACTGAACTGGGTGAAGCGTGAACTTCAGCGAGGACGCGGCGCGGATGCGCGTCGACCGCGCGTTGCCGGGTTTCGCGGACCCTTTGTAAGAACCAGGATTTCCTCTTCGGTCAGAGCCCGTTTATAGACTGCGGCTTCGTCGAGAGTTCCACGGACGTATCTGGGAGTATGTGAATAGCCGATCTGCAAGGCACCAACCTTCTGCTCAATGTGCGCGATCGCGTTCGTGGCCTTCGTCAGGCCTCCCTCATCCGTATACACGTATGCAACCGCCTTGTCAGAGGCGATCGTTACCGCCAGCATGGTCCACTTGTCTCGGGGAATGACGGGACCGCCCGTCCAACCCCAAGTGGCAGATGAATCGGCGTTCCACACGTAGTGCAAGGTAGTGTTGTCACCGAAGTTCATTTCACAGGTATCCACAACCCGGGAGGAAATGAACGGTGCCCAGTCGCCCCCTCTCCAACCTTTGAGCCATATCACAAACGTGATGGCATTGGTCGTGAGCTGGAAGTTCGGTACAGAGACATAACCGCTACTCCCATCGAGCTTGAGGCCGCTGCCGAAACGGCCAGCGGCCCAGGAAGCACCACCGGTAAGAGTGCCATGGTTTCCATTGGGAGACGAGTCGCGGGCCGTGGTGCCGGTCCCCTCGTCAAATGACCACCAGGCGACCAACGCCGGGTCGCCCAGAGCGTCGAACCCATAGGCGGCGCCCCCTGTAGCCATGGCCAGCATCACAATCAACGAGACAAAACAAAGCCATCGTTTCCACATAAGGTTCCTCCGCCATACCAGATGACTGCCAAGCCGATAGACTGAATTTTCCTGAGGTTGGGCCGAAAGGGGTTTCAGGGGAGGGGCGGAGGCAAAACCATGGCAGCCACCTTGGACGCCCAAGGCCAAAGGGGCCTCAACAAGCCCCGGCGGGGCGGCTGGAGATCAATCAGCCTTCTCACGGTGCGGAATCGTGGACCTCCGGGCACTCGCGGTCAATCGAGGAGGATGGAACACGTCAGGTCTTGGACTCATGACTACAGGCACGAGAACCGAGCGATTCAGTCAACAATCAGCTTCCCGCCCGCCCGGGAAGCTTCGCCCCGTGTCCGCCGTCTTGCGCGATTTGGACTCGGCGTGACGACGAGATCGCGAACTTCCGCTCAGAACCGGATCGTCATGCCGGCACGCAGGCCACTCTGATTACCGAGATCGATCTTCGTCGCGTAATTCGCCGTCTCGTTCGTGATCGACTGCGTATAGCTGCCCGCCGACTGGAAGACGGCGCCGGCGTAAAATCCTGCCCGCTCCGTCAGGTCGTATTGCAGCGTCGCGTCGGCGTAATAGCCCGGCAGCAACTTGTACGCCGAACTCGTGTGCGTGTCGGAAATCTCCGCCCCAAAATCAGGCTGGAGGGTCTGCGTCACGGTGTAGTTCGTGCCGGAGTAAATCACGGCCGCCCCCAGGCTCACGCTGGCGCGGAACCGGCTCGAAATTGGCACCCACAAGGTCGGACCGGCGCGGAACGTGTAATACGCGCCTTTCAACTGCCAGCGATTCGCGACGTTCGTGTCGTTGGTAGCGCTCGACGTGTCGCGTCCAGCGGGCTCGTTGCCCAGCAACACGGTCGTGTCCACCGTTATTGTCTGCGTTGACCCATCGGCGTTCACCACCGCGTTTCCGCTCGCATCGAGAACGGTCGTGGTGGAGGAACTCGGCGCGGTATAGGGCGCGTCCGGCGGGGTGACGCCGTAGAGCGAATAAAAATCAGTCAGGGTCCGCAGCGTGGCGAGAACCTGATCCACGGTGTTGGCCGAGATGTCGTTGACCGACATTCCCGCCGTAATATTCCACGACAACCTGGTGCCGAAAAGCCTTCCCATGTCGCGGCTGACCGAAAGATCAAGGCCGTTGGTGGAGTTCGACGCGCGGGCGCGCGAGCCGGTATCGATCACATCCGCGGAAAACGTATGGAAAGCAACGTAGCCATCGGGCGTGACCTGCGCGTTGTCCGAAAAACTCCAGGAGTTCGTCCGGCCATCGGCGGCAATCGGATCGAAAACCTGCGAGCCGGTCTGCGGATCGATGATGGGGTTCCCGCTGGTGTCGAGCCGAGCCGCCACCCGCGTGTCAGGATTGACGCGGCCATCATGATAGGTGCGGGTGAGATTGGCGCCGGTGGCCAGTCCCGGATCTTCGGCGCTGCCGATGCTGCCCTGGCCGGAAAAGGAGGCTTTCGCCCCGCTGAGGTGCCGAACCCCGATTATCACCGTGCTCTTCGGCTCGTAGATATATTCGTCGAGGTTGCTGAAGTCCGGAATCTCCGTGGGCGGAGCCCGGCGTTGTTCCTCGTCCTGAGCGAAGGCCAGCCCGTGGGTCGCGGCGGAGAGCAAAAGCACAAGACGAAGGTATTTCATGCGAATAAGTCGCCGTGGTTGGACGGCGCGAGGGAAGCAATGTTGCATGAAAGTTCGAGGACCCCGGCGCAACCGTAAACGCGCGATTTACCCGGAAACGTCGCGATTCGACGGGTTTGCCCGCCGGCGACGCGATTGGCCGCACCAGTGGCGCCCACGGGCTGGCAATTCGCCCCATTGACCCGCCTCCGGTCCCACCCTTTGTTCGGTGTCCCATGACGCGCGTGTTGTATGCCGAAGATGATCCCGAAGTCGCGGGCATGGTGCAGCTTTACTTCGGGCGATTCGGCCGCGATACAAACCTGGAGGTCGTCGACACCGGGCGACGCTGTCTCGATGCCATGCAACGCGGCGGATACGACGTGCTGCTCTTGGACCTACTGATGCCCGATTTGAACGGCCTTCAGGTGCTCGGCGAACTCACCGCGCGCCGCGATCCGACTCCCGTCATCATGGTGAGCGGCCAGGGTCAGCTGGAACTCGCGGTCCGCGCCCTGCGCGCCGGGGCGGTCGATTGCATCGACAAGAGTTCGGCGGATTTCCGGCGCATCCCCGAGATTGTGCAGCGCGTCCACCAGCGGCACAGCCGCCGGCTCGTGGGTACGCCGTCGATCGCACCCCCGACCCGGCGAGTCCTTTTCATCGATCCGGAGCCGCGCGAGCGCGAGTCCGCGGTGTCGTTTTTCGCCGCCCACGCGCCCCGACTCCAGCTCCTGCCGGAAACCGTGGAGGCGCTCGATCGCGTGCTGTGCGGCGAATTGAAAGTGGACGCGGTGGTGCTGGGGCCGCAGTTCGAACCGGAAGCGATGCTCGACGCGCTGCGACATTTGCGCGCCACCGACGAGGACATGCCGGTGCTGGTCATCTCCGCTTTCGATGACGCGGAAACAACCATCGCCGCGTTCAAGCTTGGCGCGCAGGACTACCTGATGCGCGGCCCCGAATGCCTGACGGAGCTCTCGTTTTCGCTCAACAACGCGCTGAAGCAGGCGGACACCGACCGCACCAATGCCCGGCTCACATCGGAGCTGGCCGAGTTGAACCGCTCCCTGGCCGAACAGGTCGCGGCGCGAACGCGGGAATTGCAGCAGGAAGTGGTCGTGCGCCGGGCGGCGGAAAAACAGGCGGGCGACAATGCGGCGCGGCTGCAGGCGCTCTCGACGCGGCTGTTGTGCGTCCAGGAGGACGAGCGCCGCGCGCTGGCGCAGGAACTGCACGATCAAATTGGCCAGCTTCTCACTGGCCTGCGGTTTCAACTCGAAGCAGCCCGCGCGGCCGCTCCCAGTCCGCCGCTGCACGACGCGCTGAGCCTCACGGGCGACTTGCTGAAAAGTGTGCGGGCGCTGACGCTGCAGCTGCGGCCGCGGCTGCTCGACGACCTCGGCCTGCGACCGGCGCTGGAATCGCAGGCGAAGGTCTTTCAAGGCCAGACCGGAATCGCCATCGAGCTCGAGTTGTCACTGCCGCCGGCGCGATTGTCCACCGAACTCGAAACCGCGGTGTTTCGGATGGTGCAGGAAGCATTGACGAACGTCGCGCGGCATTCCGGCGCGACTCGCGCGGCCGTGACGGTCACGGCCGATGAGACCGCGCTCCAGGTCGAGGTTTCGGATCGCGGGCGCGGTTTCGATGCCGACACGGCGCTCGCGCGGCATGACTCGCTCGGACTCGCCGGGTTGTTCGAGCGCGTGCGGCTCGCCGGTGGACGGCTGAACATATTTTCGCAGCCTGGACAGGGCACGCGCCTGCACGCTGAATTTCCCCTCCCCTCGAACGGTACGATTCACGCATGACCACCGCCATCATTGCCGACGATCACGACATTGTGCGACGCGGACTCCGCGGGATCCTCGAAAGTGAAGGGTCCTGCCAGGTCGTGGCCGAGGCCGCGGACGGCCTGGCCGCGGCGCAACTGGTGGAGAAGCACCGGCCAAACGTGCTCATCCTCGACCTCAACATGCCGCGGCTGCATGGCATGGAGGTTCTCCGCCAAACCCGTACCAGCAGTCCGCATACGCGTGTCATCGTCCTCTCGATGCACAACGACGAGCCGTATGTCATCGAGGCGCTCCGGGCCGGAGCCATGGCCTACATCCTGAAGGGATCCGAATCGGCGGAGATCTCGCACGCGCTCAAGGAGGTCCTGGCCGGCCGGCGGTTCCTGAGCGCCACGCTCTCGGAATGGGCGATCAACGCGCTCGTGTCGAAACCACCGGATGAATCCGATCCGCTCCAGGCGCTGACGCCGCGCGAGCGGATGGTCCTGCAACTCGCGGCCGAGGGCCACAACAACAGCGAGATTGCGGAGAAACTCTTCATCAGCCCGCGGACCGCCGAATCGCATCGCACCAACCTGCTGCGCAAACTCGGCCTGCAGACGCAAACCGACCTGGTGCGATTCGCAATTCGCAAGGGACTGATTCTGCCGTAGCCGGGAAATTTCACACTCTGCTCCGCGGCGAACGCACAGCGTGTTCGCTTGGGCCGTGCGCCGGCGCGCGCATCACGATTTCCCGGCTAAGGGCATTCTGCTGGCCAGCAGAATGCATTTAGCCCGCATGAACCCGAGGCGATCTCCGGAGGCTTAGAGTGTCGAGGGTCGGACACGGGCGAAGAGCAGTTGAAGTGGTAGAGTCGAGGAGTGGCGCGGTGACGGCAAGGCCGCTCCGTTTCCACTCCCCGCTCATCAAACCGGACGTGCAGATTTCCCGCATCCGGCTTTCGGACCAAGGTCGGTTCATGCTTTCGCCCACGGGAGGTTGTCCC
>JAUSID010000150.1 GCA_030648295.1 Opitutaceae bacterium | reverse complement strand
TACGATGCGGAGCTGCAGCGGCTGCACGATGCGTTCTCCCCGCTGGTGAAACGCTGCCGTGCGCTGGGACGCGCCATGCGGATTGGCACGAACCACGGCTCGTTGAGCGATCGGATCATGAATCGCTACGGCGACTCGCCCCTCGGGATGGTGGAGAGTGCGCTCGAATTCCTGCGCATCGCGGAGTCGCACGACTACCGGCAGATCATCCTGTCGATGAAGTCATCCAACCCCAAGGTGATGATCCAGGCGTATCGCCTGCTCGTCGAACGGATGGCGCAGGAGAACATGCATTATCCGCTGCACCTCGGGGTGACCGAGGCCGGCGATGGCGAGGACGGCCGGATCAAGGGTGCGATCGGCATCGGCTCGCTGCTGCTCGACGGGCTGGGCGATACCATTCGCGTCTCCCTCACCGAGGACAGCGTCTACGAGATTCCCGTCGCCCGGGCGAGCGCTGAAAAAGCGATGAGTCAGTGGAGGCCCGAAACCGGAAACCGGATACCGGAAACCGACGGCATCGATCCCTATCATTTCACCCGCCGGGAAACGCCGGTCCTGTTGCTGGCGCCGGACCTCGCCGTCGGCCCGGAACAGCCGCCGCGAGTCATCACGCGCGTGACGCTCGCCGACCTCGCCGATCCGCAATCCGCGATTCGCGATCCGAAACTGCGGGACACTCCAGCCGAAGGACTTCTCGTCGCGATTAATTCGAATGGGGATCTCGCCACCTTGGGCGCGGCGATCGCGCAACCGGCGTTGCCCGCCCATTTTCTCGCCCTCGAGCTCGCGGCCGCGCTCACCCCGGACATCCTCCAGCCGCTGCTGGCAATGAGCCGGAGTCGCGTCATGTTGGTGCGATCATTCGAAGCGGGCGAGGCAACCACCCTGGAGTGGTTCGCCGGGCTGGTACGTCGCCATGGCCATTTTCTCGCCTGCGACATGGATGCAGCCGCCGTCGGCGCGCTCGCCGACACGCTCCGGCGCCTCGGCGACAACCGCCTGTTTTTCACGCTTTCCGGTTTCCGGGTTCCGGTATCCGGTATCGAAGGACACCACGCGCTCGGCGCGTACCGCCGGCTGGCCGCTGCGCTCGGCACGCTCGGCCTGCGCCCGCCACTCTGGATTCGCAACACCGCCGCCACCGCCACCCGCGCGGACAACAGCTACCTTTCCAAGCTCCTCGAGGCGTCCTTTCTCACCGGCGCGCTGCTGTGCGACGGGCTGGGCGATTGCGTCAGCCTCGAAACGGAAGCCGATCCCGTTCGCGCGACGCGGCTCGCGTACAACGTGCTGCAGGGCGCGGGCGCGCGGATTTCGAAGACCGAATTTGTCGCGTGTCCCAGCTGCGGGCGCACGCTCTTCGATCTGCAGAGCACGACCCAGCGGATCCGCGAGAAGACCGGTCATCTCAAGGGCGTGAAGCTCGCGATCATGGGCTGCATCGTGAATGGACCGGGCGAGATGGCCGACGCGGACTTCGGCTACGTCGGCGGCGCGCCGGGAAAAATCAATCTCTACGCCGGGAAACAGTGCGTGCAGTACAACATTCCGCAGGCGGAGGCCGACGCGCGATTGATCGCCTTGATCAAGGAGCACGGCAAATGGACCGATCCGGAGCCGGTTCACGCGTGAGCGTGCAATTTGCCTGTATTCGAAATGTCACACGCTGTCCAAAATCCTGACCAGGCCCTGACAGGCGAACCCGGCTTCCAAAGCCGGTTTCGAGCCGATGTACCATCCGAAAAATTACGATATTTCGCGGGGTGAATTTTCCGCCTAAGTCCGGCCCAAACTGGCAAATCAAAAAAGAAAAAACTTATGCTCACTTCGCGTGTGAACAAGTTGTGGGAAAGTTCGCCTTGAAATGATTTTTTGGTTCACAGTTACTCCGCCTTCGTTCAGTTCTCTCACGCCGTTCGATTCGTTCTTTCTCATGTCGCTTTCGCACCGCCCCGCGGCGCGCGCCGTAACCTTCCTCGGTTTCACCCTGCCCATCAGCAGTTTATAATTCTGTTATTTTTTCTCCCCTCGTACGATGATGGCGGATCCAAATTTCTGTTACAGCGATGTCATGCGGGCCCCGGCCGGATCGGCATGTTGAAGCACCCGTCGGGGGCGCGGTGTGAATAAACCTGCCAATTCCCGCTCATCCATGCCTTCTTCGTCCCTCACTCCCAGCCTCTGGGAAACGGTCAAGTGCGACTTCAAATCGCTGTTCCCGGAAGACGTATTCCAAATGTGGTTTGAGCCGCTCGTCTGTCTCGAGACCAACGGCGATTCGCTCATCCTCGGCGTCCCAAATGACTTCGCCGCGATTTGGATTCACGACAACTATCTCGACCTGATCACCCAGCGGCTGCGGCTCAATGCCGGCCGGCTGGTGAACGTCACGCTGCGAAAGATGGACGGCGTTGCCCGGCCGGCCACGGCTTCGGCTGCGGCCAATCGCAACGCTTCCGACGCCGCGCACGCGGCTCGCGGGCGCGCGAGCACACCGCGCCGCCAGCTGCGTTACGATGATCGCGGTCCGGCCGCGGGATTGCTCAATCCGCGCAACACCTTCGAAAACTTCGTGGTGGGTTCGAACAACCAGATGGCGCATGCGGCGTCGCTAGCGGTGGCGCAGGCGCCGGCGCAGGCGTACAACCCGCTTTTCCTCTACGGCGAAACCGGCTTGGGCAAAACCCACCTGATGCACGCCATCGGCCACGCCATCCTGCGGCACAACGCGGACGCGCGGGTGGCTTACCTTTCGACGGAAAAATTCACCAACGAGTTCATCCAGGCCCTGCAGGAGAACAGCCTGACGAAATTCCGCCAGCGCTACCGCCACGCGGACACCCTCCTCCTCGACGACGTGCAGTTTCTTGCCGGCAAGGAGCGGATCCAGGAGGAGTTTTTCCACACCTTCAACGACCTCTTCGAGTCGGGGAAACAAATCGTCCTCACCAGCGATCGCCGCGCGAGCGAGATCCAGAAGCTCGAGTCGCGGCTGGTTTCGCGTTTCGAGTGGGGTCTGCCCGCGGACATCCAGCCGCCGGATTTGGAGACGCGGCTCGCGATCCTCCGGACCAAGGCCGCGACGCTCAACTACAACCTGCCCGAGGCGATCCTGAATTTCATCGCGCAGAACATCACGAAGAACATCCGCCGGCTCGAGGGGGCGCTGCTGAAAGTGGCGAGCTATTCGTCGCTCATGAGCAAGCCGCTCGACCTCGCGACGGCCGAACGCCTCCTGCACGACGTGCTGATGGAGCAGGCACAGAACGTCCTCACAATCGAGACGATTCAGAAGCGCGTCGCCGATCACTACCAGATCCGGCATAGCGACATGACGAGCAAGCGCCGCCCGAACAACATCGCCATTCCACGGCAGATCGCGATGTACCTCGCGCGGACGCTGACGAAACACTCCCTGCAGGAAATCGGCGATGCGTTCGGTGGTCGCGACCACGGCACCGTCATTCACGCCTGCAAGGCGGTCGACAACATGATGGAGCAGGACGCCTCGGTGCGCAGCACGGTGGATTTCCTGAAAACGCAGCTGTCGAAGTAGTCCTGCCGTCACTCGACCATCAGCGTCTTGCGCAAGGGGTCGAACGAAGCGCGGTCGATGCGAAAAACCATCGAGTGCCGCGGCCGCAAGCTGACGGTGAGCACACTGCCGTCGATCGCCGCCGCCCCCGAGCCGTGGAGCTTGGTCACTCCCTTCAGTTCCGCCGGCTTCATCCCGCGGAGCCGGATGTCGCGCGGCTCCTCCGTCCAATTGAAGACCGCGAGGTGCACCACGCCTGCCGCCTCGCCCAGCATCACGGCGGGAGGATCGTCCTCGGCGCGCGCGTGCTGCCAGAAATCGATCGGCACAAAACGATCCGCGGTCGGCAGCGCCACCGCGCGTTGGAACAGCGCGCGGCGCTCCTCGCGGAGCGTCGGCAAATTGTCGCTGTTGAGCTTCGGTCCGCCAAACAAGCCGACGTAGTGCGTCCACATCTCGGCCTCGTTGAGGGTCAGGTTTCCGCTCTTGACCGCCGACCTCGCGAGCGTGGCGTCCTGATCTTCCTTCGCCCGGACCACAAGGTAGTCAGCGTCGTTGTTGACCACCTGCCGGTGCAGGTGGAAATAACCCGCGTTGTCGATCGCCGCTTGTTTCAAGCGGTCGAAATTCGGGTGGATGTCATTCCCGGTGCGCAGGCCGTCCGCATGGCCAAACGTCGGCCCGTGGACCGCCGAACACGCCAGCAGGTAGGCATCCGCACCCATGCCTTCGCGGAACGCCGCGAGGGCGAGGTGGAGCCGCTCGACGCTGGTCAGGCCCCGATCGAACGGCACGATCGCGTGCGGCGGGCGGACGAGCGGCCCAATCAGCTCGTTCAAACCAAAGCGCAGGAAATCGAGTTTGAAGTAATCGAATCCCCAGTCGCGACGGATGGTCGCGAGCGTTGTGCGCATGTAGTCCCGCGCGCCCGGATTCGAGTAATCGAAGAACATGCGTTTCCCATCGGTGAGCGGTCTGCCGCGCCCGTCTTTCAGGAAGAATTCCGGGTGGTCGCGCACCACCATCGATTCCGGATCGACGCGCATCACATCGAGATGGATCCCGGCGGTCAGCCCTTTGGCACGGATAAGCTGCGCCAGTTTCTTCATGCCACCGGGCTCGAGCGACTCCCGCCACGTCGTATAGTCTCCCCGCCGCGACCACCAGCCGCCATCGATTTGGAGCAGATCAGCCTTCGGATGGATCTCGAGCAGCTGGTCGAGGTTGTCGGTGACGTTCTTGAACGTCCAACCCTGCCCAAAGTAATCCCACGTCGCCCAGCCCGCGTAGGTTTTCGGCCGGTTGAGCTTGATCCGATTCTCGCGCGCGATCTCGGCGGCATGCGTGAAGAGCAGGTCCTGCCAGTCGCTGCCAGCGGCCAGCCGGACTTTTTCCAGCACCACGGTTTCGCCGGGACGGAGGAGCCGGCCCTCACCATCGGCCGTGACGATGATTTTGCCGCCCGCGAACTTTATGCGGGAATTAAACGTCCGCCACGTGACGAATCCCGCCAGCGCCGCGCCGCCGGTGTAGCGTGCCATCTGATACGATCCGCTTTCCAGCGGCTCGGCCCCCGGAAGGTAGATGCGCGTCTCGGCCCGCCCCTGGTCGTAGCCACCCGCACACAACAACAGGCCCTTTTCGTCCGGCAGCTTCCAGGGGAATTGCAGCACCAGTTGCTGCAGGCTGATCTCAGCGCCCGAGGTGTTGGTGACGGAAGCCTCGACGGACTGTGCGCCACGCTCCAGCGCGCTGACCCGGACGACGCTCTGTACCTTCGCGGCCGCCGGTATGCGGTGAACTTCGAGCCGGACCTGGTCCTGGTGCAACTCGGCCGAGAGCCCACCCGGGCCGGCGAGGACAAACGCAAGCGCGATTCGGGTCGCGATCATTTCTCCAGGTGTTCCCACGCCCACTTGAGCGCGGCGTTCCACTCCTCCTCCGTCTCCACGCTGGGCGCGCGTTCGCCGAGGGGAAGGTAACTCAGACGGCTGAAGGGCCGGCGCGGCGGATCGCTGTCATCGCCAATGGCGCCCTGATAAATGTCGATGAGCTTCGCCACATGCGTGGAGTCTCTCATTTGTTTGACCGTGACTCCCTTCGGCTTCTCGAATGTTTCATCGAGGAAACGCGAGTCCCGACCGGAAGGGCCGAATTCGGCGTAGGCGATCTTGGCGCCCCATTGCTCCCGGCGTTGGCGGACGTTTTCGCGCCCCGTGCGCGTGGCGGCCTTGCTCCCGAATCCGTTGCTCGTGAGCAGAAATCCCAGCTCGGCCGCGTAGCGGTTCATCACCTCGGAAAACTCCCCGGTGTTGATGTAGGTTGCGCTGACCTGCGTTTTTGGGAAAGCGTCGCGAAAAATCCTGTAAATGGGCTTGATCGCTTTCTGCAGGTAGATCCCTTCCGGTTTGAAACCGTCGAATCCCGCCTTTTCCCACTGGGCCATCACGAGGTCGTTTTCCTTCGAGGAAAGCCGCGGCTCGGTTCCCGTCGTGTGTCCTCCCACCGCCACCCACTCCAACCGCGGATCGCCATCGAACTTGCGCCCCAGCTCGCGGACGAATTTTCCCCAGAGCTCGAGGTAAAGCGGGTTCCAGTAAACCGGATACGGCGCGGAGCCGGCGGCCTGGATTTTCGGCACGCCCTTTCGATAGACCCACTCCGGCACGCCCAATTCTCCGCTCGGGCTCCAGCGAAAGGCGGTCGAAATTTCGAGCCAGCATTTCTTCCCGTGCCGGGCCCAAACCTCCAAATCCTTCTCGATGATATCCCAGCGATACTCGCCTTCGCGCGCCTCGAGCTCGGACCAGCAGTAGGACAGCTGCGTCCCCGCGATGTAAGGATTCTGCGCCCAGGCGCGCATCGTTTCGTCGGACGCCCTGATTTTTCCGCCCGCCCGAACGTGAGCGAAAATGCCCTTGCCAAAAGGCGCGGGGTTGAGCCCCGGAAACGCCGCGGGCGCCGCGGCTGCGACGCCAACCCACGTGATAAAGCCGAGCGAAAACGAGCAGGCAATTCTTCGGGTGGTTTTCATTTCACTTGCTGAAGCAGGTCCTCGCGAGCAGGCCGGGCGGCACGTCGGTCACGGGATCGATCCAAGCAAACGCGCGCGGGCGTTTCGCCTTTCCCTCGGGCGCGCCGGCGGAAGCCTTGGCTTTCTTTCTGGTTTCTCCGGGCTTGTCACTGGGGGCGGCCGAGGTTTCCCGAAGCGCGGCCGCGGCAAAATACTTCGCGTAGTAGGCAAACACCGGCGCACCGATCACCTCGTAGAGCTTCGGGCAACTGTGGGCCACGCCGGGCACGATCGTCAGTTCGCTCTTCAGGCCGAGCTTCCGGGTCTTTTCGAAAAACTCCTTCGTTCGCGCCTGGGTGCCGGGCTGATCCTTGTCGCCGACGATGAAGCGAAGCGTCATGCCATCGCGGATCGCGCCGGCGTTCCGGTCGACGAGCTGGAACGGATCGTTGGCGTTGAAGAACTCGACGCTGCCGCCGAGCGGGCCCTCGCGGTAGACGCGATCCACTTTTTCCCAGCCGCTGTTGGGTCGGATCGGCGCGTGGGAAATCGAGGTCACCGAGCCGAACTTCTCCGGGAACTTGAAGGCAAGGTGGAGCGCGCCGAATCCCCCCATCGAGAAACCCTCGATCGCCCGCATCCCGCGGGTGCCGAACGTGCGATAGGTGGCATCCACGTGCGGAATCAGATCGTCGATGATCGCGGTTTCCACCGGTTTCCGGCCGTCGAAGGAATTGCAGAACAAGGAGCCGCCCACGCCATTGACCAGGATCAGGATGGCAGCGGGCGCGTGGCCGGACTTGATGGCGTTCGCGTAATTGTCGACGAAGTATTCGCCCGTGCGCTGCGATCCGCCGCCGCCGTGCAGCCAGTAGATCACCGGATAGCGCTTCCCCGCGTTCAATTCATAGCCGGGCGGCAGGTAGACGAGATAACTGTAGGGTCCGTTGATCGTCTTGCTGAAACACGTCGCGTAGCTCGTGCCGGCCGGAGCGTCCTTCACCGGATCGGCCCACTCGCCGCGGTCGTTCCGCCCCTGTTGGGCGGACGCAGGGTCGCTCGCCTTGGCCGCGGGTTCTTGGGCGAGCATGCTGCTCCCGAGCGCAGCGAGGGCCAAACTCGGCAAGAGTCGAACCAGATTCCATGACGGTACTGCCGCGGGTTTTGTTTTCATGGGAGGTCTCGGCACTCAAAAATCCACGGCGAAGGTGACGGAACCATACAAGCGCTCGTCGCGATCGAGGTTGGGTTTCTTGTCCGTGTATTCGTGCTTGGAAAGCCCCATCAGGCGCAGCGCCAGTTTTCCCGGCACCACCACGGTGTTGGCGTCGAAGGTGGCGCGTTTCGAATCCTGGGAATCGTATTGAAGCTCGAATCCGTACTTGCTGCGCATCTGTGCGCGCGCCGGCGTGGAATCGAAGATGCCGGCCGGGCTGCCCAATCCGAAAAGGATCGCGTTGGGCCCGCTCGCCACGGTGATTCGCTCCAGGTTGAAATTATCCGGGGTGCTGGTCTGCTGGAAAAAATTTCGGGAACGCGTGCCGCTGCCAATGCTGCGGATACGTGCCGGCTCGATCGGGTTCTTGGTGTCGCTGTTCAGGCCGGCCGCGGGCAGGTCGCCCTTGTTCTCCACGTTGGCGGTGTAGCCCATGGCCTGCTCGACGTTGGTCAGCGCGAGATCGTTCATGAAGTCCTTCGTCAGCGTCTCGATCTCGTTGGGAACGTCCTTGAAATTCGTCCGCAGACGACTGCCGGCGAGCGTTTCGGTCGCAACCCAGCCGGTCTCCGTGCCGGCGGTGATTACAAACGGAGATAATTCGATTACCCCCTCGTCGGATTTCAAGCGGCCGGTGGGTGACGTCGTGGCGGGCGGGACGGTCTGGGCGAGGGCGCTCGTTATCAGCAGGAACAACGCGAGGAGTTTCGGTGGCTTTGCGATTGGCGACTGCTGATGTGTGTTCATCGGGGTTGGGGTGGGGTTTCTCTTCACGCCTCGTCACCGGCATTCTCGTCTCCAATGCGTGCAGCGGTGGCACTTCGGATTCGCCTCCGCAGAACTACTCGAGGAAGCCGACGAATCAAATGGATAGCGTACGGCCTTTTTTCGAGACTGCGCTCGAAAAAAGTGGCGCGCGGCGCGCGCAGGAAGTCCACTCGATGTCGGCCCTGGCAACCGCTGGCTTGGCATCAGTTGCCAAGCCCGTCTTATTTGCCCATTCTTTTCCAATGACCCTCACGCCCGAGCAGAAACAGGCCGTCACCTCCTGGGTGAGCGCCGGTGACAATCTTTCCGCGATCCAGAAGAAGCTGTCCGAACAGTTTCAAATTTCGATGACGTATCGCGACGTCCGTTTCCTCGTCGACGACCTGAATCTCGAACTGAAGGACGCCGCGCCCAAGGTCGACACCAGCGATGTCACGAAAACGCCCAACGCCCAGGGCGCAGCCGGTGCAGGGAAGTCCCCGGCGGCCGAAAAGAAGGGCTTCTTCGACAAGGCGAAGGAGAAGCTCGGGCTCGCGAAGGAAGGGGCCGCGGACGAGGATGTTGGCGCCGAAGAGCCACTCGAGGAGGAATTTGAGGATGTCGAGCCCGTGGAGGGCACAAGTGTTTCGCTGACGGTGGACAAGGTCACCTTGATTCCCGGCGCGCTCGCGAGCGGCACGGTAAAGTTCAGCGATGGCGTCACGGCCAAGTGGCTGGTCGATCAATACGGGCGACCGGGCTTCACCGAAGTGAGCACACCGGGGTATCGTCCGTCGCCCGCCGACGGCCAGGCGTTCATGCAGGAGTTAAGCGTTACTCTGCAGAAGCGCGGGTTCTGACAGCCGGCTGGATTGATGGGAGCGCGACCGCCCCCGGTCGCATGGGATTCGCTGCAATGGGTGCGGTCACGCTCCCAATTTGACGCTGGCGGCGTTTGTGGGCAACTTCGCCACCCACGGTTCGCGGCGTTCCCCTCACGCGCGCGCCAGTTTCCCAACCCAAAACGAAGGAGTCGTCATGCAAAGGTTGTCATTGCCATCGCTGGCGCCGGCAAATTCTCGCTCGATTATGTGACGTTCGGCCCTGGCCGTGACGCGCGCCACGAGCCGCCGGCAACGCCGATTCCGCTGCATTAGCCCGCATTCGTTTCGCTCTCATTGGCCCTGAACGCGATCGGAGCTCGAACGCACGAGTGCGTCCGGTTGGGTTGCGTTCATGCGGGCTAGCCTGAATTTCATGGATGAGAGGCGATTTTCGCGGTTTTTCGATTTCTGTGCGACGTAACCCGCAGTCCCGCAAGCCGCGCGTTTTCCAAACGCCGCCAGTGGAGACCTGCTCTCTTCCCGACCGCGG
>JAUSID010000145.1 GCA_030648295.1 Opitutaceae bacterium | reverse complement strand
TTCTCCTCGGCAACATCGCCCTCCGCACCGGCAAGAAGCTGACGTGGGACGCGGAAAACCTTCGAATTACGAATGTGCCGGAGGCGAACGATCTACTGCGAAGAAAATACCGCGAGGGAAGGGGCGGGTAGGCAATATCGGATTTAGGATTGCGGATTCAATCCGGTGAGACCGCGTGAGCCCCTGGGAGCGCGGGCGTCTCGCCCGCCGAAGCTTGCGGCATGACTCCATTCGGTCAGCCACAAGACAACAATCTCATTGAAGGTGTTAGACAGAGGGAAATGGAAGGCCCTTCACCGCGCCGGAAAATCCTTCTCCAACGTGGACTGTTTTGCGGGAAATTGCGCATGGGAGAGAAACACCCCCACTATGCGTTCACGTTTCCAACTCAGCCGCCACTTCCGCCGCATCGGCGTGTCCGTCAGGATCACGGTCCTCCTGTCCACGCTGATCTGCTCCGGCTGTGTCGCGACAAAATACAAGCCAGCGCCGAAGGGATTACCGCCAGCGGTCATGCTCAACCTCGCGGCGGCGGACGCTCCGATTGAGGCCGTCCTGCACAGTGTCATCGTGTATCACGGTCCGGGCTCGTGGAAGCGCGACGCCTATTGGGACGAATATGTTGTCTCCATTGCCAATCATGGCGACGTGCCATTCATGCTCGACGAAGCGACACTGCAGGATTTTCAGGGGGCAACGAACCGACCCGGCGATGATCCGTGGGCACTCGAAAAGCAGAGCAAAACTTGGTGGCAGAACGCCAAATCCAGCCAGGCGAGTGAGCTGTTGAAACTCGGGTCCGGCACGGTCGGTCTAGGCGCCGGTTTGTTGGCATTCGCGGCCCTTGGCTCGGGCCCCATCCTGGGACCCGCAACGGGTGCCAGCGCAGCGTTTGCCGGCGCGGCGGTTGCCGTCGTAGCGGTCGCGCCGATTTACGCCGTCACGCTCGTCGTCATCAATTCGAACAACAAGAAGCACATCGCGGCCGAGTTCACGCACCGTCGCCTCGTCTTCCCGGCAACCATCGCGCCCCACCAGACTGGGCAGGGGAGTCTCTTCTTCCGTCTCTCGCCTGGTCCCCAACGGCTCGCGCTGCGTGGCCGGATCGGCGAGGCACCCATCGAGGTCACGATCGATCTCACGCCGCTCAAGACCCTGCACCTGAGAGCGCTGCCCGAGGGCGTAAATCTGGCGAGCTCCGACGCCCGTGCCTCCAGCAGAGAAACCGCGAATCTGCGCTATCCAGTGGCGCGTCCCACTGCGAGCATCGTGCTGGATTCTTCGCCAAGCCTCAGAATGACAAACCGGGAATAGTGTCGGGGTCTGAGGCTGCGCCTCGCTAGGAGGTGGGAGACATGGAAGAACGCGAGACGTGTGAGACGGGAAGAACGCGAGACTAAGAATGGGAGCCCGATCCCATCTGCGGCTGGAAGCCGCAGCCACTTTGGAATTTCGGATTTCGGATTGGGGATTGCGGATTCAATCCGGTGAGACCGTGAAATGATGGACCCATCGCTGCGGCCGCTGCACCTCGGATTTCCGATCGCGGATTGCGAATTGAATCCGGTATCCGGTTTCCGGAGTCCGAAATCGCCAATCCGCAATCCGAAATCCGCAATTCAAAGTGCCGCCCTCGGTCGCTTCGGTGCTTGCACGTGGTGAATGGCTCGCCTCGGTGACCTCGTCATCGACCTCACACGTCGGCTCGCCGCCTCGGCACTACAGCGCTTTATTCGCGTCCATTAGCGTGGATTAGCGGTTAAACCTGTTTGGTGCACAGGAAAGTCGCCCGAATGATCCGGTTTCCGGAGTCCGAAATCGCCAATCCGCAATCCGCAATCCGAAATTGAAAGCGTCGGCTCGCCCATTCCCCATGTCCTTCCCGCCGGTGGTGGCGCTGCCCGGCGCCAGCAGGAGTGCATCACGATGACTGGAACGCGATTGACCCTTCTCCCGCGGATGGCGAGCGTTCGCGGCTTCGACCACCTCGCTTTCCCCATGGTAAAATCACTGCTCCGGTTCGGCGTGCTCGCGGCGGCTTGCGTTGCGGGTGGCTGCAGCCGGCCGGATCCCGCGGCGACCGCGACCGGACGAGCCGCGGGCAAAACCGAAATCCGCTTCGCCCACGTGCACGCGCCCGATGTCAGCAGCGAGCTGCATTACAGCGCGGTCACGTTTGCCGAGTCGCTGGCGTCGCTGACCAACCAGGTCGAGGCGAAGGTCTACCCGCAGGGGACGCTGGGCAGCGAGCGCGAGGTCTACGAGGGCATGCAGCTCGGCTCGGGGCCCGCGCTCACTGTCACCGGCACCGCCATTCTCAACAATTTCGACCAGCGGATTGGCGTGCTCGATCTTCCGTACTTGTGGAAAGACTACGACCACGTCCACCGCGTGCTCGACGGCGAGGTTGGCCGCGAACTGGCGGCGGGACTCGAGCGACAGGGGCTGCTGGTCATCGCGTGGCTCGACGGCTGGGGCTGGCGCAACATGATCACGACGAAAAGGGCCGTGAAGCGCCCCGAGGATCTCGCGGGGATGAAGATCCGCACGATTCCGACGCCGTTGTACCTCGCGGCGCTGCGGATGATGGGGGCAAACCCCACGCCGATGGCGTAC
Source organism: Opitutaceae bacterium (assembly GCA_030648295.1). Classification (GTDB taxonomy): domain Bacteria; phylum Verrucomicrobiota; class Verrucomicrobiia; order Opitutales; family Opitutaceae; genus ER46. The sequence continues at coordinate 24,156 of JAUSID010000145.1, read as the reverse complement.
GGCGAAATCTACACGGCGTTGCAGACCGGCGTGATTGACGGCTTCGAGCAGGCGCCGTCGATCGTCGTGGCGGAGCGATTCTACGAGGTGGCGAAGAACATGGCGGAAACGCGCCACCTGTTCGGCACGATGGTGATTTGCTACTCGAAAGCGCAATGGGACCGCTTGAGCCTGCCGGACCAGCAGAGCATCCGCCAGGCCGCCGCGACGACCCAGGCAAAGGAGCGGGCGCTGGCGCCGCAGCGGGAGGCCGAGGCAATGAAGACGCTGCGCGAACGCGGAGTCGCGGTGCACGCGATCGACACCCGGGGTTGGGAGCAGGCGGCGCTCAAGTTGCAGGACCAGCTCGCCGGCGAGCGTGGGGCAGCAGATCTCCTAGGAAAGATTCGCGCGGCGGCGAAGCCATGAGCACGTGGGTTGCTCGCGCGTCAAACGCCGTGGGCCGGGTCGTGCGCTGGGCCGACCGCGCGGCCGAGTTTCTCATCGTCCTGCTGTTCGCCGCGATTGTGCTCGTCGGAGGATTGCAGGTCCTGTGCCGGTACGTGTTCAACGCGTCGCTGAGCTGGAGCGAGGAGCTACAGCGGTACGGCCTGATCTGGATCGTATTTCTTGCGCTGGTGGTGGGCTACCGCCGTGGCGCGCATATCGGCATGACGCTGTTGCTCGAAAAAATGCCGGCAATGGTGCGCACGTTCATCGGCTGGCTCGTCGACCTGTTTTGGCTCGCACTCGGCCTGGCGATGGTGGTCTTCACGGCGGCGTACCAGTCCGCCGCCGGGATGACGTTCCTCAAGAGCGTGGGCCGGCAAAGCAGCGCGGGCATGGGCGTACGGATGGACATCGTCTACGGCTGCATCGTGCTCGGCGGCGCTTATCTGACCGTGGCCGCAGTCCATAACTTGCTGCGGCGGGCGGCGGGCGAGGCACCGAAGATCGCCGCGGAGGAGCCGCCATGTTAGTCGGCCTCTTCATCGCGCTGCTCGCGCTTATATTCATCGGGGTGCCCGTGGTTGTCGCCATCGGCGTCGTCGCGCTGGGCGGCATCTTTGCGCTGCCGGGACTCGCACCGGTGGAGTTTCCGCGGCGGATGTTTGCAGCGGTGGACTCGTTCAGCCTGCTGGCGCTGCCCTATTTCATTCTCGCCGGCGAGTTGATGGTGCGTGGTGGCATGAGCCGCCGGCTGGTGGAGTTTGCGGAAACGCTCGTTGGCCACCTGCGCGGCGGGCTGGGCCACGCGACGGTGCTGGCCAACATGATCTTCGCCAACGTCACCGGATCTTCGGTGGCGTCGACCTCCGCGATCGGTTCGTTGATGGCGCCGGAAATGAAGGCGCGCGGCTACAAGGGCGGTTTCATCGCGTCGCTCGCGGCCTGCTCGGGGGTGATCGGCGCGATCATTCCGCCGAGCATGGTCATGGTCGTTTACGGCGCGATGGCGGGCGTGTCCATCGGTGGACTATTCCTCGGCGGCTTCCTCCCGGGGCTCCTGATTACCGGTCTGCTGATGCTCGTCGTCAAACTGCATGGTTACCATCCGGACTTCCCCGAGATTCGCGCCACCACGGGTGCCTTCAGCCTCGCGAAAGTGGCGGAGACCCTGCCGCGCGTCTGGGTCGCCGTTCTTGCGCCGGTAATCATCCTCGGCGGGATCATGACCGGGGTGTTCACCGCGACGGAAGCGGGCGTCGTGGCGTGTTTTTATTCGCTCATCATCTCCATGTTCGTCTACCGGTCGGTCACGGTGCGCGATCTGCCGCGGATTCTGCTCACTTCGGCGGTGACGACAACCGTGGTGCTCGGAATAATCGCGGTCGCGGGCGCGCTCGGCTGGCTGCTGACCTACCTGAATTTCACCGAGATCGTCGGCGGCTGGCTGCTGGGTGTGTCGTCCAAGGGCTGGGTCGTGCTGCTGACGCTGATCGCGTTGATGCTCGTATTGACAATGTTCATCGAGTCACTGGCGGTGCTGATCATTCTCACGCCGCTGATCGTGAAAATTGGCGCGACGTTCGCGCTGGATCCGATTTACCTCGGGATACTCGTGGTGATCGCCACCCAGATCGGTGCGACCACGCCGCCCGTGGCGGTGTGCCTTTTCGTCGGCACCAGCATCGCTGGTTGCCGCTACGACGAGACGATCCGCAGCTGCTGGCCCTTCATCGCCGCGCTGCTGGCCGCACTGCTGGCCGTCTTCCTGTGGCCGCCGCTCTCGACCTTCATTCCGAACACGTTCTTGAAGTGATACGGAAGAACGCGAGACATGGAAGAACGCGAGACTCGGAAGATATGGAAGAACGCGAGACGCGGGAGACGGGGAGAACGCGAGACCCGGAAGGAAAGTAGCCCGAATGACTCCGGTATCCGGTTTCCGGAGTCCGAAATCACCCATCCGTAATCCGAAATCCGCAATTGAACGCGTCGGCTCGCCCGTTCGACGGGCTCAGGGCCCCGAACCTGTCGAGGGGCGGGCGCGCGGAGCGGGCAAGAGCATCTCTTACCGAAATGTAAGGCGACCTCGCGTGACGCTCGCCACGGCGCGGGTAGAGTGTGCCCATACCCCACAGATTCTGCGACCGTTCAGCTGGGATGTGAGTACGTCGTCAACCAGCGAGCGGGTGGGCTTTGCCATGAATCCTTACCCTGCACTCCATATAGTCATTGCCAGAGGGCGTTGTTTCACATGGTGGCCATTTTTCATCGCCGCCTTGTTTCTCGTCGCGGGACATCAGGCCAACGCCGCCACGTCGTTAGCTGTGGGTTCAATCTCAGGCCAGGTTGGCAATGCCGGGACCGGCAATCTACTCGAGGGCGCAAGGGTGGGGGTGCCGCAGCTTGGTGTCACCACGCTCACCGACAACACCGGGCGGTACACGCTTCAAGGCGTTCCGCCGGGAAGCCATGAGCTGGTCGTATCGTATACCGGGCTCGATCCGCAGCGCGTCAGTGTGGTCATCAACGCCGGCGAACGGGCGACGCGCAATTTCGATCTCTCGTCGGGCATCTACCAGCTTTCGGAGTTCACCGTGACCGGCGAGCGCGAGGGCAGTGCGGCGGCCATCACCGCGCAGCGCAATGCGCCCAACGTCAAGAACGTCGTGGCCATCGACGCGTACGGAAACCTGCCGAACATGAATGCGAGCGAACTCGCGGTCCTGCTGCCGGGCGTGGCGGGCGAGTTGAGCGACGAGGGCAACATCGTGGGCTTCACCATCCGCGGCATGGGGCCGGGGATGAACACGATCACCATCGACGGTTCGCTCATGGCCAGCCAGGGCGGCGCGGGCCGCCAGACGCGGATGCACACCATCACCGGCTCGATGTTCGACTCGCTCGAGCTCACCAAAGGCCACACGCCCGACAAGGGCGCCGACTCACTGGGCGGCACGCTCAATTTGAGGAGTCGCTCGCCGCTCGGCATGAAGGAAAAGCGGCGCGTGACCTACAATTTTTCCGCGCGGCTCGCGCCTTCGTTCACGCAGCAGATCCCCCTGCGCGAGGAACACCGGGCGCACCCGCTGCTCAACGTCGCGTATCAGGAAGTGTTCGGCGTGCTCGGCGGCGAGCGCAACCTCGGCGTCGCCGTCAACCTGTTCTACAGCGAGCAGGCGGTGGGATTCTTCCAGACCCAACGCGATTTTCAAAACACCCCCAACAACCCGGCCTACGTCTGGGATTACCGCACGGACGACAATTACAACAATCGGAAGCAGTCCAGCATCAACACGAAGTTCGACTACCGGCTGTCGCCGAACACGAAGATCTCGCTCAACCTGATCTACAACGACGCGATGGAGCGTTTCCGGTATCGCAATCCCTTCCGGGCGTTCACCGGCAACGCCAACACCGTCCCGAATGCGACCACGAGCGGGGTCATTCCCGGCTATACCGATCGGATTACCCAGGTGCGGCCGGTGAACGCGTCGATGGTCGATATCACGTCGCAGATGTCGAATTTCTTTCACCGTCAACGGCACGCCGATTTGGGTGCCGAACAGGAATTCGGCCCGCTGACCCTCGATTACAACGCCGTCATCAGCCTCGATCACATCAACAGCGGCGGCGGCGACGGTGGTGTGCTCACGAACCGCGCCCGTGGCATCGGCTGGATCCTGGACCGGACGGAATCCGACCTTTACCCGCGCTTCATCCAGACTGCCGGTCCCGACCTGAGTGATCCCGCCAGCTATCGGCCCAACAGCTTCACGTTTAACAATGGAAAAACCGCCCACGAGATCCGGGAACTCCGCGGCAATGCCCGCTACCGGCTGCCGACCGAATTTTCTCTCCACCTGAAGACGGGCGTCCGCTGGCGCGAGGAACTGGCGGAGAACGGGAACGAGAATCGCCGGTACAACTTCACCGGCACCAACTCGAGCCAGCTGCCCATCGATCCCACGATCCGTACATTTGGCGACATCAAGACCGGCCTGAACGTGCCGCGGTGGCACTCCAACGCGATTGCGCGGAATCGCACTCCACTTGATTCCTCCCTCTGGGATGAGGATCGGTATTTTCACGAAATGTCGCGCTACACCGGCACGCGCGGTGTCACCGAAACCGTGAGCGCAGCCTACCTGATGACGCAGGGCAAAATCGGCCGGACCGGCTTTCTCGGCGGAGCGCGCGTCGAAAAGACGGAAGACGACAGCTGGGGCTGGGTACGCCAGCGCTTCGGTAGCACCGCCGCGGAACAGCGGGCCGATCCGGTTGGCGCGGCCGAGCGCGATTATGCCGGCACCCGGCGCGACATTGCGGGAAACTACACCAAGTGGTTTCCGAGTATTCACCTGACGCACGACATCACCCAGGACCTCAAGGCCCGTCTAAGCTGGTCCACGAGCTTTGGCCGTCCCCCGCTGTCGAATCTGATGCCCAACGAAAGTGTCAACGAGAACAACGAGACCCTCACCATCAACAACCCCAGCCTGCGGCCGCAGACCGCGGAAAACTGGGATGCATCCCTGGAGTACTATTTCGAGCCGGTGGGCAGCTTGTCCGCGGTGTTTTTCCACAAGACGATCGAGGATTTCTTCCAAAACAACGTGCCGGCCGGCACCGTCGGTCCCGGTCTGGATAATGGCTACAATGGCGAATATTCGGGTTTCAGCATCCTGACGCGGGGCAACCTGGGCACCGCGGTGGTCCAGGGCTGGGAGCTCAGCTATCAGCAGCAGTTCACCTTCCTGCCGGGTTTGCTCAAGGGCCTCGGGCTTTCCGCCAACTATACCTATTTGAAGACGCACGGCGATTGGGCCAGCTCGACGGGGGAGGTTCCGGATTTCAAACCGCGAACTGGCAATATCAGCCTCAGCTGGCGCCACCGCGGTTTTGGCTCGCGGATAAATGTCAATTACACTGGCGGCTATCTCGATGCGCTCAACGCCAACAACGCGCCGCTGAATCTTTACCGTACCGGGCGAACGGTGGTGAACGCCGGCGTTGGTTATCAATGGCGGCCGACGCTCGCCTTCTCGATCGACGTCGCCAACATCTTCAACGAACATCAGGTCCATTACCGCGGTTATCCCGACCGCATGCAGCGCACCATCATTCCAGGTACGACGATCACCTTTGGCGTGAGTGGACGGTTTTGAAGAACGCGAGAGGAAGAACGCGAGACGGGGAAGAACGCGAGACGCGGGAGACGTCGGAAGAATGCGAGACGGGGAAGACGGGGAGAACGCGAGACCCGGAAGGAAAGTAGCGCGAATGACTCCGGTATCCGGTTTCCGAAATCGCCAATCCGCAGTCCGAAATCCGCAATTGACTCAACGCGTAATGGAGACCGATCCCATCTGCCGCTGGAAGCCGCAGCCACTTTCGGAATCCGGCCTTGCCGGGAGCGCGACCGCCCTCGGTCGCTTTGGTGATTGCACGTGGTGAATTGCTCGCCTCTGTGACCCCCGTGCGTCCTCTGTGCGCTCTGTGACCTCATCTTTGCCTCCGGGTTCGGCTCGCCTGGCGCTCGCTGCTACACGCATCTTGATTCGCGTCCATTAGCGTCGATTAGCGGTTAAAAGTTTTTGGGTCTGGCCACGCGGCTCTGAGTTCGCGACCAGCTTTGCCGCAAAAAGACGCAGAACGCGCAAAGGGCGGAAGCGGAAGACACGGAAGAACGCGAGATCCACGCTTCGTCCGGCCCAGGCGGATACGCAGGTGAGTGGCAAAGCACCCACCACGCGTTGCGTCTCGGGCGGGAGTTCTTCGGTGCGCACCGGCTTAGAAGTGGGTTGCGACCCACCGATCAACCGGCGGATTTCCGCGTGGAGCGGGCGATGCCGTCATTGGTGGAGCCGGTGCGATCAGATTCGGTTCGCGCCCGAAGACCAATCGAACCGCACGGCTCGCCGGGTTCTTCGGCGACCACGTCTCCGACGCGCATCCTGACAAAAACTTCAGGTGGCGAAGATTGAGCGCGAGCCTCGGTGGGTCACGGATTCCCGCAACCACTACTACCACCCCGACGAGAACAGTCATTCGTCGTTGCGCCCATCCTGGCTGCCCCTGCGGGCGGGGTCGCCGCGACGAAGATGATATATAACGCTTAATACAGCATGGGCGGCGCCACGGCCGGCGCCTCGGGCTGTTTCATTGCTGCGATCGATTCAGCCGCTCGCGGATGACACCGCGTTGCGCGCAAATCCGCTCATCTCACTTACCATGTACCTGAACACCCCGTGTTTTCCCTGGCGAGGTTCATTCCGGGCTTCGCGTTTCGTCGCGCGGACCCTCCTGTTGCTCGCGGCGTTGAGTGCATCCCTCGTGTACTCTGATGTCCGTGCCGCCGATGCCGGCGTAATCACCGGAAACGTGAGCAACGCGCAAACCGGCAATCATCTCGAAGGCGTCCGAATCGAAATTCCGGCTTTGAAACAATCCACGCTCACCGACAACACCGGCCGCTACGTGATCAGCAATGTTCCGGCGGGCCGGCACGAGATCGTCGCGACCTATATCGGGCTCGACCCGGTCAGGGCGGAAGTGTCGGTCTCGAACGGACAGCGCGCCGTCCGCGACTTCGACCTCACGTCGCGAATTTACCAGCTGGACGCGTTCAAAGTCACCGGGGAACGCGAGGGTAACGCGGCGATGATCACCGAAAAGAAAAACGCCGACAACGTGAAGGATGTGATCGCGATGGACTCGTTCGGCTATCTTCCGAACATGAGCGCGGGCGAGGTGGTGATGCGGCTGCCCGGCGTTGCGGGCAGCCCGACGGACGAGGGGCTGGCGTATCGGTTCAACATGCGTGGCATGGATCCCTCGCTCAACAACGTGACGGTCGACGGCGGCTCGCTGACCACGCTGGGCACCAACCGCAGCTTCGAGTTGCAGAGCATCACCGGCGCGATGTTCGAGGCGCTGGAGTTGATCAAGGGGCATACGCCGGACAAGGGCGCGGACTCGCTCGGCGGGACGATCAATTTCAAGACCCGCTCGACCTTCAGCATGAAGGAAAAGCGGCGGACGACGTACAATGTCAGCACGCGCTGGGCGCCGCCGTTCCTCGAGCAGACGCCGCTGCGTTCGCAGCACCGCGCGCACCCGATTCTGAACGTCACGCACCAGGAGGTGTTCGATGTGTTCGGGGGCGAGCGGAACCTCGGCATGTCGCTCAATCTGTTCTACAGCGAAAACACGGTGGGCGGCTGGGAGACGGTGCTGGACCACACGAACATCCTGAACGGACCGGCGCCGGTGTTCAGCTACCAGACTTGGGACAATACGAACAACCGGAAGCAAATGAGCGTGAACTTCAAGGCTGACTACCGCTGGTCGCCCACGACGAAGTTCTCACTCGCGGTCACGGAGAACGACAATTTCGAGCGGCACCGCCGCCGCGTGCGCGTGAGCGCGGTCACGGGCGGCAACACGACGGCACCCGGCACGAGCGGCGTCGTCCCAGGCCAGTTCACCGACACCGTGACGGTGGTGCGGCCGTTCGTCTCCGGCACGAGCAGCAATGCGGCGAACATCGACGTGCAGATGGACGGACCGCTGAACTACTACGTGCGGATGGGCCGCGTGGATTTCAGCGGCGAGCACAACTATCCGAATTGGCTGATTGAATACACCGCGGGCGTCGCGCAGACGCACCTCAACAACGGGCAGGGCCGGGGCGGACAGCTCAACATGCGGTTGTTCAATCCCGCCACGCAGACGCCGGGCAACCAGGTCGTGTTCGGCGGGGCGGGGTGGATCGTCGACCAGACGCAGGACGCGATCCATCCGCGTTTCATCCAGAACGGCGGCGTCGATTTCACCAACCCGAACAACTATCTGCCGCGGTTGAACGATGGCCTGTCACAGCAGCGGAACGAGAGCGACCAGTTGCTGAAACAGTTTCGCTACGACATGCGCTACCGCGCGCCGTTCGCGACGCCGATGTTCCTGAAGACGGGTTTGCACTGGCGCGCCCTGGACATGGAACTCTGGGGCAAGGACCGCCACCGCTGGAACTATGTGGGCACGGTGCGCTACGACCCGAATCTGCGCGTTCCCCACGATCCGAATTATGTGAGCTACGACATGATCCAGACGGGCCGGATGATTCCTTTCTGGCAATCGCACATGGTGACGAACGACGGCCGGCCCGCGGACCCGAGCCTTTGGGAGGAGGATCTCTATTTCCACGAGCAGAACAAATTCACGCAGACGCGTGGGATGGCCGAGGAGGTCGGCGCGGTTTACCTCATGGGCCAGGGCCGGCTCGGTCGCGACGGCTGGCGGGGCCGGACGGGCTACCTCGCGGGGGTGCGTTTGGAGCAGGTGGAGACCGCGAGCTGGGGCTGGACGCGTTCCCGCCGGCTGAGTACGACGGCCGAACGGCGCGCGGATCCGGTGGGCACGGCGCAGCGGGACTATGCGGACAGCCGTCGCGATCTGCACGGAAAGTACACGCAACGGTTCCCGAGCGTGCACGTGAATCACGACATCACGAAGGATCTCAAGGCGCGGTTGAGCTGGTCGACGAGCTACGGCCGGCCGGCCCTGAGCAACCTCCTGCCAAACGAGTCGATCAACGAGACAAACCAGTGGCTCACCGTGAACAACCCGGCGCTGCGGCCGCAGGTGGCGAGCAACTGGGATGCGACGCTCGAATATTACTTCGAACCGGTGGGAAGCCTGACCATCGGGTGGTTTCACAAGGACATCGAGGACTTCATCATCAACAACCAGGAGGTCCGGGTTATTTCGGGCGGGCTCGATAACGGTTACGAAGGCGAGTACGAGGGCTTCACCGAGCGCACTTCGCTGAACGCGGGCACCATGGTCGCGCAGGGCTGGGAGTTCGCCTACCAGCAGCAGTTCACATTTCTCCCCGGGCTGCTGAAGGGTCTCGCGGCGTCGTTCAATTACACCTGGATCAACACGCACGGCATGCGCGACGGAAACACCTACCTGACGCGGCGGGAAGTGGCGGGGTTCATCCCGCATGCGGCCAACGCGTCGCTGACGTGGCGGCATCGGAAGTTCAACGCCCGGGTGCTGTACAATTTCACGGGCGAGTACATCACGTCGTACAACGCGAACAATCCGGCGCTGCGCCAGTACCGATTCTCGATGAAGACGGTGAACGTCGGCGTTGGCTATTCGTACCGACCCTGGCTCAACTTCACCGTGGACGCGGCGAACATCCTCAACGAACCGCAGGAGTGGTACGTCGGCTACAAGAACCGGCTGCGGCGGCACATTGAGAATTTCGTCACCGTGACGCTCGGGGTAAACGGCCGGTTCTAGGCGGGGTGCGACCATCGGGGCAAACGGCGCGATCCGGCGGCCAACGAACGAGAGAAGCGCCGGCGCATCCGGGGATGACCGCAACGCGCTGACGCGTTCCGGTCGCGCCTCGAACGATCGGGTTCGAGCTCGTTCATTCGCGTGAATTGGCGTCTATTCGCGGTTGAAATGAGTTGTTCCGGCTTGGCGTGGATTAGCGGTTAAACCTGGCTGCGGCGCCGGAAAGTAGCCCGAATGACTCCGGTATCCGGTTTCCGGAGTCCGAAATCGCCAATCCGCAATCCGCAATCCGCAATTGATCACTCCACGACCCGGCGCCACGAGCGGACGTATTCGATCGAGAACGTTGCCGGCAGTTCCTCTTTGTCCGGCAGCCCAAACCAGCTCTGCTTGATCTCGCTGTTCAAGTTCAGGTGGGACGGGTTGTGCCAGTGGGTGTTTTCCATTTGTCGGAATACCACCCCGTCCACGTAGAACGTGATCATGTCCTTCTCCCAGAGCAGGGCGTGCGTGTGATAATCGTCCGCCAGGTTGAAGGGCGCCTCCCACTTGCCGGGTTTGGCGAAGCCCTTTTCCAGCCCGGGCGCGCGGAAGACATGGCCGCTTGTAAAGATCGTCCGCTCCCGCTGTCCGCCCACCGGGCCGACCTCGAACACGTCGATCTCCGTCCACCAGCCGGGACTTCCCTCGTTGAACCAAAAGCCGCTGGACGCCTTCGACCGCATCGGCCGGCACTTGATTTCGAAGTAGCCGTATTTGACCGCCACCTTGCTTCTCACCGCGCCGGTCGTGAACGTATGATATCCCTCCGGCAAACCCGGCAGGTCCTCCATCCGCGCGGTGATCTGGAGCTTCCCGTCGCTGACCGCGACGTTCTTGGGCGAGAAGTAGCCGGGCTTGCGACCGTCCCACTTGGGATAGTGGTCGAGCCACATCGCGTCGTCGAGACGCGGCCTTTTGAACTCATCGGTCAATTCTGGAACCGGCTCCCACCTGCCGTCCGCAGGCGGTTCGCCGAGCGCCGGCGGCCATGCCGTCGCGATCCACAACGCGAGTGCACCAATCAACGATCGGCGAACGGTCAGCATGCTGGCACGGCGTCTTTTGATTTCATCGGAGAACGTTTCAGACAAACCCTCACACCCGATGCAACGCGTCCTCGGTCGTGAAAATATTGCGCTCGCGAAAAGCCGCCGGTGAGCTCCGCAGGAGCTCGGCTCTCGCCCACGCATAGGGTAACGCGAACCATGGGCGGATGAGCCGTCGTTTTTTTGATAACGCCCAGCGCGGTGCCGGCAGCCGAAGGGTGTTCGCCAGATGAACCGCGACGGCGGCGAGATAGGCGTCCTGCACGGGATCTCCGGTGCGCGTCGGTTCGGCTCGAATCCCCGCGGCAAGACGCGCGCGACGAGCCCGGTTCCGCACCTGCAAATTCATATGATCGAGAAAATCAGCCAGATTTTCTCCGATCTGCTCCGGCGTTTCGGCCCAAGCGACGACTTCGCGCAGACTGCGCGGCCGCTGCCAGTTATTTCGCGGGCTTTTTTCCATGCGACACCTCCTTCAGTAGCGCCGCCACCAGCCAGCGCTTTCCGTTTTCCAGCGCGCGACCACCGTAGAAATCACCGACGATCGCGTCAATTTGCTTCATCGACGTGATGGCCAGCTCCTTCACGAGAAACTTGATGTCGGCCACATCACCGGCCCGAAAAGGCGTGGGCAGCCGGGCCGCCATGCATTTCATCGCCAGCAAATACTCGGCGGACGGCCGCGTGATCATCAGCCCGGGAACTTGCAACTCGGCGAACGTCATCCTGGCCTCTCTCGTCCCGACGAAATTCTTCACGCCATTGTTGAGCCAGTCGACGGGCAGATTCATCTCACGGGCGATTTGCTCGATGAGAGGCTCGACGACTTCGGGCGGATGAAAAATGGCATCGATGTCCTTGGTGGCGGCGCGACAGTCGTAGGCGAACATCATCACGGTGCCGCCGTAAATCGCCAATTCCACCTTGCCGCGCTGCGCGGCGCAAAGTTCGCCGAGGCGCGTGAGCGCGCGCACTATATCGGCTCGCTTGAGTCGGCGGCGTGACTTCGGCATCACCGGCACGCTGCGAGGGTTCAATGGCGTCCGCAAGCCGTGCTTCAGAAGGATTGCCCAATTACCTCTACCGAAGTGACAGAAGCGGTTTCCGCTACGGTGATGGCAGACGCTCGATAAATCCGGGATGTCCGGCACGCGCTGCACGCCCGTCCAACAGCGCCCGCACGTCCGGCGCCCCGTCGGAAGCAAGGACCTGCATGGCATACGTCCGGGCGTTCTTCAATTCACATCCTCGGCGAGGTGCGAGTCGCCGCCGACCTGCCGCAGCGCTACGGAGTAGACGAGTCCCACATGCCGGCGCACTACTTCGGCAAACGCTGCTTCCAATTGCTCCCGGGCAAAGCGGCGAAGCAATTCGGCATCCGTTTCAGTAAGCATGTCACCAGATAGCCGGCACCGTTGCCGAAACCGAACAGGAAAATCCGTCCAACGCTCGGTGCCGCGGCCCGAGACCGGCAGCCAGGGCCTTCAAGGTTGCGAGCAAGGTCTTCGTTTTCATGTCGCACGCGCACGGCGTGCTTTCGATCGGCACGAACTTGCCGCAGTCAAAGACGTCGGCATTGAAGCCGCCGTTCGCATCGCCCATCCGAAGAACGCGAAGCAGGAGAACGCGAGACGCGGAGCCTTTACGCCAGTCACGGTCGCCGGGCCGCTCCAGCACGAGTGCGATCCGCGGCAGATGCCGGCGGTTGGTGTCGGGAACGAGTCGGATCGGCTCCAGCACGACAGCAGATGGCGCGTGCGCGACACAAAGACGCGTATTCACGACGCAGAGACGTCAGAAATCGACCGCGAGAGGAGAAATCACGACTCCGAGCGGCCAGAAATCGACCGGGAGATGAGAGAAACTAATCGCGAGACGCGAGAAATCGACTGCGAGACGACAGAACACGACCCCGAGCGGCCAGAAATCGACCGCGAGATGAGAGAAACTAATCGCGACACGAGAGAACGCGACCGCGAGCGGCCGGAAATCGATCGCGAGATGCGAGAAATCGACCACGAGATGAGAGAACACGACCGCGAGATGGAAAAACACGACCGCGAGATCACTGAGCACGACCACGAGTTGGAGGAAATCGTCACCGAGATCGCTAAATTCAACGCCGAGATCGCTAAACACGACGCCGAGATCGCTAAACACGACGCCGAGACCGCTAAGCCCGACCAATTCAGTTCAACCGCGAATAGACGCCAATTCACGCGAATGGTGAGGACGTCTTGGGGGGCATGGAAACGACAAACCAAACCGTGACCATGGTCTCACTCGGGAAATCCTCTCCCTCCTCCTCTGGAATTTGCGTCCATTCGCGTTCATTCGCGGTTGCCCACTGAATCGATTGGAAGAACGCGAGACATCGGAAGAAACGGTGACCGAAGCAGGTGCACTTCGGATTTCGGAGACCGGAAACGGGATGCATGAAATTCGGATCGCGGATTGCGGATTGGCGATTTTCGGAAACCGGATAGCGGAGTCATTCGGGCTACTTTCCTTCCGAGTCTCGCGTTCTTCCGCGTCTTCCGAGTCTCGCGTTCTTCAGATGCACCGCTTCACCACTTCACGGTCTTTTCCCCGCCGCGTACTCCTCGTACCGTTCCCCAAGCTTCGCTTCCTTCTCGTCGCCGTAATGCAGGAACACGCGATACCGCAGCGTCAGGCTGCCGCCGGCGGGAATCGTGTGACGGCCGGCATTCACCGGCGTGCTCTTCGGCTCGAAATCGTGCTGACCGAGTGGATTCGCGGCGAACAGTCCGTAGTCGCGTGCGTGCCACCACGTCGGATGCCGCAGGTTTTGCGGGTGATCGAAGATCGCGACGCCGTACGTCCTGCCGTCGTGCACCGCGTGGAAATCCGCCCACGGCGCGCGTTTTCCCCACGCCGCGCCATCGCGATCGCCTCTGGCCGTGACGAGTTGGCCGACACCGCCGGTGAAACGGCGATTCGTGTTGGGCGGTCGCGGCTGGTTCAGCCAGGCGGCGAGCCGCAGGGCGAGCACGCCGTCCTTGTTGTCGTTGAGCTCCACCGGTGCATCGGCCGGCGCGTTGAGCGTCACTTCGAAATCGATCGTGCGCTCGCTTCCACTCCCGGCGAAACGGATCGTCGTGTCGTCGGTGCAAAACACTTTGCCGTCCGGCGCCACCCAGCGATCACGCGCGCGAATCACGCCGACGGCGCCGCTCGTCGTTTCGAGCAGCGCGTCGTGCACGATCTTTCCCTTCGGCCGCCTGCTGCCGGCATCGTCCTGATTCCAGAAATCGACGCCGTTTACGTCGCTGTGGGCGAACCAGAGCGACCGGTGGTGCGGGTGATCCGGATCCTCGCCCGCGACCTGCTTCATGGGGAAGTTGCGTGTGAGCGGTGTCCCATCCGCCGCGAGCACCGGATAGCAATACGGACGGTAAGCGCCCTTGAAGATGTATTCGGTCAGCAGCTGGCCGCCGATTTCGACGCGCACGCGATCATCCGCGCGGGTGAGCGTGACCTCCGGCGGGGACACGGCGAAAACGCGGACACTGGCCAGACACATGGCGACGCCGATGACGAGACGGGGTAATCTCATGCCGCACAGATCGCCGGAGACGCGCTCAGCGGCAAATGCAAAAGGGGGCCGAGGATTTCGAAGAACGCGAGACGGAGAAGAACGCGAGACAGGGGAGACGTCGGAAGAACGCGAGACGCGGGAGACACGGCAAAACAAACCGCGGAAAGAAGAAACAGCAGAAAGAAGAAACGGTGGCCGAAGACGCGGGAGATTTCGAAGAACGCGAGACTCGGGAGACGGGGAGAACGCGAGACGCCGCAGCAGCTTCCGACCCTCTGGCCCTCCGCACATCCGACCATCTGACCATCTGCGGCTGGAAGCCGCAGCCACTTTGGAAATCCGCAATCCGAAGTTCCTCAATCCGGTTTCCGGGTTCGCCAATCCGCAATCCGCAATCCGAAATCCGCAATTCAACCTGGGCTTGTCCCCCGGGATGACTTCAGACTCACTGCGGCGCGTAAGAGCGATCGTTCCAGTCACCCGGTTTGCCCTGCTCCTGGCGTGGGGCGTCGCGACCACGGCCGGGAAGGACCTGGGGAACGGCTTCACCGACCACGGGGTCGCCACGCCGCTGAGCAATCATCGCGGAATGGTTGCGACCTCCGACGGGCAGGGACGCGACGTGATGCTGGTCTGGCTATACGATCATCGGGGAGCCTACTCCCTGTTGATGATCGACGCCGACACCGGGGCCGCCGAACAGTTCGCCACGCCGTATCCGTGGGGCGGCGACGGTCCGTTCGCCTCGATTCTTTCCCGCGGCCAAAAATACTAGACGCATTTCGGCAGCCATTTCACCGAATTCGATCCGGTGAAGCGCGCCTTCACGTTCGCGGGCAAGACGCGGCCGAGAATGGCCATGAGCATGACCGAGGCGGACGACGGCACGATCTGGTCCGCGTCATACCCGGACAGCGGGCTGGTGTCGTTCAACCCCAAGACACGCGAGTTCAAGGACCACGGGACGCTGAACAAGGAAAACTGGCTGCAGTATCCGCGCAGCGTGGCGGTGGACGACGCGGGTTGGGTTTACGTCGGCATCGGGAGCACGGCCGGGCAGATCATCATCTTCGATCCGCGGAGCGAAAAAGCGCGCGCGCTGTTCGCGCCGCCGGAGCGCACCCAGGGATACGCCTCGGTTTATCGGGATGTGGATGGAAGCGTGTATGGTCACCTCGCGGGCGCCACCGATTCCTGGCATGTCTTCCGCGGCGGCGCCGTGCGGAAAATCGGCGCGCACGCCCGATCGAACCCGAAAAGGATAATCGCATCGTCGCAGGGCTTGTTTCACCAACAGTTCCCGAGCGGCCGGCGGGCGACGGTTTGCGATACCATCGAGCGGGTGCTCGAGGTCGAGGACCCGAACACCCGGGAGAGAAAGAGGGTTCGTTTCGACTACACGAGCGAGGGTGCGCACCTCATGGGCATCGCCACCTCGCCCGACGGCACGGTGTGCGGCGGGACGGCGTTTCCGATGCGGTTTTTCAGCTACGATCCAAGACGGGATCGCTGGATCAACCGCCCGGCTTACGGGCAATTCAACACGGTCGCGCGCCAGGGTGATCGCGTTTTCTTCGGCGGCTACACGCACGGTTTCCTGCTGGAGTGGGACCCGTCGCGCGCCTGGATCGATTCGGACCGGGACAAGGCCGATTCGAATCCGCTCCACCTCACGGAATGCGCGCCAGCCATCAACCGTCCCCACCACCTCCTGGCCCATCCCGACGGCAAGATGGTCGTCCTGGCCGGAACACCAGGTTATGGATACACCGGCGGCGGTCTGCTGCTTTGGGATCGAGAGACGAAAACGCGCCGGCTGCTCGAGCACAGCGACCTCATTCCCGACCAGTCAACGATGAGCATGGTGGCGCTGCCGGCGGGGAAGCTCCTCGGCGGCACCACTACAAGCCCGGGCACGGGCGGAGAGAAAAAGGCCGCGCAGGCCGAACTCTATCTGCTCGACCTGCCCACGGGAAAAGTGGAATGGCATGCGGCCGTGTTTCCCGGCGCGCAGACTTACACGGCAATGTATACGGGGTCCGGGGGACTTGTTTTCGGGTTTGTCGACCGAAGCCGGTTCTTCGTCTTCGATCCCGTGCGACGCACCGTCGTACACCAGGAGAACGCGGGAGCCCGATTCGGCCCGTGCGTGTCGCAGCAGGGGCCCCGGGTTTTCGTGTCCGGGCCCGGTGACACGCTCTACGCGATTTTCACGAAGGGCATCGCTTCGGTCGATCGGAGAACGTTCGAAATTCAGATGCGGGCGGAGTCACCCGTTTCGATCAACGCCGGCGGCGATTATCTGGACGGTCGGATTTACTTCGGCAGCGGTTCGCATGTGTACAGCTGGCGCCTGCCGGTGGAGCAGAATCGGCCGCAATAAGCCACAAACCGGCGCAACATTCGGTTTCGTGACGCTGCTGCAAATCGTCGTGGCGTTACTCGCTGCACTACTGCCGGCGCGGCGCGCGGCTAGAATCGATCCGGTCGTGGCATTGCGCGCCGAGTGACCGAGACCACATGAAGACCCTCCGCGCCATGTTCGTCCGCTTCGCCGGTTTGTTTCGCCGGAAATGGCATGAAGCCGCAATCGCCGAGGAACTGCGCTCGCATTTCGAGCAAGCCCTCTGCGCAGTGCGGGAGCGCAAACGCAGGCTCAAGCGCCGCCCAACCTGTTCAACGCGGCGCGCGCTTCCCCCATTACGCGCGGCGACACCCACAATGACGTGGCAGCGAGACGATCCAGATGGCGGGCAGCGTTTGCCTGCGAGATCCGCCGCTGACCGGCCAGCCATAGAATTATGCCGAGCGAGCCGCGTGCCTGCAACCCGAGGGTCGTCGCGAACAGACGTGCCGTGGCATCATCGGTCAGAAGGACATCGGCTCCTAATTGACGCGCGAGCGCGATCGCCTGCGCCTCGCCACGGTCGACCAGGCCGGCGCGGCACCAATCATCGGCTTCGACTAAATTGCGCTCGACCAAAGGCACGACTCGCACGTCGGGCGAAAGATTCACCGTCGGCTGCAGTCGGAACAGCTCTTCGCGCACCGCCGGCGGGATCGCCACGTCGCCCAAGTGCGGAATCAAATCGAGTGCATCCGCCTCTGCGAGGTGCAACACCGGGCCGGTGTCAGCGACCCAGCGCATCACTTTTGATCTGGTTTCGCTTCAGCCACGGCCCACGCAATGTCCTCGCGCTGGAATCGCTCCTGCAACTCGGCCTGTCGCGTACGCAGGAATTCCACCAGTGCGGTGCGCACCAGCTCGTTTTCCGAATGAAACCACCCATCGCGGACCAGACGGGAAACTTCGTGTGCGAGCCGGTCGGGCAACTCGACGTTCAGCGATTTCATGGGTGCACACCATAACCCATCCAAGTCGCGTTCCAACCGCTAATTTTTCGGGCCGACCTCCGTCCCGTCCGGAAATTCGTTTTCCTACCGCCGATCCGCTTTCGCGAAAAACTCCCTTTGCAGGCGCAGCAGCAGGGGGATGGATGCGAGTACCGCGATGAGGTTGGGAATCGCCATCAGCCCGTTGAGCGTGTCGGCGATGTCCCACACCAGATGGAGCGACCCGACCGCGCCGAGGTAGATGAACACGAGCCACACGATTCGATACGGCAGCGCCGCCCGGGCACCCAGCAGGTACACGATGCCCGTCTCGCCGTAGTAGCTCCAGCCGATGATGGTCGAATAGGCAAACAGCAGCAGGCCCAGCGTAACGACGATGCTGCCCCAGGTGCCCGGCAGGCCGGTCTCGAACGCGCGCACCGACAGCGCCGCGCCGGTCAATCCACTGTCCCAGGTCCTCGTCACCAGGATCACGAGCCCGGTCGTGCTGCAGATCAGTATGGTATCCACGAATACCTCGAATATCCCGTACATGCCCTGACGCACGGGATGGTCGGTGTTGGAGGCCGCGTGCACCATGGGTGCGCTGCCCAGCCCGGCCTCGTTGGAGAACAAGCCCCGTGCGACCCCGTAACGCATCGCCAGCATCACGCTGCTGCCCGCAAACCCGCCGGTCGCCGCCGTCCCGTTGAACGCACCGTCGAACACCAGTCGCAGCGCGTGCGGCAGTTCGCCCAGGTGCGTCAGCAGGATCGCCACGCCGCCGCCCAGATAAAAGATGCACATGAACGGCACCAGGATCTGCGTGAACTCCGCGATGCGGCGAATGCCGCCGAGGATTACCACTCCCGACACCACCACCAGCACCACGCCGGTGATTTCGGGCTTGATGCCGAACGTCGCCCGCAGGCTGTCCGCCACCGAGTTGGCCTGGACCATGTTGCCGATACCAAACGCGGCGAGGGCCGTGAGCAGCGCGAAAATCGCGCCAAGCCAGGGAATGCCGAGCCCCTTCTTCAATATGTACATCGCCCCGCCCCGCATCGTCCCGGAGGCATCCTTCTCCCGGTAATGGAGCGCCACCACGATCTCGGCAAACTTGGTGCACATGCCGAGCAGCCCGGAGATCCAGAGCCAGAAGAGCGCGCCTGGACCGCCCAGGAAGATCGCGGTCGCGACACCCGCGATGTTCCCGACGCCGACGGTGGATGCCAGCGCGGTGGCGACCGCTTGGAACGGCGTCACGCTGCCCTCGCCGCCGCCGGGCCTGGTCAGCCGGCCCAGCACTTCGCGCAGCGCAAAGATCAAATGCCGGAATTGCACCGCCCGGGTCAGAATCGTGAGGAGCAGGCCGGTGCCCATCAGCAGAATCAGCATCGGTGGGCCCCAGACGATATTGTTCAGCCACGCGTTCGCGCCTTTTATGATATCGATCATTTTACCTCCTGCATGCCGTCACTCCGGTTCATGATTGCGTTCTGAAAAAACGACCTGACGTGGGGCAGATGGCGCCGCGGCCGAGAAGCGAAATTCGCACTGGAATCTTCAGCCCTGGCCGCGCGTTCGAGCGGGTGCAAAAGACAACGGTCCGGTGTTTTCAACACCCGTGCAGCCAACGTTTGGTTACCCTCGCTGTCAACGGGCGGGGCGAAAGCGGCCATGTTCGCCGTTGCGAGCGTGCATTTAATCCGGCGATCGAAGGCTGACCCTGCCGGCCGCGCTACGGCACGCACGACTTCCAATTCGGCAACGCGGCGAAGCGCTCCGCCAACTATGCCGGACCAATTCAGTTCAACCGCGAATAGACGCCAATTTACGCGAATGGAGAGGACGTCTTGGGGTCCATGGAAACGATCAACCAAACGGTGACCACGGTTTCACCTGGGCAATCCTCCCCCTCCTCCTCTGGAATTTGCGTCCATTCGCGTTCATTCGCGGTTGTCCACTGAATCGATACGGCTTTCCTTCTCGTAGCTGTGACTGCGCGCCGATTCATCAGCGATCATTGGCGAAGATTAGCGTTCCCCTTTCCGCCCTCGTGATGCGGCCGGCCGTCGCGCCTTCCGCGCCTGCGGAATCCCAAAAACGGCCGCGTCTTGCCGAGGTGGGTTGGTAAACAGCGCGGGCGGGCCGGCCCCGTGCAGGTTTCGCGACGTTGAAGGCCCGCTAACATCGAACTAACCGGGTGCTCCGGGAGTGGGTTGCCCGTCATTTGCGCTCCCACCCGTATTATGGGTCGCGTCTGACGTTGTCCGTTTCTATGATGATGAGACGCCACAAGAGCATTCGATGAAAACCATCCGTCTGTTCGTCGCGACCGCGATCATTGCATTGTGCGCTTCCCTATTATGAGACAACTTTCTCCATCAGACCATCAACTTGGTACCATCAAAAGCCTCGTGGATGAAAGCCATGCCGCCCTGCCACCTGAGACGATGCGCATGCGCGGCCGGGATGGCCGAGCAATTGCGATTCCGACCGGATTCGCTGCTGTTCAAGGCCGTGATGGCCGGATCGTAGCAGTTCCATCCGGAGCCGGCAGTCTTGAAGGCCGTGATGGTCGTGTGGTCGCAATTCCTCCGCGCCACATTGGCATCGAAAACGCGAAGGGCCGTGTCGTGCCAAAATTGCGGTGGTGATCAGGTTCGGCTTTTTGCCTCCCACGTCAGTGGTGCCACTCCTTGCGGGGGATCTCGACGCAGGAGACGCTCCGGGCGGGCAGGATCAACGTGAGCGTCTTGCCGTCGAAGATCACCTGCGAGTCGGTGATCTCGGCGATCTGGGCCGGCTGGCCGGGGGCGGGCGGATCGGTCAGGCGGCCTTGGAGGATGTAGTGTTGCGCCGTGGTTCCCAGCGGCGCCAGATCGGTCAGGTCCACCCGCACTTCCATTGACGTGTCGAAGTGCCGGTTGATCACGTGAAAGAACACCGCCTTCGGCCCGCCGGTGGCGATGGCGTCCAGGACAGCGACCTTCGTCCTCGGGGCCAGGCCGCCCATGCGGAACGGTTGGGCATAGGTCGGCACGCCGGAGGAGTCCATGGCCAGCAGGTTCTCGCCGTGATGGAGCGCGTACAGCATTGTCGCCTGACCACTGGGCATGTACCGCGGGGCTTCGCGGCCCTGTGCGTCAGCCCGGATGGCGTGGATGCCCCAAGAGTTGCCCACGAGCATGGACTGACAGCCGATCTCGATCACGTCGGCCGATCGCATCAGGGCGTGCAGGAAACCCGCCGCCCCGACGCCCTTGGCCAGCGAGGAACTTAGCGCGACCTGATCCCTGATTGCGCGGTCCCACAAGCCGTTCCAGTTCCATTCGGTAACGGCCACCTTGAAGCCGCCTTCGCGGGCCCTGGTCAGCAACTCATCCCGAAAGACGGCCAGGCCGTGGTCGTCGATGTCCGGTGTGGCGACCCACGCGTTCCAGATCTCTGCGGCGGTGAGTTTGCCCGGAGGCGAATCCGCGTTGTCACGTGTCACCTTCTTGATGGACCAGGGAGTGTAGCGGTGGAAGACGAGATGACTGACCTTGTCGCCCAGCTTCCGGCGGGCGATCTCGGCCGACTTGTACGTCCCATCCTGACCGTCGATGATGAACCGGATGCTCGGGTCGACGGCGAGCATGGCCTGCGCTACCGCCACGATGCACTCGGCGTGGTAGACGTCCGTCTGCTCCGGGATCAGCTTTTTCAGTTCCGCGAGGAACGCCCACGTCTCGTTACCAATCTGCCAGTACTTCACGCGATAAGGATCGTGGCGACCGTTCCTGGCCCGCACCGCCGGCCAGTCGGTCATGCCCTCCGGCAGCTTCGCCCCGATCGGGGCATTGCTGTAAGCCACCAGCCCCGCCACGTGCTGGACGTACTCGCCCATCGGCCTTTTCTTGAGCAGCCCGTCTCGCAGGTTCACCACGAGGATCGGTTCGGCCTTAACGCTCTCGCTGAAGTGAAGGAACTCGTCGTAGCCAAATCGGTTGGTGACCTTGTGCCCTTTGTGGCCCGTGCTTACCGGCCGCTGCTCACCGCGACCGGGGATGTTGCTGACCATGTCGCGCCAGTCGAGGAAGTCCACATCCGTGCCTCCGGGAAACCGGAGAACGGGAATCTGCATCTGCTTGAGCAGGCGAACCACTTCCGGCTGGAGCTGGTTCGTGCCGGGCACCAGTGCCCCCTCGGGACCGATCTCGCCCCAGCTTGGCCGCTCCATAAATTGCCCGAACACGCGCGGGTCGACGCGGTGAAGAACATTCTTCCCGACGCGGTACGTGATCTCGCCCGCGCCGGCCGACAGACCCGACAATCCAAGTGCGATCGCGAGCACCCTACACGCGAAGGCTCTGCGATGATTCATGCCCCATCTTGCCCGGCGGGCAGTCCGAAGGAAAGCCAGTACAGCAGGGAGATTTTGAGAACGCGAGACGGAGGAGACATCGGAAGAACGCGAGACGGGGTGAATAATATTGGAGTCCGATCGCACTCTGCGGCTGGAAGCCGCAGCCACTTTGGAAATCCACAATCCGAAGTTCCTCAATCCGGTTTCCGGTATCCGGTTTCCGAAATCCGAAATCACCGAATCCGAAATCTGCAATTAACGGCCTGGCCTTGTTCGACGTCGTCATCCGCGTGCTGAGCGGAAAATCGTCGCCCTGTCGGTGCGGGGCTCGCAACGTGGGCGCGCCGAATTTCACGTTGCCCACGCCGTCATCCGAACCCACACCGCCCCTGAACCCTGTGCGCGCGCCCGGCATCACGGGTGATATGTACCTGCACAAGCTGGCGGAGCTGGGCGCCGGTCTCGCGCAGAGCACGCCAGGATCGGCGGAGTTTTTCGCCGCGCCGCTCACCATCGTCCACGAGGCAATGGGCTTCACGCTGAGCGTGATTTACCGCGTCGAGGCGAGGGTCGACCGCACGCTGGTGCTTGAAGTGGCTGGCGTTCTCGACCCCGGCGCCCGGCGCCCGGAGCTGCTGCGCGGCGCCCGGCTCGCCATCGCTCTCGATCAACCGGATCCGGTTTTCGGCAATGAAGCGCAGGCGTTTCTCCACCATCATGTCTCGGCCCTCAACGTGCCGGGCATGGGGTGCGACATCGCCAGTTATGTGGCGGCCGGGGAAACGGCGGCCGACGCGTATCTGCTCGCCGGTGACTTTGTCGGCGCCGAAGCCGGACTCCAGCCGGTCGATGTGCGGCTGTTTGAAATCGCGACCGGCATGCTCAGCGCCCTGCTGACGAAAGCGCACTTCCAGCGCCGGGCGGATCACGACCGGCTCACCGGGCTCATGAGCGCCGCGCGGATCCGGAGCGAGCTCGACGACTGGTGGCAACGTGGCGCGCGCCGGCCCGATCGCGGCCGCGCGGTCGTCATCGCCGACGTCGACGATTTCAAGCTCATCAACGATCGCCACGGGCATCCCACGGGCGACGCCGTATTGAAGGAATTGGGACGCCTGCTGGCGGCGATCCTGCGGTCGGAGCGGGATTTCGCGGGACGTTACGGCGGCGACGAGTTCCTGATTCTGCTGGACGAGACCACGGCGGACGAGGCGCGCGTCATCGTGGAGCGATTGTGCCGGACGGTGGAGCAACATTCATTTCGACCGGCGGCCGCGGACGGCGGCAGGACCAGTGACGCGGTCGTGCCGGTGACTATTTCGGTGGGTGCGTGCGTGCTCGAATCGGGCGAGCCCGTTAACGCCGCCGCCGAAGCACTCGCGTCCGCCGACCAGGCGCTCTACGCGGCGAAGCGCGCAGGCAGGAATCGGGGCGTGGTGGCGGGCTAGAGTCCAGAGCGGGTGTCGTCTTAGCTAAGCCGGAACGATGCAGTGAAATGTAGGGCCGTCGCTCGCCGACGGGCCGTTTTTCGAATGAAACTGGCGGCGTGGCGACAAGCGCCAGCCTTACACCAATTGGTTTCCATCTTCTCATTCGTGAAATGCCCTCCGACTGAATGGATACGGCTTAGCCGTATCGATTTAATGAACAACCGCGAATGGACGCGAATGGACGCAAATTCGAGAGGAGGAAGCGGAGGATCGCCCAAGTGAAATTATTGTCACCGTTTGGTTGATCGTTTCCGTGCTCCCCAAAGACGCTCTCTTCATTCGCGTGAATTGGCGTCTATTCGCGGTTGAACTGGATTGTTCCGGCTTAGCACCGCAGAGCAAGGAGCAGGACCAATCCAATCGTACGATTTCGAGATTGGTCCGGGATTGATCCGTGGAATCCGTGGTGCTGCGGGTCGGGGAAGCGGTGATTGATATTGGAATCCGATCCCATCTGCGGCTGGAAGCCGCAGCCAGTGTGCCCGGCATGGGCATGAACTAAACATATGAAAGGAGATGTACGGAAGCAGTGACAAACAACCGTAGCGAAAGCCAAGGCGGGGGCCGCGAGGCACTCAGCACGAAAGAAGGCTG
>JAUSID010000142.1 GCA_030648295.1 Opitutaceae bacterium | reverse complement strand
CATTCAATCGTTGCGACCGGGGGCGGTCGCGCTCCCACGGCATCACTCCTCACGTCACCGCGGCGGGCGCCAGCGCTGGGTCCACGCCGATGCTGCCGGCCAGCCGGGCGAGATATTCCTTTTTTCGCGCGGCCGCGAGTTCGTGCCGCGCCGCGTCGAACCGTTTCGCGATTCCGAGCTCCGCCGCGACGTCCGCATAATTCTGCCGCGCGAGCATTTTTTCGAGATACTGCGCCTGTTTTTCCCAGTGCACGATGTCACGGCGCTGCTGCGCTTCAAGCCGCCCCGCGTACCACTCGCTCTTCAACACATCTTCTCTCTTGAACAGGGCGCGAAACTCCGGAGCGCTGGCGGGAATATCCTGCCACGCGCCGTCGCGCATCATGTGGAGCAACGCGTAGAGCGGTGGCACCGCGTGTTTGATCGAGCCGTCGGCGAAATAGCTCTGCGCGGCCGTGCGCATCGCCTGCACGATGTTGTCCATCCCCTCGGCAAACACCGCGCGATCCTGGAGCTCGGGCCGCAATTGTTCCTCGGTGAACAGCGTGCTCGGGTTGCTCAGCACCCGGCCACAAAATGTCTGCACGAAACGCGAGGTGATCCGATAGCCCAGCCGGCTGGCGAGCACCGGCTGGCCGGCGTGCTCCCAATCTTCGCAGCGCTCGAGGTACCCGTGTTCGACCAGGAACCGCGGCGTGCGCTCCTCCGGCGACATGCGCGCCCAGATTTCCGGCACCAGCAGGCTGATGTCGTGATCGATCCGGTACTTGGGGCCCAGCCAGCCGGCAGCCGACGAGAACACCGCGAGATCGGTGAGAACGTACGACACGAACGCCGCATTGAGATCGTGGATCGGCGGCAGGGCGTTGAACGGCCCCTTCGTCAGCGCGCCTTCGGAGCCGGCGCCGGTCGTCGACGGCGATTTTCCCGTCAGACTGGCGATGAAATCCATGAACGCCTCGGGAAATTCCTGGTAGTGCAGCGGCCCGAAAACGCACAGCGGTCGGACGCCGCCCTCGGGCGGATTCAACCGCCGGCCCGCCAGCACCGCGCCGACGGGGAATAGCGCCGTCGCGCCGGCGGGAACGCGCCGGTAAAGCTGCGCGCCCACCTGCGCGAGATACGTCGTTCGTGGATCCTCGAGGTCGGGGCGACTTTGAAGATAACGGGGGTTTTTCGATGGCTTGCCGTCGACGACGCGCGGGTGGGCGGGCGAGGCGAGGTAGTCCGGTCGATCCGTGGCCAGGAAGTCCTCGAACATGGCGCGCACTGGTTCGGTGAACGCGTCGAAACCGATCGCGTCCTCGACAATCGCGCGCGCGGCGTCGCGGTTCAGCGGCTCGTAATTGCAGAAGAAATTCCCGGGCCGCGAAAAATCGCGCTCGGTGCGCCGGTCGTAGCCGCGCACGATCGCCTCGTCCGGCCGCTGGAAGAGCGCCGACTCGCAGTTCTGCACGAACTTCAGCGAGGTCGCGTCTTCCGCCCACGCGGGCAATCCCGCGAGCCCGCGTCGCGGCACGATCACGGATGCGGTGATGTCGTCCTCGCACTGGATTTTCACCGCGGGAAAAAAATCCTTCCGCAGGCTGTACGTGCGCCAGCCGCCGTCGGGCGTGAACCCCACCCGCAGGTAATGCGTGAGCACCTTCTGCCGGTGATACTTCACCTCGTTGCCCGGCCGGCCGTTGATCGTGTCGACGCTGAAATGCCGGCGCCAGTCATCACCCCACTCGGGTTTGTAGTAGCGCTTGATCAGCAGCACGAGGTCGTGGATGTAGCGCGGGATGGTGGCGAGCCACGCGTTGAATTCGTCGGTGTAGTCCGGACTCGGGCTCAACAGCTTCACCACCGAGCCGAGCGAGCGCTCGTGGCTCAGCAGCGGCCGGCCGCGCGGCTTGTTGAGCGACGAATCGCGGAACCGCTGACCGTATTCGCGGCGCAGGATCTCATCGACGAGGGCGAAGTCCGCCGCGAGTTCGCTGACAAAGTTCGGCCCGATGAACGTGGCATCGGCGATCGATTTGGAGATCTCGGATTTGCCGCCGCCCGAGACGGTGCACGGCTTGTGACAAAGCACGCCCTCGGCCGTCGTTCCCCGCAGCCGCCAGCGGCGGCCCTCGTCGGGTTTCACCATTTCAATCTTGTAGCCCGACGGCAGCACGTAGGTGTGCCCGGGCATGAGCTTGACGCTTTGCCGGCCCGGCGTTGCGCCGGGAGGGGAAGGTTTTTCACCGGCGGCGTCGCGGACCGCCCAGGTAATCGTCTGCGCGCGCAGGTCGAAATAGGCGTCGCGCGGCACGTAACAGATATCCGGATATTTGCGGTCGCGCGCCCACCGACCCGGCTGCAAATCAATCCGATCGCCGAGCTGGGCCACGGTTTCCTCGAACGTGTGATCAACCATCGCCAGCTGGTCGCTGAGCTTGAAGTCCTCACCCAGATCATAGCTCGGGAAAACGATCGCGCCGCCGGCATGCTCCTCCTCGACGCCGCCGAGCAGGTTGGCCGCAAAGCTGATCTGCGCCTTCACGTCCTTCTTGCAGTATCCGAAATAATTGTCGGCGATCACCGTCATGATGATGCCGCTGGGATCACGCGCGCTGATCTTGAAGGCCGCGCCGTCATTGTACAGCTCCCCCGGTTTCTTCCACGCCATCCCATCGCGCCGCTGTCGCTCGGTCGCGCCGTCCCACTGTGGCAGCCCGAGTTCGCGTTTCGTCAGCTTCGTCAGGTGCGTGGCGAGGATGACGCAGCCGGTGTGCCCCGTCCAATGCTGCGGATCGAGTGCCGCGTCGTTTTCGGGCAGGTGCGGATCGCCGGCGTTGCCGAAAATCCGCTCGACGAAGTCGAGATTGGAGACGAGCGCACCCGGAGCGAAGAACCGGGTTTCGAGTGAACGCTGTGGCGTGTAACCCGGGACCGCGGGGCAGACCACCGGGCGGAGGTGGAGGGACACGAAGCATTCCGCCGGCGCGGCCGAGGTGGACGTGAACGGCAGCCGCAGCAGTTCGGCGGGCGGGTTCAGGGCGTGCTCGACCAGCCGGCCGAACACCGCGGGCGCCACCGCCTGCTTGTCGTCGGGCACCGGCACGCCGAATTCCGCGATGTGAAAGATGCCCTGGGTGGTGCGGCGATCGGCGCGCGGGTTGTGAATCACGCCCTGGCGCACGCGGTGCGACGTGAGCGTCGGATTCTCGTAACGATCAGCGTCCGGTGGCAGCGAAAGCACGCGCGCAAGACCGGGGCGGTCCAGCACGAGCGTGGTGGCCGGCAGCCGCGCAACCGGGCAGTGACCTTCGAGCTGATCGTACAGGAAATTCTGGAGCCGTTGATCAACTGGGCAGAGATGCCGTTTGAGCGCGCGATCTTTTTCGCGACTCAGCGCGAGAAAATGATCCAGCAGCCCGGAGAGCCGGTTGGTCCCGGCAATCGCCACACCTGGCTGGCCGATTTCCCGCAGCTTCAGATTCAAATACGCGATCAGTTGCTCATCGGTGTCGGCCCCGAACTCGGACCCGACGGCGGGCCCGGACGACTCGCCAGTGGCGGCGCTGAAAAAGGAATGGGACGTGCCGGGCATGATTTAATGCGACTGGCGAACTTGGCGACAGTCCTCGCAAAACAGGCAAAGCCGCCGTCAGAGCGCAACCGCGTTCCGCCGAATCGCGGCAGATTCCAGGGCGGCGCAGGTGCCATCAAGGGAGTTTTTCGAGATCACGCGCGCTGCGCCCGCAGATGTAGGTTGCGCGCTCGTCGCGCAACGACATTCGAAATGTACGCCGTCGTTGCGACACTAGCCGGGAAATTTCACACTCTCCTCTGCCGCGAGCCGACAGCGTGTTCGGAGGTTGGGTGGCCAGCGAACGCGCAATTGATTTCCCGGCTAAGGGCAAGACCGCGGAGCGGTCTTGCTTTTAGCCCGCATGAACCCGAG
>JAUSID010000135.1 GCA_030648295.1 Opitutaceae bacterium | reverse complement strand
TCACCATTCGTTGGACCTCGGATGAACCCTCGCCGATTTCGCTCAACCGCGCATCGCGCCAGAATCGCTCCACCGGAATGTCGCGCGTATAGCCATAGCCGCCATGGATCTGGAGCGCGCGGTTGCAGATCCGCGAACCCGAGCAACTCGACGGTGCCAAAGCTCACGGTCGTGGTCGGAGGCAGTTATGGGGCGGGAAATTACGCGCTGTGTGGAAAAGCGTTCGACCCGCGTTTCATCTTCGCCTGGCCGAACGCTCGCTATGCGGTCATGGGCGCCGCGCAGGCCAGCGACGTCGTCTACAACATCCTCGCGCGTGGAGCGAAGGACCGCTCGCCGGAGGAACTCGCGCGGCTACGTGAGCAGGTGAAAAATGGATACGTCGAGCAAACCGACATCCGCTACGGCGCCGCTCGCGGCTGGGTCGATGCCATCATCCAACCGCACGACACACGTGCGGTGCTCCTGCATGCGCTGACCTGCGCCACGCGGCCCGCGCCAGCCGCACGCTTCCATACGGGCGTGATCCAGGTTTGAAAGTCGTCGTCGTTCTCCTCCGCCTGGATCTTCCCTCTCCTCCTTCCTCATTGTCTTCCGGCCACAATCGGAAGAAAGAGAACGGGAAAGATTACGAGAAAGAGGAAAGATTCGCCCATGCCGCATCCCCTCACCATCGCCAATGCCTCCGCCTTCTGGGGCGACCAGCCTGACGCCGCCGCCCGGCTCGTCGCTGCGGTGCCCGATCTCGATTACCTCACGCTCGATTATCTCGCCGAGCTTTCGCTCTCCATCATGGCGGGCATGCGCGCGAAGGATCCGGCGGCCGGTTACGCGCGCGATTTTGTCGATGTGGTCCGCTCGCTGGTGCCGTTTTACCGGAATGGCGGGAAAACCAAGATCGTCACAAACGCCGGCGGGCTCGCGCCTGAAGCCTGCGCCGCGGCCGTGCAGGCGGAAATGGCCGCCGCCGGGCTCTCGCGGCTGCGCATCGCGATTGTGAAGGGCGACGATGTTCTGCCGCTGCTGAAGGCCAGCACCGGGAACTTTGCCAATCTCGAGACCGACGCGGCGCTCGTCACCGTCGCGGACCGCCTCGTGACCGCAAATGCCTACCTCGGTGCGGCCCCGATCGCGGACGCGTTGCGCGCCGGCGCCGACATCGTGATCACCGGCCGCGTCGCCGACCCATCGCTCACCGTTGGCCCCTGTCTCGCGCACTATGGCTGGAATGCCAACGACTACAATCGGATCGCGGGTGCGACGGTGGCCGGCCATCTGATCGAATGCGGCGCCCAGGTTTGCGGCGGGTTTTCAACCGAGTGGTTGTCGCTGCCCCATCCGGAAAACACACCGTTCCCGATCGCCGAGGTCGCGGACGACGGTTCGTGCGTGATTACCAAGCCGCCCGGCTCCGGCGGCGCTGTCACGCTCGAAACGGTAAAGGAGCAACTCCTGTACGAGGTTGGCGATCCGGGCCGCTACCTTTCGCCCGACGCGACGGTTTCATTTCTCTCACTTGCCGTCGAATCAGTCGGGTGCAACCGCGTCCGCGTTTCCGGGGCGGCGGGAGCGGCTCCACCGGCGACGTATAAAGTGTCGGCGACCTATCGCGACGGCTACAAGGCGCACGGGCTGCTGACAATTTTCGGCCACGATGCGGTGAAGAAAGCGCGTCACGCCGGCGACGCGGTGCTGCATCGGCTGCGTGCCGCCGGCTGTGTTTATCGCGAGAGCCTCGTCGAGTGCCTCGGCACCGGCGCGAGTGTGCGCGGGATCGTCAGCCGGATGAGCGACACGCACCTGGTTGAAACCGTCCTGCGGATCAGCGTGGCGGCGGATACGAAGGAACCGGTCGAGCGGTTCACGAAAGAAATCGCGCCGCTTGTGACCTGCGGACCGCAGGGCGTGACGGGATATGCGACCGGCCGGCCCAAGGTCCTGCCGATCCTCGGCTACTGGCCGTGCACGATCCCGTGCGACGCGGTGAAGCCGCAGATGCGGTTGTTGCCGGCGGTTAATCACTGATTGAGGCCTCATAAAACAAGCCCATGATCCCGCTTCGTGAAATCGCATTTGCCCGCAGCGGCGACAAGGGCGACTCGGCCAACGTCGCGGTGCTAGCGCGGTCGGCCGCCGCGTATGGCTGGATTCGAGAGCATCTCACGGCCGGGCGCGTGGAGGATTTTTTTCGTCCGCTCGGCGTGGGCACCGTCACCCGCTATGAAGTTCCAAATCTGGAGGCGCTGAATTTCGTTTTGCCCCACGTTCTGGCGGGCGGTGGCAGTCGTTCCCTGCGCATCGATGCCCAAGGCAAGACGCTCGGCATGGCGTTGCTGGAAATGCCGGTGGACGCGCCGAAATTTTCGACCGCGAAAAACACGGATAACGGGTAATCTGCGGCTAAACCATGTCTTCACTTGTCGTCACGTCGCGCGATGCTGCCATCACCACGATCACGCTAAATCGTCCCGACAAGCGCAATGCGCTCAATGTCGAGTTGCTCGAACAACTTTGTGCGGCAGTCAGAAGCGCCGAGTCAGACGCCTCGCAGCGGATCCTCGTGCTGCGCGGTGCCGGCACGGTGTTTTGTTCCGGGCTCGATCTCGCCGAGGCGGGCACGCCCGATTTTGCCCAACGCTCGGCCGGGTTCGTCCAGGAGGCGCTGCATCGTTTGGCCACGACGCGACTGATCACAATCGCCGCCGTGCAAGGCGCCGCCATCGCGGGCGGCGCCGGGCTGATGAGCGCGTGTGACTTTTCCCTCGCGACGCGCGATGCGAAATTCGGTTATCCCGAGGTCCGCCGTGGGCTCGTGCCCGCACTGATCATGACGTTCTTGCGGCGACAGGTGCGGGAACGAGATGCCCGTGAGCTGCTCCTGCTGGGCAAACTCTTCGACGCGGAACACGCGCATCAGATCGGCCTGCTCAACCGCGTCGTCGCCGATTCAGCCGCGCTCGAAATCGAAGTGCGGACGATTATCAGCTCGCTGCTGCAAGGGGGCCCCTCGGCGCTCGCTGAAACCAAGAAATTACTGGGCGAACTCTGGCCGGCACCCCTCGCCGGCGATCTCGAACGGGCCCACGCCCATCACCTCGGCGCCCGCAACTCCCCCGAAGCGCTCGATGGCGTAGCCGCCTTTAACGAGAAGAGAGCACCGAAGTGGGCGGGCGGAGACTAAGGGACTAAGGGACTAAAGGACCAAGGGACGAAGACGTTCGTCCATTCGGTGGATTTACAGGGTGTGGTAGATCCTTTCTCGTCCGTCGTTTGTAACCAGCCTCCAGTCCTGGTTTCTTGGTCCCTTTGTCCCTTAGTCCTTTGGTCTCTTGGTCCCTTATTGCCATTCCCCGTGCAGGACTTGGCATCCCGGGGGCGAAGACTTGCGCGGCAGCGCGCCGGCCCTAGCGTCAGCCCACTCAAATGCTGGATCAATTGACCGATCGCGCCTGGTTGTGGATCGCCGCGGGGTTCTACCTCGCGGGGTTCGCCCAGGGAACCATTGCGCTGCTGCGCAACGATCGGCCATCGGGGACAACGACCTACGTACTCATCGCGATCGGGTACGCGGTTCAGCTTTTCGGGCTCGGGATCCGCGGCCGTGCCGTCGCCGGCTGCCCGCTGGGTAACACGTTTGAAATCTTTCAGTTCACTGCCTGGTCGGCGATCACGCTCTACCTCGTCATCGGCGTGACCTTTCGGAAGAGCCTGCTCGGCTACTTCACGTCCTGCCTGACCGCGGCCCTGACGCTCCTCTCGCTGTCGATTCCCGGCTGGGATGCCATGCAGCGGACGCACATCTTCGGCAGCAATCCGTGGATCGAGCTGCACGCGGCGCTGGCGGTGTTTAGCTACGGTGTGTTCGCGCTGCTCGCGCTGACGTCGATCATGTTCCTGCTGCGCAACTATTCGCTAAAGGCGAAACACATTGGTGGCTGGTTCTCGTTTCTGCCGTCAATCTTCGATCTCGATCAGATCAGTGTCCGGCTGCTGGGGGCCGGGGTGACGATTCTTACCGTGTCGCTCGCGATCATTTCGTTCATCTGGATGCGCGACCCGTCGAGTGCCGGCGCGACGAAGGTGTTTGCCGCCGTCGCGGTTTGGGCCGTCTCCGTGGTCGCGCTGGGGCTGCGCCTGCGGGGAGTGCTGCTCGCCAAAAAGTTCGCCTGGGCGTGCGTCGCGTTGTTTCTCGGCGCGCTCGTCTCGCTTTACGCCGCCGACAACAGCCGGCACCCAGCCTCGAAGCCCAAGGTGGCGGGACGCGAGGAGCCCGGCCCCACGTTTTCTCGTCGCTCATGAGCGCCCGCCTCTTCGTCATCGGCGCCACTCACCAGCGCGCGCCTCTCGCCATCCGGGAAAGGCTGTCGCTCAATGCGGATGCCGCCGCCGCGTTGCAACAGGAGTTCGCCTCGCTGCCGGGACTGAAGGAATTCACGGTGCTCAACACCTGCAACCGTGTGGAATTCTACGGCGTTGCCACCACGGCCGAGACGACGGCACAGGTGACGGCCGCATTTTGTGCGCGGCAACAATTCGATCCCGCCGAGTTCGAAAAGATCCGACTCAGCCTGCACGGGCGCGACGCCATCCAGCACCTCGTCGAAGTTTCCGCCGGGCTCGATTCCCAGATGATCGGCGAGACCGAGATCTTCGGCCAGGTGAAGGATGCGTACGCGGCGGCCCAGGCGCGGGGGGCGACCGGTCCCGTATTGAACCGGGTCTTTCAAAAGGGATTTCAGGCGGCGAAGCACGTCCGCACCCAGACCGCGATCACCGCGGGCCAGGTGAGCGTGGCCAACGTCGCGGTCGAGCTCGCGCTCAACATTTTCGGCAGCCTGAAGGCCGCGCGGATTCTACTGCTTGGCGCCGGAGACATTGGCGAGAAAACCGCGAAGGCCTTCCAGAGCCGCGGCGCGGCTGCGCTCACCGTCGCCAGCCGCCGGTTTGAACGCGCGATGGAACTTGCGCAAGCGCTCGGCGCCAGTGCGATGCCGTTCGACCAGCGGGAACTCCGGCTCTCTGAATTCGACGTCGTCGTCTGCGCCACGTCGGCGCCCGACACCGTGATGAAGCTCGCCGCCACCAAGGCGGCCATGCAGCGGCGCCCGGCGCGGCCCCTGTTCTTCATCGATCAGGCGCTGCCACGCGATGTCGACCCGGCGGTGGCGGAAATCGAGAACGTGTTTTTGTACAATCTCGACGACCTTGCGAAGATCGCGGAGGAGAACCGCGCCGCGCGCGAAGCCGAGCTGGCGAAGTGCCGGGCGATGGCGGCGGAAAAAGCGGACGCGCTGTGGCGGCAGATCGCGCCGCAGGTGGAGGGGCTGGCCGCACGGCCCGAACCGGCGAGTTTCAGTTCTCAGGGGAGCATCCCGCCGGCATCGCGAAATCCGGCTTCGCCGTAGATGACGATTCCCTGCGGGCGAAACGCCCGCGCTCCCAGGTGACGGGCGCTGTCTCCCGAGTCGCAGTGCTGCAATCGTCGGCGCCAACCGCGAGCCGCTATCGTTTCCCGATTTCGGCGCACGCCCGATCCATCGCGGCCACCAGTTCCTCCGTTGTCATGGGTTTGCTGATATAGTCGTCCATGCCGGCGGCGATGCACGCTTCGCGGTCGCCCTGCATCGCATTCGCGGTAAGGGCGATGATCCAGGGTCGCTCGCGGCGCCCGGGCCAGCGCTCGTTGAGCAGCCGCGCCGCGGCAAGCCCGTCCATTTCCGGCATCTGCACATCCATGATGATGATGTCGTAGTGCTGCCGCTGGACGGCCTGCATGACCTCGTTGCCATCGGCCGCGATGTCGGCCCGAAAGCCGAGCTTGCTCAACATGTAGAGCGCGACCTTCTGGTTCACCGTGTTGTCCTCCGCCACCAGCACGTGCTCCGGCCGGGTGGGCACCGGTGATCCCGGGGTGAAGGGGTGCACGGAGGGCACGCGCACGGTGGCAGGATCGGCCCGCAACACGGCGCAAATCGCCTCGAACAACTGGTTCGGTTTCGCCGGCTTGGTGAGAAACGCGGAGAACAACGTTGTGTCGCCGAGTTGATCCCGCGCGCCCAGCGAGGAGAGCAGAATCATCGGCAGGACCGATGCGCTCCGGATGCGGCGGATTTCGGCCGCCACCGTCTCGCCATCCATTTCCGGCATGTGCATGTCGAGCACGGCGACATCGAATTGCTCACCCTCGGCCAGCCAGCCGAGCGCTTCCGGCCCCGAGGCCGCGGCCCGGACCTGCATGCCCCACCCCACGGCCACATCGTGCAGGATCCGACGATTGGTCGCATTGTCGTCGACCACGAGCAGGCCGCGGCCGGCAAGGTTGGGCCGTCCCGGCGCCACCCACGGGCGCGGCTTGCTCGCCACCGGCCCGACCACGATCGCGAAATGGAACACCGAACCCTTGCCGACGTCGCTCTCCACCCACATGTGGCCGCCCATCATTTCGGCGAGGCGCTTGCTTATCACCAGCCCGAGGCCCGTGCCGCCAAATCGCCGCGTGGTGGACGAGTCGACCTGGGTGAAGGACTGAAAGAGCCGTGCCATGCTGTCGCGGGAAATTCCGATCCCCGTGTCGCGCACCGAAAACAGCAGCTCGAGCCCGCCATTGAAGTGCGGCTGGCTGCCGACCGAGAGCACCACTTCTCCGTGCCCGGTGAATTTCACCGCGTTGCCCAGCAGATTGACGAGCACCTGCCGGAGTCGCGTGGGATCGCCGCGGACCGTGTTGGGCACCCCGTCCGCGATTTCGTACAGCAAATCCAGGCCCTTCTCGGCGCAGCGCGGCGCCAGCAGATCGAGCGCACCCTCCACGCATTCCCGCACGGAAAACTCCACGTTCTCCATCTCCATCCGGCCGGATTCGATTTTCGAAAAATCGAGAATGTCGTTGATGATGGTCAGCAACGCATCGCCGCTGTGCCGGATGGTTTCGACGTAATCGCGCTGCTCGGACGTGAGCTTCGTATCGTGCAGCAGCGAGGTCATCCCAATCACGCCGTTCATCGGCGTGCGGATCTCGTGGCTCATCATGGCCAGGAACTGGCTCTTGGCGAGATTGGCCGCCTCGGCCGATTCCTTGGCCGCATGCAATTCGCCCGTCTGACGCTTGATTTCCGTGATGTCGACCAGCGACGTGATCTGCTGCCGCTCGCCCGTCACGGGATCCGGGACGACGTGGACATTCAGGACCACCCAGACGATTGCGCCGTCCGGGTGAAGGCAGCGTTTCTCGAGCGTGAAGTGATCGATTTCCCCGCGCGCCAGCCGCGCGGTGAGTTCCGCCTGTTTCGCGTTGTCCTCCGCATGCGTCGCCAGCGCATACAACTCCAGGTCGTTCGCACGCTCGACCGGCACCCCCGTCAACCGTGCGTGGGCGGAATTCACATAATGCGTCTCGCCCTGCCGCCCGACGATGAACCAGGACAGGCCGACCGGCACAAACTCGAAGATGGTCCGGAAACGCGCCTGCTCCTGCGCAAGTTTCTGCTCGGCCTCCTTTCGCTCCGTGATGTCGACGACGGTGGACAACTCCTCGAAACCGCCATCCGGATACGTCTGGCGCTGCTGGTGGAGAAATGCCCAGACGACGCGGCCATCGCGATGCCGGTAACGTTTTTCGACCGAGAAGTGGTTGATCTGCCCGGCGACGAGCTGGGCGTAGAGTTTCTGCTGGATCGCATACTCCTCGGGGAAACTCACGGCCTCGAATGCGCCTGGTTGGGCGCTCTCCTCCCGCGTGAGCCCGGTCAGCCGCAAGTGCGCGTCGTTCAAATGCCGCAAGGTGGTGCCATCCGCCTTCACCCGGCGCCACGAAATCCCAATCGGCGCGGCTTCGAAGATGAACCGGAATTGCGCTTCCTTGCGCCCGATCTCCTCCTGCGCGCGCCGCAGCGGCGTAACGTCCACGAGCGTTGAAACCTCCTGGTATCCGCCGCCCGGATCGCGAAAGCGGTGGAAGGTGAGCTCGACCCAGATCTCCCTCCCGCCCGGGCGGCGATATCGCTTGGGAATGGAGAACCGGTCGATTTCGCCGCGTTCGAGTTTTGAATACAGCACCTGCTGGGCGGCCCAATCGTCCGGATGGGTGATACGCCGGAAAATTTCCGGATCGCGCATCTGTTCGCGGGTCAAACCCAGGATGGCGAGGTGAGACTCGTTGGTCAGCCGGCGTCGCGTTCCATCGGCGCCAACCCAAAGCCAGGAGAGACCGAGTGACGCGCTTTCGAAAATGAAGCGGAACTCGGCTTCCTTCCGGGCGATTTCGTGCTGAATTCGTTTTCGCTCGGTGATGTCGAGCTGGAGGCTCATGTACCCGGTCACATTTCCCGCCTCGTCCTCGAGCGGCTGGATGTCGAGTTCCACCCACCGCCGCTGGCCGTCCTTGGTGTAGTTGATGATCTCGCCCTTGAACGGCTCGCCCCGGCTGCACGCCGCATCAATCTGCGCGACCACCGCTGGATCGGTTTCGGGGCCGCCAAGCAGTTCGCCCGGCCGCCGGCCTTTCACCTCGTCCGCGCGGTAGCCGAAGAAACGCGTAAAGCTGTCGTTCACCCAGTCGATGTGCCAGTTGGCATCGGCCAGGATCACGACGCTCGCCGTGCGGCTCGCGACCAGCGCGAGTTTCCGCGCCTCCGCCTCCGCCCGCCGCGTACTCACCATCATCTCCTCCGCCAGCTTCAGCGCCTGCCGGCGTTTGTTCACGAGCGCCCACGTGAGGCCCGAGCCGAGCACGCTCATGCTCAGCCCGCCAAACAGGATGAACGACACCAGCAGGTGATTGCTGCGCGCATCGAACGATGGCGTCGTGCGCAGACGCAGTTGCCACGTCCGTCCGAACAACGACACCGGCAGCTCGGTCACTAAAGCCGCGCCGGCGCGATGCGCACGTTCGACCCAGTCGCGGCCACCGAGATCGACGTGGGTGTTCGTATCGAAAAGCAGCGACTGCTCGTCGGTCTCGGCCCCATCGAACGCCTCAAATTCCGCCTGGCCATCCATTGCGAGCACCACGGCGCGGAGGAGCAGGTCGATCCGCAGCGAGGCATACACCCAGCCGCGCAAGGCGCGTTCACGCGCGGCGGCATCAGGAAGCGCGGTGCCGTTTGCGTACACGGGCAGGAACAACAGGCAGCCGGGCACGCGCCCCTCGCCTTCAATCAGGCTGATCTTGCGCGTGATCACGGCGGCGCCGGTCCGCATCGCCTGTTCCGCCGCGGCGCGGCGGACGGTGCCGGAGCCGATGTCCTTGCCCAGCGCACGGGCGTTGCGGCCCAGCGGTTCGATTTGCGTGACGAGAAAAACATCCGGATTTTCGCCGTCGCGTTCCGCCGTGAAATCCGGCCGGCCCTCCGACCGCAACCGCGCCTCCATCGCGTCGAGCTGCGACCGCGGAATCCGTTCGACCAGGCCGATTCCAACCACGCCCGGATCGAAGAATGGCGACAGTGAATCCACTAAGCGCGCCCACTGCGCGGCCGATGGTTCACCCGTGCTTTCGATCAACGAACGCCCGGCGTGAAGCGCCTGCTCGGCGGCGCGGAATTTTTGCTCGAGATCATCCTCCATCCGCTCGATCAGCCGCTCGAATCGAGCCGCATCCTGTCGTTGCAGCTCGCGCGACACCGAAATCCAAATCACCACCGCGATCGCCAGCCCGGTCGCGAATACAAACAGCGGCAAGGCTCGACTTCTCCAGTGACGCGTCGACGGGGTCAGATCCACAATTTGCGCTAGGAAACCAGAATCGGACTCCTTGGCGAGCACCCTGTCAGGCGTAATTCGAAAGCGTTGTTCGTCCCATTGTTTTCCGGCATCCGCGCAGCCCGCCTCGACAGGGTGCCAAGCGAAAATGCGGGGCATTTTCGGCCGTGACTTGCTGAGCCTGCCTAATGCCGCGCGCAGCGCGGCCCAAGCAGCCCGCTGGGAAGGCGCGCTCGCCGCGAGGAAAATAACAGGAAACGCCTCGCTGTCGTTCCGCGCCCGCGGGCTGCTAAAGGTGCCGCGCAAGCCAGTCGGCGGCGGTGCCGTTGGCGGAGACTCCGAGCAATTGGCGCAACCGCGCCGCGTGCTCGCGTGTCCGCGTTTGCCGGGCCGGATCGTGCAGGCAGGCGCGCAACTCCGCCGCGAGCGCGTCGGGTGTCGCCGCATGTTGGATATACTCCGGGTACATCGGACCGCCCAGCAGCAGGTTCGCAATCCCGAGGTATTGAACCTTCACCAGGATCCGCCCGAGAAAATACGTGAGCGGATTCGCCCGGTACGCGATGGCACCGGGAATCGCCGCCAGCGCACAGTGCATCGACATCGTTCCGCTGGACGTCAGCACCGCCGACGCGGCCACCGGCTCGCCCGTCTGCCTCAGCGCAATCCGCCGCCGTTCACCTGATGCCGCGCGGCGTTCGAGTTGATTTTCCAGCACCTGTTTGATCGTTTCGCTCGGATAAAGCACAATGCCATCGCGCTCCGCCAGGGCGTCAAACCCCGCGAGCAGTACGGGAAAAATCCGCGCGACGGCCTGTTTGCGGCTGCCGGGCAGGAGCAGTATCGGCCCGCTCGGATCGTGACGCACCGGCGACGCGTAGTCGGTGACGACAAACGGATGGCCGACGAATTCCACCGGCAGCGCCGTGTCGGCGTAATGCCCGGGTTCGAATGGAAAAATGACCGCCATGGCGTCGAGATCGCGCGCCATCGAAAAACGGCGGCCGGCCTTCCAGGCCCAGATCTGCGGCGAGATGTAATACAGGGCCCTGATCGTTCCGCCGCCCTTCACCGACCAGCCACGCTCGCGCAGTGCCGCCGCGAGCCGCAGGTTCAGCCCGGGATAATCCACAAAGCAGACGACGCGTGGGCGGAACTCGCCAATCCACCGCAGAGTTTCAGCGAACAGGGCCTTGAAGAACGGGTAGTTCTTCAACACTTCCACCAACCCGACGACCGATGAACTGGTGAGATCATAGAGCAGCTGGGCTCCCGCCGCCTGGAGTTCCGGTCCGCCCAGCGCGGCCACCGCGACGGCCGGCTGTTGCGCGCGCAAATCCCGCACGAGTCGCGCCGCGTGTTCGTCGCCCGAATGTTCGCCGGCGACAATCAAGACATCGACGCGATTGCTGGCGGGCGGCGGGAGGTGAAGGCGCATTGTCATCGCGCGCAGACGCGGACCAATTCAACCACGGATTTCACGGATGAACACAGATGCGAATTGTGGTCAGTGCTCCGTAGTCAGTGGTCTCTGATCCCTGGTCTCTGGTCCCTGGTCCTTCAGGACTGCCCGGCCCCGAATCTGCTCCGTAATCGCGATCGCCACCTCGAGCGCGGTCTTCCCGAGCACGCCGCCGACTTTTGGCTGCTTCGCTTTCGCGACACTGTCCACGAAGTGGGCCAGCTCCAGCGCGAGCGGTTCCCCTTTTTCCAGCGGCACCGGCTCGACGGGCACGGCACTGAGATCGCCCGGCTTCGCCGCGCCGGACATCAGCTTTGCCGCGTACTCGAGCATGCCCGCCTTGCGCACGAGGTGTCCGCTCTGGTTCATGAAATCGAACGAGAAGTATCCGGTCGGCTGAAACACGCGGATCTCGCGGACCTTTTTCAGGCTGATCCGGCTGGTGCTGAGATTCGCCACGCAGCCATTCGCGAACTCGATCCGCGCGTTGGCGATGTCCTCGGTTTTCGACAACACGCTCACGCCGACGCTGTCGATTTTTTCGACCGGCGATTTCACCAACTCGAGCACGATGCCGATGTCGTGAATCATCAGGTCGAGGACGACACCGACCTCCGTGCCGCGCGGAGTGAAGGGCGCCAGCCGCTCGGCGGTGATGAAGCGCGGCGCGCTCACCTCACGCTCGAGAAATCCCATCACGGGATTGAAATGCTCGATGTGGCCCACCTGCACGATCGCGCCGCTTGCGCGCGCGGCGGCGAGGACCGACTCCGCCTCGGCCAGCGACGCACAGATCGGTTTCTCGATCAGCAAGTGGCAACCCCTGGCCAGCAACGGCAGCGCCACGGCGGCATGAAGATCGGTCGGCACGACGATGGAGACCGCATCGCACGTCTCGCCCAACTCCTCGAGCGTCGCCATCCGCCGGCAGCCGTACTTCGCGCATATCTCCGCCGCGCGGGCGTCGTTCGTCTCGTAAATTCCAACCAACTCCGCCGACGCCAGCGACGCGTAGATCCGCGCGTGATGTTGTCCGAGCGAGCCCACGCCGGCGACGCCCGCGCGCACGCGGCCGCCGACGGCGGCGGTTCCGGGTCGGGCTTCGCCCGTGGTTTCGGGTCGGGCTTCGCCCGCGGTTTCGGGTCGGGCTTCGCCCGCGGTTCTGGGTTTCGGGTTTTGAGTTTTGGATTGAAACACTTGTGCTATTGGCGTCCGCCACGCGTCCATTCTCAAGTTGAAAGACTCATCCGGCGGTGCCGCCACACCTTGAACTAAAAACTGAGAAGCGGGAGGTCAGAAGCCAGAACCCGAAACGCAAAACGGAATTCCGAAACCCAGAACTCAAAACCCAGAACTGGGCCGAACGGCCCGCAGGACGCCTTCGTGCAGGAGCAATTCCCGGTCCGTCTTCGCGGCGTGGGTGGGATTGTGTGTGACCAATACCAGCGCGGTGGTGGTCTCGCGCGCGAGGCCCAGCAGCAATTCAATCACGGCATCGCCCGTGTGCTCGTCGAGATTCCCCGTCGGCTCGTCCGCCAGGATCAATCTCGGGCCATTCATCAACGCACGCGCCACCGCGACCCGCTGGCGCTCGCCGCCAGACAGCTGCGACGGCAGGTGCGTCATCCGTTCCGCCAGACCAACCCGCGCCAGCAGATCCTTGGCCCGCGCGCGATCACGCGCGCCAGGACTTGCAATCATCCGCGAGGCCATGAGCACGTTCTGCAACGCGTCCAACTCCGGAATCAGGTAAAACGACTGGAAGACCATGCCGAGGTAACGCGCCCGCCGGTTCGCCGTCGGCCCCGCCTCCCCCCACGTGATCGTGCCCGCGTCCACGTCGTCGAGCCCCGAAAGCAGGTGCAACAAGGTCGATTTGCCCGAGCCGGATTCGCCGCGAATGGAAACGCTCTCGCCCGAGTTCACGGTCAGGTCGGCACCGCAGAGCACCGCGATCCGGCGATCGCCGCTCTGGTAGCTTTTCTGTACCG
The DNA here is from genome assembly GCA_030648295.1 of Opitutaceae bacterium. Classification (GTDB taxonomy): domain Bacteria; phylum Verrucomicrobiota; class Verrucomicrobiia; order Opitutales; family Opitutaceae; genus ER46. The sequence goes on along the minus strand of JAUSID010000135.1, from coordinate 31,976 downwards.
CACATGCCGTGAGCACCGCCGGTGCATCGTCGCTGGCCGGCCGCCTTGTAGCACCCTTGCTCGGATCGTCCGTGCTCATGGTTGGTCCGTCGCCGCTCCGCGGCGACTCAAGGAATTGGCGGACCCGCGCGCTGCCCGCGCCGCAGCGCACCCCATCGCGCCACCGGCCTTCAGCATCTCGCGCCGCCAATTCCTATTCACTGCGCAACGCCTCCACCGGTTTGAGTTTCGCCGCCCGCCACGCCGGCAGCAATCCGGCCACGGTTGAAATGACCACCGAGCAAACCACGATGGCGACTATGTCACGGGTTTCCGAATACCCGGGCAGCTCGCGGAACTGGTAGAACCGTGTCAGCACCTGCTCGCTCGAGGTCAGCTTGGTGAACGCCTCGACCATATCGTTCCGGAAATGCAGCGCGGTGAACCCGAGCACGAGTCCGACAATCGTGCCCGCGAAACCGATCAGGAATCCCTGGAAACAGAAGCAGGCCGCGACCTGCCGCGGCTTGCCCCCGAGCGCGCCGAGCAAGCCAATCTCGCGCGTCTTTCGCACCACGGAGATTAGGAGCGAACTGGTGACGGAAAAGGCCGAGACGATGATGATGAATGTCAGCAGGAAAAAGATCATGTTCTTCTCCAACTGGAGGACGAAGAGGAAGTCCTGGTTCAACTCCATCCAGGACCGCGCCTGCACGCCCGCCCCCCTCAGCGTCTGGTTGATGCGTGCCGCCGTCTCGTCCGCATCCAGCCCCGGCTTCAGCTTGATGTTGATGCCGTGGACCGTGGTGCCGAGACCGTAGAGATCCTGCATCAGGCGCAGGGTCACGATCACCACGGAGCTGTCGAGCTGCTGGTGGCCGATTTCGAAAATCCCGGCGACGCGCAGCTGCCGCGGCGCAAGAATTTCGTCGCTGCTCAGCCGTTCGAGAATCAGCGGCGAGTAGACCTCGACCGTATCACCCACCCGCGCGCCGAGTCCAAGCGCCATCTGCACGCTGAGAATAATCGAGTCGTCGTCCAGCTCGTCGAGCGACCCAATGCTGACGTAGCGCGCGAGCGGGATGACGCCGTTCACCTGCTGGACGTCGACGCCCTGCATATTTGGATACGCCGGCCGGTCCTCGAATTGGAGCAGCACCACACCTTCCGCAAAAGGTGTGCTCGCGGCCACGCCCGGGATCTGCGCCAGTCGCGCCTGCAACGCCGCCGCATCATTGATCACTTTTCCGCCCACCCCTCGCACCTGCAGGTCGCCCTGGGTGTCGACGATCATCCGCCGAATCTCGTGGCCGAACCCGCCCATGACACTGGTGGAAAGCACGAGCAGCATCACGCCCAGCGCCACGCCCAGCACCGAAATCGCGGTGAAGAACGAAAACCGCCCCGTCGGGAACAGCTGCTTCAGGGCGAGGTAGAAGTACCAGGGCATGAGGAGAAGACGGGAAGACTTGGAAGACGCGTAAGACGCGGGAGACGTTCAAGACATCCACAAAGCAAGAAAATCTTCAGCTCGAATCTCGCGTTCTTCCATGTCTCCCGTGTCTTCCATGTCTTCCGCGTCTTCACGAAGGCCTCAGCTGGGGGAACAGGATCACGTCGCGAATGCTCTCGGCGCCAGTGAGCAGGATGCAGAGCCGATCGATGCCGACGCCCATGCCGCCGGCGGGCGGCATTCCGTGCTCCAGCGCGAGGAGGAAATCCTCATCGATGTTCTGCTTCTCCTCGCCGGCCTGCCGCTCGAACATGGCGCGCTGCGCGTCCGGGTCGTTCTGTTCCGAATACGCCGGCGCGATTTCCATTCCGCCGATGCACAGCTCGAACACGTCGAGCGTCGTGGGATCGTCGGGCGTGAGTTTCGCCAGCGGGCAGAGCTCGCGTGGCAGATGCGTGACGAACGTCGGTTGAACCAAGTTGGGTTCGATCCGCTTGGAGAAAATCTCGTTGGTCACCTCGAAGTCCTCCCAACCGGGATGCACCTGAAGCCCGAGCTTTTCGGCCGCGGCGACCTTCCCGGCCTTCGAGCGCTCGAACCATTGCGGGTCGCCGGTTTCGGCGCGCACGAGATCCTTGTACTTCGCTTCGCGCCACTCGCCGCCGAAATTGATCATCTGGCCGCTCGCCGCGTGCTTGATTTCGTCGGTACCGAGCACGTCGCGGCAAAGCGTCGTCAGCAAGTCCCGAATCAGCGCCATCATCCCGCGATAGTCGCTGTACGCCTCGTACACCTCGAGCATGGTGAACTCGGGATTGTGCCGGCGCGACACGCCCTCGTTGCGAAAGATCCGGCCAATCTCGAACACGCGATCGAAACCGCCGACGAGCATCCGCTTCAGCCGCAACTCCGTCGCGATGCGGAGGAAGAAGTCCACGCCGAGCGCATTGTGGTGCGTGACGAAGGGCCGCGCCGCCGCGCCGCCGGCCGTGGCCTCGAGAATCGGCGTTTCCACCTCGATGAATTGCCGCGTTTCGAGGAACCGGCGCATGTGCGACACAATCCGTGAACGCAACATCAGCCGGGCGCGCGACTCGGGGTTCACGATGACGTCGAGATACCGCTGCCGGTAAACCTGCTCCGGATCGCTCAGCCCGTGCCATTTTTCCGGCAGCGGCCGCAGCGCCTTCGCAAGCAGCAGCAGCTGTTCGACGCGCACGGTGACCTCGCCGGTCTTCGTTTTGAAGAGGGTCCCCTTCACGCCAATGATGTCGCCCAGATCGAATTTCTTGAACGCGACGTAGGCGTCGTCGCCGATGACGTCCTTCTTCACGTACAGCTGAATCTGGCCCTGCTGGTCCAGAATCTTGACGAACTGGCTCTTGCCCATGTCGCGAATGACGACGAGCCGGCCGGCGACAGCCACGGTCACGGCGTTTTCCTGGCCCTCGACGTGCGCTTTCAGCGCCTCACCCGAAAAATGGGTGGTCCGGAAGTTGGCGCGAAACGGATCGGTCCCGGCCGCACGCAAGTCGGCCAGTTTTTGCCGCCGCACCGCGTGCTGATCGTGGCTGATGTCTCGAGGAATGTCGCTCATGGAACAGAACCGAGCACCGTGGCGCTCGGCTCCGTCGGGAGCAAACGGAAACTCATGTGCCAGTCTCGGAAGCCCGTTGATGGAGCCGCAGCCCGTAGCAGCCGAGGTAACGAGGCTGGCGTGGACTGTTCGTCTCGCCTCCAGCCTCCTTACGTCGGCTGCTACGATGTCGGCTGCGACGCTGCCACGCCAGCATTGAGTCGGAGCCGAAGATCGGCTGTCATGGCGGCGCATCGATCCCATGCACCGGCTCCTCACGGTTCTAATCGTTGGAGCGCTCACCGGGGCCATTCGCCCCGATGCCCGGGGGCAGGCGTGGACGCGCGACCCTTCAGTGGCGGCGGAGTTCGTCCACGAGTATTCCGTTCTCGCGGGCGCGAGCTTCGTGCCGTTGCCGGACGGCGACATGATTGCGCTCGGCGGTTTTTCGCGGGTGAATGGCGGCGCCGCGTCGAAGCTGGCCCGGCTCCGGGCGGATGGAACGTTGGACCGCACGTTCACGGCTGAACTCGCCGCCGATGAATCGGTGAGCGCGGTGGCGCCGCTCAGCCAACGGCGGCTGCTCGTAGTGGTCAACAACCGCTCGATTGTGGCGCCGCCGCCGCCGATCACTCCGCTGTCGACCGTGGTTTTGCCGCCAATGGTCAACCCGGGGACAAGCGACGGCGGCTCGATGCCACCGATGCCGCTCACGTCCACGGCCCGACTGATCCGGCTGCACGCCGATGGCCGGAAGGACACCACGTTCACCCCGCTGCCGATCGCCGGCGTCACGAATCTTACGCTTCTCGCCGACGGCCGGATCGCCCTCTGGGGATATGCGGGTTCGATCGCCGGCGTCGCCGTGAACGGGCTCGCGCGGCTCAATGCCGACGGCACGTTTGATTCGTCGTATGCGCCGGCCTTGAGCAGCACGCCGTTGTATATCAATGCCGTCGCGGCGACACTCGACGGCGGCCTCGTTGTGAGCGGCGTGAGTACCGCGGCAGCGGCTACCGCACCTCGGTTCGTTCTCGCGCGACTGTTCGCGAACGGGCAGGTCGACGCGCGGTTTTCGCCCGTCAACGTGAGGACCACATATACGCTGCTGTCGAGCCAGCCCGACGGTGGCGTCCTTGCGGGCAACGGCTCGCTGGCACGTTACCTGCCGTCGGGTGCGCTGGACACCACGTACCGCGTGCAGATTCCAGCGCTCAAATCGATCGTTCGGATTGCGGCGTTGCCGAACGGCCGTCTCGCCGTCGAGGCGAGAGTCGGGCCGAACATGTTCGGCGCGCCCGTTGTGTTCACGGTGACGGCTGACGGCGCGCTCGAGCGCGATCTGCGGCGGGCGACCGGAGCCGGCGAAGGCCAGCTGCTGCGCGCCGCGTTTGCCGACGGCCGGCTGCTGATTTTGCAGGGCGCACTGATCACGACGGGATACTTCGGGGTCATGCCCGCGGACACGCCCATCATCACGGGACCGCCAGTCACGACCACCGGAACCCCGTCCGATTCCTCGGTCGCGATGCCGATCGCAATCGGGCCTTCGCTCTATGCTCCTTCGCTCGCGCTCGGTTCGGCCGACACCGCGACGATCGCCGGGCTCGGGACGACGCTGACCGAGGAAAGTCCCGGCAGCGTGTTGCAAATCGAAATCGACAGCTCCGATCGCGTGCTTGTCCACGGCACATTCAGCCAGGTCAACGGCCAGCCGCGATCGGGGCTGGCGCGTTTTCTGCCCAGCGGCGCGCTCGACTCATCGTTCGTGCCGGCAGGCGACGGACTGGTGTTCGCGCCACCCGACGGGCGGCCGATTGTCCACCGCACCGTGCTCGGCCCGAAGACGACGGACGGATTCCATCCCCTGATTACCGAGATCGTCCGGCTGAAGGCGGATGGATCGGTCGATCCGAATTTTACGTTCCCCACGGGATTCGATGCCGCGAACACCCGGTGGCTCGCCGCGGCATCCGACGGGCGTTTTCTGATTTCCACGTTTGCACCCGGCAACACGGCCGAGACGAATCTGAAGCTCGTCTGGCTCGCCGCCGATGGCCGGCCGGTCGCAACCCTGCCCACGAAATTCTCAGGGTTTACACGGATTTATCCGGTGCCGCTCATGACGACGCCAACCAACGGCACGGTCGAACCGCCTCCGGCGACGACACCCATCCCAGTGCCGCCGTACTACACCGGTCTTCCGAACCCGATCGATGCGGTGCGGATCGTCGCGGGTCAGCAGCTGCTGGTGGCCGGGGGCTTCATGCGCGTCAACGATCTCGTCCGCCCGACGCTGGTGCGGCTTAATCCCGATGGATCGGTCGACCCATCGTACGTGCCGCCGGTGCCCGCGACGGATCCGCCGCGGGTCATCACGCCGCCCGTCGCAGTCGATCCGACGACGCCGGCCGTGCCAGTGATGCGGCTGCCGGGCCTTGGTGTTCCGCTGGCGGACGGACGCGCGATCCTGTTTACCTACGAATACCTGAATTGGCGGCTCGAGAATCGCGTCGTCAGGCTTCAGACCAATGGCGCGGTCGATCCGACCTTCCGGGCGGATCCTGGCATCAGGATGGGCGACTTGCGCGAATTACGCGACGGATCGCTCTTCGCCTGGGGCCGGCACTACACGGCGGACGGAGTCCTGGACCGGAATTTTGCCCCGCGCGTGTTCGGCTCCATCCAGACTGCCGCGATGGATGGCGCCGGCGCGCTGTGGGTCGGCGGCTATTTCGATCAGATCGATGGCCGGCTGTTCAACGCGCTCGCGCGATTCACTTCGTCCGAGATCGCCGGCATCACCTTCGGCCCCGTCAGCCAGAAAATCGTGGCGGGCCGCTCCGTCAGCTTTGACGTAGTCATCGGAACAAACCGGCCGGCGACGTACCAATGGACCCGCAATGGAACCACGCTCACGGGCGCCACGGCGGCGACATTCACGATTCCACATGTGACAACGGCGAACGCGGGCAGCTACCGCGTGGCGGTCACAATCGGGAGCCAGGCGTTCGTCAGCGAGCCCGCGTTACTGACCGTGCTGCCGGGCACCGGCCGGCTGATCAATTTTTCCGCGCGATGCATCGTGGGGCCGGCCACACCGCAATTCGCCGGACTGGTTTGCGCCAATACCGCGCCGCGGCTGGTGCTCGTGCGTGCAGTCGGCCGCGGATTGCCGATGACGGACACGATCACGCTGCCGGCACCGGTCCTGACGCTCTACGACGCCGGCCGCGAAATCGCCCAGAATCGCGGCGGCGGCTCGCATCTCGCGATCGCAGCCCTCGCGCGTGCGGTCGGCGCGTTCCCGATTCTCGCGTCATCGACCGCATCGGCCCTGGCCCGTGATTTCACCGCCGGCGCGTTCACCGCCGTCACGACGAGCGGCGACGGCAGCTCCGGAATGAGCCTGCTGGAGTTCTACGATGCGGGAGGTGACACTGCGTCGGCGTTGATCCGAAACTTTTCCATCCGCGGGCGGACGGCGCCGGGGTCGGATTTTCTCACGGCAGGCATTGTCATTGACGGCAACGGACCGCTTCAGCTCCTGATTCGCGGCATCGGGCCTTCGCTGGCGAACTTTGGCGTGGCCGGAGGAATCCCCGACCCGGTGTTGCAGGTTTTCGATGGAACTTCGGAGCCGCCCCTCGCGATCAGCCTTGGTCACGACGCTGAAGTCAGCGCCGCCGCCGCCAGCGTGAGCGCGTTTTCGCTGGCCGAGGGAAGTCGCGACGCCGGTGTCGTCGTGTGGCTCGAACCCGGGGCCTACATCGCGCAGCTCGGCAGTGCCAGCGGAGTGGCGGGCGAAGGCATGATCGAGTTTTACGTGCTCGAACCCTGAGTTCCATGTGATCGACTTGCTGACCTGCGGAGCCTGGCTCTCATCGATGGACGGCATCCGAGCCAGCGCCTGCAACCGGATCTTCCGATCCGGATCCGTTTCCGGTTTCGAACGCGACAAGTCACGGCGACAGCGCAACCGCTTGGGCGGATGCAGGTCCAAGCTCTTGCGATGAAGCCGGACCAACTGCTGCCGCCGGTCATGATTGTGGATGATGATGAGGACGATGTCGTGCTGCTCACGCGTCGGCTCAAGAGCGCGGGCGTCAAGAATCCGCTGCTCCATTTTCGCACCGGCGGAGACGCGTTCATGTTCCTCAAGCAGTTCTGCCCGCCGGAGAGCACGCGCGCGAAGCTCCCGGTGGTCATGTTCCTCGACGTCAACATGCAAGGGCTCAGCGGTTTCGACGTGCTGCTGTGGGCGCGCCAGCAGCCGCCGCTCCAGGGGATGAAGATTTACATGCTTTCCGGAGCGAAGGAGGAATGGGACGCGCAGATCGCCGCGAAGCTCGGCGCCGACGATTTCCTGGAGAAATTCCCCGATCCGGCAGTCTTCAACGAATTGCTCTCGGATGATTGCCCTCCGCGGATCCGGTAGCGCGTCGGGCAAACAGAATCGGCACCGGGCTCGGGGTATCGTCTGCCGGAACGATGGAGACGGAGTGCACTCTCACTGCGAGATCGATCCGAAGGTGGAGCGGTCTGCTGGCCAGCAGACCTCCTTTCACTCAGCGCCAAAATTCTCCACGTTTCGATGATAGGGCCGACCTCCGCGTCGGCCGCGGCCCGGGCGGAGCCGGGGCCCTCCAGGAGGGCGCAATCAATCATGTCGGCATCTACCAGTCCGACCGGCTGCTGCTGCGGACAATTTCCTTGTCCGGCGAATCGCGACGTCTAACTTCCCGGCTTCCCTGCGCGCTCCATCACCGTGGAGCTTTGCCGACCTGCACGCTACCACCTCCAACCTGCCCTCTGCGCCGATGCAGTCTGACTTCAGTCATGGGATCTGAACGCTTTCCGTCGCGGCACGCCACACGTCATGAGTCTTGCTCGACCCTTCCACTTGTTCCGCTCCCGTTCCGCCGCACACCCGCTGGTCGTGGTTGCCGGCGTGTTCGCCTTCGCCTTGGGCCTCGCCGGCCAGGCTATCAGCACCGGCGGCATTGAAGGCCGTGTGTTCGACCCGAAACGCGGCGAGTACCTCGAAAAGGCGCGGATCACGATCGAGGGGACGAAGCAGGAGGTGCTGACTGACGCCACGGGGCAGTATCGGTTCGCCAATGTGCCGGCGGGCAGCGTGCAGCTGCAGGTCTTCTACACCGGCCTCGGCTCGCAGACGGAAATCGTCGCGGTCCCGCCGGGGCAGGTCGTGCAGCACGACATCAACCTCACCGGCTCCGGCGCGCCGGGCACGGGGCCGGATTCGGTGGTGAAGCTCGATCAATTCGTCGTCAGCACTTCCAAGGAAATGGATGGTGCCGCGATCGCGATCAACGAACAGCGGTTCGCGTCGAACATCATGCAGGTGGTCTCCGCGGACGAATTCGGCACGATCGCGGACGGCAGCATCGGCGAGTTCATGAAGTTCCTGCCCGGCATCACGGCTGACTACACCGGGGGCGACGCCCGCCGCTTCTCGATCAACGGCGTCCCGGAGGACAACGTGCCGATTTCGATGGGCGGGTTCGAGATGGCCAGCGCCGCCGGCGCCGGCACGCGCCGCGCGGTCGAACTCGACCAGGTTTCGATCAACAACGTCGCGCGGATCGAAATCAACCGCGCGCCGACGCCCGAGTCGCCGGGCGCTTCGCTGGCGGGGACGGTGAACTTCGTCCCGCGCAGTTCGTTCGAGCGGAGCAAGCCCAGCTACAGCTACAATGTGCAGTGGATGTTCAAGGACGCCGAGCGTCAGCTCGGCAAGACGCCCGGTCCGCGGTGGGGCGAATACACGCGAAAGGTGAACCCGGGCTTCGACGTTTCGGCGATCGTGCCGGTGAGCAAGACCTTTGGTTTCAGCATCTCCGCGGGCTACTCGCTGCAATACACACCGCAGCCCGCCGCGGGCATCATCTGGCGCGGCGCGGGCGCAGCCACGAATCAACCGGTCACCTACACCGGCACGGGAACCTTTCATCCGGACACCACGCCCGACAATCCCTACGCGCAGTCGTTCAACTGGCGCGACAGCGGCAAGCACACGACGCGGCACTCGTTTTCGACCACGATCGACTGGAAACCGGCCCGCTACGACCGGCTGTCATTTGGATTCCAATACGGAATGCTGCACGAGAATTTCGCCACGCGGACGCAGACGATCGCGATAAACCGCGTGTCGCCGGGCAACTGGGGTCCGACCCACACGTGGGGCCAGTTCCCCACGTTCCCGACGACCGGCACCGCACTCAATTCCGGCCAGGTCCAGATCTCCAACGGCGGCCGTATTCGGCCCGGCCGGACCGTTTCCCCGTCATTGCGCTGGATTCATGACGGTCCGGTCTGGAAGTCCGACGCCGGCGTCTCCTACGGCAACTCGCGGATTCATTACCAGGACATCGATCTGGGCGCGTTCAACGGCGTGACCATCCGGCGCACGCACCTCCAGGTTCTTTTCGACGACATCTTCTACCTGCGACCCGGCAAAATCACATTGCTCGATCCCAACGGCGCGCCGGTCGACCCGACCGACCTGGACAGCTACTCGATCGTTTCCGTCAGCAGCAACCGGCAGAAGACCTATGACACCGTCAAGCAGGCGTACTACAATGTCCGCCGCGACTTCATGGTCCGCGACATCCCGGTCTCGATCAAAGTCGGCGCCGACGTGCGCAACAAGGTGCGCGATCTCCGTGGCCCTGGCGGCAATCTGGAAACCTACAACTACGTCGGCGCCGATGGTCGCGCCAGCACCACGCCCTTTACCCAGGCAGGTTTGGTCAACGACGACAGCCCGGCGCGGTTCGTCGACGAGGCATTTTCCCAGCGGATCCCGGATTTCGGCCTGCCGCGGCAGGAGCAGGTGGACAACAAGAAGCTCTGGCAGGACTACCAGGCAAACCCAACGCACTATGTGATCAACCCGGTAACCCAATACTCCGCCGTGACGCGGTTCTCGCGGCGGGCGGAGGAAGTCATCTGGGCGAGCTTTGTGCGTGGCGACGCCGCCTTCTTCAATCGCCGGCTGAAGGTCGTCACGGGCGTTCGCGCCGAACAGACGAACATCGACGCCGAAGGTCCGCGGACCGACGCGACGCTCGGATACCAGCGGGACGCCAGTGGCACCGTGATTCGCGATGCCGCCAACCGTCCCGTGACCATCGCCCCGACCAACTCGCTGGAATACGCCCAGCTCACGATCCTCGAACGCGGTTACAAGGCGAAGAAGGAGTACCTGCGGCTCTTTCCGAGCGTGAACCTGAGCTACAATGTTCGGGAGAACCTGATTGCGCGCGCGGCCTACTACCAGACCGTCGGCCGCCCCGACTTCAATCAGTACGCCGGCGGGCTCACGCTGCCCGACACGGAGTTGACGCCCAACGTCAACAACGCGACGCGCATTCAGGTCAACAACGTCTCGATCAAGGCCTGGCAGGCGGAAAGCTACATGGCGCGACTCGAGTATTACTTCGGCAACGTCGGCCAGCTTTCGGTCGCGTATTTCGTCCGCGATTACGAGAACATGTTCGGCAACATCACGACGCCCGTCACGGCGGAGTTCCTCTCGGCCTACGATCTCGATCCGGATACCTACGCCATCTACGACGTCGTTACGCAGTTCAACGTCCCCGGGGTGATCCGGACGAAGGGCGTCGAGGTCGATTACCGCCAGCAGCTCACGCCATTTCTGCCGAACTGGGCCCGTGGATTGAACTTCAACGCCAACTTCAGTTCGCAGCGCGGGAAGAACACGTTCGACTACTTCCAGAACATGATCCCGTTCAATGTGAACTGGGGCCTGAGCCTGGTGCGGCCCAAGTTCAACCTCCGGATCAACGAGAACTACCGCGGCATCCAGCGGCGCGCGCGGGTCACCGGCCGAAGCATCGAGGAGGGCACCTACAATTACCGGCCGAAGCGGCTCTACATCGACGTCAGCGGCGAGTACTATTTCAGGCGCTCGCTCGGGTTGTTCTTTTCGGTTCGCAACATTGGCGGCGCCACCGAGGACACGAAAATATACGGCCCCAGCACGCCGCTGTATGCCCGGTTCCGGCAGCGCGACGACTACTCTTCGCTCTGGACCTTCGGGGTGAAGGGCACGTTCTGAACATGACGCGCAAATCGTTTCTGCAGACCGCGGCAACCGGGCTCCTCGCGCCGCAAACCGGCGTGCGGGCAGCCGCCGCCGGACCGGGCAGTTTGCGTATTCCCAAGCGCGGCGTAATTCCGGCCGCACTCACCCCCTTCACCAGTGATGGACAGATCGCCCGCCAGGATCTTCGACGGCACCACGAAGCGCTGAGCGCCGTCGCCGGCGTGACCGCCATCATGGTCAACGGCGCGGCCGGAGAGGACTTCTCGCTTTCGCGCGACGAGCGGCGGTCCGTCGTCGCCGAAGCGGTGGCGGCCGTCGGCGACCGAACGCCGATTCTCGCGGCATTGCGTGAGACGCGGGACGGACATTCGCTGGCGGATCTGGCGCGCGATGCGGCCGCCGAAGGCGCCGCCGCCGTCCTGGTGATGCCACCGGCCCGGAAGGACGACTTCGCGGCGGACGCGGCCAAGGCGCGAATCGCCCCCGTCTTCGATGCCGTGGATGTGCCGGTGGCGCTGTATCAGACCGGATACGCCACGGAGACGCTGGTCGGGTTGGCCGGATTCTCGCGGCTGTTTGCGGTAAAGGAAGGGAATGGAAACCCCGCCGCTTTCGAGCGGAACCTGCGCGCGCTCCAGGCGGTGCGGCCCGACATCGCCATCTGGTCCACCCACAGCAGCTGGCTGCTCGCGGATCTCGCGGTCGGCGCCGACGGGATCCTCTCCGGGATGGGGAGTGTCGCCGCCGATCTGCAGTCCCAACTGGCCACCGCCGTGTGGCACTCGGATCTGGAGTCCGCCCGCCGCGTGAATGGGCGAATTTTCCCGCTAACGCAGGCGTTTTATGCGCCGGGCCAGAACGCCCACACCCGGCTGAAGTACGCGCTGGTGCGGCTCGGACGGTGGAAAAACGATTTTGTCCGCCCGCCGCTCAAGCCGCTCGACGCGGCGGAGAAAGCGCGAATCGATCGCGCGCTGGTGCTGAGTGGATTGCTGGCCACGGGCTGACGCCCGGGAGCGCGGGCGTCTCGCCCGCCCCATCGCTCGGATCGTCCGTTCACGATTCGCAATCAATGCGGGCCGGAGGCCCGCGCTCCCAGGGAAACCCGCTCCACGTAGCTGCCGAGGTAACGAGGCTGGGATTGGCGGTTCGCCTACGCGGCTAGCGCGTGGCAGAACCGCGCGAGCTGCCGATCCGTGATCGCCGGGATTCGCTGCAGCGCGAAAATCGTCCGGGGCTCCCACAGCAGTGTCCGCAGCGGTTCGAGGAATCGTTTCGGCAGGTCGGGTTGCGCGACGTTGCGCAGGATCGTCAGCGTCTGCCGCGATGACGGCAGTCCAATCCATTCCATGACCCCGAAAATGCCGCTGCGCTCGTGGACGGCGTTGATTTCGTCCCACGCTGGCGCCGGGGTGCCGCGCAACGAAAGATGCGCGGCGAGATACGACGTCAACGCGGGCGTTTCCATGAGTTCGGGCAGCAGCGCCGGGCAACGCGCCGCGACTTGAAGCGCGTCCATCCGCGCAAACGTGAACAGTTCGAGGAACTGCCGCACCGGCGCCGGAACGAACTCCAGATACGGCCGCCATTCCCGGTCGCCGAGGGCGTGCGCCGCCGACGCCAGCGCATCTTCATGAGGCGAAACGGCGATCCAGTCGGTACCATAGAGTTGCTCGAAGCGAACTTCCGGCCAGGGCGTCACCCGATAGGGGGTGCCGGCGTGGGACCACGAAAGCGCGAGGGGAACGAAGCATTGGGGGGGAGCGCGAGGCAGGATTCATGACGCCAATATACTGGTCGGGTGGGTCATTGCTTGTCCCAGGGTAAAAAAAAGTCTCTGATCCTTGGACTTCTCATGACTCCCCGCGCGCAACTTTCCCGGCCACCACTGGAGCGGATGCTGAAGATCCACGACGAGCTCCGCCGCGGCGCCCTGATTAACTGCACCAAGTTGATGAAGGCGCTCGAGGTCTCCCGCAAGACGGTGGTCCGTGACATCGCGTTCATGCGCGACCGGCTCGACCTGCCAATTGAATTCGACGCGCAGATTCAGGCCTATCGGTACACCCATCCGGTGAATGCGTTTCCGACCGTGCATGTGACCGAAGGTGAATTGCTCGCGCTGCTCGTTGCCCAGCGCGCGTTGCAGCAATACCAAGGGACGCCGTTTCACCGGCAGCTGGCGGTCGCATTCGAGAAGCTGGCCGGCGGGCTGCGCGACCGGATTTCGTTCTCCCCCGCCGATGAGCTGCGGGCGGTCTCGTTCCGGAACATCGGTCTCGGCAAGACGGATCTCGCGGTGTTCAATGCTCTCAGCGGCGCGGTGCTGCGCCAGGAAGAGGTGACGTTCGATTACCGGAAGCCCGGCGCCGGCCGCAAGACCGCGCGCCACGTGCACCCGTATCACCTGGCGAACCGCGAGAACTTCTGGTACCTCGTCGGCTTCGATCTCGAGCGTGGCGCATTGCGCACGTTTGCGCTGCCGCGGATTGCGGACGTCGTCGTGACCAAAACCAGGTTCAGCCGCCCGGCGGATTTTTCTCCGGAAAAATTCTTTTCCAGTGCCCTCGGCGTGCTCGGTGGCTCGGGTGACTACCGCGTGGTGATTCGGTTCAGCGCGGTGGTGGCCGAGCGCGTGCGCGAACGCGAGTGGCACGAGACGCAGGAAATGCGGGAACTGCCGGGTGGCGATCTCGTGCTCGAGATGCGGCTCGGCGCGCTGTCGGAAGTGGAGCAATGGGTGCTCGGCTGGGGCGCCGACGCCGAGGTCGTGGCGCCCGCGGAATTGCGCGACAATATTCGCAAAACCGCCGCCGCGATGGCCGCAAAGTACGGGCCGGGTTGAGGTGCCTCCCAGCGACACGAAGCAGGAATGGATTTCCCTGGGAGCCCGCGCGTCTCGCCCGCAACGCACACCGATGGTCGTAACACAGCCATGCGGGCAGGATGCCCGCGCTCCCAGGGCAGCCACCTCGCGAAATGCTTCGTGCACAAACCTCGCGCGGGACGCCCGTGCCCACGGTTTCTCTTTCTCGTTATCTTTCTCTTTCTCTTTCTCTTTCTCGGATTGATGAAATCAAAATTCGCTTCACATCTGGTCAATGGAGCTGCGACGCCCCCGGCGCGGCTGTATGCATAACGTTTCTCAATCGAACGCGGCGAGGGCGCCGCGTCTCCATTGGATGATCGTTTTGCGCACTCAACTGCATGAGTCCGGCTTAAGAGAAAGAACCGCTATTGATCTCGGACGCCGTGTGTCCTAGTTGCCCGTCACGCTCGGAACCGTTTCCATCGACACCTCCGGTATCCGCGCCAGCCGTGCTTCGTCCAGCACCTTGACCGCGGCGCCGAACTTCGCCTTCCCGTCTCCCCGAACGAGCACGCGTGGTTTTGGCGTCGTCCGCCGGTATTCCTCGAGCCGGGGTCGCAACTCCGCCGCCGAAATCGGCTCCGCCGTTCCGTACTTGCCGAGTTTCCAATAAAACATGCCATGGTCCGCCGCCTGGATGAACACGGTGCAATCCTCCGGCCCTTCTGTTCCGGCCTTTGGCAGCGGAACGCTGATCGCGCCCATTTTTTCCAGCGAGAGCGTGAAGAGTACAAACGTCGCCAGCAGGAAGAACACGACATCGATCAGCGGAATGATTTCGATCCGCGCTTTTCGCGTGGGCAACGCATCCAGTTCGATTTCGTTCATGGAGGGAGGGACTTATCTGGATCACGTTCGGCCGAGTGATTTCTTAGAGCGGATCTTGTCATTCTGAGCGCAGCGAAGAATCCAGCCCCTCGACAGGCTCGGGGCGATCGGATGCGTGTATCCTCCTGGATTCTTCGCTGGCGCTCAGAATGACAGCCACACCGTCTCGCCGTAGGGCGGAGTTCCACCCCGCATTAGTTTGTGCAACGCCCTCTGGCCGCTCGACGTCGGGATTGCCTCGGCGCGGGGTTCGGCGAACTTCGGCGCGATGAGCCGCACTCCGTCAGCGCCGACCATTCCCGTCTCGACCGTCGAGTGGGGCCCGACGCGTTATGAAGATGCGCGCGAGCGGCAGGAGGAACTCGTTCGCCGCCGGATCGCCGGCGAAATAGGTGACACGCTCGTGTTCACCGAACACGAACCGGTGTTCACCATCGGCCTGCGCGGCGGAGCGGACGCGCATCTGGTCTGGGATGCCGAACACCTGGCGCGGGAGCACATCGAGGTCGTGAAGACCAATCGCGGCGGGGACATCACCTATCACGGCCCCGGCCAAATCGTGGGCTATCCAATCGTGTCGCTCGCCGCGCGCAAAGATCTGCACGCTTACCTTCGTTTCCTCGAGCACGTGCTTATCCATTCACTCGGCTCGCTCGGGCTCGCCGCCTCGCGGCGCGAAGCCAAGACCGGAATCTGGCTCGGCCACCGCAAGATCGCCGCCATCGGTGTCGCCGTCCGCCGGTGGGTCGCGTACCACGGATTCGCGTTGAACGTCCGCCCCAACCTCGCCCATTTCGGCGGCATCGTTCCCTGCGGGATCGGCGCGGCCGACGGTTCCGTCACATCGATGCAGGCCGAGTTGGATCGCCCGGTCGACGAAGCCGAGGTGAAACGCGTCCTCGCGGCCGAGTTCACCACCCTTTGGTCGCAGTTTGTCGCCGGCACTCGATGAGCGCCGAACCTTCGGTCAGCCGCAAGGGCGAGGCCTCGCCCGCTCGACGGAAATGCGCGCTCAAATCCGCTCGATCACGTCTTCGGGTTTGAACCGGACTTTCTTGAGATTCGCGAATTTGTCGTCCGGGAGCCGGTATCCAGCGGCGCAACACACGACGCTCCCATAACCGCTGGCCTTCAGCCCGAGGATTTCATCGAACTTCGCGGGTTCGAAACCCTCCATCGGGCAGGTGTCGATCCCCATCACCGCGGCGGCGGTCATGAACTGGCCGAGCGCGATATAGAGCTGGTGCATTTGCCAGGTGTCGAGCCGGCCTGCGGCGCGAGCCTGATCGAGGTTGCCCACGGCCATTTTCCGAAACCCGGCGAGTGACTCCACCGTGCCGCCCCGAATCTCGACCATGCGGGCGATGTGTTTGTCGACATGCTCGGCGCCGAGATCGAGCCGGACGGTGAACACCACAAAATGCGAGCAATCGATGACCTGGACCTGCTTCCACGCCGCGGGCCACAGCCGCTCCCTCATCACCTGGTCGGTGATGACAAAAAAACGCCACGGTTGCAGCCCGATGGACGAAGGTGCCAGCACCAGCGCCTGTTCGAGCACGCTCCAGTCGGCCGCGGGAATCTTTTTCGCCGGATCGAACTTGCGCGTGGCATAACGCCACTGCAGCGCCTCGATCACCTGCGACGGAGGAACGGGGGTGGGCATGGGGGAAAGCTCCAAGGACTCCGATGTGTTCCCGAGGGGATGGCTCAACCGTGCCGTTTCAGGCGAGCAACGGTTTGAACTCGGGGTGCCGGTCGATGAACACGGCGACGTAGGAGCAGGCCGGCACGACGGTGCGGCTCTGGTCGCGTGCGTGATCGAGGGCGAACCGCACGAGTTTTTCCGCGATGCCGCGGCCGCGCTGGGCCGGCGGGGTGTAGGTATGGGTGAAGATCATCCGGTCACCTTGAAGCTCGTAATCCGCGACTGAGAGTTGTCCCTCGACCTCCGCTTCAAACCGGTGCCCGGCTTCGTTGTGCCGCACCACGACATCCTGTGATTTTCGGTCCATGCCGCCAAACCTCGGCACGATCGCCAACAATGCAAGCGACAGACCGCTACGAGCCATCGCGGCAATTCGCGCGCCTGGCCGCCAAATGATTTATCCGTGTCGATCCGTGTGATCTGTGGTCGATTGATTGCCGACTGAGAAGGCCGAGGCGTCGCTCGCAACTGCCAGCCTCGTCACCTCGGCTGCTACGCGAACGAGACTCGAATGATTCGCGTCCATTCGTGTTCATTCGCGGTTAATTCCTCGGCTTCGCGGTTTCCACGGACTTACAGACCCTCGTGCCTGCCCCAGCGCTGCGCGAGGATCCCGCAGACGAGCAACTGGAGCTGGTGATAAATCATGATCGGCAGCAGAATCGGACCGAGCCCCGGATGACTGGCGAAGATCAACTTCGCCATCGGCACGCCTGAAGCCAGCGTCTTTTTCGAACCGCAAAACATCGCCGCAATCCGGTCCTCCCGCGAAAACCGCAGCGCCTTCGCGATGCTCGACGTCACGATCATCACGATGGTGAAGAGCCCGCCACACACGGCCGCGATGAGCACGAGCTGACCCGCGTCACGGCCGGACCAGATACCTTGTTTGAACGAATCGCAGAACGACGTGTAGACGAGCATCAGGATGATCAGCCGGTCGAAAACGTTCACCTTCGCCTTGTGCCCGAGTGCCCAGGCCCCGAGCCACGGCCGGACGAGCTGGCCGATCACGAGCGGCATCACCAGCCAGCGGACCAGATCGAGCACCACCGGGCCCAGCGGTTGGGTCTGGCCGGTGGTTTTCATCGCCCACGCGACCCATACCGGCGTGAGCACGACCCCGAGCAGGCTGGAGAGCGTGGCGTTGAACACGGCGCCAGCGACATTGCCGCGGGCCACGGCGGTCATCGCGATCGACGACGAAACCGTTGAAGGCAGGGCGCAGAGAAAAAAAACGCCCATGTTCAATTCCGCGGCGACATGCGCGGCGAGCACGGCCGTCAACCCGACGCCGAGCAGCGGGAACAGCAGGTACGTGCAGCCCTGCACGACGGTGTGCAGCCGCCAGTTCAACGCCCCGGCACGAAGCGCGGTGAACGACAGCATCAGCCCGTGCAGGAAAAAGAGTACGGCCACGCCGAGCTTCGTCGTTAATTCCGGATACAGCCATCCGCCGGTGGCTCCGGGTGACGGAAACGCCCAGGCGAGCACCATCGCGCCCACCATGCCGACGAGAAACCAGTCGGGGCGGAGCTTCATGAGAACTTCGCCCGGAACCGGCCGATGATGGCACCGAGTTCTTCGCGGCCCTCGATCTTCAGCGCCCACATCAGCGCGCCGTAGACGGCGACGCCGGCGCTGATCAAAACCAGCAAGGCGAGCGCATCCAGGGTCTTCGTCGCCGCGAACCGGCCCGACCACAGCCACCATCCGCCGCCGACCACGCCACCCATAATGGCCGAGGCCCCGATCACTTTCACCAAATCAAACGCGACGTGCCGGAATCCGAGGTTCGGGCGCCGGCGCACGAGTCGGGCCTGCAAATACAGCGCCTGAACGACCACGGCGACATTGCTCGCGATCGCCAACCCGACGGTGCCGAACGGCCCCATCAAGGCGAAACTCAGTCCGAGATTCACGACGAAGCTGAGCAGGGCCGCGTGCACGGGCGTCGTCGTGTCCTTCTGCGCGTAGAACGCGCGCAGCACGATGTTGACGAAGGAGAGGAACGGGAGCCCGAGCGCGAAAACCACGAGCACCGGTTGCATCAGCAGCGAGTCGGCCTCCTTGAATTCACCGCGCTGGAAAAGCAGCCGGATGATCGGAAGCGACAGGACCATCAGCCCGACCGCCGCCGGCACATTGATCACCAGGATCAGCCGCATGCCCTTGCGATACGAGCTCGCCAGGCTGTCCCAATCACCCGCCGCGGCATGTTTCGCGATGAGCGGAAAAACGACCGTTGAAACCGCGACGGTAAACACGCCGATCGGGAGCTCCATCAGCCGCGTGGCGAGATTGAGCACCGTGACGGCCGAGTCGTTGAGCGAAAGTCCGATGAACCGCGACACGGCCATGTTGATCAAATAGATCGCCGAGCCGAACACGGTCGGTGCCATCAGCCGCACCATTTGCCGCAAGGGTTCACTGCGCGACAGGATGAAACGCGGCCGCCAGCCTTCCTGCATCAGTGCGGCCGCGGGCACCGTCATTTGCAAAAATCCCCCGAGCAGTGCGCCGCCGCAGAGCCAGAGCATCCGGCCATCGGTGGTGTCCGACCAGCCGGCGTAGGCGGCGCCGCCAAGCATCAAGAGCATGGATACGTTCAGCCAGATGGGCGAAAGCGCGGGCTCGAGGAAACGATGCAGCGTCTGCAAGGCGGCGCTGAACGCCGCGGCGAGCGACACGCAGACGAGGTACGGAAACAGGATCACCGTGAGATCGGCGGCTTCGAGCCAGCGCTTCACTGTCGCCGGCTCGACCTCCCACTGCCCGGCCTGGCCGGCAAACCAGTCGGCCTGCAGGAACACCAGCATCCCGAGCGCGACAACCGCGCCGCTGACCACGAACAGCCAGCTCGCGACTTCGTTGACGAGGGCAAACGCCCCCGCGCGCTGCCGCTGCTTCAGCTCCTCCGTCAGCGTGGGCACGAAAGCGGCGGTGAGCGCCCCCTCGCCGAGCAGCCGGCGGAAAAGATTCGGCAGCGTGAACGCGGTGTAGAATGCGGAGGCGAGCGAAAACGTGCCA
The DNA here is from genome assembly GCA_030648295.1 of Opitutaceae bacterium. Taxonomy (GTDB): domain Bacteria; phylum Verrucomicrobiota; class Verrucomicrobiia; order Opitutales; family Opitutaceae; genus ER46. Next base: position 12,441 of record JAUSID010000135.1, on the reverse strand, counting down.
AACACCGCGGTCACCAGCATGTCCCGGCCGAGCCCGAGCACGCGTGACACCATGGTCGCGGACGCGACCACGCCGATGTTTTTGAAGCTCGTGGACACTGCCGGAGTGTGCGGGGCGCGTTTGCGACGCCGCAAGACCTTACGAATTCAAGGCCGGGAGGCGCGCGCGATGGATGCGTCGCCGGGATTCACGGGATCAGCCGGGGAAAAAAGCGATATCATTACGCCTCGAATTCCCCGCCTGCCAACCGAGTTCAGTTGTGGTGGAGCGGCTTGACCTCGAGCCGCTTTGTCCGAGGTGAGAACCATCAGCGCGTTGGGGTCAACGCGCTCCACCTCAAATGTTCACTTTCGATTCGAACTTCGTATCAGGCCCACTCTGCGGCTGGAAGCCGCAGCCACTTCAAGACCGGATCGACCGCTGCATTACTTCACGCATGCGCGGTTCGCCGACGCCGCGGACCACGCCGGGAATTCCGCCCGTCACGGGCCGGCTCGAAGCTGGCGCTCGAGCCAGTCGAGCGCGGCGGCCGCGGCGGCCTCCAACTCGAGCGCATCGCGCCAGTCATTATCGAACGCACGGCAGAGTTCGTCCCGCCGTGCCGGCGCCGAACGGCCGGCCAGCGCCGCGGCCAGCGAGAGTCCGGGGTTCCGGTAAAACGGATGCAGCGACGGCAGCAGCCGGTTGACCTCCGTGGTCCGGCGCTGCAGTTCCAGGTCGAGCCACACCTCGCCGGATTGTCCCAGCGCCTCCTGCACCGACACGACCGCATCGTGTTCGCCGTCGACGGCCACGACAAGACGCGCGAGTTCCGAGAGCGCCAGGCGCGACTCGGCGGCGCCGAGCGTCGGCAAGGCATGCACCCGCCGCAGATGATGCCACCCGGTCTGCCACCACAACTCGCGTTCGGCGTCATTGCCAAAACGCCCCGGGAACTGCGTGGCCAGCGCTGGCAGCGCCTCGTCCCCCGCGATCAACCGGCGAAGCAGTGACGGCCATTCGCCCGCCGGCGACTCGGCCTGGAAAAAAGTCAGGAGCCAGACCGAGCCGGCGCTCAGGGGCCGCGGTTCCGTGCCGCCGCGTTGCCAGGCCAGCAGTTCCGCGAGGCTCGGCGGCGGCAAACCCGCGGTCTCCTGCTTCAGCGCGTCCAGTTGCGCCGCGTCCTGGTGCGTGTGCCACCAGCCCACGCACCCATGCTCCAGCCAAAGCGGCGCCACGAGCGCCGCGCGTACGCCAAAATGCGTGACCCCCAGCCGTAACAGCAATGCCTGGACGAGCGCGCGGCGGATCACCCAACCCTGCGGCTGCGCATCCCAGCGCACCCGCGCCGATACCAGGCCGCCGGGTTCGACAAACACACGAAAAGCCGCGGGCTCGCTCCACTCCGCCGCGGGAATCAGCCGCACGAATACGGGCGAGGAAAACGATTCCGGCAGGGCGAGCGGCGCGGCCAGCAGCCGCCACGCCTCGTCCGCCATCGCGTTCACCGTGGCCGCAGCCGTGCCGTCGTTCGCCGCGATTTCAAACCGGCCGACGCCGCTGCGAAATATCACCGGGTCGCCGCCGCGCGGCGCGGCGGCGTGAATGCGGCCCGCTCCGAGGCACGCAAGGCAGAGCAACCATCGGGCGACGGAGTGGATTCGCATCCCGATTGCCACGGGATGACCCCCGCCGGTGCCCGCTTCATCAACCGCGGCACGCGGGCGCTGCACTGGTCTCGAGTTCATTTGAAAAACAAAACCGCCAGGCGGTTTTGTCGTTAGCCGCGAAATCGTGAACGGCCAAACCGGCCCAACGCGCACCCGAACGCCCGCGGTTTTCGCCGCCAGGAGAAAGTGCGGATTTCGCGGCTACGGCTACGGCATCTGCAGCCGGATCGTGTTTCCCTCCACGGCCACATTGCTCAGCTTGCGCCATGACGCGGCGACCTCGTCGGGAATCTTCTGCGCCGACAGAATCTTGTCGCGAACGTAGCCGCTGACGACCGGCAGCCGCTGCACGGGGCACGAGCCAACATACATTTCGGTCGGTTCGTAGGTGAACACATCGCCTTTCTTCACGAAGCCGCCCCGCGCCTGCACCATCACCTTCTCGGTGACGCCGAGCACGTTCAAGGCGACCGGCGCCGCGAGTTGCAAGATGCCGTCACGTATCCGGACGTTGGGTGCGCCGACGGCCACAGTCTCGTCGCTGTTCGGAGCCGCGTCGGCCGGATCCTTCCCCGCCGCCTTCTTCGGATCGGTTTTCTTCGCATCCGCCTTCTTCGGTTCGGGCTTCTTTTCGGCGGCCTTTGGCGCCGCTGGCGGGGCGGCGCTGGCGAGGAGAGCGTTGACCTCTTCCTCCGTGACCGCGACGGACTGGCCCTCCACGAATGCCTTGAGCTTGACGGGGGCCTGCCTGGCTTTCGCCATGTCCCTCGAGCCCTCGAGGTAATAAACCGTGCCGCGCTTGCGGTCGGCTTCCTTGGGCAATTCCTTCCCCGGAACGACGGGCCGCAGGATCAGGATGGTCGCGCCCAATATCGCGCCGAGCACGAGGCTCAGCACCGCACCGAGAATGACTTCCCCCCAGCCGGGGCCATGGACCGCGCGATCGATTTTCTTGCTCATGGAAATTTTCTTTAGGCTGAACGGGGCGACGGTTTCGAACCGCCGCCCGACTTTGAATCAGAAGCGGGCTTCGACTCCGAGGAAGATTTTTTCTCGGCCGGCTTCGACTCCGCCGGCTTCCCCTCGCCGCCCTTGCCCTCGCCGCCCGTCCCCTCGCCACTCTTCCCCTCGCCACTCTTCCCCTCGCTGCCCTTCCCCTCGCCGCCTTCTTTATTGCCGCCACCCTTGTTCTTGTAATCGGTGATATAGAAGCCGGTGCCCTTGAAAATCAGCCCCGCTCCGCTGCCGACCAGCCGTTTCAAGGCGGGTTTCCTGCACTCCGGACATTTCTTGAGCGGCTCGTCCCGCATCGACTGAAACGCCTCGAATGCATGACCGCATTTCTGGCAAACGTACTCGTAGGTGGGCATGGATGGAAACGCGGCCTTATGGGCATTGGGGCGGAGCTTGGCGAGTGCGGAAAAAATCGGCGCCACCGGCGCGGCCGTTCCGGGCTTCTGGATCGCGTGAGTGGCCGGTGCACCGCCTGGATGCGGAGCTTCTGCCAAAACCAGGGGCGGAGCATTTGTCGCCCGGGAGGCAGCGCCCGGTCCCCGCCGTGGACGATTCGGACGGGGACAAGCGCACCGCCGGAAATTGTTTGATGGCGGGCACGAACACGGCGCTACTCGCGGACCTGAAGATGGATTTTCCCGCCGAGCTTCAACGTCACGTTCGCCGCATCGAGCGCGGCATCGATGTGTATCTGCCTCCAGGCGACACGCGGCCGCGACGGCTGCATGAAGCGATGCGCTACAGTCTCCAGGCGGGCGGCAAGCGGCTGCGCCCGGTTTTGCTGCTGGGCGCGGCGGAACTGTTCGGCGCGTCCGACGACTCCGCGTTGCCCGCCGCGATCGCGATCGAGTGTGTCCACACCTACTCGCTGATCCACGACTATCTGCCGTGCATGGACAACGACGACCTGCGGCGCGGGCGGCCGACGGCGCACAAGGCCTTTGACGAAGCGACCGCCCTTCTGGCGGGCGACGCGTTGCTGACGCAGGCCTTTGCGCTGCTGGCCACGAACTACACGGCCAATCCGGCCCTGGCCGGGGCGCTGTGCCGCGAACTCGCGGATGCCGCGGGCAGCCGCCGGCTGATCGGTGGCCAGATGGAGGATCTGCTGGCCGAGAAAAAATCCGACGCGACGAAAGAGGAACTCGAATTCATCCACCTGAACAAGACCGCGGCGATGATCGAGGCGGCGCTGGTCATGGGCGGAATCATCGGAGGAGCGGACAACGCCGGAATCGACACGCTGCGCCGTACCGGCCGCCACCTCGGGCTCGCATTTCAGATCATCGACGACGTGCTGGATGCGACGGCCGACAGCGCGACGCTGGGCAAGACCGCGGGCAAGGACGCGAAGTCGGGCAAGACGACGTACGTTAGGCTGCACGGGCTCGCGTCATCGCGGCGGATTGCCGCCGAGCACACGCAAGCCGCGCGCGCCGCCCTCGACCTTCTCCCCGGCAAGCGGGAATTCCTGCACGCGCTGATCGAATCGATGGCCGGGCGTTCGAAGTAGTTTGAGACCGCGCGGGCTCCGTCCTGGGAGCGCAGGCGTCTCGCCCGCAATGGATGTACCGAGTGCATCCACGTCGGATTTTCTCCACCCTGGGAGCGCGGGCGTCCCGCCCGCAAGTGTTGTACCGAGCGTTCATGCGTCGGAACTTCTCCGTCCCGGGAGCGCGGGCGTCTCGCCCGCAAGTCCGGCGAATACTCAATTCGTGGGTGAGACAGCGAGAGGCGGAGTCTTGCAGGTTGCTAATTACAGTTGAACATGCGGGCCCTTGGCGCACTCAGGGCAGAGAAGGCCGAATGCTCGGCGGAGGACGCCACAATGAAATTGTAGGTACCAACGTTGCGGGCGGGACGCCCGCGCTCCCAGGGCTACCCCATCGACAGCTTGAACTCCACCGATTCGCGCAGCGCTTCCCAGCTGGCGTCGATGATGTTCTCGCTCACGCCGACCGTGCCCCAAATCCGATGCGAGTCGGCGCTCTCGATCAGCACGCGCGTCCGCGAGCCGGCGCCGCGGTTTCCCTCCAGGATACGCACCTTGTAATCGCGGAGCTTCATGTCGCTGAGCTGCGGATACGTCTTCTCCAGCGCGAGCCGCAGCGCCTTGTCCAACGCGCCCACGGGCCCCGCCTCCTCCGCCACGGTGTGGACCCACGTGCCGTTGACGCGCAGCTTCACCGTTGCCTCGGCCCAGAGCTGGCCGCCGTGTCGCTCGATGATCACGCGGTAGTTCTCCACCTCGAAAAACGTTTTCGTCTCGCCCAGCGCGCGCGCCACCAGCAGCCGGAATGACGCATCGGCGGCCTCGTACTCGTACCCGCGAAACTCCCGCGCCTTCAGCTCCTCGATCAGCCCCTTCATCTCCGGGCGCTTTTCGTCCAGCTCGATGCCAAGTTCCTTCGCCTTGAGCGTGAGGCTGCTGCGGCCCGCCATGTCGGAAACGAGCACGCGGGTGCGATTGCCGACCAGCGCCGGGTTGATGTGCTCGTAGCTGCGCGCGACCTTTTGCGCGGCATTTGCGTGCAGGCCGCCCTTGTGGGCGAACGCCGACTGCCCGACGAACGGCGCCTTGGTGTTCGGCCGCAGGTTCGCCAGCTCGTCGAAGAACAGCGAGAGGTCCCGGATCTGGGCCAGGTTGGCGGCGCAATTCGCCGTGCGCCCCATCTTCAAGAACAGATTCGGCAGGACGGTCGTCATGTTGGCGTTCCCAACGCGCTCGCCGTAACCGTTGATCGTGCCCTGCACCAGCGTGGCACCCGCGGCAATCCCGGCCAGGGAAAGCGCCACGCCCAGCCCGCTGTCGTTATGGCAATGGACGCCTACCTTTTCTGCGCCAAATTCCTTCACGGCGCGCGTGACGATGTCCTTGAAGTCGTCCACCAACGTGCCGCCGTTCGTGTCGCACAGGGTCAGGTTCGTCGCCCCGCCGCGCAACGCCGCGCTGAGCGTTCGCAGCGCGTAATCCGGATCCGCCTTGTAGCCGTCGAAGAAATGTTCGGCGTCGTAGATCACCTCGCGCCCCTGCGCGACCAGGTAGCGCGTCGAGTCCTCAATCATCGCCAGGTTCTCCTCCCGCGTCGTGCGCAGGATCTCGGTGACGTGCAGCGTCCACGTCTTGCCCACGATCGTCATGACCGGCATCCCGCTGTCCAGGAGGGTGCGCAGCTGCGGATCCTCGTCCGACTTCGCACCGGCGCGCCGGGTCGAGCCGAACGCGGCCAGCCGCGCGTGCTTCAGGTTCAGCTTTTTCGCCTCCTGGAAGAAAGTGATGTCGCGCGGGTTGGAGCCCGGGAAGCCGCCCTCAATATAGTCCACGCCGAAGTTATCCAGCCGTTCGGCAATCAGGAGTTTGTCCGTGACCGAAAAGCTGATCCCTTCGCCCTGCGTGCCATCGCGCAGGGTCGTGTCGTAGATTTTGACGGCGGTGCTCATGCCAGAGGGCCCCCACGCTTGGCGTCGCGGCGGACACTGGCAAGCGGAGCTTTTGGCCGGGAGCGCAGTGCCGCGCTTTTTTACTAGCGCGGAACCACAACAGCATGCAACTTGCCGCCACCCCTCACCGGGCAACTCGCGTCTTCCGCGCGAACCCGTCGGAACCCCGCCATGACCACTCGCTGCGTCCGCCGCGCATTTCCGCGCGCCCGCCCCGCCTTCGTGCGCGTCTTGTTCGCGCTCGCCTCCGCCGGCCTCGCCCAAACGGTCGCGCCTCCACCACCCGAGAACACGGTGAAAAAGCCGCCGCTGCCGGGTGGCGATGCCGTGCAACTCTCGCCGTTCGAGGTGAACATGGATCGCGACACCGGTTTTGCCGCGGCGAGTTCGATGGCAGGCGGCCGGCTCTCGAGCGATCTGCGCGACACGCCCGTCGCCTACTCGGTCATCACGCGCGAATTCATCGACGCGCTCAACCTCACCGACCTGCAAAGTGCAGCCGAGTGGACGACCTCGAGCACGGTCGCAGTCGACAACGGTCAGCAGAATTTCTTCTTCAGCCCGATCCAATACACCGTGCGCGGCTCGGGTGGCGGCCGGCCGCAGCGGAATTTCTTCCCGCAGTTCAACAATGGTGACTCGTACAACCTCGAGCGGTACGACTTCGGCCGCGGCCCGAACGCGGTGCTCTTCGGCAACGGTTCGCTCGGCGGTATCAGTTCCTCCACCACCAAGCGCGCGCAGACAAACCGGCCAATCCGGCAGGTCCAGTTTGGCGTCGGCTCGTGGGACAACTACCGCACCACCGTCGACGTCAACCAGCCGCTGAGCGACAAGTTCGCCGTGCGCGCGGCGGGCGTCTGGGGCGATGCCGGAGGCTGGCGGCTGAAGGATTTCGACAAGCGCAAGGCCGCGTTCGTAACCACGACGTTCAAGCCGTGGCGCGATGGCGAGCTTCGCGTCGAAGGCGAGTACGGCACCAATTCGCGCCAGTCCGCCGTGACGTTCATGAACGATCGGTTCTCCGGCTGGGACGGCACGACGTTTAACGCGCCGCGCGCGGTCGCCACGCTGCCGTCGGACGCAAACGCGCGCGGGCTCAACCGCCGCGGCGCAAACTACTTCGTGTACCAGTGGTCGGTCGCGCCGGACGTCGTCTTCAATTACCAGAACGATCCGATCACGGTGGCCGGCGGCAACACCGCGACCACGCCAATTGCCGGCTACACGTATGCGAACGCCGGCAACGTCTCGTTCAACACCGCGGGCGGAAACCTGCTCTACGACATGAACGTTCCGGCCGATCGCTTCGCCAACGCGGAGCGTTTCTCCGAATTCCGCCGGCCGCCGGAGGAATTCACGCTGTCGCCCGATCTGCCGATTCTCGCCCAGCGGTTCAAGGATCTGCAGGTCACGTTTCACCAGCGCTGGGGCAACCTGCACGTCGAACTCGCCGGTGACATCAACCGCACGGCGGCCCGTACAAACGGTGAACCCAACCGGGACCTCCCGAACATCTACATCGACATCAACCGCGTGCTGCCGGATGGACAACCGAATCCAAACTTTCTGGTGCCCTATGGCGACGGCCAGTTCATGCGCGGCTTCCGCACCTTTGCCGAAAACAACGCCCGCGGCGCAATCGCGTACGTGTGGCCGACCCGCTTCGGTCATTTCACGCTCAACTCGCTCGGCGGCTCCAACCACAGCGAGAACACGAGCGATCATCGCTACCTGAGTGTCGCGCGCGGCGATGACCACCGCATGTGGGCGTTCAGCAACCAGCGGATTCGGATCCGACGTTACTGGAACAACACGAGCCGGCCGACACCGGATCTTTCCGGCCAGCCCATCACGTATTTCGATCCGAACACCAACACGCGCGAGACGATCACTCCCCTTTGGGCGATCGAGGCGGATCGGCGCGACACGCAGAACATCAACACGAACAAATTCAACTACGCGCTCGCGTCGCTGAATGCGAAGTTCCTCCGCGGCCGCTGGGTCGTGCTCGGCGCCGTGCGCCGCGACTCGTATTTCTTCAAGACCGAGCAGCAAATCCACCAGGGCGATTACCCGCTCGACTGGCCGGCGACCTACCGGATCCTGCGGCCACCGGCACCGGACGATTTTGCGTCCTTCACCTACACGCCGCTCGATGCGCAGGGCCGCGTCGTCGGCCCGACGCAGGAGGCGGCGATCCGTCCGCGTCAGGCCGGCACGGGCACGCGCGAACCGCAGTATGCGGACGTGCGGTTCAAGGACGATTTCAACCCGCCGCCGGTGAAAGGAAAGCAGGTGACCCGCTCGATCGGCACTGTCTTCCACGTGGCGAACTGGCTCAACCCCGCGGTCAACTTCGCCGAGACGTTCAATCCACCGGGTTCGATCGTCCGGATCGATGGCAGCCAGCTCTCGCCAACGATCGCGACGGGGCTCGATTATTCGCTGCGCATGGAGCTGTTCGAAAACCGGCTCAACCTGCACTTCGTCTACTACACGACCGAGGAGGTGAACAACACCATCCCGCAGGATGGTCCCGGATTTTTCAATACGCTCTACGATGCGAACGTCATCGGCGATCGCAGCTCCACCGGCCGCAACATCCGCGGCATGGGCCGGCTGCCGAACCAGTATCGGGACACCCGTACGCGCAGCGGCTCGGGCTACGAAATCGAGGTCACCTTTAATCCGACGCGGGCATTTCGGCTCACCGGCAACATTGGTTTCCCGCGCCTGTATGAGGAAGGCGCATACCCTGACGTCCGCGCCTACATCGACCGGAACGGTGAGATTTTCCGGCAGATCGCGAATGACGCCGGCGTGATCATCGGTTCCGACGGCGTCGCGCGGGTGGACGATTCGATTCCCGTCAACCAGCAATCGTCCGATGCCGCCAGTGCCACCAACGCCTACAACAACATCTACAGCTTCCGCCGCAACATCGTGGATGGGAAACGGCTCCAGCAGGATCAGCCGGTCGCGAACGTGTTTGGGGATTACACCATCCAGACCGGCCGGCTGAAGGGGCTGCGGTTCGGTGCAGGCGCGCGTTATCGCGGCCACCAGATCTTCTGGTCGCGCGTCGAGGATACGATCCCGAATCCGAACAACCCGCGTGTCGCGATCGATGATCCGACCGTCGACGCCTACACGCCCGCCTACACGCCGGACACCTATGTCATCGTGACCGGCACCGCTGGCTATACGTGGCGGTTCCGGAACCGTCGCGAGCTTCAGGCCAACCTCGTAATCAACAATCTGCTCAACGATCGCGGGCCCGCCTACTCGTCGACCGCGCAGGGCGCGCACTTGATGCGGCCGCTCAACAACGATTACACGTCCCCCGCCCGCGAATCCGTGCCACGGTACCACGCGCTGAAGCAGCCGCTGAGCTGGACATTGACGCTGACGACGCGGCTGTAGGTTTTCGCCGGACGAGCGCAAGGGACACGTGCCGCGGTCGTACGATCACACCCCGTTGCTTCGCGCCACCCCTCTGGAGCCGGAACAGCTCAGTTCAACCGCGAATAGACGCCAATTCACGCGAATGGAAAGGGCGTCTTTGGGATCATGGAAACGATCAACCAAACGGTGACCATGGTTTCACTTGGGCAATTCTCTCCCTCGTCCTCTGGAATTTGCGTCCATTCGCGTTCATTCGCGGTTGTCCACTGAATCGATCCGGCTCGAGAGGGGATCCAGACGCAAACGCCCGAGATCGAAGGTCCCCTTTTTGAGAGGGGTGCCCGCGGGGACCTATCACCGGCCGATGGGCAACGCCGGGCTCGGCGAGTTCCAGCATCCGGCCTGCGGCTGCACGCGGCGAAGCGCTGGCCGGCGACGGCGAACTGCACGACCGGAAACTGGCCAGAACTGCCCTTGCCGGTCGGGTTCAGAGCCCTTGCAAGGTGCCAGCAGGCTGCTTGGCAATTGTTGAATGATTGTCGATTGGCTCATACAACGGGGAGCAGTCGCCCGATCCTATGAACATTGTTCACCAAGTCCTAGACTACCTCACGAAGAATTGGATCGCCGTCATTTCTTTGGGGCTTTCGAGCTTTGTGTTTTATCACAACTACCTTCGATCATATAGATTGGACGTTCGAACGACAGGGAGAGCCACAATTACGAAACACCCATTCTCGGAGGGGCTGCGCGAGATGGCGATTTCGATGGAGCTGATGCTTTTGAATCGCGGAATCCGACCGGGTGTCATTGAGAATGTCGCGCTGGTGGTGACCAATCCAGACAAGCGACGCTTCGACTTCCGTGCGTTCGCGATCCTCACAGAACAACGACTAGCGCTAGGCAAAGAGCTGGCTCCACCGGCGATGGAAGCATTTCGGGCATTTAGCGTGCGAAAGGAGGAAACACTAACTCGTGAGATCTTGTTTTCCCCATTGCCAGCCAGCGCCGGGTTTGTGTTTTCGCCCGGTCGCCACGTGTTGGACGTTTGGTTGCTTGATTCGAGCGGCAAAAAATGGCGCCAAGCGGCTTCGACGGCGCTCGAAATTAACGCGCCTGATATTCAGCAGGTGGAACGGTGCACAAGCACCCCCCAGCCGGGCGGGGGAGCATACGTCGTGTGGATGCTGCACAACATGACAACCAGCGATTTCAACTCTCAACTTGAGAGCCTTGTTCACCGGCCGGTCTAGTTCAAAGCAGCGGCGACATTCCAAAACCGGCTGGAATTGTTCCTAAAACCGGCCGGAAATTTCAAGAGCGAGGTGTGTTCGTCCAGATTGCGGCGATTCGTGTCTGCCAACGACGGGTGCGGCTCCGAGACAATTACCGCATTGCCGGCCGCACGGCCGCGCTCCCAAGGTATTGGCTCATGCTACGACGCTCGTTCTTCCTTCTCGTCCTCGCCGCCACCCCGCTCGGCGCGCAAACGTCGACCCCCGCGACGCTGCGCGTGATGTCCTACAACATCCACCACGGCGAAGGCATCGACCGGAAGATCGATCTCGAACGGATTGCCAGACTGATCACGGACGCGCGGGCCGACGTGGTCGGGTTGCAGGAGGTCGATCGCGGCTGCGAACGCACCCAGCGCCGCGATCTGCCCGCCGAGCTCGCGAAGCTCACCGGCATGCGCGTCGTGTTCGAGCGCAACATCCCGTACCAAGGTGGCGAATACGGCAATGCCGTGCTAACGAGGTTTCCCGTCCGGAGCTCCCGGAACACACATTACAAAATGCTGCGGCCGGGCGAGCAGCGCGGACTCTTGCAGATCATGCTTGAAGTCGGCGGCCGCGAGGTGCTGTTCATGAACACGCACATCGATTATCGGCCCGACGATGCGGAGCGGCTGATCAACGCGGACGAAATCAGAGACGCGGTCGAGAAGGCCGGCCGTACACCGGTCATCATCGTCGGAGACTTCAACAGCACGCCGGGGTCGCGGACATACGAGAAGCTGAAGAGGTTCTTGACGGACGCGTGGGAGGTCGCCGGCCGCGGCGACGGATTCACGATCCCGGCGGCAAAGCCCACGAAACGGATCGACTATGTGTTTGTATCCGCGGCCACCGTTCAGCCGGTGAAGGTCGAGGTGCTCAATTCGATCGCGTCGGACCACCTCCCCGTCGTGGCGGAGCTGCGGTTGAAGTAGCTCGGGCCGTCGGCAGCCTGCCCGCCGAAGCGCTTTGGCGAAGGCGGGTCTCGAGAAAACGTTGCGGGTTTGGACCTTCACCATGCCCGACGGCAAGCTCGAGCAGTACATGGTGGCGGAGTGACCTGGGAGCGCGGGCGTCCCGCCCGCCGAAGCCTTGGCGAACGTGGGTGGCGCCCGCAAATCGGATACGCCATTCTGTGGGGGCGGGCCGCCCGCGCTCCCAGGTCGAACCTCGCGACTTGCAGACAAGGGCCAGCCGGGAAATTTCCCAACGCGGCCTGCGGCCGCAACCAAAGGGGAAATCTTGTACCGAGCGAAGCGACATCAGCCAATCGGGCATCTGGCATCGGGCATCTTGAAATTTCCAATCCATTGAATTTGGCCGGTGTTCCAAATGACAGATTTTAGATGACCGATGACCGATTGGCGGATGTCGCTTCGCTCGGTACACGATTCCCCAAAATCGTCGCGAATCGGTACGATCCAGATCGATACTAGCACACTCTGCTCCGCTGCGAACGCACAGTGTGTTCGCTGGTGTCGTGCACCGGCGCGCGCTCCACGATTTCCCGGCTAACCCGGAAAATTCATACGCGAGGCGAAGGCCGGGCGCGATTCCTGCTTAAGTTGTTGGTGTGAACAAATCAACTACAGCAGGAGCCGACGCCCGGCCTTCGACAGACTGTCAGCAAGAACCGTTCCTGTTTCCAGACC
>JAUSID010000134.1 GCA_030648295.1 Opitutaceae bacterium | reverse complement strand
GCGCGAAAGCCGCTCGATCTGGGTTGCGCACGACACCAAGGCTTCCTGGCAACGGCTCGGGCTGGGCTCGCCTTTCAAACCGAGCTCCAAAAACCGCGGACGGCCACGGCCAGCGGCATGACGTCGGAATATTCGACGCTGATCCCGGGCAGGAACTTCATGAACTCGGCGACGTTGCCTTCCGTGACATCGCCGAACGCGTCGGTCGCGACGACATTCTTGATATTCGACGCGAAGCGCTGCTCGTTGGTGGCGAGAGCCTCGCCCTCGGTGAGCTTCGAGGTCGAGGCGACAAACGGGTCGAGTTTCACGATGTCGCTTTTCTCCCCGTAACGTGAACGGTTCGTGAGATCGATGTCTTGCTCGACGGTTTGTCCCGGCGAGACGTTCACGGTCACCTGGTGTGGATCGAGACCGGAATAAAGCACCTCCAGCACGACCTGGCCACTCGGGACACTGAGCCGATACGACCCGGACTCATCGGTTAACGTTGTGATGTCGATCCCCTTTACCGCGACGCGCGCGTTGATGAGGTACTGACCGGTAACTTCGTTTTGCACGCGCCCACGAATCGTACCGGTCGGCGGGCTGGAGCGGGTGCCGGCCGCGGCGGCAGCGGGCGATGGCGCCGCAGCGGGGCAAAGGCTCGAGAGGACGAATACCAGCGCGAGGACGGCGGAGTGCCGCCCGCGCGCAAATCCATTGCGCAGGTTCATGCTTGGGAGGGTTGGGGTTTATGCCATCCCAGGGCACTGAAACGGGGCTGGCCGAGCGCGGACACGTATGCGTGCTTTCTCGTGCCGGTCAAGCCGCCCGATGATGGCGCAAGCAGAAACCGGGCTTTGCCAGCTATTCGGGCAGGTCCTGCCCCTTCGTTTCCGGCAGAAACAGCAGGATGAACAGCGCGATCAGAAACAATCCGCCCAGGACCGAAATCGCCTGCGACAGCGGCAGCGTGGCCTTCATCCAGGGCGAGAGCCAGAGCAACACGGGGGCGGCCAGGATCCGTCCGGTGTTGAAACAGAAGCCCGCGCCCGTGGCGCGGAGGTGGGTGGGGAACAGCTCCGGAAAATACACCGCGTAGGCGGCGTGGATGCCCTGCGCGAAAAACGCGAAGACCGGCAGTAGCACCACGAGCAGCGCATAACTGCCGAAGTATTGAGGAACCCAGCACACAACGAGCGTCATGAAGAATGCCGCGATGTGCATCAGTCCGAATGCCCGCTTCCGGCCCATGCGCACGCTCATCGGGCCAAACGCGAGCATGCCCGCGAAGGCGCCAATGGGCTGAATCAGGCCGAAGGCGATCTTCGCCCGGCTGGCGATTTCCTCCGGCGGCATCTTCAGCTGGCGCATCAGATCCTGCGCGATGTTCTGGCCCGCGACCGCGACGCCCCAGAACGTGGCGAGTCCGATCATCGCGAGCAGCGCGCCGCCGATCGCGCGCACGCGCCAGCGCGGCCCGAGCAGTTCGCGGTAGCTTCCCATCTGGGCGGGTTTCTTCTGTTTCGCCTCCCGCCACGATTCCGGCTCCTTCAGGCTCATCCGGACCCAGAAGACAAGCAGCGCGGGCACAATCGCGACGAGATACGCGATCCGCCAGTGCGGGCCCACCGCGAGTCCCGTGAGGGCGGCGAGCCAGATCCCCAGTACGCTCGAGCCGTGGAAAATCACTCCGGCGCGTTCCCGCGCATTTTTCGGAAAGACCTCGGCCACCAGCGCCGCGCCGACGGCCCATTCGCCGCCCACGCCCATTGCGACCAGGAACCGCAGCGTGCCGACGTGCCAGAGCTCGGTCGCGAATGCCGTCAGGCCGGAAAAGAGGCTGTAGCAAAGTATCGTCAGCGCCATTACCGGCATCCGGCCCCACTTGTCGGCGAGGGAGCTGAAAAACCAGCCGCCCAGCGTTCCGCCGATCAGGAAGTAGCCCAGGAACTTTTCCCCCCAGGCGATGGACTCGCGCGCCACCTGCTCCGCGCTCATGTCCGGATGGGCGAGGCGAATGAGGTCCGGCAGCATCTCGCCGCGCGTGATGTTGAACAACTGGCCCTCGAACACGTCGAAGATCCAACCGAGCGAGGCGATGACGAGCACCAGCCATTGATACCCGGTGATGCCTCGATACCACGGAGCGTTCGAATTTTCGGGGCTGGAGGTGGTGTGGCTCATGAAACCGTGGGCCGAATCGGTCAGAATTTCAGCATCTCGCCGACGGGCAGCGGCCGCTGCTGGCGGATCGATTCCTCGGCGACGAGACACAGTCCCGTGGACCACAGCCCATCGCGGCCGGTCGCCGCCGGGCCGGCTTCACCGCCCACCATCTTGATGCAGCGCGCAATTTCCTCGCGCAGTTCGAACACCTCGCCGCTGTGCTGTTTCAGTTGCACATCCTCCAGCTTCTGGCCGTCGAACACCTTCACGAAATAGGATGGCTCGAGCGTGCGATCGAGCGCGCCGCTCCAACCGGCCCAGATTGCGCCCTTGGTGCCGGAGACCTTGACCGTCTGGTGGTGCTCGAAGGCGGCGAGGGTCTGCGACACCACGGCGTATGAACCGTTCGCATACCGGAACATGGCGCTGAAATTGTCGTACAGCTGCGGCCGTTGCGGATCGCGCGAGTTGCCGTACGCATACAACTCCACCGGATCGCCGGCGCCCTCGAGGTACCACCGCGCGAGATCGAAGAAGTGAATCGGCTCCTCCAGCACCCAGCTGCCGACCCGGCCGGCGTCATAGCGCCAGCCCGACGCGCCCTGGCGGTAGGGTTTGCGGAGCAACTCGACGAGCACGTATTGCGGCTGGCCAATGACGCCGCGGTCGATCAGCCGCTTGATTTCGCTCCATTGCGACGACAGCCGCATCTCGTGCCCGACCGCCACCTGCAGCCGGCGCTCCTGCGCCAGCTTGATGATCGCCTGGCAGTCCTCGATGCGGAGCGCCATCGGTTTCTCGAGCAGCAGATGGCAGCCGGCATTGAGCGCAGCGATGGCGATCGGCAGATGCGTGTGGCTGGGCGTCACGATGTCGATGATGTCGAGTTTCACCTCGGCCAGCATCTGGCCGTGCTCGGCAAAGATCCGCGCCTGCGGATAAGCTTTCGCGGCCGCGGCGCGGGACTCGTCCGAGGGCGCGACAATGGCGGTGAGTTGGGCGGCGGGATTGCCGGCGATTGACTGGGCATGGAACTGCCCCCAGGCGCCGAAACCGACGAGACCGAATCGTACAGGGTTTTGGGACATGACGAAAACGTGTGACAGGCCGGGTCTTCAAAAACTCTCCCCCGTCCCGATGGCGAGACCGAATCGCGGAAAGTTCATCCGCGGTGGACGTGCCCGCCCCGTCAGGTGGCGGGCGAGATGGCTTCGCGAGGCTGCTTCCCCCGGGAGCGGGGGCGTCCCGCCCGCCTGGTTGGATGGCCTAACCGGAAAATTTCGGACCGCGGCCTGCGGCCGCAACCAAACAGAATTAGCCACAAGAGAACGCAAAGAGCGCAGAGAATCGAACTCATCTTTGTGCTCTGTGCGTTCTTTCGCGGCTAAATCCAGGACTTTGAAATCATCGCAATCCTGCACGATCCGCGCACGCGCTCGGTCCGCCGCCGCCACGAACTCGAACCCGGCCAATTGGGCTGAATCGCGACCGTGAGCTTGACGCCGCCACGCGGTGGCTGACGCTACTGCCCCCATCGCTTTCATGAATTCCTCCCCATCATCCACCACGCGTCGCACGTTCCTCAAGCAGACCGTTATTGCCGGCGCCGCGATCGGCTTTCCCACCGTCGTGCGCGCGGCGAACCTGAATGGCCGCGTTCAGGTCGCGTCGGTCGGCGTCGATGGCATGGGCTACAACGACGTTCACAATCTTTCCGGGCATGCGAAGGTGAAGTACGTCGGGTTGTGCGACATTGACACGCGCTCGTTTGCCCGGGCGGGCAAGCTCGTGCCGGAGGTGCCGCATTTCGCGGATTTCCGCGTCATGCTGGACAAGCTGGGCGACACCGTGGACGCGATCAGCGTGGCCACGCCGGATCACATGCACGCGCTCGTTTCGATCGAGGCGATGAAGCGCGGCAAGCATGTGTATTGCCAGAAGCCGCTTGCGCACACGGTGTGGGAATGCCGGCAGATGCGGCTCTGGGCGGAAAAGAAGCGCGTGGTCACCCAGATGGGAAACCAGGTGCATTCGCAGATGGAATACCGGCTCGCCACGCGGATGTTGCGGGAGGGGGCGATTGGCAAGGTGAAGGAAGTGCATTCCTGGGTGGCGCTGACCGGCAACGAACGCACGCGGCTGCTCGAGCCGCCGGCCACGTCGGACACCCCGCCGCGTGAAATCGACTGGAATCTCTGGGTCGGCGTCGCGCCGATGCGGCCGTATGTCGACGGCATCTACCATCCGTTTGCCTGGCGCGACTGGCAGGATTTTGGCGGTGGGGCGGCGCTCGGTGATTTCGGCTGCCACATCCTCGATCCCGTATTCACCGCGCTGGGATTGCGCGCGCCGCTTTCGGTCACGGCGGATAACAGCGGGATCAACCGGCACGTCTGGCCCACGATGCAGACGATCCAATATGTTTTCCCCGGCAACGAGCTGATCGCCGGCAAGACGCTGAAGGTCACTTGGACGGATGGCGGGCTGAAGCCCGATCGCAAGATCGCGCAGCTGCCGCCCGATACGGATCTGCCGAAGCAGGGCTCCATCTTTGTGGGTGAGAAGGGCAACATGGTGCTGGCCCACGTCGCCGGACCGCGGCTGTATCCAGTCGAGAACTTCACCGGGTATGTCTACCCGAAGGAGCCGAAACTTCCCAACCACTGGCATCGTTGGGTCGACGCGATTCTCGAGGGCGGCAAAACCACCGATGGTTTCGACTACGCGGGTCCGCTCAGCGAGACAGTGCAGCTGGGCAACGTCGCGTCGCGCGCGGTGCGTCCGCCGAAGCCGAAACGCGGTAACAATGCGCCGGCCGCCCGCGACGCGAATTTGTTGAAGTGGGACGCGGAGAATCTTCGTTTCACCAACCACGACGCCGCGAACAAGCTGCTGACGAAGGAGTATCGCCGTGGCTTCGAAGTGCCGGCGGCGAACGGCGTGGCGTAACGCACGGCGAGAGGTGGAGCAGCCAGCCGTCAGCTGGCGACTGAATGCTCGCTTGGTAGCGACTGAGCAGTGTTTTCAAACCCCGTTGCAGAAACTCGGGGTAGCGGAACGCGTGAGCGTTTCGTCGGTACGGCGAAAGCCTCACGGCTTCCGTCAGGTACTTGGCTATCACAGCTCTTGTTGCTCCTGCATTCAGAGCCGACTCGCCTCGTGAATCGTTTCGTACAGGGCAACTATGTTCGCGGTCGGGCTGACGGGCTGGAGATTGTGGCAAGGGGCGCAAATCCAGCGCGCGCCCTGGTAGATTTCCACGCTTTCGCGCACTTCTCGAACCACATCGTCGACGGTGCCGAAGGGAAGCGTCTGTTGATTGTCGATTGATCCGTGAAAGATGATGTGTCGGCCGAAGTCGGCCACCAGCCGCTCGCGTTCCATGCCCGCGCAACGCCACTGGATGGGATTCAGAATCTCGATACCCACGTGATCGATCAAATCAGGCAGAAACATGCGCGCGGCCCCATCGGTGTGGTACATCACGTGGACGCCATGCGCCCGGGCCAAATCGGCCATCTTGATTTGATTTGGCAGCAGAAACCGGCGGTACATGGCCAGGCTCATGAGCGGCCCCGTTTGGGAGCCGAGGTCTTCCGCCACGTAGGTCGTATCAATCCGTCCCCTACCAGCCGCAAACAGCCGGCAGTGATGTTCATCGTGGAACTCGAAGATGTGACCTAGAATCGTATCCGCGATCTCGGGCCGCAGGGCCAGGTCTTCCAGCGAAGTCTCCAGGCCCCGCATGTTCGCATAATGAAGGAACGGCTCGTAACAGCCCGCGTGCACGGGCCGGAATCTGTCATCCTGATCCAGCGCTTGGGTCACCACCGAATAGTCGAAATCCTTGCACGACGGCCAGCGGTGGGCGTGAACATCCGCGACGCTCTCGGCATTCGCCAGCGGCTGATAATCCGGCTCCAGGTATGTCCCGGATCCATACGAGACTTCGCGACAGA
Organism: Opitutaceae bacterium; assembly: GCA_030648295.1. Taxonomy (GTDB): domain Bacteria; phylum Verrucomicrobiota; class Verrucomicrobiia; order Opitutales; family Opitutaceae; genus ER46. The sequence continues at coordinate 18,204 of JAUSID010000134.1, read as the reverse complement.
CAACACCCCACATGTCGGCGTTAGCAGGAAAGTCGGGCGGACGGTTCCAAACCGGATCGACGATATGGCGGGCGTCAATTTGCAGCCGGCGGTAAAGCGCCTCGTCATCGGCGCAACGCAGCTCTTGGCGCAGCCGGGCGGTCACCTCGTTCGTGGCCTGAAAATCGGTGGGAATGCGGTCCGGCGTTTTGCGCGCGAGGAGTGCGAGCCATCGCTCCCGCGGCGTCATGGCCGTGGTCATCAGGTTTCCACCGCGAACTTCGGCCGGGTGGTTTTCCATTTGCCGCGCGTGAAATCGGGACATTTGACCGGCGCGCTGCCGGCGGCGATCGATTGTTCCGAGAGCGGAAAAATCACGCTCATCGTGACCGAATCGTAGACGTCGATGGGCGTTTGCGTCCTGGACCGGACAGAGCGCACGAATTCGCGCAGCTCAATGGCGTCGGTGCCCCCGTGCCCCGCGCCGTGGGCCGCCCCGGAACTCTTCCACCAGGAATGTTCATATTGAGTTTGATACGGCGCGAAAGGCTCCCAGGTCTCCGGTTTTCCGGGAATGTCGGCCATGAAGACAGCGTCGCGCTGTTCATTATATAGGCCGCGGGTCCCTTGAATCTGCCACCGATTGTCGTACGGTCGGGGCAATTGCATGTCCATCGCGATGACGACCGTGTTGCCTTTGCTCGTCCTGACCATCGTGGTGACGATGTCGCCCTGTTTATACGGCAGCTTCGCCGGGGCATGGTCCTTGCCATGTTTCCGATCCAGCTGATCCTGGATGCCCAGCGATCGTGACGCCATCGAGACCACGGTGTCGAAACGGTCGCCGCAATTGATGTCCATCCAGCTCAACACCGGCCCGAGACTGTGGGTTGGGTATTGATCGGCATTGCGCTTCAGCAGGTGGTTGCCGCTCCAGCGGGGGCGCCCTTGTGCATCAAAGTACCAATGGATGCAGTTGTGCGAGTGGGCGCAATGGCAGTGGACGATCTCACCGAAGTGGCCCTGGCGGATCATTTTCAACACGGCGAGGTTGTCGCGGCGGAAGCTCCAGTTCTCGAGCATCATGCAGGGGACGCCAGTGGCTTCAGAGGTGTTAACCAGCTGCCAGCATTCGTCGATGGTGATGGCGCAGGGCACTTCGACGCCCACGTACTTGCCTGCCTTCATCGCGTGGACGGCCATCGTCGTGTGCCATTCCCACGGTGTGGCGATGATGACGGCGTCGAGGTCGGGCCGGTCCATGAGTCGCCGGAAGTCCTCTTCACCATTGGTATAAAGCTCCGGACTCTTTCGGCCTGATTTGACGACCATCTGTTCGGCCTTCGCGGCAGCCGCGGGATCAATGTCGCAGATGGCCACTACCTCGACGCCTTCCATTCGAACCAAATTCCGGAGCAGGCTGCTGCCACGGCGACCGGCGCCCACGCAGCCGATGCGGACCGGTTTCCCTTCGCCCGCCGGAGTTTGGCCCGGCACGTTCTGCGTCAGCAGCATCGCGGCGGCCGACGTTGCACCGGCTTTGAGGAATTCGCGACGTTCGATGTTCGTGCTATGCATGATGGCAATTCTCCTCGGCTAGGCGATCCTTCTTCGGATCGGATTCATTTCGTTGCCGGTTCTCAGTGCGGGGCCGCCGGCCGAATGTCGATCCAGAGTGGTGAAGACCACGCCCGGTTGCCGTCGGTTTGTTGCAGGCGAAAATAGATATAATGCGATCCAGTCAGTGCGGGTCGCTCTCGAATCCGCACGTCGCGCTCACCGGGCGAAAACGTCTGGTGCAGCTTGCCGTCCACGACCAACTCGACCGTGGCAATGGGCGCAGTGCCCCGCGCATCGAATTCCAGCACAGGCATCGTCGTCGCCGTTATTCGCTCGCCCATCCAATGGTCGCCGGCGCGCACGACGAGCCGGATGTTCGTGGTGGCGCCATACGTGCGCCGGGCCTGCAGCGAACGAAAGATCGCCTCACGACTGGCGTCCTCCGACCAGACGCAGGCGTAGCTGGCGGAGGTGGACATATGATCGCTGCTGGCGATGAAGCCGAGGTGATAGCCTTTGCCGAGCGCCTGGTTCACGTTGTCCTCGATCGAGACGTCGCGGAATCCCTGAAAGACTTCGACCAATGGCCGCCGCTTGTCGTCCTGGTATTGCCACGTTTGCCGGCGGATCGGCTGATGGGGAATGGTGAGCGTGTCGTCATCGAGTTCCTTCCAGAGATCCGGAATGGGCAGCACGTCCGGCCGCAACATGTCCCCCTTCAGCGAAATGACATTGTGGTCGGCCGTGACGGTTCGGCTAGCCTCGAAGGCGACAAACGGGAAGAACGTCGTGCCGAGTTGATGCCGGAACACTTCCTTGCGATTGCGCCACCAGAGATGACCGAGCGCGTCACCCTGGGCGATGTCGCGCGCGTGGTCCGTGATGCCGAGGAAGTCCAGCCCGGCCACTTCGATGGCATAGCGGTAGGCGTCATCTAGCGTGCCATCGACCGTCACGAGGCATAACGAGATATCGGTGTGGCGATGCAGATCGCCGTAGAATAATTGATATTGTCTGCCGCCGACCACCGCCGGCTCCGGCCGCGGCCGCCGGGCAACCGCCGGCGCCATGGGATCACCGGCGGATTCCGTCATGCTCACGTCGCGGGGCGCATCTCCATGCCCGTGCAGCACCGCGGCAAACGAGCCGCGCGGTCGTTGGTTTTGAACGCGATCGGTCCGGCCGGCGGTCCACACGGCGGCGATGCCGTCCGCGTGGGCGGTCACCTCGAGTCGCTGCAGCCCATCGCCCTGGCTCGGCGCGAGACGATAGAGCGGCGACCAGCCTTCGGCGCTCAGACAGCGGGCGTAGACGCCCCAGCCGGCTTCGACGTGCGAGCGCTGTTCAATTCCAAGCCAGGGCGTGTAGTAGTGCCGGTACGCGATCCATGGCCGGCCGGCGCCGTCGATTGCGAGCCGGGCGCGCTCGTAGAAGACGCCGGTGTGTTGCACGCGGTTCGATTGCGGTTCGCGCGCGGCGGCCTTCGCCCGGGCCGGCATCGGCAGCGGTTCACGCCCAGAGCGGACCGTGCCCTGCTCATCGAGAACGGCGAGACGCAGCGCGCGGAAACGGTGGAGGGGGCCCCGCTCATCGCTGAGGTTTTCCGGTTTGTGGTTGCCGCGGAAGGGAGCGCCCCAATTGCGCTCGCCTTCCTCCCACGCGATCCAGACACGGTTGAGCTGGTCCGCAGCCAATTGGACACGTCCCTCGAAGGCGGGCGAGCGGGCGACGTCTCTCACCGGTCCCCAGCGTCCGTCGTCGAGCGATCGCAAATGGACGTTGAAGCTCTCGCCATCGTAGGCGTCCCAGCCGACGTGCACGACGCCGTTGGCCGCAACCACCACGCTGGGCTGCCAGTCCCCGCGGGGGTGCGGACTCACCGTGGCCACTTCGCCCATGCCTTCGTCGGAAACGCGCCGCGCGAGCACGTCGAACTGGCCTTGCTGATCGCTCTGCCAGGCAATCCAGAGCCCCTGGCTTGGGGCGGCCGCGACGCAATGGTTGATGTCGGCGCCCTTGCCAGCGCTCACGCGCTGCGGCTCGCCGACCGGAACACCGTCCTGTAACCGGACTATCCATACATCCCATTGGCCGCCGGTTTCGGCTTCATAACTCAGCCAAAGGCGGTCGCGGGCATCCAGGGTGAGGGTGGGCTCGGCATAGGTGCCCGGTGCGTTGATCGGTCGAGACGTCCACGGCCGTCCGCCGCCACCGCGGGTACCAATGTGAATGCGGTCCCCCTTGCCGGGCGTGAATTCGAGCCACGTGGACCAGAGTGCCCCCTGCCAGCTCGCCACGTGCGCCTCATATCCGAGCGGAGTGCCGAAGGCCTCGCCGGCGACCATTTCAGCGGCCGGATCATAGACGAAGTTCGTCTGAGTCGGCGGCGGCTCCTCCTGGCGCGCGGGTTGTGGATGGGCTGCCGCCGGAATGGCCGCCCTGAGGGCGGCACAGGCCAAAAGCAAGGTCCGGTGGTCGCGCGGGAACTTCGCATCGATTCGCGGGCGTCCAGGGGTGGTGCGGGGCATGAGGATTTGGGGCGGCGTGGGATCGGGGGCGCGCATTGGCAACGGATACTTTCCTAGACGTTCGTTTCGCGCGAAACCTTTACGGCCTTGGCGAAAAATATTTCGACGGCGGCGCGCCGGCTTCCGAGGCGGCCGGAGCGTGAACATTTCGACCACGCCGATTCGTTAACATGGAATAAGGTTCGACCGACGGCCCGCGCCGGGCAGAGTGCACATCCTCGTCACGGCGCTGCCAGCCTTCGCCATTTGGCGTTCACATTCTACCGTGGGATTACGATGAACCAGTTCATCCATTTGTTGGCCGCCGCCATTCCGTTCATGGCGGTTTCCGTGCGGGCGGAGGAAAGACTCAATTTTGTCTTGATTCTCGCCGACGACATGGGATGGACCGGGGTGGGATGTTATGGCAGCCCCTCCTATCACACGCCAAACATCGATCGGCTCGCGCGCGAAGCGATGAAATTCACCCAGGCGTACGCGGCCGCGCCGCTATGTTCTCCCACGCGCGCATCGATTCTCACGGGCAAATATCCGGGGCGATTGCATCTCACCGACTACATTCCCGGCGAAAACTTTCGGTATGCAAAATTGCTGCCACCGGAGTGGACCAAGCGGTTGCCGGCGGGCGAGAAGACCATCGCGCAAAGGCTCAAGGCGGCCGGGTATGTCACGGCGAGCATCGGCAAGTGGCATCTGGGTCAGGATGACGCGCGGCCGGAACATCATGGTTTCGATTTCAGCGTCGCGGGAATCGGGCGCGGCTCGCCGGCGAGCTATTTTTCGCCCTACAAGAATCGTTACCTGAAGGACGGGCCCAAGGGGCAGTTCCTTTCCGACCGGCTGACCGATGAAGCGCGCGCGTGGATCGAGACGAACAAGGACAAGCCGTTCTTCCTCTATCTGCCGCATTTCGCCGTGCATACGCCGATCCAGGCGAAGGCCGACGTGACGGAGAAATATCAGCGGGAGTTCGCGGTTCATCCCAGGGCCATGCACTCCAATCCTGCCTATGCGGCGCTGACCGAAAGCGTCGACGACAGCGTGGGGCGCGTGCTGGCGAAACTTGACGAGTTGCAGCTGACCGGACGGACCGTGGTCTTCTTTTGTTCGGACAATGGCGGCGCGATCAAATTCACCTCCAACGCGCCGCTGCGTTCGGGCAAGGCTTCGAATTATGAAGGCGGCGTCCGCGTGCCGCTGCTCGTGCGCTGGCCGGGTGTGACGAAACCCGGCAGCACCTGCGACTCGCCGGTGATCAGCACCGATTTTTATCCGACGATTCTGGAGATGGCCGGCGTGCCCGCCGACCCCGCAGATGTTTGCGACGGTGAGAGCATCGTGCCGCTCCTGCGGCAGCGGCGAGGATTGAAGCGGCAGGAAATCTACTGGCACTATCCGCATTACAACAACGGGAACCTTGGCCGTGCCATGCCGTTCACCGCCGTGCGCCAGGGAGATTTCAAACTGCTGCAATTCCATGAGGACGGCCGGTTGGAGCTGTACAATCTGAAGGAGGACATCGGCGAAACGAAGAACCTTGCCGAGTTGCGGCCAAAAAAAGTCGGCGAGTTAAGCAGCAAGATTGAGCGCTGGCGAAAGGACGTCGGAGCGCAGATGCCGTCGCCCAATCCCAACCACGATCCGGCCAGGGAGGCCGTTTACAACGACTAACCTCGTTCGCCACGGTCATTGCGGGCGAGACGCCCGCGCTCCCAGGACGGACAACACGCCCGCGGCGGGCAACCTCGTTCGCCAGCGAACTCCCCGTATCCGAAAAGTAGCTGCGGCTTCCCTTCGGCAGGCTCAGGGCAGGCCAGCCGCAGTTTCGGTACGGATCTGCGGCTGGAAGCCGCAGCCACTCGGAGGAACTGCGGGTGCTAATTCTCATCCGACGCTCCCGGCCCGACGTCCTTCTCGGTTAGGATACGCGCACCGGCCGGCGACTCCGAGAACTCGTCCGCGCCCACATCCTTTTTTCCGGAGCGCGGCTGGCCGTCGAAATCGACGCGCACGGCGGGGAAATCCCCCGATGCGACGTCGATCGCGGGACTGCCGGGCGCGAGCCGGTCAATCCCGGCCGCATCCTTTGCGAGGCCGGGATTTATTTCCGTGAAGCCGGAAGCGGGGAGGTCGCCGGCGCCGCGCGTCTTCCACAGCAAATTGCCTGACCACACGGCGCCGGTATTCGGGCCGTCGATTTTCGCGGCCAGGCCACCGCCGACCAGGATGTTGTTCGCGAACGTCGTCTTCGTCGCGCCGAGTGCGGTCGGTGTTCTCGCCGCCATCGCCGGCTTCCCTTCTGCCGCCGACCGGATATTCGTGCCCGCGTGGTCTCCGCGTTGATCAGACTTCTGGTAATGGCCTGTTCGGTCTCGCTCGTGCGCGCGCATGACGTGCCGGCCGATGCGACGGACGCGAATTTTCCCCGGCCGGTCGCATCCGCGTTGGAGATACAGATTGAATTGCACCGGCGCGGGTTTTCCTGCGGTGCGATTGATGGTGTGTCCGGGCCGCAAACCGCGGCGGCATTGCGTGCATTTCAACGCGCATCCGCCGTCGAGGAGTCCGGCCGGCTCGATGCTGCGACGATCGAGGTGCTGCTGCTGACCGGGCCGGCGCTCATCGATCACGTCGTGTCGGCGCCCGATGTCGCCGAACTGCGGCCGCTGCCGGCCACGTGGCTGGCGAAATCCGAACAGCCGTCACTCAGTTATGGCTCGGTGCTGGAGCAGGTGGCGGAGCGGTATCGGGCCAGCCCAAATCTGCTCCGCCGGCTCAATCCCGACGTCGACTGGGGCGCAATCCTGCCCGGCGCCATCCTCAATGTGCCCGCGGTCGACCGCGTGAAGATCAGCCGGCCCGCGGGTCAGGTGGTGATCCGGCTCGCCGAGCGTGAACTCGAAGTATCCGACGCGGAAGGACGGCTGCTGGCCCATTTTCCCGTCAGCATCGCGCGTTCGATCGAGAAGCGCCCGCTGGGCGAACTCCGCGTTCTCGTGGTGATCGCCGATCCCAACTACACCTTCGATCCGGAGGTGTTTCCCGAATCGGCGGAGGGGCGCGAACTCGGCCGGAAACTCATCCTGCCGCCCGGCCCGAACAATCCCGTCGGCGTCGCTTGGATCGGACTTGATCGGCCCGGCTACGGAATTCACGGCACGCCCGATCCGGAAAAGGTCGGCCGCACGGAGTCACACGGCTGCTTCCGGCTGGCAAACTGGGACGCCCGTACGCTGCTGGATGTGGTTTTTGCGGGGATGCCGGTCCAGGTGGAACCGTGAGCCGGAACGATTCTTTTCAACCGCGAATAGACGCGAATCGACGCGAATGAAATCCAAGCCGGGGCGAAGACTTTGAACCACTCACTGAGCGGTGAACTGCGATCGCGACGACATGATGCCTTCCACGTCCTATGAAATTAGCGTTCATTCGCGTCCATTCGCGGTTTCTCTTCTGGTCGACGCATCTGGACCCGATCGAAATCGCGTGGACACCGCCGAACCGATCCGGCATGACTGCCCGCACCACACCCAGGATGACCGCCTGGAAACAACACCCGCGGTGCTTCACCTCACTGCAACCTCGTTTGCCATGAACTACCGCTGTACCCTTCGTTCCCTCCGTGTCGTTGCCCGGTGGTTGCTTCCCGCAACGGCGCTGTCGGTTGTTTTTCCCGTGTCCACGATTTCACTACGCGCCGCGGATGCGGGCGGGTCCGGCAGTGTCGCTGGCGCCGTCACCAGCACCAGCACGCGCAATGCGCTGCAAGGGGCGACGGTGACCATTCCCCGGCTCAACCGGACCGTTCTCACGGACGAGGCCGGCCGCTTTCTGATCAGCGACGTGCCCGCGGGCGTGACCGAACTCGTCGTCAGCTACGCCGGTTTCAACGACGAGCGCACGCAGATCAATGTGAGTCCGGGCGCGGCCGCGCAGGTCGATCTGCAGCTGCAGTCTTCCGACGTGATCACGATGGAGAAGTTTACCGTCGCCTCCGTAAAGGAGGGCCAGGCGCTTTCAATCACCGAGCAGCGCAACGCGCCAAACGTTAAGAACGTGGTGGCCTTCGACGAATGGGGGATCCTGCCGACGCAGAACGTGGGCGAACTGGTGTCGCGGCTGCCGGGCATGAGCTACACGGTGGATGAGGACAACCTGATCATGAACGTGAGCATTCGTGGCCAGCCGCCGGGCTATACGCGGCTCAACATTGACGGCATGTCGTCGACCGGCGTGGGCGGCGACGGCCGCACCGCGACGCTGCACTCGTTCTCCGGCTCCCAATACGAACAGGTCGAGATCATTGCGGGTCAGACGCCGGACAAGCGGGCCGACTCGCTCGGGGGCCAGCTCAACCTGAAGACGCGTTCACCGCTCGCCATGCGGGAGAATCGGCGAATTACGTACGGGCTGGGCGGCCGACTTTTCCCCTCGTGGTCCGATCGCAATTTCGCGGTTTCCGAGCGCCCGTTGCGCGGCGACGCGAACTTCAGCTGGACCGAAGTCCTCAGTGTGGGCGGCGGCCACCGAAACCTTGGTCTCGTCGTCAGCGGCGCGTACCAACGGATCATCAACGGCCACGACTGGGACAGCGTGTTGTACGAGGCCACGACGAACCCCGTCGCCCAGCCACGGGATTACTCCCGCTGGAGCGGATTCAATGACCGTTTCATCAGAGCCTTCAGCGCCAGGGCCGACTACCGGCTGTCGCCGTCAACGCTCATTTCCCTGCGCTTTCTCTACAACGGCGGCGCGGAACCGTTCTTCAATTACACGCAGATGAACCCGTGGATCAGCGCGAACATCACGGTGAACGACCCGGTTACGAACCCGAATGGTGCCATCAGGCCCGGCTACACGCAGCGCCGGATCGAGTTCCTGCCGGTGGCCACGACCGTCGTCGGCACACCGGTCGGCGCCACGCAGATGAAGATGAGTCAGCGGAAGTTCTCGTTCACGAGCAAGAATCCAACCGGCACGCTCGCGTTCGAGCACAACTGGGGACGGCTCAAGGTCGATCACGCCTACCGCTGGAGCAACACCCATTGGGACTTGGGCGCGGGGGAGCAGCGGGAAGGCGGGCAGCTCGATCTCCGGACGAAGGATCCGATCGGGTTCATTTTCGATTATTCGAACCCGCGCGGGAAGACGATCACGTGGACCGGCGGAGCCGATCCCTATAACATCGCCAGCTACACGCCGTTCGTGACGGCGGCCGCGAGTGCGTCGACGCCGGCTCAGACCTCGGGCATCTTCATCAAGCGAGACATCGTCACCGACACGAACGAGGTGAGCGCGAACGTCCACGCCTCCTACCTCCTGCCGACGGAGCTGCCCATTACGTTCAAGACCGGCCTCGATACGGTGAATCGCCGCGTCAACAACCGGCAGGTGTATCCGCGCCGCTGGTTCCAGGTTCCGGGTACGGTCCTGCCGACGACACTGCAGATGCCGTTGACGGAGTTTGAACGCCAGAACTCGGATGGCCGGCGGATGCCGGTCCTGGATCCGGCATTCATCAGCACGACATTGACCAACCCGGCCCTCTGGACCGAGGACCTCAATTACACCGCGACGCAGCAACTCACCAACCGCCGTCTGTTGGAAGAGGGCGTTGACGCGGCCTACGTGCAGGGCACCGCGAAATTGTTCAATCGGCTGACCGTCCTCACGGGCGTGCGCGGCGAATGGGTGACGACCGACACGTTCACCTATTTCCGGGCCCGCACCACGGCGGTTGCGGCGGAGCCCGATCACTTCAAGCGCGCCGCGCTGGACTACAACAAACTTTCCCGCGACGGCAAATACCACAAGTACTTCCCCAGCGTTCATCTGGCCTACGATGTGACGCAGAACCTGAAGGCGCGCGCGAGCTGGTCGAACAGCTACGGTCGTCCGTTCCTGGGGAACCTGATTGCCGCTGCATCGGCGAATGACACGCAGCGGACGGTGACGATCGGCAACCCCGAGTTGAAGCCGCAGGTGGCCAAGAATATCGACGTGAAGCTGGAGTATTACTACAGCGACAGCGGGATGATCACGGCGACCGTGTATGAAAAGAAGATCGACGACTACATCGGTGGATCTCGCCGTTCCGGGGAAGTCGTGGGCAAGGGTCCCGACAACGGGTTCGATGGGCTTTACGAGGAGTACGAAATCATCCAGCCCAACAATCTTGGCTCCGCGGAAGTGCGCGGACTGGAGGTGGACGTCCGGCAGCGTCTCAGCTTCCTTCCGGGTGTGCTGAAGGGACTGACGGTGCGCGGCAACATGACGCACCTGCGGACAAAGGGAAAATTTGCCGGTACGATCGAAGTGAAGAATGGCCAAATCGCCGATTATGTTCCGCGGGCCTGGAACGCCGGGTTGATGTACAACTACAAGAAGTGGGGCGCGACCTATGACGTTAACTATACCGCAAGTTATCCGCTGGTTGTCGGCGTCGCCGCGACGGGAGGATTCACGACGGGTTCGTATTTTCGGCGTCCCCTGACGGTCATGAATGCGAGCCTCACCTATCGCGTGCACCCGGCGGCCACCCTGTACCTGTCGATGTACAACATCGAGCAGGAGGGCCAGGAGCGTTTCACGTACCAGGCGGACCGGACGCGTTCGGTCTATGTTGTCCCGCGCTCGATCAAATTCGGCGTGAACGGCCAGTTCTGATCGCCGCCTCATCATGCTTTCAACGAGGCGCGGTCTGCTGACCGCGCCTTTGCGTTCTGGCTTTTCGCGGGATGCCTGGGCGGAGAAACCGGACCCATTCCCAGTCTGTCATCGCGAGCCAGCTGGATGGATTGCTTCGCCGCTGCGCTCCTCGCAATGACAGAAGGAGAAAAACAGTGATGAGTGGTCACGAGGCGGCATGAACTATCCGGGTTGGGTGCATTTTTATGCAGCGAGCCGCCGCGACATTCAGCGTAGACTTGGCTCGCGGGCCGGGCTTCATTGAGCCGTCCTCCAGCTTGTCATCGAACCGGGCGCGTGGGCGCCGCCAGCAACCGTCAAACATGAACTTCTTCCGCGCTGCCTGCTCCTGCATGTCCCATTTTGGCCTGCTCTCCGCCGCGGTGGTCGTGGTCTCGAGTTTTAGCTTCGCTGCGGCCGTGGCCGCCGAATCAACGGCGACCGGGAGCATCAGCGGCCTGGTGAGCAGCACGGGTACGCGCAACATGCTCCAGGGCGCGACCGTCAGCGTGCCGGCGCTCAACCGGCAGGAATTCACCGACAACGCCGGCGCCTTTCTCCTGAACAACCTGCCGGCGGGCGAGGTCCAGCTCGTCATCTCGTATACAGGTTTCAATGACGAGCGCCGGACGGTGAGCGTCCGCGCCGGTGAGCCGGCCCGGTTGGAGTTCGAGCTGGTGCCGACACCCGCGATCACGATGGATGCCTTCACCGTTTCGACCGAGCGCGAGGGTCACGCCCTCGCCGTGACCGAGCAGCGGAACGCGGAGAACATCAAGAACGTCGCCGCGATTGATTCCTGGGGCAACATGCCGAACATGAGCGTCGGCGAGCTGGCGATGCGAATGCCCGGCATCTCCTGGACGACCGATGATGACAACGTCGTGATGAATGTGAGCATCCGGGGCATGTCGACGGACTACACCCGGCTGAACATCGACGGCATGTCGTCGACCTCGGTGGCAGGCAACGGCCGCACGGCGAGCCTGCAATTGCTGCCGGGCGCCGTGTATGAGGCGGTGGAAATCGTTTCCGGCGTGCTGCCCGACTCCGCGGCCGACTCGATTGGCGGTTCGGTCAACCTGAAAACCCGCTCGACGTTCGGCATGGCGGAGCGGCGGCGGCTGACCTACAGCGTCGGCGCACGCTGGGCGCCGCCCTTTTTCTTTCGCAATCCCGAGCGGGCGGCGCATCCGATCCATCCGTTGCTTAATTTTGCCTACGCCGAAAAATTCAGCGTTCTTGGCGGCCGCAACAACCTGGGCATGTCGCTGCAGCTGTTCTACAGCGAGAATGTGAACATGTTCAACAGCCGCATCCTCGACTACCAGTCGACGGTCAATACGCCGGCTTACGTGCGAAATTATCAAACGTTCAGTGGCACGAACAGCCGGCACCAGATGGCGGTGACGTTGAAGGCCGACTACAAATACTCCGACCGGTCGAAATACACCTTCAGCTTGATCTTCAACCGCAGCTCGGAGCCATCGTTCGATCGCAACGTCATCCAGGCGAGTGGCAACGCCACCCTTGCAGCCATCAATGCCACCACGGGTTTGCCGACGGGCAACGGCGCGGTGCTCCCTGGTTTCACGAACACCCGCACCGAGATCCGGCCCGTCGCCGGCTCCGATTTCGACATCAGCCAGGCGCACTGGACCTTCTACAGCTACAACCCGACCGTCACCCTCTCCGGCGAGAACCGGTTCGGCCGGCTCACGCTGGATTACGCGACGCGCTACAGCTACACGCATTTCGATTCCGGCTCGGGCAAAACCGGAAAGGCCAAGTCCTCCGGCGGCCAGCTCACGATGCGGGTGCCAAGCATCGGATTCGTCCTCGACAAAACCGATCCCGATCACCGCGTCTTCACGCAGACGGCGGGACCGAGCGTCTACGACTTGTCGAGCTATACCAGCAACCTGGTGATGACGAAACGCGACTCGATTTCGGATGTGCCGGAGGTGAGCGCGAACGCCAACGCCGCGCTGACGTTTGCCACGAGCTATCCCACCTCGGTGAAGGTGGGCGCGAGCCTGCGTCGTCGCGGCTGGGAAACGCGCCAGCGCGATCCGCGGCGCTGGAATCGCGTCGCGGGCGCGGGGCCGTTGCCCGCGGTGTTCACGCCGCTGTCGACCTTCGATCTTCGCCAGGGTGGGCCGCGGATTCCGGCCGTCGATGTCCGCGCGCTCAACGATGAGCTTTCGAACCCCGCGCTCTGGACGGAGGATCTGGTCTACCGCGCGCAACAGAAATATGTGAGCAACCGCAATGCGGTGGAGGAAATCAACGCGGCGTATGTGCGGGGCACGCTGAAGATCCGCCGGCTCGGATTGACCGGCGGCGTGCGCGTCGAAAGCACGGAAGTCGACGGTTACACCTGGCTCCGTTTCCGCACCACGCCGGCGGCGGCCGAGCCGGATCCCTTCAAGCGCATGGCGCTCGATTACAACGACGTGTCCAACCATGGCAATTACGCCAAGTCGTTCCCCAGCATCCATGCGACCTACGATATCACGCCGAACCTGAAGGCGCGGGCGAGCTGGTCCACGAGTTTCGCGCGGCCGAACTTCGTCAACCTGGTTCCGAGCGCATCGGTCAACGAGGCGAACCAGACCGTCACCGGCTCGAATCCGGGGCTCGGCCCGCAGTTTGCGAAGAACATCGACACGAAGCTCGAGTATTACTTCAAGCCCGCCGGGCTGATCTCGGTCAGTTTCTTCAAGAAGAACATCAAGGACTACATCGTCACGCAGGAGGTCGGCATCATTCCGTTCGGACCGGACAACGGTTACGAGGGTTACTACGAGGGCTATCGATTTTTCACGAGCGTCAATGCCGGCACGGCGGAGGTGGAAGGCTGGGAATTCGACTACCGGCAGCAATTCACTTTTCTGCCCGGGCCGCTGCGCGGACTCGGGCTCGCGGGCAACTACACGCGGCTGGAGACGAAGGGCGATTTCGGCGGCACGTTCCGCCGGACGGGCGAGCTCACCGGTTTCACGCCACGTTCGGCGAATGTGAGCCTGATGTATACGTATCGGAAGTTCAGCGGCCGCGTGACGACAAGCTACACCGGCCAGATCATCAGAACCTACAACGCGAATGCGGCGGCCCGCATCTACCGCAAGCCGATCACGACGACGAACGTGAATCTCTCCTACCGCCTGAACCGGTATGCGACGCTCTTCTGCGACGTGAGCAACATCTTCGAGCAGGGCCCGTCGTTCTACCGCTATATTCCCGAGCGCGTATATGAAATCCGTTTCATGCCGTCCGCCGTCACTTTCGGCGTGAACGGAACGTTTTGAGCGCGATCGGTTCTGGGTTCTGAGTTTTGTGTTCTGAGTTGAAAGCCGAAACAGCACCGTATCCGCAATTCGGAGCTCGGCACCGTGATGGTCCCGTACGCCGTGTGCCGCGTCCACCCATGCGCACCTTTGCCCTTGCCTGCCTTGCGACCGCCGCGCCACTCGCGGCGCAGACGGCGCTCGAACCGCCGGTGAAGCTCGCTGATTTTGTCGTCACGCCAAGCCGGTTTGGCGTCGCGGATGTTCCGACCACGACCGCCGCGTCGCTCACCGCCGCCGAGATCGAGGTGCTGCCTCAGCTTGGCGATGATCTCTTCCGCTCGATCGCGCGGCTGCCGGGGCTGGCGGCGGACGACGTATCGGCGCAGTTCTGGGTCCGTGGCGCGCCGCAGTCACAACTGCTCGCGCGGCTGGATGGCGTGGATTTGATCGAGCCGTTTCACCTGAAGGACGTCGACGGCGCGCTGTCGATTGTCGATCCCGCGATCATCCGGCGGCTCGATCTCTCCACCGGTGGGTTCACGGCCGAATACGGCGATCGGCTGGCGGGCGTGCTGACGATGGAGACGAAGACCGCCGCGCGGCCGCGCACGGCGCTCGGGCTCAGCCTCACCGGCGTCGGTGGCAACCACCACGGCGTGTTCGCCGGAAATCGCGGCCGCTGGCTGGTGTCGGCCCGGCGCGGTTATCCGGACATCGCGCTGAAGGCGTCGGGCCGGCGCGATGACGTGTCACCGCGGTACTACGACGTGTTCGGAAAAGTTGAATACGATGTCGGGCCGGCGCACACGCTGTCGTTTCACGTGCTGCACGCGGGCGATGCGCTGCGCTACGAGCGCCGAAACAACCCGTCGCTGACGAGTTCTTATGACAGCGATTATGCCTGGGGTCGTTGGCAGGGAAGCTTCGGCGAGCGGCTGACCGGCGAAGCCGTGCTTTCGTATGCGTGGCTGACGTGGAAACGCGATGGCAGCGGCCGGATGGATGGGTTTCCGTTTGCGCTGCACGACCGGCGGAACCTCGAGCAGGTGGCGCTGCGGAACGATTGGAGTTTTTCGGTGAACGACCGGCTCGTTCTGCGCGGCGGGGTGGAAGGGAAGACCGCGACCGCGAACTACAATTATGTTCTAAGCCGTCGATACAACATCGTCGAGGGCGGCCGGCAGCTTCCGATGGATGACAATCGCGTCCTTAGGCGCCGGCCGGAGGGCGAATCTGCCGGCGGGTTTATCGCCGCCCGGATGCAGCCGATTGCCGCGCTCGTGTTCGAGCCGGGTGTGCGTTTCGACCGGCATGACTGGGCCCACCCTTTTCTCTTCACCCCGCTCGTTCCGACCTTCTTCGGATACGATCCACCCTCGTCCCCGCATATCTCGGCGAACACGGAGCCCAACCCGAGGCTTAATGCCGCGCTCATGGTTGGGCTGGCGACCATCCGGGCAGCATGGGGCCGCTATGCGCAAACCGAGGGGCTGCAAGCGCTCGAAACGTCGAAACACGACGATTTCAATTGGCCCGAGTGGGCGGAGCACCGTGTGTTTGGAATTGAATATCCGCTCGCCCGGACCGCCACCTTGCGCGTGGAAGCGTACGAGCGCATCCACACGAACGTCGCGTCGCGCTGGGAGAATGTCGACAATCCATACGACTTGTTCCCCGAGTTGCAGGATGACCGTGTGTTGATCCGGCCGGAGCGCGGCCGGACCCGTGGGGTGGAGGTGTTGCTCTCCAGCCTCGGCACGGGACCCCTGACGTGGCATGCGAGCTATGCGATTTCCCGGGCCGAGGAGCGGATTGCGGAGTTCGCCGGCCAGGCACTCGTCAGCCGCTGGGTGCCCCGATCGCATGATCAGCGGCACGCCTTTCATGCGGATGTGACGTACGTCATGAACCCGCGCTGGCAGTTCAGCGCGGCCTGGCAATACCACACCGGCTGGCCGACCACGGATGTGGTCTATTCGCTGACGACCCTGGCCAACGGCCGGCGCGCGCTCGTGTCGAACAACGGGCCGGTCTACGGGCTCCGGCTGCCGGATTACCACCGGCTGGATTTGCGTGCGACGCGGCGCATCACGCTCCGACGTGGCGAACTGCGGCTCTTCCTCGACGTCTTCAACGCCTACGATCGCGTGAACCTGCTCGGTTATGACCATCGTGTGACCATTTCGGGCACGCAGGTGACCAACGAGAAAAATCCGCGCGAGCAGCTGCCGCTGCTGCCCAGCATCGGCGCCGAGTGGGAATTCTGAGCGGGAAATGCATTCCCTGGGAGCGCGGGCCTCTGGCCCGCAACCGAGCCGGACGAAAAACAAATGCGGGCAGGATGCCCGCGCTCCCAGGGAGTGTTCGTTTGCGAAGTGGCTGCGGCTTCCAGCCGCAGGTGGTGTCGAATAATCATTCGATCGAATCTGCGGCTGCCCCTCGACGGGCTCGGGGTCCTGAGCCGGTTCGACAGGCTCACGGCCAATTACTTCAACAACAGATAGGCCTCGAGCTTGTCGAGAGGCTTGTCGAACGGGGAAGCCGCAGCCACTTTCAGCGCTGCTGTCGTTCACAATTCGCTCAGGTCCAAGGGGCCGCGGTCCTCCCGAGTCGAAAGGATAAACATGGCTTGAGCCACGTCGCGAAAGTGTGAGCAAATGCGCGCGCCTTGGCCTGTTCACCGACATCCATTTTCCTCCTGAAATTCATCCGTCGGCTGCTCCACGTGGTTTCTGCTGTCGCGGTGGTCGGTGTGCTGGCGCCGGTCGCACGGGCCGATGGCGGAGCGGATTACGAGCAGCCGCCAATCGCGTATTCTGCCACGGCCCCGAAGGATGCGGTGGTGCGCTTGCAGGAGCAGATCAAGCGCGGCGAGTTGCAGTTCCGCGGCTCCGATCTCGACGTGCTGCAGACGCTGCTCCGGGCGCTGGACGTTCCCGCTCCGAGCCAGGTCGTGGTGTTTTCGAAAACGAGCCTCCAGCGCGGCCGGATCCGGCCCAAGAATCCGCGGGCGATTTATTTTTCGGATACGGCGTATGTGGGCTGGGTGCCCGGCGGGCTGATCGAGGTCGCGACCATCGACCCGCAGCTGGGTCCCGTGTTTTACTCACTCGATCCGCAGGCGGCACGCGAGGCCGGGCCGAAGTTTCACCGCGACACCGATTGTCTGCGCTGCCACGGCGACATGTTCGTTCGCGGCATCCCGGCGGTTTTTGCGCGGTCTCTGTTTCCGACGGCGACGGGCGAGATGCTGCTGCGACACGGTTCGACGGTCGTCGACGATCGCACGCCATTCGAGACGCGCTGGGGCGGCTGGTACGTGACGGGCTACACGGGAAAGCTCCCCCATCGCGGCAACACGTTCGCCACCGAGGAGAACGACCAGCTCGTATTCGAGGCGACCGGCCGGAGGCCGGAGAACGTGCGCGATTACTTCGACCCGAAGAATTATCCCTGTGATACGAGCGATATCGTCGCGCTGCTCGTGATCGAGCACCAGATGGCGATGCAAAACAGCCTCACGCGGGCGGGGCTTGGCGCGCGCAAGATGCTCGCCTACCAAAAGGGCCTGCAACTCACGTTCAAGGAACCCGTCACCGACGAACCCGCGTACGATAGCGTGAAGAGTGTGTTCGCGAGCGCGGTCGAAGATGTGCTCGATCATCTGCTGTTTCGCGAAGAGGCGGCGCTGCCCGACGGCGTGGTCGGCAGCGAGCGGTTTCGCCAAACCTTCGGGGAAAAGGCGCCGCGCAGCTCGAAGGGGCACTCGCTGAAGGAACTCGTGTTGCGCGGACACATGTTCGCGAACCGTTGCAGTTACCTGATCTACTCGCCCTCGTTTCGTGAGCTGCCGCCGAGCTTGAAGAGTCGGATTCTCACGCGCTTGCAGGACGTGTTATTGAACCGCGATCGATCATCGCGGTTCGCCTATCTGCCGGCGGACGAGAAGCAACGGATCTACGATATCCTGCGCGAAACTCACCCCGACGCGAAAGCGCAGTGGGGCGGGGAAGGGACTAACCCGGAAAATTCATACGCGAGGCGAAGGCCGGGCGCGATTCCTGCTTAAGTTGTTGGTGTGAACAAATCAACTACAGCAGGAGCCGACGCCCGGCCTTCGACAGACTGTCAGCAAGAACCGTTCCTGTTTCCAGACC
>JAUSID010000132.1 GCA_030648295.1 Opitutaceae bacterium | reverse complement strand
CACGCAATCCGCGCCGCGAATTACTGTGCGCTCAGGATGACACGCGTTCGCCGCTACGAGGTCAGGGCGTCGCTCCTCACTTCAGATACTTGTCCAGCGGCGGGTTCACGATGTCTGCCATTTCGGGCGAGTTGAAATTTTCCTTCGTCACGAACCCGACTCCCGTGTCGATCACCGGCTCGACCTTCTTGCCCTGGAGCACGTCGACCATCGTCTTCACGCCGAGATAACCCATCCGGAGCGGATTCTGCACGACCATGCCCTGGACGTCGCCCGCCTTGAGGCCGGCATTCAGAGTTTCGCCGGAATCGAAGGCGACGAACTTCACCTTGCCGCCGGCGAGACCGGCGTCGCGCAACGCGAGCAACATGCCGGCCGCCGATGACTCGTTGGCCGCGAACACGCCGTTCACCTCGCGGCCGAAACGATTGAGCAGATTCTCAGCCGTGCGTTTCGCGCTGTCGCGCGTCGCCCCCGCATGCTGGTCGGTCGAGAGCAGCTTGATGTTCGGAAAATCCTTCCGCATCACCTCGAGAAATCCCTCCTCGCGCTCCTCGGTGCTGGCGGAACCGACGGCGTAACGCAGCATGATCGCGTTGCCCTTGCCACCGAGCATTTTTCCCAGCTCGCGCGCCGCGATTCGTCCGCCCTCGCGGTTGTCGGTCGCGACGAAACTCGACTGCGCCTTCGACTCGAGCCCCGAGTCGATGATCACGACGGGGATTTTACCGCGCACGGCCGTCTCCACCGGCCCGGCGAGGGCCTTCCGATCGAGCGGCGCCAGGACGATCCCGCTGACACGCTGGGCAATGAAATTCTCGACGACCTGCACCTGTTGTTCGCGGTCGTCCTCCTTCAGCGGCCCCTTCCAAATGATATTCACCTTGATGCCCTGCTCGGCCAGCTCGCGCTGCGCCTTCACCGCGCCGGCGTGAATGGATTTCCAGAACTCGTGGGTCGTCCCCTTCGGGATCACCGCGATCTGGTAGGTCGCGCCGCCCGGGGCCGCGGAGGCGGCGGACGAGCGAGTCCCGCCCTCGCGTCTCGAACACGAGCTTACGAGCCCGGTAAGCATCAATAAAACGAGGAGTTTTTTCATAGGGGAAAAAGTGCCGGCACCTGCTGCACAAGCCGCAGTCCGTCGCGAACCAAAGCCGTTTTGAACCCCGCAGGCAATCTCGGGAACAGTGACTCCGATACTTTCTTCCCCTTTCGCCCTGACGTTGTTTTGTTGGGCGGATGCTTTTCTGGGCGAAAAAGTTCATCGCTTACTGGATGCTGCCGCTGTCGTTCTGCGTGACCGCCATTTTCGCGGGCTGGTGGCTCGTCCGGACGCCAAAACGCGCGCGACTCGGCCGTGCGCTCATTCTATCCGGCGTCATCGGGCTGCTGTTGTTCGGTAACAGCTACGTGAGCAAATGGCTCATCCGTCCGCTCGAATATCGTTATCCCACGCTGCCGGAATTCACCGCCGGTACGGCGCTGCCGCCGGGGCTGGCCGAATGCCGCCATGTCGTCGTACTCGGGGGCGGAAACGGATTCAGCCCCGGCATGGCCGCGACCAACCTTCTCTCCACCAGCGCGCTCGCACGCGTCATCGAAGCGGTTCGGATTCTGCGCGTGCTGCCGGATGCGAAACTCATCGTGAGCGGGCCGCGGTCGGGCAATCGCGACAGCCACGCGACCGTGCTCGGCCGGGCCGCCCAGTCGCTCGGCATTGCGCCGGAGCGAATCGTTCACATCGACCACGCGCGCGACACCGAGGATGAATCGCGTGCCGTCCGCGCGCTCACCGGCACCGGGCGCGTCGCGCTGGTCACGTCGGCCTGGCACATGCCGCGCTCGATGGCGCTGTTTCGCAGCGCCGGCGTCTCCGCCCTGGCGTGCCCGGCTGATTACCAGACCCATCTCGATAATCCGTTCTATTTCGACGACGTGTTGTGGGAGGTTGGCGCCTTGCAGAGGAGCACGCTCGCGGTACGCGAACGGATTGGCTACCTCTGGATCTGGCTGCGGGGGAAAAGCTGAAATTTGTTTCGCATTTCGAGGTCAGCCGTAGCGGCCTTCGATGTAATCGCTCGTGCGGGAATTCGCAGGTGTCAGGAACAACTCTTCCGTGCGCCGGTGTTCCATCACCTCGCCCAGCAACATGAAAATGCATTCGTCGCTCGCGCGCCGCGCCTGGGCCATGTTGTGCGTGACGATGACAATCGTGTAATGCCCCTTGAGGGCGAAAATGAGTTCCTCGATCGCCCGCGTCGCCTCGACGTCCAGCGCCGAGCATGGTTCGTCCATCAGAATGATCCGCGGCTTGAGCGGGAGGAGTCGCGCGATGCACAGCTTCTGTTGTTGTTCGAGCTGCAATGTCGTCGCCTTGCGATCGAGGTGGTCTTTCAGGTCGTGCCACAGGCCGACTTCGGTCAGCGCTTTTTCGACCGCGTCGTCGAGCACCCGGCGCGGCAGTGCTCGGCGTTCGCTGTGAATCCGAAGACCAAAAACGACATTCTCGTAGACGGAGATCGGCAATGGATTCGGCCGCTGGAAAACCATTCCGACACTGCGGCGCAAGGCCTGCAGCGACACATTGGCGTCGTAGATATTCTTCCCGAGGAGGCGAATCTCGCCCTTCGTGGTCACGTACCCGTAACGCTCGTTCACGCGATTGAAGCAACGCAGCAGCGTCGTCTTGCCGCAACCGGATGGCCCGATGAGCGAAGTGATCAGCCCGTGCTGGATGTTCAACGTCACGTTCTTCAGCGCCTGGAACGTCCCGTACCAAAGGCTGAGGTCCCGCGTCGTGATGCTGTGCGAGGATGGCGCGTTCATCCGAAGATTCCCTGCACGTAGTCGTAAGTCCGGCGATCCTTCGGCCGGTCGCCGAATATCACATCGGTGGTGCCGATCTCCACAATGTCCCCATTCCAAAGAAACATCGTGCGATCCGCGAGCCGGCGGGCCTGTTGCGTCAGGTTCGTGACCAGAATGATCGTCATTTCACGCCGCAGCTCCTTCAAGACGTCTTCGATCCGCATGGTGGTGACGGGATCGATCGCGATGCTGAACTCGTCGAGGCAGAGGACTTCCGGCTGATGCGACAGCGCGCGCGCGATCGTGAGGCGTTGTTGCTGTCCGCCGGAGAGCCGGGTGCCCAGGCTGTTGAGCCGGTCTTTGACTTCGTCCCACAGGGCGGCCTGACGCAGGCAGCGCTCGACAATCGGAGCCAGGGCGCTGCGGCGCGTGAGCCCGGCGCAGCGCGGCGCGAAGGCGACGTTGTCGTAAATCGTCAGCGGCAGGCCGACGGGCAGCGGCGCGACCATGCCGATCTTGCGGCGGAGCGCGTAGACGCTGCCCGTTTTCCGCACGTCCTGGCCATCGATTTTGATGGAGCCGGACACATGAGTATCCGGGGTGAAATCGATCGTGCGGTTGAGGCAGCGCAGCAGGGAGGTTTTCGCGGATTGCGCCGGCCCGATGATGCCGAAGATTTCGCCGCGGCGCACATCGAACGAGATTCCGTGGATGACTTCCCGGTGACCGTAGGCCAGTCGCAGGTCGGTGACTTCGATGTGCGTTTCGACCGCCATGGGCATCACCACTTCTTGCGCGTGCGCAGATAAACGCGCAGTGAAATCGCCATGGCGTTCACCAGCAGCACCGAGCCGAGCAACACGATTGCGGTCGCGTAGGGAATCGACTCCATCACCCCCGGCACCTGCGTCGACAACGTGTAGAGGTGCATCGACAACGCCATGCACTGTTCGTCGAGGTAATAGGGGAATAGATCGCCGCGCTCGACGGCTTTGAAGAATACCGCGCCGGTGAACATGATCGGCGCCGTCTCGCCCGCCGCGCGGCTCACCTGCAGAATCACGCCCGTGAGAATGCCGCTAATCGCATTCGGCAGGACCACGGCGCGAATGGCCTGCCACCGGGTGGCGCCCACGTTCCAGCAGGCCTCGCGAAAACTCGGCGGCACGCTGGCGAGGGCTTCGCGCGTGCTCGCGATGATGACCGGCAGCGTCATGATCGCGAGCGTGAGTGCGGCGGAAATAATCGAATAGCCAAAGCGGGCGGCATAGACGAATGCGCCGAGGCCGAAGAGCGCGTGCACAATGCTCGGCACTCCGGCGAGGTTCAGCACCGCGAGGTTGATCACCCGATTGAACCAGTTATCGCGGGCATACTCGTTGAGATAGATGGCGGCGAGAATCCCAATCGGGGCCGACACGGCAAGAGACAGGAACACCAGATAGATCGTCCCGACGAGCGCCGGCCAGATGCCGCCCGCAGTCATGCCGCGTCTTGGCACATCGAGAATAAATTCGAGGCTGAGCGACGGTGCCGCTCGCACCGCGAGATAGCCGATGATGAGCAGCAACGGCACCACCATCGCGGCGGCCATGCCGAAAAAGATCCATTTGGCCATCGTCTCCTGGCGGAGCCGTTTGCGAATGAGCGGCGTCGCCGTGAAATTGTTTTCCGGCGCGTCGGTCATCGCTTTTTGATTCCACGCACGACCAGGTCGGCGATGAGATTGACCCCGAAGGTCAGCGTGAACAGAAGCACGCCGGTCAGAAACAGAACCCGGTAGTGATCGGAGCCGGCCGGTGCCTCGCCCAGCTCGGCGGCGATGTTTGCCGTGAGTGTCCGCACGGAGTCGAGCACGCTGTGGGGGATGTGCACGGCGTGACCCGTCGCCATCAACACGGCCATGGTTTCGCCGACGCCGCGACCGACTCCGAGCAACACCGCGGCGAGCAAGCCGTTTTTCGCCGCCGGCAACAACACGCGCCGGATGAGCTGCCACTTGGTCACGCCGAGCGCCAGCGCGGCCTCGCGGTAGGAGTCCGGCACCGCTTTCAGGGCGTCCTCACCAATCGAGACGATGATCGGCACACTCATCAGCGCGAGAATGATGCCGCCATTGAGCACGTTCACGCCGACCGGCGCCCCGGTGTATTGCATGATCAGCCGGCTCATCACGGAAAGCCCGATGAAGCCCCACACCACGCTCGGAATCGCCGCGAGCAGCTCGATGATGATTTTCAACGCTTCCCTCAGCTTCGGTCCGCAGAATTCCGAAAGGAAAATCGCCGCGCCGATCCCAAAGGGCACGGCGATCGCCATTGCGAGCAGTGTCACTGCGCCCGTGCCGGCAATCATCGCGAAAACGCCGTAGCGCTTGTTCAACTCGGACGTCGGATACCACTGATCGCTGAACAGGAACTGGGTGAGACTGAAACTTTCCCGGGCGAAAATCGGCAGCGCTTCCTTCAGCACGAAGGCAAAGATGCCGAGGACAAAAACAATCGCGCTGAATCCGCAAACGTAGATCAGTCCTTCGAGGATCCGTTCGCCGACGCGCGCCCATGCCGGACGTTTTACGCCGCGCACAGCGGAGCCGGCCGGAGCTGGCGTTTCCGGTGGCAGATTGTTCATCGACGCGTGATGCGCTCCTTGCCAATCCGCCCGATCGTTCGGCGTGTCATTTCCGGCGTTTCTCCGGCGGCAGTGGCACGTAGCCGCTCTTCTCGACGACGTGCTGGCCGGCGTCGCCGAGGATCCAGTCGACGTATTTCTTCAATTCTCCCTGTGGTTCGCCGAGCGTGTAAATCTGGAGCGAGCGGGCGATCGGATAGTTCTTGTTGAGCGTGTTGGCGACCGTGGGTTCGACCGCCGGCTGGCCGGCCTTCGGCGCGACTTTCAGCATCTTCACTTTGCCCGGCATGTTGTAGCCCATGCCGCTGTAGCCGATCGCCGTCGGGGTTGATGCGACGAGCTCGACGACTTCCTTCGACCCGTTCATGTCGCGCGAGCCGAGCTTGAAGTCCTTCTTGTTGAGAATGTGCTCGCGGAAAAATTCATACGTGCCGGAACTCGACTGCCGGCTCACGCGCACGATGTCATCGCCGCCACCCGGAATTCTCAATCCCATCTCCGACCACTTCGTCACTTTGCCGCCCTCGGCGAAAATTGCGGCGAGCTGCTCGTTCGTTATCTCGTTGATCGGGTTGTCGCGATGGACATAGACCGCCAGCGCGTCGTAGCCGACGATGATTTCCTTCGGCTCCTTGCCGGTGTTCTTTTTCGCCTGCTCGATTTCCTCCGGCTTCATCTCCCGGCTGGCGTTGGCAATGGCAATTGTGCCCTTGATCAGTGCCGCAATACCCACGCCAGAGCCTCCACCCGAAACTTCGACGTCGACCTGCGGATTGACGCGCTTGTATTCCTCAGCCCATACCTGCGCGACGTTCACCATCGTATCGGAACCCTTGTTCTGGATGGTCATGCCGCCACCCGACGCGCCTTTCGGGCCGGCGTCGCCCCTGGGTTTGCAACTGGTAACAAGCATGGCGGGCGCGATCAGCCCAAGGCCAATCAGGAGTTTCCAAATTAAGTGCGATTTCATATGGGGGAAGATTCGTGCGAACGCATCAGGTCTTGACGATGGCTTGCATGATTTCGTCGATATGCTGTTTCAACGTGGCGTAGCACTCCTCGTGCGCCGTCTTGACCTGCATCGGATCACCCGTGACTTCCAGCGGGTCCTTTATCGTCCATTCGAGGTAAACTCCGTTCCGCGGGCGGCGGGGAAACGCTTTTTTGACCGCAGGGGAGAGCGCAACGATCAGGTGATAGTGCTCGAGCCCCGGTAATTGGTGCAACGCTCGCGGCACCAGATGGGAGGTATCATGGCCTTTTCCCTTGAGAAACGCGATCGTCTCCGCAGCCGTCGGCTGCGGATCGAGTCCCGCGCTGGTAAACACGAACTTTGGCAGGTTAAGAGACGCCGCGATGGCGTCGGCAATTTTCGTCCGACTCGAATCGTGCTCATCCACGAACAGGACGCGAAATGCATCGGCGCCGCGGTGTTTCGAGTATTCGCCCGTGCACATGTAGAGCGTGTCCATGCACATGTTCCGCGCCTGATCGGCCACGCGCTCGAAACGTCGCGTAATCAAGTTGAGCGGATCGAGCGCTTCGAACGGCAGCTTGTTTTCGCGGTAGAGGTTGGCGAGGTCCTTGATCAGCTTGTTGCGGCGCAGATCAACCGCGTCCTCGACCTCAATCGTTTTCCGTGCGAGTTCGGCGTCTTGTTTCACGAATGCCTCGGTCGCGTCGTGCAGCATCTGCAGCGAATGATTCGCCAGATCGGTGAACTGATCCTTCGGGTATTCGACCGGATTCTTGCTCAGCTTGAGCAACTGCCGGGCGATGCTCTCGGCGTAGTCACCGACGCGCTCGAGTTCGAGATTGATCCGGATCGTGCTATAGGCGAAACGCAGCGGCCCGCCGACCGGCTGCTGGCGCACCAGAAACTCGAGGCACAGCCGGTCGATTTCCTTCTCCTTTTCGTCGATGTATTGATCCCGCAGGATGACCGCGTACGCGAGCTGCCGGTCGCTGGTGGTCATCGCCTTGACGCAGTCCTGCAACGCCTCCTCGGCCAGCGCGCCCATTTCGGTCACTTGGTTTCGGATTCGTTCGATGTCGCGCTGCAGCGAAACCTCCAGGTGGGTAGCCATGTCCAATACACGTCCTCGTTCCTCCACGGGCTGACAATCCAATTTCTCCGGCTGTGGCGTCATGGGCTGCGATTCGTGCTCATTATTCAGTGGTCCGGATGCATGCGAAACAAAACCCAACTGAGGGCCGTGATACCGCCGGTCAGAGCGACCGCGCCAACGCTGAACCGGTTCACGCCCGTTTGCACCAGCAGGAACAACGCGGCGGCTGCCCCTGCCATCTGAACCGCACCCAGCGTCAACCGGATCCAGGCCTGGCCCACCTTCTTCGACTCCGGTGACCGCTCGTGCATTAGGAGGTCTCCGCGGGCGCCAGGCGCCCCTTCACGGCAGCCGCCGGCAGCGTGATAAAGAACTCCGTGCCTGATCCCGGCGTGCTCTCGACCCGCACGTCACCGCCATGCGCCTGCACGACGTTTTTCACGATCGCCAGCCCCAATCCCGTGCCGCCCTGCTCGCGCGAACGCGCCTTGTCGACGCGGTAAAATCGCTCGAAAACTCGCGCCTTGGCCTCGGCGGGAATGCCCGGCCCATCGTCGCGCACCGTAATCTCCACGCGGGCTCCGCTCATGCTGCGCCCGGTGAGCGTGACCCGGCCACTGGCGCGACCATATTTGATCGCATTATCGATCAGGTTGGCGAGCACCTGGCGCAGCCGGTCGGGATCGGCGGCCACGATCACGTCTTTCTCGACCTGGTTTTCCAACGTGACTCCGCGCGCTCGGGCCAGAATCGCGGCGTCGTCAAGGGCTTCCTGGGCCGCCACGCGCAACGATACGGGCTCCAGGTTCAGTTGCACCCGCTCCGAATCGAGCCGTGCCAGCAGCAACAGGTCATCGATGAGCAGCGTCAACCGGTTCGCATGCTTGTCGATGATATCCAAAAACCGCGATGTTACCGTTGGATCGTTCTTGCCGCCGTCGAGCAACGTTTCCGCCGCGCTCTTGATCAGCGAGAGCGGCGTCCGCAATTCATGGCTCACGTTCGCCACGAACTCCTGCCGGACGGCCTCCAGCTGCCGCAGTCGCGTCAAATCGTGAAACACCAGGATGGCGCCGTCGCGTCCGCCATCGCTGTCACGCAACGCGACCGCGTTGACTTGGAGAAAACGCGTGGCGGCGACACCCACGATCCGCAATTCGTGGTTCAGGACCTCCGGCTCGGCGTCCAGCCGCGCGACCAGCGCGGCGACTTCGTGATGCCGTGTGGTCTCGAGCACCGTGCGCTCGTGCGCCGGAGCCTGGAATTCAAAGAGCGCACCGGCCGCCTTGTTCGCAAGGCGGATCCTGCCGTTGGCACCGACGACGATGATTCCCTCCACCATCCGGTCGAACAACGCGGCGGTTCGCTCCGTCTGCGTGCGGAGCTCGGTTTCGCGTTGCACGCGCTGTTCCGAAAGTTCCCGCGCCTGACGGCTGCGCTCGTTCAACCACGACGAGCGATAGAACCACGCCACCGCCGACATCGCCACCAGCAGGACGAGGAGGAAGATTTCGAGTCCGGTCATGTTTTCGTGGGAGCGCGGGCGTCTCGCCCGCATTCACGGTCAATTAGCGGGCGGGACGCCCGCGCTCCCATTTTCATTCGTCCGACTTGAAACGATAACCTACGCCGCGGATCGTTTCCAAATAATCCGCGGCCGTGCCGATTTTCTCCCGCAACCGGCGCATGTGCGTGTCAACCGTCCGGCTGTCGATCGCGCTGGCATAGCCCCAGACGTCCTGCAGCAGGCGTTCGCGCGTCTGCACCCGGCCGCGGCGCTGCGCGAGGATTTCAAGCAGTTTGAACTCGGTGGCGGTCAACGCAATCATGGCCCCAGCGACCCTTACCTCGTGCCGCCCCACGTCCATGTGCAGCGCGCCGAAGTCGAATTTCATCATCGGGCCGTCGGCCGCCATTGCCCGGGCGAGCAGTTTCTTGATCCGGAGCACGAGTTCGCGCGGGCTGAACGGCTTCGTCACGTAGTCATCGGCCCCGAGCTCCAATCCAAGCACGCGATCCATTTCGGCGGCGCGCGCGGTCAGCATCACGACGGGAATCGCCGCGGTCCGCGGATCGCGGCGCAGAATTTTGCACACCTCGAGGCCGTCGACTTCCGGTAACATCAAATCGAGCACGATGAGCGCGGGCCGCTCATCGCGGGCCCTCGCCAGCGCCTGCGCGCCGTCCTTCGCCTGAAGAACCGCATAACCCGCTTCCTTCAGCTTGAATGTGAGGACCTCGAGCGCATCCGGCTCGTCGTCCACAACCAGAATCTTCGATTTCATGGCGGCTTTTGATCCGAGTGGCGAATGTCTTTCGCCTCGTAGAGGTAGACGACCTCCTCGGCGATGTTGGTGGCGTGATCGGCGATTCGTTCGAGGGCCTTCGAAATCACCATCAGGTGCAGGCAGCGCGAGATGTTGGTCGGCCGCTCGACCATGTAACTCGACAACTCACGATGAAGCTGCCGGTTCAGGTCATCGACATCGGCGTCGCGCGGCACGACGGCGCGTGCACGGTCCGGCTCGCGGTCGATGAAGGCGGTAATCGCGTCGCGCAGCATCTCGAGCGACATCGTCGCCATCCGCGGCAGATCGACGTAGGGCTTGAGCTGCGGCTCGCTGTTCAAGTCGATCACCCGCCGCGAAATGGTGACGGCCTCGTCGCCCACGCGTTCGAGGTTCTGGGAGATTTTCATCGCGACGGTGATGAGCCTCAGGTCGGTCGCGAGCGGCGCTTTGGTGAGGAGGTGGATCGCGGTATCGTCAATCTGGATTTCAAACTGATCGAGCACGTTGTCGTCCTCCTGAACCTGGCGGGCAATCGCTTCATCGCGTTCGATGAGCGCCCGCATGGCGCGGGTGACCGCCGACTCGGCATGGCTGGCCATGGCAAGCAGACTCTCTTTCAAGCGCGCTAACTCTTGATTGTAGTGGGTCATTGGGAGGGACCAGAGACCAGGGACCAGAGACCAGAGACTGGAGACAGCCGACCGGGCCCCGGACGGCGATAGATGCGAACGTGAGATGCGGTGTGATTCTTCATTCTTCGTGAGGTCTCTAGTCTCTGGTCTTTAGTCTCTGGTCTTCCATCAGCCGAACCGGCCCGAGACATAAGCCTCGGTCTGGGGATTCACGGGGTTGGTGAAGATGTCCCGCGTGTTCGAGTATTCGATCAATTTTCCGAGGTAGAAAAATGCCGTGCGCTCCGACATGCGAGCCGCCTGCTGCATGTTGTGGGTCACGATCACAATCGTGAAACGCGCCCGCAGCTCCTGGATCAACTCCTCGATTTTCGCCGTTGCCACCGGATCGAGCGCCGAGCATGGCTCGTCCATCAAAATGATCTCGGGCTCAACCGCGATTGCCCGCGCGATGCAAAGCCGCTGTTGCTGACCGCCGGAAAGCCCGAGCCCGCTGGTGTGCAGCCGATCCTTCACTTCGTCCCACAGCGCGGCGCCGCGAAGGGATTTCTCCACCACTTCATCGAACTTCGCCTTGTCGCGCAGGCCCTGCAGGCGAAGCCCGTAGGTGATGTTCTCGTAGATCGACTTCGGAAACGGATTCGATTTCTGGAACACCATGCCGACGCGCTTGCGCAGCTCGATCACGTCGACGTTGCGCTGGTAGATGTCGACCCCGTGAATCCGGACGGTGCCGCCCCCGATGCGCGTGCCTTCGATCAAGTCGTTCATCCGGTTGAGGCAGCGCAGCAGCGTGGATTTGCCGCAACCGGATGGGCCGATGAACGCGGTCACTTTCTTGGGCTCGATGTCCAGCGTGATGTCGTGCAGCGCCGGCGTCGCCCCGTAGAAGAAATCCAGCTTTTCGATTTCCACGATTACATCGCTCGCTCGATTGGATCGCGCGCTTGTCGTCGCGGCGATCGGGATGGCGGCGGTCGGCGGCCGTACCATCGCAGCGCGGGGCTGAGCCGGGGCAGAGATGGGCGTGGGAGGGCCAGGGTCCATGGGCGGAGGTTCGGCGGTCACCATTGGTGGCGGCGGCGGAGATGATTTCGCAGCACGATTGAGACCGTCGCAATCAGCGCCACGAGCACGAGGAACACGAAGGCGGTGCCATATTGCACCCGCTCGGTGTGCTCGTTCTGCGGAATCTTCGAGCTGACGACATAGATGTGATAAGGCAGGGCCATCACACCCTGGAAAAACGCGTCGCTGAAACGCTCCACCTGCCATGGCAGCTTGTCCCGCACGACATAGGCGGCGGTGAACATGATCGGAGCAGTCTCGCCGGCAACGCGCGCGACGCCGAGAATGGCAGACGTGAGAATTCCCGGCAGCGCGTAAGGCAATACGTTCTTCCGGATCGTCTGCCACTTCGACGCGCCAAGCGCGAGTGAACCCTCGCGGAACCCTTTCGGCACCCCCTTGAGTGATTCCTCGCTCGCGGTGACAACGACCGGCAAAACCATGAATGCGAGCGTGAACCAGCCCGCCAGCAACGAAACGTTCCAGCCGAAGAAAATCACAAACAGCCCGAACCCGAACAACCCGAAGACAATCGAGGGCACGCCGGCCAGATTGAGAATCGCGAGCCGGATGAACCGGATGAAGCGGCCTTCCTTCGCGTATTCGTTGAGATAAATCGCGGCGCAGACCCCGAGCACCAGCGCGATCGTCATCGCCCCGAGAACGAGGAGCAGCGTGCCAACAATGCAGGGGAAAATTCCACCGGCCGAGTAGACGTAGCTCTCCGCCTCCACCTTCGCCGCGTCGGGATTCTTCTCCTTGAACGCGCGAAACTCACGGTCGCCCAGTTCCATCCTCCGGCCCTTCCACTCGAAAATATAGAGCGATTCGGGCGCCTGGGTGAGGAACGTGGTATTGATGAACGGCGCCTCCGACTTGAACACCGTCGGCGCGCCTTTGAAGAAAATGTTCAACAACACCACTGCGCCGCACAGCAGCACGAAGTAGGTGGCCAGCCGAAAGAGCCAGAAGACACCACGCTCCATGCGGCGGACGCCGCTCGTCCGGGCCGCGAAGACATGCAAGGCCGGGTTCATCCGATTGAAATCCGATACCGCCGCACGATTTTTTGCGCCGCATAGTTGATCGCCAGGGAGAGGGCGAAGAGCACGAGCCCGACCATGAACAGCGCGCGATAGTGGATGCTGCCACGGACCACCTCCCCCATTTCCTGCGCAATGATTCCCGTCATCGTGTGCACCGGCTCCGTGATCACCGCGAGGCCATGCGTGAAATCGGGAATTGCGATCCGGTTGCCCGCGCACAACAGCACCACCATCGTTTCACCAACGACCCGGCCGAACCCCAACAGCACGGCCGCAATGATGCCGGAAAGCGACGCCGGCACCACGATGCGCAAAATTGTCTGCAGGCGGGAGGCTCCGAGCGCGAAGGACGCCTCCTTGAACGCGCGCGGCACATTGTTCAGCGCGTCCTCCGCCAGCGTGAAAATCGTCGGCACCGCGACGAGGGCGAGCAGGCATCCGGCCGTGAGAATGTTCAGCCGCTCGCCGTAGGGAAAACCCGGCATCCAGGAGAGCCAGGAAACCTGCGACAACTGACGAAGCGCTTCCCCGAACACCGCGATGCCAAAGAATCCGAGCACAACCGACGGAATCGCAGAGATGAATTCGATGCCCGGTTTGATGATCCGCTGTTCGTGCACGCCGGCGACCTGGTTGACGTAGATCGCCGCGCCGACGCCGAGCGGCACGGCGAGCAGCAGTGCGACCGCGCCCACCATCAGCGAACCCACGAAAAGTGGGATGATGCCATACCAGTCCTGCCAGAAGCTCGCCGTGAGCCACTGGCGGCCAAACACGAACGAAGTGAATGCCTGCCCTGCCGCAACCGGGCGGGTGAAGTCCCACGTCTCGAGCTTCTGCCCGATCTGCGGGAACCCCGCGACGTAATCGCGCGTGAGCCGCTTCAGGTTGTCCATCCGGCGTCGCAGCTCCGGCGTCGGTATCGCCGGCGCCGAGTCGAGCAGCGTGACGAGACCCCGGGCAAATTCGCGACTCGTCTGCTTGTAAGCCGGCAACGTGCCGAGCAGCGGTTCGAGCTCCGTTGCAAAATCGATCGGTTCGATTTTCACCCCGGCCGCTGCGGCCTCTTTCCCCGCCTCCAGTAGCTGTTCTCTTTCGATTTTCCGATCCTCAGCGACCGCGAACTTTGTTTTGATCGCGGTCGCGACTTCGCCGAGTTCCGATGCCAATGCGCGCAGCGGCTCGACTGCCGCGGCGAACTTTTCCGCAAACGCGTCGAACGGCGCTAGCGCCGCGTTGGCATCGTTGACCGGGCGTTTTTCCTGCTCCGTCAGAACCGCGAACCAGTGGAGCCGGATGTCCGCCAGATATCGCGTCAAAGCCGTGTGGTCGTCGGTTTGCTGCCGGATGAAGTCGACGTATTCGAGCCCGGCACGGCGGTAGACCTCGAGATTCATGCGGTTCTGCGCAAAGAAACCGAAGCCCTCGCGCGCG
The DNA here is from genome assembly GCA_030648295.1 of Opitutaceae bacterium. Lineage (GTDB taxonomy): Bacteria > Verrucomicrobiota > Verrucomicrobiia > Opitutales > Opitutaceae > ER46. The sequence continues at coordinate 88,942 of JAUSID010000132.1, read as the reverse complement.
AGAAACACCGTGATGAGCGCAAGCACGATGACCGCGACAAGCGCATTCCCGCCAAAAAAAGCGCGGATGGTATCGTCGCGCGTCAGCCCGAGAAACCGCAGCCGGCGCTTGATCACCGGAAATTGCGCCGGCGCGGTGATGGTAGTGTCAGTCATGCATCCCTGGGTGATTCCGGACTGGCCCGGCCCGGAGTTTCATTCGGGCGCAACAAACCCAACTTTCTCGGCAATCCGCTTGCCCTCGGGACTGAGCGTGAACTCGACGAATTTCGCGGCTTCACCCGTCGGCTCGCCATTGGTGTAATAGAAGGTCGGACGCGCCAGCGGATACAGGTGTTTCAACACCGTCTCCTTCGTCGGAAGGCGCCCGTCGATGGCAACCGCTTTTATGCCCGACGCCTGGAGATAAGCCAGGCCGACGTAACCGATCCCGTTGGGGTTTTTGCCGACCTCGGCCGCAATCTGCTCGTTACCGGCCATCTTCTGCGACGAGCGCGCGTAGTCGCGATTGTTCATCGCGAGCTGCTTGAAGTCCGAATACGTGCCCGACGATGTGTTGCGCGTATAGATCGAAATTTTGCCCGCTTTGCCGCCAACCGCAGACCAGTCGGTGACATCACCGGCGAAAATCTGCTCCACCTGGCGCTTCGACAGTTTCGTGATCGGATTGTTGGCGTGGACGATAATCCCGATGCCGTCGTGCGCGACGATGGTGGGCTTGAGCGTCACACCTTTCGCCGTCGCGAGTGATGTCTCGGTCGACTTGGCGCGCCGCGAGCTCATGCCAATCTGGGCCGTCCCGTCGATAATGGCGGCGATGCCGGTGGTGGAACCCTCGGCGGCGATCTCGAACGAGACGCCGGGGTGCTTTGCCTTGTATTCCTCGGCCAGCTGCGGGACGAGCTTCGCGCCGAGGGTGTCGGAGCCTTTGATGACGAGGTTCTGCGCCGGTGCGATCGTCGCGGCGCCAAGCGCGAGGAGGATAAGAAGTTTTGTTTTCATGAGGTGTTTTCTTTGTCATTCTGAGCGCAGCGAAGAATCCAGCAGGAGATGCGATGCCGATTCTTGGCTGCGAGCATCCAATTGGATTCTTCGCTTCGCTCAGAATGACCGGTGGAAAAAGTGGCAGGCGATTTGTGGTGTCAGAATTGTAGCTGGAGCTGCGAACGAACACCGACCGTCTTCGCTTTCACGGGCGCGCCGGCAACGGTGTCCTTCGTCTCGCCATAGATGCCGCCGAGCTGGAGCCGCAGATCGAGCGCGCGCAGATACCAGTTGAGACCGCCATACCACTCGGTGAACTTGTCCATGACCACGCCGCCCGGCGCCGAGCGAACCACATCGGCGAGCGTCAATCCGCGGTGATCGGAATCAAGCCACTGGTAGCGGACAACCGCCTCAACCGTGTCGGTCAGCAGGAAACTCGGTTGAATGAAGAACCCACGCGGCCAGGCATCACCGTTCCCCGGAGTCGCGCGACCGCGCTGGACATCCGCCGTGAGGTATTCCGCCAGCAGCCCGAATCGGCCAAAGGTCATGTCAAAGTAACCTGAATACAGGCTGAGATCGAAGCCACGGCCGCGATTGGCGGTGCCAAACCCTCCCTGGTCGGGTTCGAATCCGTAACCAACACCCGCGATCCAGGTCCCCCGGTTCCCGGCCAGTTTGCCGGTGATGCCGACACTGCCCCAGAGTGCGACGTGGTTGTTGGTGTTGTCGCCGGCTGCGGAAGCACCCGCAAAGGTCTCGTTGCGCTCGGGGTTCGTGATGGCGGCACTGTAAACCAGGCCGACCGTGTTGGTGACTTCGCGTTTGCCGTCGAAGAACGCGCCAATGCGATAGCTCGCGGCACCGAGCCGCCGGCCGTTGTTCGATTCCACGAAGTACCGGGTCACTCCCGAACGTTCGATCGACTTCAGATTGCCGCTCGACGAGCGCTCTTCGTAGGCAACGTTCACCTTGCGCAGCCCAAAATTGAATTTCATCTCCCGGCTCGGTTCCCAAATGACGATCGCGTCGTCGTAGCTGCCACCGGCAAAATCGTAGGTGAACTGAGCTCCCCAATTGCCACCCACGCCCGCCTTGAGCGTAAGATACATCCGGCGCAAAAACGCATGGTCGGTAAAAACCGGCTTGACCGGGTTGCCGCGAATCTCGGTGCCGAGGTTCGCGTATTGGATCTGCATTCGCATGCCGACGGAAAGCCGATCGGTGAATTTACCGCCGCCAAACGCGTGCGCCGGGACGGTGTTGCTCTCCTTGATCAGGTCGGCGCGGATGTCCTCCGCCTCCTGATTGGTAAGGATCCCCTTTCGAATCAGTGCGTTGATCAGCGCAGCGCTGTCCTGGGCGATGGCAAGGTTCAAGCCGCCAAAGATTCCGGCGACCGCCGCCAGGAATCGAATCGTAGAGCGTGGAATCATGGGTGTTTGCATCGAGACCCCGTCAGGCACGGGGATCGAACCAACATACCCGCGAATTGTGACAATCACGTGGCGGTACGGTTACGAAATTGGAACGGTTTCGTCTGCCGGTAATTGCCCGCCGCCGCCGGGAAAAACCTGGTGCCCGCAACGGATGGCCGGCTTTTTCCGCCCACCAGTCGTGGGCGGTGTGCTCGCAGCCGGGCAGACGCCCGGTGTGAACGGCTCGTCTCGAATCCCGTGCCGATGGTGAGGGCACTCCACCCACCACAAGCCGCTGTCGGCGCGAATCGTCGTCCGGGCAGGAGAGAACATGCTCGCGGCGCCGACGAGCGGACCCATAAGAAACCCTTGCCACAAATCTGGCCATTCCGCCCCCACGGAAAAACCCATGACTTCGCTGCCATCACCCACCCTTCCCCGTTGGGTCCGCCGCTGCCTTTGCGCGGCGGCCGGCAGCGTGCTCGTGTGCGTCACGCACGGCGCGGCGCAGACCGATGGGACGTCAGGACCGGATATGTCGATGTCGATGCGGCAGATGGAGCGGGTGCCGATTTTCTTTCCGCCGTTTCCACCACCGCTCGACCGGCCGGTGGCGCGCAGTGTCCCGTCCGCGGGCCGGCTGGCCGCCCCCGCCGACCTCGCCGCGTTCATCAACGAGCCATTCTATCCCCAGCTGAGCACGCGGCTGTACCGGCGTTCCTTGACGGACAAACAAAAGCCCGCGGTCGATCAATACCGGCAGACCCGGCACGCGGCGCAGGTTGAGTTGCGGGCTGAACTCGAACGGTGGCGCGAAGCCGGGCCGGAGGAACGGCTTCGCGCGCTGGAGACGTTCGCCCGGAAACAAACGCCGCAGCTGATCGAACTCGAGAAAACGGCCGAGAAGCTCCGCGAGGAACTGCATTCGAGCGGCCAGGGATGGAACGACCTGCGCGAGTGGCACCTGACCGACAAGGAGCGGCGCGGCTTCTCCCCCATCGAACTGGCGTATGTGATGCGCGCGTACGGGTACTACCATGCCGGCCTCGCACCCACCCAGCGCCGGCTGCTGCGTGAAATTGCCGTGGAACTGCTCCTCGCGGGCGAAAACACCCAGAAAGCCGCGGCAAACAACCCGCACGTTTTTTTCCAGCCCGAACTTTCGCGCGTGGCTTTTCCCGCGGACCTGCCGGCGGAGGTGGGCGCGATCCTGGCGACGTATCAGACCAAAAAGTCGCTGCTCAAGAAGGAGCTCTTCGAGGCGGTCCGCCGGCAGGACGGCGCCGCGCTCGGTTTTCTGCGCAGCCCGCTTCGTGGGCTCGTGACGAAGCAGGCGGCCGCGCTGGTGGAACTGGAGACCCTCGCGGAACGGATTCGGGTTGGACTGGCGCAGCAGCCGCCGGCGCCGCCGCCCGCCACTCGCTCCCCGCTGCCAGCCGCCTTCACGGAACGTATTGTCCGGCTTTTGCGCAAGCGCGATGAGACGGAGCGGCAGGCGGTGACGGCGGTCGAGGCGCTGCGCGGCGCGCGCCGTACGACGGCGCAGATTTCATATCGGTTCGATGAAACCGGGCTGAAATTCGTCGTGGTTCCGGCCCGCGGTCGCGGCGGCTCCTCCTCGCCGGAGGACGCGCAGAAGATCGAGTCGCTCCGCGCCGCGATGACCGGGATTGCCGACCAATATGGACGCAAGATGGTGGAATTGATCAATGAGCGCGATGTCATCCGCCGGGATGCCGGCGCCGCACTCGGGACGACGAATGTCGCGACCATCGATGCCGCGCTTGCGACGGCCAATCGCGTGGCAATTCAAACCCAGAATGAAATCGCATATCGCGATTACCGAATCGCAGTGTTCCAGCCGGGACTCAGCCCCGAACAGCGCCGGCTGCTCTTCGACGCCGCGATCGAGGAATTGGGCCTGCCCCTCCCCCCCGGAGAGCTGCAGCCGACCCGGCGGGGGTCGACCTGGTAGGTTTTCGCTGCTGCGAAAACCTAGGGTACATACATTAGGCGGGCGGGCATTTTGGCCGCGGATCTTTTTCGTTTCCGCGGAACTGGAAACGAGCACTATCGTCGATGTGAATCATCCGGAGTTGATTCGTGTCGTGGCCGACGATCGTGAGAACGCGGGCGGAGTGATTGCGGAGCTGCGAGCAAGGGCAGATGTCATCCTCGAGATAAAGCGGCAGCGTATCGGTGATTTTATCGTTGAAGACAGATACGTCATTGAGCGGAAAACGCTCGCAGATTTCGCTGCCTCGGTCGTGGATGCGCGTCTCTTCAGGCAGTCTGCGGCCATCGCGGCGGACACACGACGCGGCGTCATCATCCTGGAAGGGACAGCAGCGGCAGCTGGCGATCTGGGAGTTTCGCGCGAATCGATGCAGGGCGCGCTGATCACGGTAAGCGTCTTCTACGGATTGGCAGTGCTTCGATCGCGTGACCCCGCCGAGACGGCCAGACTCATTGCTTATCTCGGACACCAGGTACACCGATTCGCTCGGGGCACGCTTCACCGTTTCGGCTACCGCCCCAAAGGCAGGCGGGCGCGACAGCTGTTTATACTACAAGGGCTCCCCGATATCGGGCCTGGCCGCGCCGAAAAACTCCTGGCTCGTTTCGGGTCCGTTCAAAATGTAGCCGTCGCCCCCGCCGACGATCTCGCCGCCATCGATGGAATTGGTCCCACCATAGCCGCGCGCATCCGCTGGTGCCTGGAAGAAGCCCCCCTCATGTATGAACCCTAGGTTTTCGCAGCAGCGAAAACCTGTGAAAACCTATAACCAATTCCGCGGACCGTCTCCAAATGGCGCGCGGCTGGGCCCAGCTTCTCCCGCAGCCGCCGCATGTGCGTGTCCACCGTCCGGCTGGTCGAACCCGTTTCGTGATGCCACACCTGCCGCAGTAGCTCCTCGCGACGGTATACTCGGCCGGCATCGCGGATCAGCGTCTCCAGCAGTTTGAATTCCATCGGGATCGTCGCGGTCGTGGCCTCGCGCCGAAGCACGCGACAGACCTCGAATCCGTCCATCTGCGGCAGCATCACGTCGAGCACAATGAGGGCAGGCAACTCCGTGCGCGCGATCGTGAGCGCCGTTGCCCCATCGCCTGCGAACAGCGCGGCAAATCCGGCTTGACGCAAGTATGTCCCGATCACTTCCCGCGCTTCGGGTTCGTCATCAACAACGAGAATCTTCGAGCTCATGCGCCGGGTTGGTGGCGTGCCGGATGTCCCTGGCCTCGCAAAGATGGATCCGTCTTGGATTCAATGAACAACCGCGAATGAACGCGAATGGACGCAAATTTCAGAGGAGGGGGGGGAGGATTGCCCAAGTGAAACGATGGTCACCGTTTGGTTGCTTGTTTCCATGCTCCCCCAGGACGCCCTTTCCATTCGCGTGAATTGGCGTCTATTCGCGGTTGAACTGAATTGTTCCGGCTTAGTCGACCTCGTAGACTTCGACGATGGCCACTCCCGTCGCCGTGCCCTTGCCCTTCACTTGGACCGTGTAACCGCCGGCCTCGAGATTGAGCACCAGCGCCGCGTCCAGGCTGCCCGCCTGCAGCGCAAACGCGCCGACCTTCGTTGCCAGCGTGGCGGGCTGCGTGCCGGACCAGTTGTCATTGGTGGCGAATGGTGTCGTGGCGCCGGCACGAAAGACTTCCAGCACCGGATCACCGAGCACGCCACCGACGCCGAACGCCGCGAGCGTCGGCCCCACTCCGCGAATCAACACCGTCTGTGCCTGGCCGGGGAGAATTACGAATCCAGCGGTAAGGACCTGGTCGCCACTGCCGGCAAATCCACGGGTGGAGATGTTGATGAACTTGTTGGCGGAACCGGCGATGATTGGCGTCTCGCCCGGATTGCCCGCGCTATCGAGCGAGAAATAGCCGTCGGTCCACAATTTCGTCCAACCCGCCGCCCAATTGGTGTCGGAGAATGCGCCCTTGTAGCCGACCTGCGTCAGCCCGGAACCGGAGAGCGTCTGCACGGCGCCGGACAGCGCCGGACTGCCCGCCGCCGGCCGCGGATCCAGCACGCGATTGGCGGTGTACGAAATCGCGCGCAACTGCGGACTCACGATCGCATTGTTGTTGGCGGTGGTCTCCCAAAAGGCGCTGGCATTGACCGCGCCGGCGGGGCGGGCGTTGAGCCCGGCGGCAGAGTTGTTCGCCGCGACGTGGCTGAACCAGATGTTGTTCGCGATATCCGGGCGCGGCGTGCCGACGTCGTCCTCGATGTCGAGGCCCTTGGCGAAATTCACGAACACCGAATTGTACAGCTTCGCCTCGACGTTGTCGCGGATGTTGACGGCCGTGTTCGATCCGCCGCTCGTGCCGATGCCGATCATCGTGACGTTGGCAATGGTGACGTTGCCCTTGGGAGTGGCGTCGAGCGGCGCCGTGGCGCCATCCCACTCGATCCCCTTGTCGCCTCGATCGGTGGCAATATCGGTCTGGATATTGAACACGAACTGCACGTTGCCGCGATAGCCCTGGTCGAAGTCGAGGCCATCGTCGTTGCCGAAGGCGAGGACGACATTACGCAGGTTGACTGTGCCGCCGAAGAACTCGATGCCATCATCCTTGTTGGCGAAGACCTCGATGTATTCGAGCGTCGTACCGCGACCCACGCCGCCGAGCGTGAGGCCGTTGATCTCGTTGTCACCGCCGATCACTGCGCCGCCGTGCCGGATCGAAATATACCGGAGGACGCCGGAATTGTCGTCGTCATTGGTACCGCCGAAGGTCGCATATCCAATTTCACCGCCGGTAACGGACAGCCCCTCGATCTGATCCTGCGCCGGGCTGCCGGCGGGCTGGTTGTTGGCGCGCGAATTGATGGTCGCATGGCCGAGGACGAGGACGCCGCCCCAGAGGCCGGTATCGCTGGCGCCGAGATTGCCGTTCAGGTTGTCCAGTTCGGAGGTGAAGATGATCGGCGCGCTGGCCGTGCCTTCCGCCATGATTTTGGCGCCGCGCGTGACGATGAGCGCGGCGGCATCCGCGCCGGTCGAGACCTTGCCCTTGATTACTGTGCCCGGCTCGATGGTGAGCGTAGCATTGTTGATCACGAACGTGTAGCCTTGGAGAAGGTACGTGTTGTCTTTCGTCCACGTGGTGTTCGCCGTGATGGTACGGGCAGCGTTGATGTTGGCGGCGAAGGCGGGGACGCCGAGGAGCAGCGCTGTGCCCAGCGCCGCGAGTTTGGATCTTATTTTCATCAGGATGGAGGATGGCAGGTTTGGATCGGACAAAAATTCAGTTGGTGGGAGCGCGGGCGTCCTCGCCCGCATCGATGGCAGAGCGGGCGCGACACCTGCGCTCCCGCTCAGTGGAAGGCGTAGCTCAGGCTGAGGCTGAACTTGCGGCCGGTTTGGAATCGCTCGTAGAGGTGCGTGACCCCGCCGTACTGCAGGCTCTTTTTCCGCGCGGAATCGAGCAGGTTTCTGGCGGTGAACTTCAGGCGCCACCGGTCGGAGATTCGCTGGGCCCAGATGAAATCGAGCCCCGGCGCGGGCTGCTCGTACACATCCGGCAGCGCACCCGAGGCCACGAGATCGAGCCGGCGGCCGGATTCGCTGAAGGCGGTGGTGAACACACTGCCCCACCGCGGCAGCTCGTAGGTCGCGTCCACGTTCACGATGAACGGCGACTGGCCGAATAGCGCCCGTTTGTCGCTGGCATTCGGATACACGGCGCGAATCAGCGCCAGCTCCGCGGCGGGAATCGTCACCTCGGACCTGATCCACGAGGCGTTGAATCCGACGGACACGTTGTTCAGCGCCGGGAGGAACGCATCGAGCCGGCGGCGCGCCTCGAACTCGACGCCATACGCCACGCCCTCCTCGACGTTGTGGGGAAAAATGCGGCCCTGCGCGAAGACCCGCTCAATCGGCCGGTCGAGCTGCTTGTGGAACAGGCTGGCGGCGATCACCTCGCTGCGGCGCGGGAACCACTCCCAGCGCAGATCGAGGTTGTCGATCACCGTGAGCTCGAGCTCCGGGTTGCCGCCAATGAACTCGTCGGTGAACGGCTCGTAGTTCACCACGTCGGCGAGTTCGCGGAAGGTCGGCCGCGCGAGGGTGCGGCCATAGGAGAACCGCAGGTTGTGGCGCCGCCACGGCGACCACACGACGCCCAGCGAGGGCAGCGGATCGGTCTGGCGAATCTCACCAGCGCGGACGCTCAGCGTTGAGCCGGGCAACGAGGTCGTGAGCATTTCGGTGCGTTCGAAGCGCACACCGCCGATCAACCGCCATTGTTCGTTGAGCCGCAGGTCGCCCATCGCATAGCCGGCGCCAAACACCTGCTCGCCGTTGTAATTCAAGTTGGCGCTGATTTCCCGCATGACCGTTCCAAACGTAACCGCGTTGGCCGTCTCCGCTGTGATGCCGATCGCCCCGGGGAAGTTCTCGATGCCGGCGCGGGTGCGGGTGAAAGGGCTCTGAATGACGAACGCCCGCTCGCGGTTCGTGCGGTCGCTTTCAAACCGGGCACCGCCCGCCTTCAGCGTCAGCTCACGACCGCCCGCCAGTTCGTAGGAGCGGGTGAAATCGAGCCCGACATCGGTGGCTCTCTCCTCCAGCCCGCGGAAATAGCGGTAGTTGTTCAGCCCGGACGGGTCCCAGTCCTGCAGGATGAAGCTCCACTTGAACTCCAGGCTGCGGTAGTCGGGCTGATCCTGCGTGCTGCGGCTGACGGCGGCGCGCCATTCCACCTTCGCGTCATTCCAGGCCGGCAGATTGGTGCGGCCCGCGAGCTGCACCGAGGTCATGCCGCGTTCGGTGTAGAGCAGGTCGTAATTCTCGCGAAACTCACCGCCCGAGTCCGAGCGCACCGCCTCGCCCACGCCGCGCTTCACCTGATCCTGCGCCGACTGGTTGTGAAACACCGTGGTCGTGATCTCGTGATTGAGCGATGGCCGCCAGGCCAGCTGCACATACGCGCCCCAATCGACGTTCTGGGCGCTGCGCGTGACGCCGAAGGCCGGCGGGCCGCCCGGCACGTTGGGGTTCACCCGAAGGAATGGCGCGAACTTGTACTCGTCGACGTTGGTCGTGAAAACGCGCGAGAGATCGACGAACCGCGGGTCGGCGGGATTGACGCTGCCCTGGGAATAGCGGCCCGTGATCCCGTTGGTGAAATGGTCGGAGGTACGGCTGTAGGTGAGGCTCGCGACGTATCCGAAAACCTGATCCCCGCGCAGCCGGTGGGTGTCGCCGATGGCGGCGTTGAACCCGAAGTCGGCTGCCGCCCGGGCGGGTCGCGGGAAAAAGGGCGAGTTGTGAAACCCCTTGCTGATCGCATCGAGCTGTTGGGCCGGACCGAAATCTCCCATTCGGGCGGCCAGTTGCGCGGTCGTCGTGGTCAGGTTCGACGGCATCGGATTCGGCACCGCGGACGAAAGTGCGCGCGTGCCGTCGTCGCGGCCGAGCCCGTCACGACCGCCCCCGGGAACAGTGAGGATACTCCCGCCGGTCACGTTGGAATTGCAGGCGGTGCCGATGGAGAGCGTGGCGAACGACTGCTCCGGGAACGACTTCGTCTTGAGGTTGACGCTGCCGCCGGAAAACGCGCCCGGTTGATCGGGAGTGAACGACTTCGTGGTCGTGATGCTGTCGATCAGCTCGCTCGGAAACTGATCCAGCTGCACGGCGCGCCGATCGGGATCCGCACTCGGCAACGTGAAACCGTTCATCTGCGTATTCGTGTAGCGGTCGCCAAGGCCCCGGATGACGGCGTACCTGCCGTCGACCAGGCTGGCACCGGTCATCTTGCTCATCGCCTCGGCCGCGTTGCCCACAGCCAGGCGTGACAACTGCTCGCTCCCGATCGCATCGCTGACCGCGACGGCCTTCTGGCGCGCGCTCAGCAACCCGATGTCGGAGTTCGCGACCGTGTCGGCCGAGATCGAAAACGCCTCCATCCTCAGCACGTCGCTCGCCGGCGCGAGGGGAACCTCGACCACTTCGGTTTCGCCGCCGCCGAGCGCAACCGAACTGATCGTCAGCGGCTGGAAGCCCTCCTTGGTGATCGTCACGCTCAGCGTCCCCGCCGGAACCCCGGGAATCCGATACGCGCCGTTCAGGTCGCTTGTAACCGAATCCGCCAGGCCGACGACGCGAATCGTCGCGCCCGCCACCGCGGCGCCATTGGCCGCGTTGATCGCCTTGCCCGTGATGACACCCGTAGCCGCCTGCATTTCAAGACTGCCGGCCAATGCCACGACCAAAACGCACCGACCGAGAGTCGTCCGTGATTTCGCAACTGTTGCTTGATGTAGCATAGCGCGGCTATCGAGGCCGCGCGACGACGACCCGCAAGGCGATTGACCCGTTGTCGCCCAAAGATCACGTGCGGGCCATCAATCTGTCACATTGGTAACACAGCTGTAACATCACCGGGCATTTCATCGCGCCATCAACCGGCGGCGTGTTCAGGGCGCGGTCGGCAGGCATGGTCGGGATGTTTCCGCATCGCACTTTCGGATACGCGGAAGGCCTGCGCCCCGCCGGGTCTTCCTGGTCAAACCGGCGTCACGCCCCGCCCGCGGCCCAGCTCATGCGCGCCGGGAACTTCCGTCTCGGCCTGGTGCCACCGCACGCGATCCAATTCCCGGCCGGCATGCCGGCCCTGGCCGCTGCGGCCCGCGGCGGGGATGCCAGCGCAGCCGATCCCGCGCGCGTTCAGAGCTTGTCGCCCATGCAGGTCTCCACGAGTCGCGCCGTCTTGATCCAGGCGTGGTCGGGCGGGACGATGCGCTTGATTCCGGCGACTTTTTTCAGCGGCACCGGCACGCACTCCGTCCCTTTGAGCCCGACCATGATGTTGTAGTGCCGCTCGGCCAATAGCTCGCCTGCCTTCGTGCCGAATCGCGTGCAAAGCAGCCGATCGAACGGCGTCGGCGCACCGCCGCGCTGGACATGACCGAGTGACGACACGCGCGCTTCGACTCCGGTGAGCCGCTGCAAATGCCGCGCCAGCCGGCTCGCGACCGCCTCCTGCACAAGGTGGACGCCTTCGCCGGTCTGCGACGCGGACTGCGTGATGATTCGCGTCTCGGCCCTGAGCTCATGCGTCAGACGATCGGCGGTCGCGCGGGCCCTGGCCTCCTCGCGGGAAACGATTCCCTCCGCCACCGCGATGAGCGAGAACCGCTTTCCCGCGCGCTGGCGCTTCAACACGTGTCGGGCGACGCTCTCGAGGTCGTAGGGAATTTCGGGGATTAGGATGACATCCGCGCCACCCGCGATGCCGGCGCCGAGGCACAGCCAGCCGGCGTCGTGGCCCATGACTTCGCACACGATGATCCGCTGGTGGCTCGTCGCCGTCGTGTGCAGCCGATCGATCGCTTCCGTGGCAATCGCCATCGCCGAATCGAACCCAAACGTCACGTCGGTCTCGGCCACGTCGTTATCGATCGTCTTGGGCAGGGTCAGGACGTTGAGCCCCTGCTTCTGCAGTCGATACGCGGACTTCTGCGTGCCGTTGCCGCCGAGGCAGACCAGGCAATCGAGCCCGAGCTTGCGATAGGTGCGGACAGCGGCGTCGGTCAGGTCGACGATATTTTCCCCCCGCTTCATCTTGTGCGGCTTGTCCCGGCTGCTGCCGAGAAACGTCCCGCCCTGGGTGAGCACGCCGCTGACGATGGCGTTGTCGAGTGGCATCGTCCGATTCTCGACGAGACCGCGGAAGCCGTCCTTGATGCCGATGACCTTGATCCCGTAATGCATCGCCGCCTTGGATACGCCACGGATGACGGCGTTGAGTCCGGGACAGTCGCCACCGGCCGTGAGGACGCCGATGGTGCCGTTCGATTTAGTGGGCATGCCGGCAGCGTAGTCCGGCCACCCCGACGTTGCCGAGTCGCAAGTGACGAGCCCGGCGCCCGCCGCCGTTCTTGAAGCAGGATACGCCGGCCCGCCGATCAGCTTGTTGGCCGGGGTGTGGATGTGCCCGCAGATGACGCCAACGCAATCACGCTGCCGGGCGAGTTCCGCGATGTGCTACTCGAACTTCGAAATGTGGTTCACCGCTTCCTTCACCCGCGCCTTAATCGCCTTTCTGAGCGACCAGTATTCCTTCCCGCGCCACGCCCGCCACGCGTTGTAAGCGCGATTGATGCCGAGCAACACCTGATAACCGCAATCGCCGAGCCGCGAGAGAAAGACGAAATTTCTCGTGACCGTGTCGAAGATGTCCCCGTGCAGCACGAGGTAACGGCCGCGCGGCGTCTCGTGCACATGGTCTTCGACAATGTGGAGATTCTCGAACGCGAGCGGCAGAAATGACGCGAGGATGTCGTCGTGATTGCCGCGGAGGTAGATGACTTCGGTGTTTTGTTTCTCGAGTTTCTTGAGGACGATCCGGATGAAACGGGTGTGGACCCTGGTCCAACTGCCGCCGCGGCGGAGCTGCCAGCCGTCGATGATGTCGCCGTTGAGAATCAGCTTTGCGCAGCGGATAGCGGATTTCGCGCAGAAAATGATTCACCTCGCGCGCCTTTGCCGCGCTCGTGCCGAGGTGCACGTCGGAGAGAATGACGGTGCGAACGTGCAGCTTCATGGGAACTGCAAGGCAAAGCGGCTGGCGGGCGCAATCGCCGCGACGGCACGCGAGGCCGCCGGAACCTGCACGCGCAGGCTGCGCGGCGGCACGACGATAAGGCAGGTCCTCATGTCGATGAGACATCGCCGGAGGCGGAACAATCCTGGGGCGGAAGCGAAGCGTCTGGCTGCCCGCGCATCGGTCGATTGTGCGGTGGAACCGGAATCGGTTCCGCAAGACGCGCGCTCAACTTTGTGACGCGCGCCGCAATCTCGGCGGCCGCTCGCGGTCGCGACAGCGGTTCGAGCGCCGCTCGCCACGCGTGCCACACCTGCCCGCGTGCATCGAAGGCCCGCTGCAACTCGGTCATGACCGCGTCGGGAGTTTCGGCCAGCGCCCCGATGCCATGCCGGCGGAGCAGCTCGTAATTTCCCTCCTCCTGGCCCGGCACGATCTGGTTCACGATCATCGGACAGCGCGCGGCGATCGCCTCCTGCGTGGTGGCGCCGCCGGCTTTGCTGACCACGACATGGTGGGTCATGAGCAGCCGCGGCATTTCGTCGGTCCAGCCGAGAATTTCCGTGCGCGGCGCACGGTGGCGCGCGAGTTGCTGCAACTCGTGGCGCAAGGCTTCATCGCGTCCGACCGTGCAGGTGATTTCCCACCGCGGGCTCGCCAGGAGTTTCCGCGCGGTCTCCGCGGCGTGGCGTGTGCCCGAATTGACGATGTAGAGCACGCGCGGCGTCGCACCGGTCGCGAGATCGGCGGGCGCGAGTTGCGGTGCGCGGGCGGCGAAGAACGGCGCCACCGGAAACCCGAGCACGTGCAATCGGGCTTCATCAATTCCGGCGCGGCGCAGGACTTCCGCCGAGTCCTCGTTCGGCAGAATCCAACCCGCGGAGCCACCGCGCCACCACAGCGAGTTTATGCTGATGGAATCGGTGACGATGTTGAAAAACGGCACGCGCAGCCGCCCGGCGCGTGCGAGTTCCTGCAGCCAAAACGCGTAAACCGGATAGGTGCAGCAAATGGCGTGCGGCTGCTCTGCCTCAATCAACTTTGCGAGCTTCCGTTGCTCGGCGCGAAAGAATCGTAGCGCACGCGGCGCGAGGGTCGACCGGTCGAGCCACGCATAAATCGAGCTCCATAGCCGGGGCGCATGATTGATCAGCCACAGATAGGAACACCGCGAAAAGGCGTTGGCGCGCGGAGCCGCGAGCGCAAACACGTCGGCCACGCGTGCCGTGTCCTGACCGTGCAAACTCCGCCACGCCAACGCGAGCGCGCGTGCCGCCGCGTTGTGGCCTTCGCCGAAACCGGCGGAGAGAATCAGCACACGCGAACTCATGCGGACGTGGCGGGAGACAGCGGGGCGGTTATTGGCTCCGCGACGTCAGTGGGAGAGCTTCGGCTGCGATTGCCGGCTACTTCGAGCAAATCGGCTTCGAATCGCGCAACCACTGTTTCCCATGATTGCGCTTCCACCGCGCTCCGTGCCGCGGGAAGTCCCATTCGCAGCATCGGATAGCGGGGAATCGGGAATCCCGGGAGGGAGACTTCGTGGTAATCCACCACGGCATCGGGCTGCGTCAGGTCGGCGCGCCTCGGCCGATACACCGTCACCGCATGACCGCGCCGCGCGAGCTCCCGTGCGATCACGCCAAACGTCATCGCCGCGCCGTTGACTTCCGGCGGAAAGGTTTCGGTGACGAGTGCGAGTTTCATTCGATGCAGCGCATGCTCGCATATAAGCACCCATTCATGGCGGCTTCATGGCGGCCGGGTTACAAGTTGGCAACTTCTTACGCGGGCGCGGCCGCGCTCTGGCGCAGCGTTCCCTGGGGTCCGGGTTTCGGATGCTGGTCACGCCTTCGTGGCCGAATCTCCCCGCGCCCGCCATGAAAGGCAGCCCATATCGCGCCCGCGTCGCGCCGCGGCGCCGGCGCATGAAACATGAAAAAATTGCAACGCCGGCGCACAGGAAAATCGCGCTCGGAGCGCACGATAACAAGTGCACATGCGCCACGCCGTACCCTAGGCAAGCCAGCGCAAGTCAACCGGCACCGCGCTGGCCACCGCCGCAACCCGCCCGGCCACGGTGGTCAGTGGGCATCGACACCGCCTGCGTTCAAGGCACCACCGGTATCCGGCCCGGTCGCGAGCTTGTGCACGTTCCGGCGCGCCAGAAGGGTTTCAGTGACCGGGGCTGTCCAACTTCACGACCCCATCCTCCTGCGCGGACTTCGTCGCCGCGAGCGCGATCTTTTGCGCGGCGATGCCGTCGTCGACGGTGATCGGCGCGGGGCGATCGTGGAGCAGGTTCTGCACGAAATTCTGGAGTTGCGCGATGTAGGCGTTCTCGAACCGCTCGTAGAAACCCGGCACTGTATCGTGCGCGATCGAGTCCTTCTTCATGACGAGGACCGGTGTCTCGCGATCGTAGCCGATCTGAATCGTCCCCTCCGTGCCCACGATCTCGGTGTAGATGCCGTAGCCGTACACGCCGTTGCGGCTGAGGCTGACCATCCCGATGCAACCGTTGGTGAACCGCAGGTTCGTGAGCGCGTTGTCCCAGTCGCCGATGCCCTTCATCTCCGGATACGCGAGCACGCCACCGGTGCTGTACACGCTGGCGACGTCGCCCATGAACCAGCGCGCCAGGTCGAAATCGTGAATGCCCATGTCGATGAACAATCCGCCGCTGTTCTCCGGCCGGAGGTAATCGACGCTCGGCCGCTCCTTGTCCTTCGAGGTCGACTTGAACACACACGGCTTTCCAATCGCCCCGGCGTTGATCTTGCTCTTCGCCGCGGCGTAACCGGCGTCGAACCGCCGCATGAACCCCAGTTGAAAAAACACGCCCGTCACCGCGACCGCGTCCTTGATCGCGTTGGCATCCTCGACGGTCAGCGCCAGGGGCTTCTCGCAAAAGATCGGTTTGCCCGCGCGCGCCGCGGCCACGACCACGTCCTTGTGCAGCTTGGTCGGGGTCATCACCACCACCGCGTCCACCGTCTGGTCGGCGAGGAGGTCATGGAAATCCTCATACGCCTTGCCCGTGCCGCACTCCGACGCGGCCGCTTTCGCCGCTTCGAGCCGCACGTCCGAGACGGCGTACAGGGTCGCACCGGGAACCCGGTTGGCGAGATACCGCGCGTAGGCGATGCCCATCCGGCCGGCACCCACGAGGCCAATGTTGAGTTTTGATTTCACGATTATGTCATGCCGAAGTGTTGAACGTCGACCGGCGTAGCGGAACGCGTGAGCGTTTCGCCTTTTCGAATGCGATTCGTCGAAACGCTCACGCGTTCCGCTACAGAAGTCTCGGCGCCGTCGAAAGCGCAATAAAGCTTTGTGCATTCTCTGAGGATCACGATGGAGGATGGCCCAGCCTACTTCACCAGTTCGATCGGCACCGGGGTGAACGCCTCGATTGTCTCGCCGCGCAGCAGCTTCGCCGCGTTTTCCACCGCGATCGCGCCCATCCGGCCGGCAAATTGCGCCACGGTCGCGGCCATCGTTCCCTTCTTGATCGCCTCGCGGGCCTCCGGCTGTGCATCGAATCCCACCACCACGATCCGCCCCGATTTGCCGGCGGCAGCGATCGCCTCCGTCGCGCCGAGCGCCATCAGGTCGTTGCAGGCGAACAGCGCGTTCACCTCCGGATGCGCCTGGAGGATGTTTTGAAAGACGTTGAAGCCCTGGTCGCGTTCCCAGTTCGCCGGCTGCGACGCGACAATCTTGAGCCCCGGCGCCTGCGCGATCGCCTCGCGGAATCCGCGCAGCCGCGAGTCGCCGGTCTCGTGCCCGGGAATTCCCTCGAGCACGGCGACGTGGCCGCGCCCGCCCAGCTTCTGCGCGATGAATGCACCCGCCAGTTTTCCGCCATCGTAATTATCCGAGCCGATGAACGTCGCCGTCTTGCCGCCCGCCGCGGCCAGCGCCTTCTCGTCCGCCCGCGTGTCGACAATCAGCACGGGGATTCCCGCCTTGTTCGCTTTCACGATGACCGGGACGATTTCGCGCGAGCCGCTCGGAGTGATGCACAGCGCGCCGACCTTTCGCTCGATCAGGTTCTCGATGATCTGCATCTGCCGCTCGACGTCGACCTCGCGATCCGCCGCCTGCACAATCAACGACACGCCGGCCTTCTGCGCCGCCTCCTGCGCGCCCTTCTGCATTTCGATGAAAAAGGGATTGTTCAACGTCTTCACGACCAGCGCGACCGTCGGCGCATTCGCCGGTCCCGACGCACCGGTCCTGGAGGGTTCACCGCGGTTGCAGCCGGTGAGTGCGACGAGAGTTGCGACCGCGAAGGCGAAAAAAAGCCGGGGTGTTTTCATTGGGTAAAAATTGCGGGCTGGCGGCGGCACGATCATCGCCTGCGTTGCTTCAAGGCCATGTCGATCAGGACGGCGACGATGATCACGGCGCCGATCACCAACTGCTGGATGAACGACGACACGTTGAGCAGGTTGAGGCCATTCCGGAGCACGCCCATGATCAGCGCGCCGATCAGCGTGCCCATGACGCTGCCCTGCCCGCCCATCAGGCTCGTGCCGCCGATCACGGTCGCGGCAATCGCGTCCAGCTCGTAATTGATCCCGGCAATGGGCTGCGCGGAGTTGAGCCGGGCCGTCAGTAGCATCGCGGCCATCGCGCTCAGGAATCCGGAAAGTCCATACACCATCGTCTGGTGGAAACGCACCGGCACGCCCGAAAGCAGCGCCGCCTCGGGATTGCCGCCGATCGCAAACACATACCGGCCGAAACGCGTACGCCGCAGGACGAAATGCGCCATCGCGTAGACCGCGACCATGACCAGGATCGGCACCGGCACGAACAGCACTTCGCCGGTCGCCAGCCACCGGAAGCCGGGGCCGAAACCCGACACCGGCCGGCCGTCGGTGAACAGGAGCGCGCCGCCCCGCGCGACGCTCATCATGCCGAGCGTGGCAATGAACGGCGGCAGCCGGCCCATCGTGATCAGCAGCCCGTTGACGACGCCGCAGCCGAAGCCAGTGAGAAGCCCGGCCAGCAGGGCGATCGGCACGGGCACTCCGCGCTGGAGCAGCGTCGCCAGGACCACACCGGCAAACGCGACCAGCGATCCCACGGAAAGATCGATCCCGCCGCTGATGATCACGAACGTGAGGCCGACCGCGATCACCGCATTGATCGAAGTCTGCTGCGCGACGTTCAACAGATTGGAAACAGTCAGGAAGTGCGGCGTGAGGATCCACAGCACCACGCTCAACCCGACCAGCCCGGCGAGGGTACCAAACTGCCGGGCGTAATGGGCAAGGAACGCAGTGCCGCGTGGAGCTCCGCCGCGAGTCGTCCCCGAAGCAGCCGAGGTCACGAGGCTGGAGCTTCCGGGTGGAACCTCGCCTCCCGCCTTCTCCCGTCGGCTGCCACGATTCGCCTGAAGATCCGGCGGTGCGTCCATGTGCCTCAGTTCCGGCCCAGCGCCGCGGCGAGAATTTTTTCCGGCGTCGCGTCGGCCGCGTTGAACTCGCCGGCGATCCGGCCCGCCCGCATCACGAGTATGCGATCGCTCATGCCCAGGATCTCGGGCAGCTCGGATGAAATCATGAGCACCGCCGCACCGCGGGCGACGAGCTGATTCATCAGCTGGTAGATTTCGACCTTGGCGCCCACGTCGATGCCACGCGTTGGTTCGTCGAAGATGAAAATCTCCGCCTCGGTCGTGAGCCATTTGCCGAGCACGACCTTTTGCTGGTTGCCCCCGCTGAGGTGCATCACGCGCTGGTGCGGCCCCGGCGTCTTGATCCGCAGCTCGGCAATCCGCTTCGCCGCGGCTTGCGCCTCATCCCGCCGTCGCATGAATCCGAGCCGCGAGAACCGGCCCACGCTCGGCAGCGTCAGGTTCTCCTGCACCGACTGCACGAGCACGAGCCCCTGCGACTTTCGATCCTCGGTCAGAAAGCCGAGCCCGAGATCGATCGCGCTCCGCGGCGAATCGATCCGTCGCTCCCGGCCATGGACGAAAATTCGCCCGCCATCGATCCGATCCGCGCCGAACAGGGCGCGCGCCAGCTCGGTGCGTCCCGACCCCATCAAGCCGGCCAGGCCGACCACCTCGCTGCGCCGGAGGCTGAAGCTGATGTCATGCAGCAGGCCGTGGCGCTCCAGCCGCTCGACCCGAAGGACTTCCGCCCCGGCCGGCACTCGCTGTTTCGGAAATTTCTCGCTGAGCGCGCGACCCACCATCAGGCGCACCAGTTCGTCCATCGTCGTCTCGCGGATCATCCGCGTCCCGACATGGCGGCCATCGCGCAGCACCGTCACCCGATCGCCGACGGCAAAAAGCTCCTCCATCCGATGCGAGATGTAGACCACGGCGACACCGCGCGCTTTCAACCGCCCGATCGTCGCGAACAGCTCGGCGATTTCCTGCTGCGTCAACGCGGACGTGGGCTCGTCCATGATCAGGACGCGGGCCTCCAGCGACAGCGCCTTCGCCACCTCGACCATCTGCTGCTGCGCCACGCTCAGCCGCTCGACCGTGGTGCGCGCGTCGATCGCCACGCCCAGGTCGTCCAACTGCTGTTGCGCCGCACGAACAAGTGCACGCTGGTCGATCACCCCCGCACCAAGCCCCGGTTCGCGCCCCAGAAAAATGTTTTCCCCCGCCGTCAGGTGGGGAACGAGGTTCAGTTCCTGGTAGATGATCCCGATGCCGAGCGACTGGGCGTGCCGCGGGCTCGCGATCCGGACCGGCTGTCCGTCGATGCGAATCTCACCCGCATCGAGCGTGATCGCGCCGCTGATCACTTTCATCAGCGTCGATTTGCCGGCACCGTTTTCGCCCAGCAATACGTGGACTTCACCGGCGTGCAGATCGAGGTCCACCCCGTCGAGTGCCACGACGCCCGGAAACACCTTGCGGATCCCGCGCAGGGAGAGAACGGGTTTGGCGGCAGTAGGGGTCATCCAGCGCGGCCAACAGCGTAGTGGGAATCCGATGACTTTGTCGCGCTCTATTCGGTCGCGAAAGCCTCACGGCTTCCGCCACGGGTGTTTGTCATTCTGAGGCTTGGCGAAGAATCCAGCACGATGTTCGCAGCCGAGCGACCGTATGCGCTGTCGTTCGGCCCGCCGGCCGCCGTTCCGTCTGTAGCTATTGCGGGCGGGACGCCCGCGCTCCCAGGGAAACATCTCACGTATTACGTGGCATTCAGAACAGCACCCGGCCCTGGCTCATCGGCGGGGGCGGCACTCCAAGGATGTGCGCGAGCGTGGGCGCGAGATCGTCGACGCCCACGCGCTCGGAATGCGATCCGGGCTTCACGCCAACGCCGTACCACAGCAGTGGCACCTGCACATCGTAACTATAGGGCGAGCCATGATTCGTCCCGGTTTTCCGATCGAGCCAGAATGGCTTCGGCTGATAATAAAGGTCGCCGCTGCGGGCCCGGTTGAAGCTGTTCAGCGTCACCGCGGCATACGGACCCTCCACTTCGCCTGCTTCCATGTCGGTCCGCGTAAACGCGGCTTCGACGAACTCGAGCGTCAACAACGCATCGCGGACGACTTTCTCGGCGACCGGCTGGGCAACGTTCTTTTCCTTCAACACATCACGAAGAAACAGCAGCGAGCTCTCGTCGACCACGAGCCAGTGCTTGCCATCGGAGAGCGACCCGAACGCGCGATCGAGGGCCGCTTCGCATGTCTTGAGCAAAAGCACGTTGTCGATCCGGCCCGCGCTCGCGTTGGGATTGAGCGCCTTGACCCGCTCGGGCAGCGGCGGAATCCCGTGGTCCGCGGTGAAGACAATCGTGCAGTTCTTCAAACCAACCCGCGTATCCAGAAACTTGAACAGATCGGCGATCATCCGGTCCGTCCGCAGCGTGATGTCCATCACCTCGTGGCTGTCGGGACCGTAGTTATGGCCGACGGTGTCGTTGACCGAAAAACTCAGGCACAGCATGTCGGTCTCGCCGCGTCCACCGAGGTTCTCGTTTTCGATCACGGCGCGGGCGAAATCCACCAGCACCTCGCTCTTGAACGGCGAACACTCGAAGGCGTCGTAGAACACGGGGCCTATTTTCGCGCTGCCGCCGTTGACGATCTTGGGAAAGGTGCGGCCGAGCCCCCACTCCGTGCTTTCACCGGGCACATCGTCGGGCCCGACGACTTTGTCGTATGCCGCTGCCGGCAGCACGCGGTCCCACGTCCGGCCGAAATAGCGCTCGACGCGGCCGGCGTCGTTGAACGCCCGGACCCAAGGCGGGACTTCTTTCATGTAATGCGTCGACGTGACGATCCGGCCCTTGTCCATCCAGTACGCCGCGTTCGCGAGTTTTCCGCCCAGCAGGATTGCCGACCGATCCTTGCTGGAGATCGCGATCACCTTCGAGCGGGCGCCGCGTGCAATCCTGAGTTCATCCCCAACCGTGGTGGCGAGCAGCCGTCGCGGCGACGCTCCCATCGGCACTGTGGCACCTGGCAGCCGCGCGCCCCCGCGCTCGTCCGCCCGGCCGACGATTTGGACGCTGTCGTCCTCGACACAGTTCACGCGCTTCAACGTTTCGCGGTCCACCCACGCGTTGTTGATGATCCCATGAATGTCGGCGTGCACGCCCGTGAGCACGACGGCGTGGCCGCAGGCGGTCTTGGTCACGGCATGGCGATAACGGCAGTCGGCGAAACTCGCACCGTCGTTGAGCATGAGGTTGAGTCCGCCCGGCACGAAATGGGAACGATATCGATCGAGGTAATCGGATCGAAACTGGTCGATGGTAATCACGACGACAAGCGCCGGCGGTGCGGCCATCATTCCGCCGGCAAACGCCAGCAGGAGCGAAGACAGGAGGAGAACTCGGCCGGCGGGGAGCGATGGATTCAAGGGGAGAAAGCGGACGATGACGCGAAGTGGTGATAACGTTTGCCGGCACTTACGGCTTCAAGGAAAAACCCGGCCGCGGCCGGCGCGCCCGGTCGGAATCGTCTCCTGGGAGCGCGGGCGTCTCGCCCGCAATGCTCGAGTGGCTGCGGCTTCCCCATTCGGCAGGCTCAGGGCCTCGAGCCTGTCGCGGGGCAGCCGCAGATTCGGTTGGAATGACGTTCGGTATTTCTTTTGCGGGCGCGACGCCCGCGCTCCCAGGGAAACGGCTCACCGGGCACCGCGGTTGAGGAGAAATTTCTGCAGGCCTGGCAAATCATCGGTGCCGATGATATCCACGCCGGCGTCGGCGAGGATGCCCCAAGCGTCAGCGCGATCGGGCGTGTTCCAGAACCGAACCTTGCGCCGCTGCGCGTGAGCGCGCTCGACCCACTGCCGCAATCGCGAGGCGACGTCCGCGGGCATCGGTCCCTCCCATGCCCAGCCAAACACGGTCTTCCAGTTCTCGCTCACGATTGGCACGAGCGCGACCGGGGGATTCGTGTCGAGGTCGGCGGCACGTCCGTCGAGTGCGGCGTAGCGCAGTGGTTGCGCCTTCATGACATCGATCGCGCGGTTGCCGGATACGATGACGGTGATTGCGCTCGATTGCGGCCGCCCCTCGCGAAAACTGGTCAGGATGTCGGCGAATTTTTCGAGCACGGCATGCAGCGCGGTGTAGGTCGGCACCGCCGCCGATTTCGCATCAACCAGCAAAATGACGGGCGGGCCGCCGCGGTAGACGCGGCCGCGATTGCGGCGGACGCGCTCGCGCAAAGGTTCGAGGTAGAGCCGCGACAGCGTGCGCTCCGGCTGCACGTTCTTGAGATCGTGGGCGACGAGAAGCTGGCCGTCGACGAGCCACACATCGGCCTCGATGCTGCAGAATCCGCGGTCGAGCGCGTCCAGGAGCGGACGTGCATGCTCGTAATCGTTGTGCGCGTGCGACTGGAGGAGCGGCTTGGGTTCGGCCGCCACGAGCACCGGCGCGAGGGCGAGCAGCAGAACGAGGGCGCGGTTCACGGCGCTTTCGTGACGCCATTCGGCGCGCGGATCAAGTCGTCACCGGCGATGTCGTCCCAAGTGTAGTAGTGAAACACCCGGCCGTTGCTCATCGCGACGAAAAGCCCATTCGGAAATTTCGGACCGAGCGCGGTGCTCGTCACTTCGCTGCCATCGCTTTCGAGGGTCGAAACCCTGACCGTCTTAAGCAGCGTGTGCTCGTGCGGCCGGCCGGGTTCCCCCTCGCGTTTGTAGATTCGAAACTGGTTCGCCTGCTGGTCGGAAACGAGAATATAGCCGGTGCCATCGTTTAGCTTGTAGATCGAGATCCCCTCGTGGTCGCTCGCGTACCCACTGGTACCAAACACCGCCAGCTCGCGGCCCGCGTCCGGCGCATCTGGATCAGCGGCATATTTGCGCACCCCAAACGACTCATCGGAGTAATAGACGTAACCAAGCTCGGCATCGACACCGATGGCCTCGATTTCCTTCCGGCCCGAGTACCGGCCGAACTGCCGCACGAGCGTCATCCGCACGTGGCCTGAGCCGTCATCGGAAAGCCGATACTGCGCCAGGTAGCCGTCGGCCGGGCCGCTCTTTCCGCCCACGATCGCGAACATCGCGCCGTCCCGCGGCCGCTTGTAGAGGGCGATGCCCATCGGCGCGCGGTTCTTGTCGTCGCCGAACACGACTAGATCGCCGCGGTCGAGCGGTCTCATGTCCGGCAACGCAAACACGCGCAATCGCTGCATCTCGCGCTCCGTGGTCACCGCGATGTCGGTGGGCCTGCCGCCGAGCAGGAAAGCGTAGCCAACATCGACATTGTTCGGCCGCTTCAAACCGCCCACGCGCTGCACGACCTTTCCCTCGAGGTTGAAGACGTAGAGCGCACCGTCGCTGTCCTTGTCCGTACCGATCACCAGGCTCTGCCCCGGTGCCGTCGGGTGAATCCACAATGCCGGGTCATCGGTGTCGTGCCGCGTCGGTTCCGTGATCACGGCTGGAGCAAGCGTCTTGGTGGCAGGAACCGTCATGCCCGGTGCGCACGCGCCGATGAGCGGCACAATCAGCAGCAGGCACAGGGAGGCGGAGTGGTTCATCGGAAAACGACGTGCAGCGGCAAGCGTTTAATCGCGTCCAGGAATCCCGGCCAGCCGAATCAGCAGCGGCCCGATCGGTCGGGTGTAACTGCCGGTTGGCGGTGCCATCGGTTCTGGAGTGGCACGGGCAAGTTTACCCGCCTCTGGCGGCGCCGTAGGCGACCAGGGATGCCCGTCGGAGCGGCGGCTTTCCCGTTCGGCAGGCTCACGGCCAAATGTTTCATCGACCGGGAGGCCTCGAGCTTGTCGAGGGGCAGCCGCCGAGGCTTGGCCGCGATACGAGGCGGTGATTCGGCAAGAAAGTGAGATGCGCCGGGGCGGCCGGCAGCCGGAAAACGGGGGTTGACCCCCGGCGGCAATGATAACGTCTTGATCGGGTCTCCGGCCGCATGAGCAACCTCCCTCCCCTGATCCGCCAACGTGGCGGCGATGATCGTTCGAGCGAGAACCAGGTGACGGCGATGGAGGATCGTTTCGACGGCATGCCCTTCGCGCTCGGGATGGAGTTCAGTACCCGCACGTTTGATATCGAAGAGCCGCTGGTGGAGAGCTCGGCCCTGGAATCGGCGTGGGTGCTCCTGCACGGCGAAGCGGAAATCACCACCGACGGCATCCGGCAGGATGTGCGGCGCTCCTCGCTGTTCGACGAACCTCCGACGGCATTCCATGTTTCAGCCGGCACGAAGGTGACGCTTCGCGCCACTGCCCCGCGCACGGAGTGGGCCGTCGTTCGCACCGCGAACGAGCGTTCGTTCGCCCCCCGGCTGTGGCAGCCGTCGCAATTGAAACCTGAATACCGCGGCACGGGGCTCGTCCAAAACGCATGCCTCCGCAACGTCCGGCTGATTTTCGACCGCACCACCCGCCCGGAATCGAACCTCGTGCTCGGCGAAGTCGTGAACTATCCCGGCCGCTGGTCCAGTTATCCGCCGCATCATCACGACCAGCCCGAAATCTACCACTACCGCTTCACCGCGCCGGAGGGCTATGGCCACGCGGAACTCGGCGACGATGTGGTGAAGATCCGGCATGGCGACTCGGTCGTGATCCCGCCGGGCCGCGATCACGCGCAGGTGTCGGCGCCCGGCTACGGGATGTATTATTTGTGGACGATCCGTCATCTGCCGGGCAACCCTTACACGGGTTTCACGTTCGCGCCGCCGCACGCGTGGACGCTCGATCCGAAACAGCAGGGCTGGCGGCCAGTCGACTTACCTCCGGGGCTCGCATGAAAAATACCGTTACCCTCAACATGGCCGCTGCGCTGGTGAAGTTTCTCCAGCGGCAATACATCGCCCGCGATGGCGTCGAACACCGGCTGATCAACGGTGTGTTCGGTATCTTCGGCCACGGCAACGTCACCGGCTTCGGCCAGGCGCTCGAGGAACACGGCGGTCGCGCGCTCCCCTACTTCCAGCCGAAAACCGAGCAGGCGATGGTCCACACCGCGGTCGCATTCGCCAAGGCGCGGCGACGGCTCGGCACGTTCGCCTGCACGAGCTCGATTGGCCCGGGAGCAACGAACATGCTGACGGGCGCGGCGACCGCGTCGGTCAACCGGCTGCCTGTGCTGCTGCTGCCCGGCGACATCTTCGCCAACCGGCGGCCCGGCCCGGTGCTCCAGCAGCTGGAGTTTCCCGCCAGCCAGGACGTCAGTGTCAACGACTGCTTCCGCCCCGTATCCAAATACTGGGATCGGATCAACCGCCCGGAGCAAATCCTCACCGCGCTGCCCGAGGCGATGCGCGTGCTGAGCGATCCGGCGGAGACCGGGGCGGTCACGATCGCGATGCCCGAGGACGTGCAGGCGGAGAGCTGCGCGTATCCGCTGCACTTTTTTGAGAAACGCGTCTACACGGTCGAGCGGCCGGCGGCCGCCACCGTCGCGATTCGGGCCGCGGCCGAGCTCATTCGCGGCAGCCGGCGTCCGTTGATCGTCGCCGGCGGCGGGGTTCACTACAGCGATGCGACGGCGGCGCTCGAAAATCTCGCGACCAGGACAGGGATTCCCGTCGCCGTGTCGCAGGCCGGCAAAGGCGCGCTGATCGACGCGCACCCGTCCTGCCTCGGCGCCGTGGGCGTCACCGGCACCGCGGCGGCGAACGCAGTCGCGCGAGAGGCCGACCTTGTCATTTGCATCGGCACCCGGCTGAGCGATTTCACCACCGCCTCGAAGACGCAGTTTCAACATCCGCGGGTCCGGTTCATTGCGATCAACCTCCATGCGATGGATGCGCGCAAACATGGAGCGCTGCCGCTGGTGGGAGACGCCCGCGCGGTGCTCGCGCAGCTGAATCGTGCGCTCGAGGGCTGGAGAGTGCCGTCGGGTTTCCGGCTGGCGGTCCGTCGCGCCCGCGAGGGGTGGGACGCGACGCGGGCCACGCTCGTCGGCCCAAAACGTGGCATCCCGCTCACGCAGGCGCAGGTCATCGACGAGGTGAACCGCGCCTGCGGCACGGAGGGCACCATGGTGCACGCCTCGGGCGGGCTGCCGGGCGACGTGCACAAGCTCTGGCGCTCGCACGCGACGAATGACTACCACTCGGAGTACGGCTATTCCTGCATGGGCTACGAAATCGCCGGCGCGCTCGGGGTGAAGATGGCCGATCCGGGCCGGCGCGTGTACGCATTTCTCGGTGACGGCAGTTACCTCATGCTCCACACCGAAATCGTCACTGCGGTGCAGGAGGGGCTGGACCTCACAATCGTGGTGGTCGACAACCAGGCGTTCGGCTGCATCCAGGGGCTGCAGCAGGGCTGCGGTGGCCGGAACTTTGGCAACGAGTTTCGCCGGCGTTCGCGGCGCACCGGCCGGCTCGAGGGCCCGCCCGTCGGGGTCGATTTCGCCGCGAACGCCCGCAGCCTCGGTGCCAGTGGACGGCAGGCGGACACCGTGGAGGAACTCCGGGCCGCGCTCGCCGAGGCGAAGACCGCCACCGGCGTCAATGTGATCTGCGCGCGGGTTCCAGCCGGCGTGCGGCTGCCGGGGTTCTCGTGGTGGGATGTTCCAATGTCGGGCACATCGAGCGTGCCCGCAGTACGCGCCGCCCGCGCCGGCTACGAACGGGCGCTGAAAAAGCAGCGATTCTATTATTAGAGGACTAAGAGACCAAGAGACTAAAGGACCAAGGGACCAACGGACGAAAGGACTAGGCTGTGTTTTCAAACCTCGATGCCGAAACTCGGCGTAGCGGAACGCGTGAGCGTTTCGTCGGTATGGCGAAAGCCTCACGGCTTCCGCTACACGGCCTCCGCGTTTGAAGACACGCCCTAAGAACTCATTCATGGGCTCCGTCGTAGCACCCAATCCGCTCATGCGCGCCAGCCTCCGCCACTGTCTCGTCGGGGCAAACCCGATCATCTGGAGCAACGACGACTTCGATGACCTTGCCGGCGACGTGCCGCTCGACACCATCCTGCGCGAGATGCGGGATGCGGGTTACGCCGGCACGGAATTGGGCCACGCGTATCCACGGAGCGCCGACGCGCTCGCGGGCGCACTGGCGCGGCATCATTTGCGGCTGGCGAGCGGCTGGCACAGCACCCATCTCGCCGAGCGCCCGCTCGCGGAGGAGGAGAAGGGCTTTCGATCGCACCTCACGCTGCTGAAAACCCTGGGCGCGCGCGTCGCCATCCTGGCGGAATGCACGCGGTGCATTCATGGGCAGCGGGACGCCGCGTTGGGATTCGCCGAGCACGATCGGTCGCCGCTCACGGAACCGGAGTGGATGCGTTTCGTGGCGGGGCTGAAGCATCTGGCGGCCGTGGCGGCGGCGGAGGAAATGACAATCGTCTATCACCACCACATGGGCACGGTGATCCAAACCGAGCGCGAACTGGACCGATTGCTGGGCGCGGTCCCCGAGTTGTCGCTCGTGCTGGATGCGGGGCATCTCGCCTTCGCCGGGCTCGACCCGGTGGCGGTGGCAAAGCGACACGCCGCGCGGATCGGCCACGTGCATCTCAAGAGCGTGAGGCCACAAATCGTGGAGCGGGCGCGGCGCGAAGGATGGTCGTTTTTCCGCGCGGTGAAGGAAGGGGTGTTCACCATTCCGGGCGACGGGGCGGTCGATTTTCCCGCCTTGTTTCAGATTCTCGCGGCCGCCGATTATCGCGGCTGGCTGGTGGTCGAGGCGGAGGAGGATCCGGTGAAGGTCCCGGCGCTGCCGAAAGCAAAAACCGCCCGCACGTACGTGCGCGAACATGCCGGTGTCTAGACCGTCCCCGCCATTCAACCGCGAATGCACGCGAATCGACGCGAATGAAAACCAAGTCGCTCCCTCCGTCGTATTAGCGTCCATTCGCGTTCATTCGCGGTTCTCGCTGCATGGACAGCACGAAATTCCGTGCTACAAGTGAAACCAGATACTCTCTCCAATGACTCCGGCCGCCCCCCAACCTGCCAAGATTCCCTCGTCCCGACCTGCGCCGGTCGCCGGCACCCCATCGCCTCTGCGGATGCGGCAGATGACGGCGCTCGGCGCGGATTGGTGGAACGACTCGGGCGTGCCGGATGAACTCGCCGAAGCGGTCGGGCTGGGAGCGGTTGGCGGGACTTCGAATCCCGTGATCGTGTCACAGGCGGCGAAGGCGCACCCGTCGCTCTGTCATCCGATCATCGACCGGCTGATCCGTGAGCAACCCGCGGCCACGGAGGACGAGATCACGTGGAAACTCATCCACACGCTGGCGCTCGACGCCGCTGCACGGTTGCGGCCGGTGTACGATGCGACGCGCGGCGAAAAAGGTTTTCTGTCCGTGCAGGTGAACCCGAAGTATTACCCCAATCGCGAGCGGATGGTGCAGCAGGCGACGGAGCTCGCCGCGCTCGCGCCCAACATCGCGATCAAGGCACCGGCGACGGAGACGGGCATCGCGGCGATCGAGGAGATGACCGCGCGCGGTATCCGCGTGAATGCGACGGTGAGCTTCACGGTTCCGCAGGCCATTGCGGTGGCCCGCGCGCTCGAACGTGGACTGAAACGCGCCCGTGCCGCCGGCCACAACGCCGATGCGATCAGGCCATACATCACGCTTATGATTGGCCGCGTCGACGATCACCTGAAACGCGTGGCGGAAAAGGAAGCCATCGCCACCACGCCCGGCGCGCTCGACTGGGCGGGGCTCGCCGTGTTCAAGCACGCGCATCGGTTGTTCCAGCAGCGTGGGTATCCCGGCATGCTCCTGGCGGCCGCGTACCGCCACGAACGGCACTGGTCGCAGATCATCGGCCGCGACGTGCTGCAAACGATCCCCTACACGTGGTGGACGCAGTTCAACGTCTCGACGTTCGTGCCCACCCCGACGATCGAGCAGCCGGTCGACGAATCCATTCTGCGCGAATTGCGCGCGAAGTTCCCGGATTTCATTCGCGCGCACGACGAGAACGGCATGGCGCCGCCCGAATTCCTCGGCTATGGCGCGACGGTGCACACGTTGAACCAGTTCCTCGGCGGCTACGGCGACCTGGTGGGGATAGTTCGGGCGCGAATGCTGCCAGCCTGAGGTTTTGCGTTTCGGGTTTCGGGTTTCGGGTTCTGTCGATTTCGGAAACCGGATACCGGCACTCGGAGTTTCCGATTTCGAATTGCGGACGCCGGTCGATTTCGGATTGCGGATTTCGGATTGCGGATTTTCAAAACCTCTGACCTCTGACCTCTGACCTCTGACCTCTGACCTCTGACCTCTGACCTCTGACCTCTGACCTCTGACCTCTGACCTCTGACCTCTGACCTCTGACCTCTGACCTCTGACCTCAGTCCTCAGTCCTCAGTCCTCAGTCCTCAGTCCTCAGTCCTCAGTCCTCTGTCCTCTGGCCTCTGGCCTCTGTCCTCTGGCTTCTGGCTTCCGCGCTCCGGTATCCGTTTTCCGAAATCCGTTTTCCGAAATCCGAAATCCGAAATTCTCAGTTGCTTCCGACCGGCGCTTTCCGCTTTTCCACCAGGGTCAGCAGCAGATCGCTTTTCGCCAGGCTGCCGCGCAGCGTGCCGTCGGACTCCACCACCGGCAGCCGCTCGGCCACGATGCCCATGAAACCGCCCAACGCCTCGGTCAGCGGCTGATCGGGCGCGACCTTCGGAAAATCATCGCGCAGGATGTCGCGCGCGATGACGAGTTCGGCGAGATCAGGTTCACCGAGATACGGTTTGATGTCGTGCAGGGAGACGACACCGAGGAATTTTCCGACCTCGTCCACGACGTAAAGGTTGTTCACGCGCACATTGAGAAACATCCGGGCGATCTCCGCGAAATGTGCGGTGGGCAGGATCACCGGCGGATTCGGGCGCATCATGTCCGCCACCCGGCCTTCGCCGAGCGTCGGATCCGGCGCGGCCGCCGCCTTGCGTTTCAGCGCCTCGCTGTAGAGCGACGCGCCTTCGAGGCTCTTCGCGGTGTAATAGGCAATCACGCTGCACAGCAGCAGCGGCAGGATGATGTCGTAGCTTAGCGTCATCTCGAACAGCATGATCACCGACATGACGGGCGCGTGGCTCGCGGCGGAGAGGAATGCGCCCATGCCGACGAGCGCGAACGCGGTGGGATTCGGCGCCGCGGTCGGGAAGAGACGATGCATGCCGACGCCGAACAGCAGCCCGGCGCACGCGCCCATGAAGAGCGAGGGCGTGAACACACCACCGGGCGCGCCGGAACCGAATGACGCCATCGTCGCGAGCCACTTGCAGGCAAAGATGCCGACCACGACCGACCAAACCATGTTGCCCTTGATGATCTCGACAATGACGGAGTAGCCGT
The DNA here is from genome assembly GCA_030648295.1 of Opitutaceae bacterium. Classification (GTDB taxonomy): domain Bacteria; phylum Verrucomicrobiota; class Verrucomicrobiia; order Opitutales; family Opitutaceae; genus ER46. The sequence continues at coordinate 58,218 of JAUSID010000132.1, read as the reverse complement.
TGCCGGCCACGTGCGGGACGTTGACGGCAAGAACGCCGACGGCCAGCCCGCCGAGCGCCAAGCGCAGGACGATGGGAAGCTTGAGCGAAACGAAGAAATGCTCCGCCAGCCGGAGGGTGTTGAGAAACATCGGCGCCAGCCCGCCCGCGATGAACCCGAGCAGGATATACGGTCCCATCTCCCACCCCGATTGAATCTCCGTGAACTTGGGAACCTGATACATGACGTGCGCGGCGGTCAGCAGCCGCACGCTCAGGGTCGCAACCACGGCGGAAACGACAAGGGGGCCGAGGCTTTCCATCGCGATCGTGCCGAGGATGATTTCGGCCACGAAGAACGAACCTGCAATCGGCGCGTTATAGGCCGAGGCAATCCCGGCCGACGCGCCGCAGGCCACCAGCAACCGGAGTTGCGGCGGCGTGAACTTCCGCCAGCGGCCGAGCGACGAGGCGACGACGGCCGCGAGCTGGACCATCGGACCTTCGCGGCCGATTGAGCCGCCGGAAGCGATGGCGAAAAGCGCGGCGGTGGACTTGATGAGACTCGCCCGCCGCGGCACGTTGCCATTGCCGATGACAATCGCCTCCATGTAGTCGGTGGAACTTTGCGCCCGTGTGATCCGCTGCCCGAACTGAAGGATGAATCCCGCCGCGGCACCGCCGGTCGTGGGAATGAGCACGCAGGCCCACCACGGCAGCTTGGCCATGGTCTCGACGATCCCGAGTCCGGACTCCCCAAACCAGAGATAAACCGTTTCGGTCAGGGTCGAGAACAGGATGCAGGCGAGCGCGCCGAGGAAACCGGCGACGGCGGCCCAGACGAGCGTCAGCTGCCACTCGGTGGGCTGGAGTTTTTCCTGGATCCAGAGTCGCCAGCGCAGCAGGCGCAGCAGACGACGCATCAAGATGGCACCAGGAGCAGCCAGTGCCTTCATCGCTGCGCGGCCACGCCGCCGGCCAGCCCCGCCCGAAACTTCGGGTCGTCCCTGGCGGCCAAAAGTACATCCATGAGCGCGTTGGTATAGAGCGCGAACCGCTCATGCAACGCTTGAACCAAGCGCCCACCCGACTCGGGGGCAATGAATTCATTCGGCGAAACCACGGTGTCGGCACCGTAGGGCGGATGACGGGCAAAACAAGCCCCGGCCCGGAAATTTCGACGACATTGTGAGCAGCTCATTCCCAATGCCCATAGACAGCGGCGTGCCGACGCTTGCACCGGCAAAAATTCTTTCCCACGCTCCGCCGCATGAGCAAAGGCTCCAAGAAAAGCGGTCGCAAAACGCAGCCGGCCCCCACTCCCGCGGCGGGAACTTCGGTGCCGGCTCCTTCCGCCACGCCGGCACCGGCGGCTGCCGGTGCGTCCGCGACGACGGCGGATACAGGCAGCTCCTGGCTCGACTCTTCGGATCCCCGCCGCCGGACAATGGGGAAAATTGTACTAGCCGCGGTCTGGATTTATGTCGCGGCGCTTTGGCTGCTCGCACTGGACCAGACGTTCAGCTGGGGAATTTTCGGTCCCAAGGTGCCGCCGATTCCGTAGCCCGCATTTTTCACGTTCCGATTGGTTTTCACGCTTGTCCGACTGTCAACGCCGCGGCGTTTCGGCGTCTGCCTCGAGTTCACGCGGGCTAAGCCGGAACAATTCAGGTCAACCGCGAATGGACGCCAATTCACGCGAATGGAGAGGGCGTTTTTGGGGAGCATGGAAACGATCAACCAAACGGTGACCATGGTTTCACTTGGGCAATCCTCCCCTCCTCCTCTGGAATTGGCGTCCATTCGCGTTCATTCGCGGTTTTCCACTGAAGCGTGGCAAACGAGCTTTCATGAGCGCGACAGGCTGAAGGTGTCTTTCGGGAGTGGCGGATTCGCTTCGACGGTATCGAACGTCGCTCTTTGCGAAAGTTCTCCGTCGACGAACAGCGTCACTTCGTGCGGCACGAGCACGCCGGCAACCGGACGGTAGTCGTCATAGCGGCTGACCAGCTCGACGGGCTGCGGTCCCGCGGTCAGCTGCTGTACCCGGTAAGCGATCAGATAGGTCAGCGGGTCCAGCAGGACGGTGATGTTCTGCGTGAGCGATCGAACGACGAGCACCTGCAGCAACCTGCGGCCGCGAACATCCTTCCCGGTTCCCAGTTCGAGCCTGTATCCGCGATCCTGCCACGCCACGAGTGGATCGTCGAAATCCGCATCGAACAAGAACAGTTCGGCCGCGGCCGGCGGCATGGCGGCGGCGGCGGGCGATGTCGCGGGGTCGAGCTTCCATGGCGGCGCCACGCCGTCGGACGCCCGGATCAGGATCCGGCCGCCCATCTGCGTTTCCATCCGAACCCGGTTCGGACGTACCGCGAGCAACGTGAACGGCGTTTGCCCACCGGTTGTGATCACCGAGCCTTTGATTCGCAACGCGCCGAGGGCGCGGACGTGGGTCGCCCCACCCATTGCGGCCAGGTGGATCTCCGCGATGTCTGCCGCACGATCCGCCCCGGCGGCGGATGTGACCAACACGCTCATCACGCTCGCGAACAGGAATGCGCCGGCACGCGCCATGCCCGGAGTCGATCTTCGCCGGCCGCCGCTGACAAGGCATTTGTGCGGACGTCGCGCCCGCGCGTGCACGCCCTGGTCACGGGCGCATTGGCGCACAGGGTTGGTCGAGCGGCGATCACAACAGTTTAGACCTGACCCGTTCCGCCTGCCCCCTTCGGTCCTAAATATCCTGGCCCGGTAGTTTCCGCGACTTGTGCGCCTGAGGCGCATTGATCACGTGGTAGATCGCCCCGGGAAATTCCACCCGCAGCTTGCGCGCCATCGCGCCACCCTGCCCTCAGCGTCTTCGCGATCGAGGTTAATGGTAAAGCATGACCCCATTTCTGCATCCCCAAGGTTTTCGCGGCACCCGCGAAAACCTAGTCGATCGTATACGGCTCCTGAATCTCGTCGGACTCGGACTGGGCCGTGAGCGTGACGAGGCTCCTGAGCGAGGTGAAGTGCTGGCTGAGGTCGAAGTCGCCACCGAGCCCGCCGATGAGCTTGTCGAAGAGATCCTTCTTAGAGGCCTTCAGCGCCTGGATCCGCTCCTCGATCGTGCCGGCGGTCACCATCCGGTAAACGAACACCGTGTTGGTCTGGCCGATACGGTGGACGCGGTCGACCGCCTGCGCCTCGACCGCGGGATTCCACCACGGGTCGAGCAGGAAAACGTAATCCGCCGCGTGCAGCGTGATCCCGGTGCCGGCCGCCTTGAGCGACACGAGCATGGCCGCGGCACCCGTGGCATTTTGGAACGATTGCACCGGCTTCTGCCGATCCAGCGTCATGCCGGTGAGCTCGAAGCGGGCGAGATCCGGGAAGTTCGTGGACAGCGCCTCGCGCACGCGGTCGAGCAGCATCACGAACTGCGAGAAGATCACGACCTTGTGTCCGCTGCTCACAACCTCGGTCAGTTTTTCCACCAGCAGGTTGATCTTGCCCGAGTCCTTCAGCGGCGCCTTCAGCCACGGCAGCATGTCGGGATCGCAGCACGTCTGCCGGAGACGGGTGAGGAGCGCGAGGAAGCCGAACGATTTTTCGCGCATCGCCGTGCCCACGTCGTCGCCCAACCGATCGAGACCCTCGCTGCAGATGCGCGCATACTCGGCGCGCTGCACGTCCGTGAGCGGGCAGATGAGGTCCATTTCGACCTTGGGCGGCAGTTCCTTCGCCACTTCGTTCTTCGTCCGGCGCAGGATGAACGGCGCGAGCTGCGCGCGCAGTCGCGTCAGCGTGCCCTCGCGGTCGGCGTTCAACGCCCCTTCAAACGAGGAGCGCGAGCCCAGCAGGCCCGGCAGCAGGAACCGGAAAATACTCCAGAGATCGAGCTGGCGGTTCTCGAGCGGCGTGCCGGTCAGCACCACCCGATGCTGCGCCCGCACCGCAAAGCACGTCTGCGTGATCTTCGCATCGGGATTCTTGATGAACTGGCCCTCGTCGAGCACCGCGTAGCCAAACTCCACGCCATCGAGCATCGCGCGGTGTTTGCGCAGTTGGGTGTAGCTCGCCAGCCACAACACGGGGTCCTTGCGCTGGGTGAAATCGTTCCCGGTCTTCAGCACATCGGAAACGATCGACGGAAAGAACTTCGCGATCTCCTCGCGCCACACGGGCACCACGCTTGCCGGGCAAACGATCAGACTCGCCTTGCCGGTCAGCGGGCGTGCGAACAGGAGCGAGAGTACCTGCAGCGTCTTGCCCAGGCCCATTTCGTCCGCGAGCAAGCCATGGCAGCCGACATCGCAAAGGTGATGCAGCCACTCGACCCCACGACGCTGATACGGGCGCAGGACTTCGGGCAGGGCGGGCGGCGTCGCGGCCGGCGCGAGCACCTGCTGGCGCCACGCTTCGATTTCGGGCGAAAGCGTGAGCTTCAGCCGCGCATCGTTGAACAATGAAAAGATCAGATACGGCGACACCTTCGTCGCGTCCCCGCTCCCGCCCTGCGTCTCCTCGATGTTCCTTTGCCAGGCGCTGTAGCTTTCCCACTTTTCGCCCGCGATCGATACGATGCCGAGGTTCGGCAGGATGACAGGCTGGCCACCGCGCTTGAGCAGCGCATGGACCTCGGTGTCGGTCAGCATCCGTTCGCCGGCCCGGAAAATCCACCGGAGGTTCAGCGCCGTCGTGTCGCCGCCGCCCGCACCGGCCGCACCCAACGTCCGTTCGGCGACCGCTTCGACTTCAACCAGCCGCGTGCCCTTGAGCAGGTTCGCCGCCTTGTCATCGAGCTCGAGCGTGAACAGCCGCCGCCAGGCCGGCAGGACCGTCTTCAGGAAATTCGGGATCTCGACCAGCGACTCCATCGTGTAGACGCCGGTCTCCTGATTGTACTGGAAGTGCGCCTTCCGCGCATAAGCCGCCAGACCGATCAATTTCGCACGCTCGGAGGACGTCACGTGTCCGTTGCCATCCGCATGCGCGTCACGCCCCAGGGCGGAATGTTTCGTCTTCCGGTCCGCATCGAGCCACGTGGCCTGGAACGTCAGGCCGACGGACTTGGTCTTGAAAACGAGGACGAGGGTGCGCGACGGGCCACTGGCGATATCCCCGTTTTTCGCGCGGTTGGGCGCGTGGGTGTGGTCGTTGCCATTGAAGTTGGCGCTCTTCGACAACCCCGCGCCAAAGGTGCGCGCGTGACCGTTCGACCCGTTGGTCGCGCTCGGCGGCGGCACATCGCCCGGCAAGGGTGAAATCTCGTCGGCCACGAGCTCCTCGATTTCGTGCAGCCCGGCCACCGCCAATGCATGGGCCAACTCGCGGTCGGTCGACGAGGAGCGGACGCTCAGGCCTTCTCCCGTCCACTCGATGACGGCGTATTCGTCCCTCTTCTCGATCCGACGGTGCACAATGGCATCCTTGTCCGTGAGCTCGAGCTCCCGGACTTCACCATCGCGATAGATTTGGCGTCCCTGTTCTAACTGGCTGTCGCTGAAGGCGCCAGCCCACTCGTTTTCAAGTTTGGTGAACCAGAATTCGAGCGAATGAGGGGTATAGACGCGCTTTGGTCCGTGTGACTGCATCAGACTAAAAGGTGCGACCGTAAAAATTGACCGGTGAGGTGCAATCCCTAAGTGCGGCAAAAAAAAGGCCCTGCTCCAAACGACTGCGCCAACGGACCGTAAGCAATGTAATCGTTATGCGTTTCGGCGGTGCGGCCACGCGTTCGCAGTCGCAAAACGCTTGGAGCGGCGCAGCCGCAACCGAAGTGGCACGTATTTTCGACTGATGCGCCGCGGAGCAGGGAGCAGGACCAAACCACCGGATTGCTGCACGAGCGGAGATCTGCACGCAGGCCGACAACATTCTCACGGATAGTGAACGGTCTTTTTTCGAGCCTGCGCTCAAAAAAGAGGTTCGCGTGCGGCGAGGGCCCTCAAAGCCTTCTTACAGGAGGCAACGGAGGTAACGGAGAAACTGCGGTGCCCGTGCTCTCCGTTGTCTCCGTTTCCTCCTGTAAGGCTTCTGGTTTTGGAGTGTCAGTTAAGACAAACATGTTGGTCTCTACAGACGGAGAGTCAGACGGAGGGAGGACTTCGTTTTCGCCCGGCGGAAACAACAATTCGACCCTCAACGCGCGCGAACTTGCGCGGGTGCGGCCGGCTCCGCCGCCGGTCGGATCCGGGCCAACTCGTCGCGAATCACCCGCAGGGTCCGCTCGACCGCGCCCGCGTTTTCGACCCGCCAGCGCGCCGCGGCCGCTGACAACTCCTGCCGCCGCGCCGGATCCCGGAGCAGCGCGGTTGCCATCGCGACGAGTTGTTCGCGATCGCGAACGAGGAGCGCCGCACCGCGCGCGACCAAATCGTCGGCCAGCAGCCGGAAGTTGCTCATCCCGGGTCCGAACAGGATTGGTTTTTGCAGCGCCGCGGCTTCGACCGGCGTCTGGCCCTCGGTGTGCGGGGGCAGGCTCTTGCCGACAAAAACGAGATCGGCCAGCTGCGTCAGCCGGCGCAATTCTCCCGTCGTATCCGCGACGGCGATATCGATCTCGCCCACCGCGGCGCCGCGCGAACGCAAATGGTGGCGAAATTCGGAGCCGCGCAGCTGGCGTTCGATTTCACCGCGACGCTCCGCGTGCCGCGGAACCAGCAGCAGCGAACACGCGATCCCGCTCTGGCGGGCGGCGCGCAAGACGTCGACCAGCGCCTCTTCCTCGCCCGGCCAAGTGGACGAACCGAGCACGATTAACCCCTCGGGCAGTCCGAGCGCGCGCCGGAGCGAGACGCGCTCTGCATCGGGCACTGGTGCAATTTGCACGTCGAGTTTGATGTTGCCGGTGGTCTGTACACTCGCGCGATCCATCCCGAGTTCCAAAAAACGCGATTCATCGGCGGCCGAGCCCGTCAACAGCCGGGTGACGCCGCCAAGCATCAGCCGCGCCGCAGGGCGGAACCGCTTCAGCCGCGCGTAGCTCCGATCGGACAGCCGCGCGTTGATGCTCACGACCGGCACGCCGCGACGGCACGCCTGATGCAGATGTTCGGGCCAGCGTTCGCCCTCGGTCAAAATCACGAGGTCAGGCGCAATCCGGCGCCAGGCGCGGCTGACGAACGGCCACCAGTCGAGCGGAAAGTACCCGATGCCGACGGTCAGCCCGCGATAACGGTCGTTCGCGAGCCGGTAGCCCGTGCTCGTGGTGGTGGTGAGGTACACTCCGACGCCATCGCGGCGCAGCGCCTCGAGAATCGGGCCGATCGCGAGCATCTCGCCGACACTCACTGCCTGGAGCCAGATTCGGGGATGCGCGGACTGTTTCGGCGGCAGCACCGGATGGCCGCCGAGCCGGTGGCCGAAGTCACGGCGATAACCGCCACGCCGCCACATGCGCCACAAATACCGTGGTGCCATGAGGAGCAACGCCGGCAGGAAAAAAACCCGATAAACCCAAAGCATCAAAGTGGGAGTGAAAGGGAAAGTGAAAGGGAAAGGGAAAGGGAAAGGGAAAGTGAGAGGGAGAGTGGCGGCGAGGGAATGATGAGGTGTGAGGGAGTGAGGGAATCAGGCGTTGAGAGCAGGACGAGACAGGCAGGCGCCGGCATCAGGCTGACGGTGCGGTTGAAAGTTGCAATTAAGCGGTTTCGTCACCCTTTCACTCTCATTCTCAAAACGGACGGCTTCGTCCATCCTCGCTCTGCACGATGGCATTGGCTGCCCCCATCCCCTTTCATTTTCACTCTGTGGCCCACCCGCACTTTCACTTTCACTCTCACTCTCCCTTTCCCTTTCACTCCCTCACCATGCGTGTCCTCGCCGTTCTCCTGTTCTGTTCCTGGTTCACCCTCGCGACGCACGGTGCGGCCATCCCCTTTCCGCACGAGCAAAGCGACCTCAAGCCGGACCCGCTGATTAAATTCGGCAAACTGCCGAATGGAATGCGCTACGCCGTCCGGCCAAACAAGGAGCCGAAGGAGCGCGTGTCGCTGCGACTGCTGGTCGAGGCCGGCGCCCTTCACGAGACGGACCAGCAGCAGGGGCTCGCGCATTTTCTCGAACACATGGCGTTCAACGGCAGCGAGAATTTTGCGCCTGACACGCTGATCGAATTTTTCCAGCGGATGGGAATGAACTTCGGCGGCGACACCAACGCCAGCACCTGGTACCAGCGGACACTTTACCTCCTCCAGCTGCCGGACACGAAGGAGACGACGCTGAGCGAAGGCTTGAAGGTGTTCATCGATTACGCGGGCGGGCTCCTGCTGAAGCCGGAGGAAATCAACAAGGAGCGCGGCATCATCCTGAGCGAAAAGCGCACGCGCGACTCGGTCGGTTACCGCACGTGGCTCGCGACCCAGAAGTTCCTGCTCGGAGGCACGAAATTCGCCGAACGCGACGTGATTGGTACGACCGAAATTCTCTCCACTGCCGGACGCGACCAGTTCCTCGACTTCTACAACACGTGGTATCGCCCGGAATTGATGTCGGTGGTCGTGGTGGGCGACATCGATCCGGTCGCGATGGAAAAGAGGTTGATCGAGGCGTTTTCGGGATTGAAGCCGCGCGGGCCCGGGCGGCCCAAGCCCGACTTGGGCAGGATTGCGGCCCGCGAAGGCGTGCAGACGTTTCATCATTACGAGTCGGAAGCGCCGAGCACGAACGTCACGATTTCCACGATCACGCCGTATACCAAGGAACCGGATACGAAGGCCACCCAGTTGAAGTACCTGCCGCGCCGGATTGCCAACGCGATGATCAACCGCCGCCTGTCGATCCTGGCCAAGAAGGAGAACGCGCCGTTTACCGGGGGCAGCGCCAGCGCCGGCGAGGGGTATAATTTTTACCGGATGACCTCCATTGCGCTCAACTGCCGCGCCGATCAATGGCAGGCGGCGCTTGCGGTGGGGGACCAGGAGCTGCGGCGGGCGCGGGAGCACGGATTTCAGCCGGGCGAGTTGAAAGAAGTCGTGGCCAACTTTCGCAACGGCCTCGAGCAGGCGGTGAAGACCTATGCCACCCGTCGATCCGACGGAATCGCGGACGAAATCACCGACACCCTGCTTGATCGCAACGTGTATACCGCGCCCGACGAAGACCTGGCGTTGTATGGCCCGGCCCTGGAAAAAATCACCGTCGAGCACTGCGTTGCGTCGTTGCGCGAGGCCTGGAGCCCGAAGCACCGGCTCGTGATGGTCACCGGCAACGCGAAGATTTCAAGCGACGCGAAGGATGCCGGCAAAGCTCCGCCGGGCGATGCGATCGGCGACAAGGCGGGCAGCGAATCGCGGGCCGCGCAGGCGGCGATCACCGCGGTTTTCGAAAAGTCGCGCGCCACACCCGTCAGTCCGGGAGAGGCGATCAACGATGCGGATTGGGCTTACGCGGATTTCGGGGCGCTCGGAAAAGTCGCCCACCGCGAGCAGGTCGAGGATCTTGGGATCACGCTGCTGCGCTTCGAAAACGGGGTGCGGCTGAACCTGAAGAAAACCGATTTCGAGGCGAACCGGATTCGCCTGTTCATCCGGCTTGGCACCGGGCAGCTGACCGAACCGGCCGACCAGCGCGGGCTGTCGTTCTATCTCGGACAGACCTACAATGAAGGCGGGCTCGGCCAGCACAGCGCCGACGACCTGCGCCGTATCCTCGCCGGCAGGACGGTCGGCGCGAGCTTTGGCTCGACCGGTGACGCCTTCGTCGTCAACGGCACGACCAACCGCGAGGATCTCCTGCTCCAGTTGCAGCTGATGGCGGCGCGGATCACCGATCCGGGATTCCGGCCCGAAGCGGCGCGGCAGGCGCGAAAGGGAATCGATCAGATGTATCTCAGTCTGGCCCACACCGCCAGCGGGCCCTTCACGCTGGAGGTCGCGCGGCTGCTCGCGAGCGGCGACCACCGCTTCGGGCTGCCGCCGAAGGAAGAAATGCTGAAGCGCAATCTCGACGAGGTGAAGACATGGGTGGCGGGCGAGCTGGCCCACGGCGCGATCGAGATCGCGATCGTCGGCGACATGGATGTCGATGCCACGATTGCGGCGGTGGCCCGCACTTTCGGGGCGCTGCCCAAGCGTGACCCGAAGCCGTCGCTCGATGAACTGCGGCAGGTGAGGTTCCCGACCCAGCCAATCGACCAGAGCTACCAAATCGACACGGAGATCCCCAAGGGCACCGTGGCGCTTTACTGGCCGACCACCGATGGCCGCGAAATCCGGCGGGCGCGGCGGCTGAACATGCTCAGCGAGGTCTTCAACGACCGGATGCGGATCAAGGTGCGGGAGGAAATGGGCGATGCGTACAGCCCGGGCAGCGGCAGCTCCGCCAGCGACATCTATCCGGGTTATGGATACATGCAGGCGAGCGTGACGATTGATCCGCCGCGGGCGAAGGAGGTGGCCGACATCATCGTCAACATCGCCCATGAAATGGCGGAGAAGGGCATCACCGAGGACGAGCTCGAACGGGCCAGGAAACCGGTTTTGACCAGCCTGCGGGAAAGCGCGCGGACCAACCAGTACTGGCTCTTCAATGTGCTCGCGCGGGCCCAGGAACGGCCGGAGGCGCTGGACTGGGCGCGCTCGCGGTACTCGGACAACGAGAGCATCACGACGGCCGAAATCACCGAGCTCGCGAAAAAATATTTTCCCGCGCCGCGCGCCAGCCGCGTGATTGTCGTCCCGCAGGCGAAGTCGCAAAGCGCCACGGCCGGGCCACAAAAGAAGGCGGCGGACCAAGAGCAGCCCGCCGGGCTTGTGGCTCCAGCACGGGAGTGAGCGCAGAATAATCTGCCGGCAAATCACAGCCCACCCCGGCGGGCTGCTAATTTCGCGCTGCGCGCGAACGGGCCGAAAATGCCGCCGCGGCATTTTCGTTGAGCCGTGTTTTCAAGCCTCGATTCAGAAACTCTGCGTAGCGGAACGCGTGAGCCCGCCGAAGGCGGGTAAACGCTTGCCCGCCTCTGGCGGGTATCGTCGGTAGGGCGAAAGCCTCACGGCTTCCGCTACACCGGTCTCCGGGTTTGAAGACGCGCCCTGGGTTTGTCACCGCCAACCCCACGAACGAGGGCGTAGCGGTCCAGCAGCCAGTCTGAATGGGTCATCTAATTTCGACCGGCGGCTTCCCGTTCAGCACCGGCAGCAGCAGGAGCAGGCCGGCGACGGTGAGGCCGAGGACCGCGTATCCAGCAATGTCATGCACCGCGCCGCTGAGCGCGTCCGGCCCGCGATGATACGCCCAGGTGGTGAGAAAAAGGCTGCGCGCGAGATTGGTCACAAACGCGAGCAGCAGCGACGCGGCGAGCAGCATCGCCTTTCGCCACCACGATTCGAGAAAGACGGCGGCAAGAAACGAGCCGGCGAACAGGCAGCCGGTGAGCGATCGAATCCCGGAGCATGCATCCTCGACGCCGACATTTCCCCGCGGCAGCGCGAGCACGTTTCCCTGCTGCTCGATCGGAAGCCCAAGGACCTCGAACACGAACGCGACGACGCCGACGACCCGGCGCAGCAGGGCCAGGTTGAGCTGCGACTCGATGGCCGAAACCATGGGTGCCGAGACGAGCCACACCAGCACGGGAAAAAGAAACAGCGCGGTCAGCTGCACGCGGGCGTCAGCCCGCAGGCCGGCCGGCACGGGCGCAGACGAATCAGGCGCGTTGATGAAGAGCAGCGGGAGCAGGATCCCGATTGCACCCAGCGTGATTGCCAGCGTGCCGGGCTGCGACGTGCCGGCACCGGCACGATAGAACGAGCCGAGCAGAAACATGAGGATGCCCCACGCCAGCATCCCGCCGACCACCAGGCGCAGGATCCATTTCCGCCAGCCCGCCGCGCGTGGGCTTCCCGCCGCGGCCGCCCGCGTAAGCGCGGTGCAAATCCTGGGCCACCGATCGTGCACGACAAACGCGACGAACAGTGGCACGAGCCAGCCGAACGTGTAGTCCTGCTTCACGCGCCACCAATGCGATTGATCCCACGCCACGAAAGCGAGGTAACCGAGCGAGAGGGCGAGCGCGGCGAGAAAAGGAGCTGGAATCGCCGCCCGCAACCTTTGCCACGCCGCGAACATCGAACTGAGCGAAATGCCGGCGCCGCCGAACGCGAGCCTGTTTCACGGGGCGCGAGACGGACCGCGGGCAACGAAAATGGAATTCAGCGTTCCGCGCTCGCGCCCGCACGTTCCGCGAGTTTGTCGTGAACCAGCTGACGCAGCCAGTCTTCGAGCGTCCCGGCGTGTTCGTCGAAACGCCGCGCGATCTCACCCCACGGGACGTCATTCTCGGGCGTAAGGATCGGCGTCTGGTTTTTCAGCGGCGTGGCGTCACCCGTGTCGACCACGCTGTGGGCGAAGCCGCTCCCCTCCCGCCAGGTCAGCGCATATTCCGCCTGCCCCAGGTCGTAGCACAGCTGGAATCCCGACACGCGATGGGCATGGCCACGATCGAGCCACACCACGAGTTCGAGCCCATCGGCCTCGAACCATTGGCGTCGTCCCGCTCCCCGTTCCTGTTTCACGTTTCTGATTTCGTGGAACACGTGCGCACTGTCGCAGCGGGACGATTGAAGTCAAAGGTGAGTGTTACCCTGATCGCGGTCCGGAAAGATTCCAGTTGAAATGGGTTTGGGACCCATCGAACCGAGCGGACCAGCGTCGTGACCTCCGCTGCTACGCGGAAGTGTTCGGTCTGGGTGGAGCGGCTTGCCGGTTCGACAGGCTCACGGCCAATCGCGCCATCGACCGAGAGGCCTCGAGCTGGTCGAGAGGCTCCCCACGCCGCTTTTTTTCGACTCAACGGTTCAAGCGCGCTGAGGAGCCCTTCGGCAGGCTCAGGGCCCTGAACCCGTCGAACGGGCAGCGCGCTCCACCTTCGTCGGCGCTGCGGCTACAGGGCGGAAACCACGATCGAGGCGTTGGTGCCGCCGAAGCCAAAGCTGTTGGCGAGCGCGGCGCGGACGCGCTTACGCGCCGCCACGTTCGGCGTGAAATTCAGCCCCAGCTGCTCACAGGCGGGATCGATATTTTCCAGATTGATGGTCGGCGGAATGATTCCGTGATGAATCGCCAGCACCGCGGCGAACGCGCCCATCGCGCCGGCCGCGCCCAGCAGGTGGCCCGTCATCGATTTGACCCCGCTCACGTGGAGCGTCGACTTGCCTTCGCCGAAGACGGACGCGATCGCCGCCGCCTCCTCGCCATCACCGCCGGGAGTGGACGTCGCGTGCGCGGACACGTAATCGACTTCCGTCGGCTGCATACGCGCGCGCGCCAGCGCCGACCGCATCGATCGCGCCGAGCCTTCGGCGCCGGGCGCGAGTGAGGAAAGATGATACGCATCGGCCGATGCGCCGTAGCCGCGCAATTCGGCGTAAATCCGCGCGCCGCGCCGCCGCGCGTGCTCCAGTTCCTCGAGCACAAACACGACCGCGCCCTCGGACAGCACGAATCCATCGCGATCGCGATCATAGGGCCGCGACGCCTTTTCCGGTGCATCATTGCGCGTGGAGAGCGCGCGCATCTGCGCGAACGCGCCGATGGCCAGCGGCGTCACCGTGGATTCCGCGCCGCCCGCGATCATCACGTCGGCATCGCCGCGCGCAATGGTGGCCCCCCCCTCGCCCAAGGCGTGGCCGCTGGTCGCGCACGCGGAGGCCACGCTCATGTTGCTGCCGCGAAAGTCGAGCAGCACGCTCACCTGGCCCGCGAGCAGATTGGGCGCAATCTGGATGATGAAGAACGGCGAGATCTTTCGAAAACCGCCCGCCTTCCAGGTGTCGTGCATCGCCTCCATTTCGGGCAGGCCGCCCAACCCAACGCCGAGGTTCACACCCATCCGCTCGGCCGGCAACGTGGCGCGGTGGGCATCGAGTCCAGAATCGGCATACGCTTCGACCGCCGCGCCGACGCCGAGATGCGTGAAGCGGCCGAATTTTTTCACGTCCTTCAACGTGAGCGCCTGCGCGAGCACGTCGCCCGACGGACCGCGGGGCCGCAACGGTGCAGGCAGGACCCGCGCCGGATCGAAATTCCGCACTTCGCCGGCGATCTGCGCCGAGCAACCGGTCGCGTCGAAGCGGGTAATGCGGCCGATGCCGCTGCGGCCCGCGATGAATGACGCCCACGTTTCCGCCGCGGTGTTGCCGCAGGGCGTGACGGCGCCAAGGCCAGTGATGACCACGCGGCGAACAGGATGAGTGCTTGATGTCATGAAACGAAATTAGACGCCGTCAGCCACCGGCCACGGAAGCAAGCCATAGCGAACGGAAGGCGCGACGGTTTTCAAAGGATGCGGACAAAATCGTTGCCGGCGCCGGCGGATTCGTCGTGGCAGAACTGGCGGCGCAGCCGCCGGCGCATCGTTTGCAGCATCGCGATGCTCTCCGCCGGGTCGTCAATTGCGCGGGAGAACAACAGCGCTCCGACCAGCGAACTCATCAGATGGGTGACACGCTCGCGATTGAGCGCCTCGTTCGGGCTCAGCCGCAGCGCCGCGCTCAGGCGTTCGAGGTGACGCGCGAAACCCCTGGCGTACCCCGTGCGCGCGGGGCCGCGCAAACGCACCATGTCGGCGCCCACCGCCACGACGAAGCACCCCGAGGCGCGGTTGTCGCGATGCCGGACGCCCAAGTAACTATCAATCAAAAGCCGGGCCCGCGCGGAAGGAGTCGGTGCGGCCGTGATTCGCTCCAAGTTCGGCAGCGCGGCGTCGAATCCGGCCGCGCACGCTTCGGCCACCAGTTCCGACTTGTCGTCGAAATGCGAATAGAACCCGCCGTGCGTGAGACCCGCCCGACGCATCACCTCGTCGATACCGGTTTCGGCCACGCCCTTTTCCCTGAAAGCCTGGCTGGCCGCCTCGACGATTCGTCGACGGGTGCATGATTTGCGGTCAGCCGGATAACGCATGAAGAGGCGATGACATGACGCTCGTCATACCAAGGCAAGCCGGCAATTCAGCGAAGTGGCTGCGGCTTCCCCGCCGCTGACTACACGTCAAAATCGCGATGCGTGCCGGCTCTGAAGTCGCGGGCCTTCGGCCGCCGATCGGGATATAGCGGGCGAGACGCCCGCGCTCCCAGGGAAGGCATCTCATTGATTCATCCCGGTCAAATCGGCAGGCAGGCTGCCTGTGCCACAACGATTCGCCACGGGCGGCATGCCCTGAGCCACCCCAGCCCCAATGGCACCGCCAAAAACAAACGGGGCGCCAATGGCGGAATACATTCGATTCGTTTCGGTTACGATCTGCATGAAACGGCGCCCCGCTAGGTTTTGACATTCCTCCCGTCGAAGGTTTTGCTCCGCCCCTTTTCTTCTTCCGGCCCGGCAGCCCAAAGAACTCATGCAGCAGCTTCACGCCTATTGGCGCATGGAATACATCGAAGCCCCGCGGTATCCCGCGGCGATGAAGCGGCCCTTCACGGAACTGCCCGCGCTCGGCGATGATCGCACGGCGCTGATCGTTCACCGCTCGAAGCTGTCTTACCTGATCCTGAACCGTTTTCCTTACAATCCGGGCCACCTGCTGGCCGTGCCTTTCCGGGAAGTCACGGAACTCGATCAGCTCGAGGTCACCGAGCGCACCGATCTTTTCGAGGAAATCCTGGTGGCCCAACGCATTCTCCGGGAGGCGCTCCGGCCGGAGGGATTCAACATCGGGTTCAATCTCGGCCAGGCGGTTGCCGGCGGCAGCATTCCACACCTGCACGGCCACATCGTGCCGCGGTGGAACGGCGACAATAACTTCATGCCCGTGATTGGGCAGACGCGGATTCTGCCCCAGTCGCTCGAAGCCACGTGGGAAAAGTTAAATGCGGCGGCGGCGAAATTGACGAAAGCCCCATGAGCATGGCCGAAACAGCGTCTCGGGGCGATCCGGCGCGAATGGCAAATGGGCGCTTTCCGTCGGTCGGAAACGACTTCCGTAGCGGAACGCGCGAGCGTTTCGCCGAATCGCCGTCCGAGGTGTACGCCCTTTGGTTGCGGCCGCGGTGCCGCGTTGGGAAACGCGCCGGCTAATCGAGGCCCATGCCCACCAAAACGCTCCATTTCCCAAGTCCGCGGCACGCCAGCTCGCTGTATGCCGGCCGCGAGGACAACCTGATGCACGTCGAGCGGGCACTCGGCGTGAAGGTCACCACGCGCGAGGACTGGCTGAAAATCGAGGGCAGTGGCGAGCCATTCGCCAAGGCCGAGGGACTGTTCGCGTTCCTCGACAAGGCGCGTTCGCAGGGCATGACCATCCGCACCCCGGATTTCCACCGGATCGCGGACGCGTTCATCCGCGGCGAGGGCCCCGAGCTCAGCACGCTGCTCGACCAGCCGCTGGTCATCGCCACGAACCGGAAAACGATCGTGCCGAAAACGCTCGGCCAGAAAATGTATCTCCAGTCGATGCTCGCCCACCCCGTCGTGTTCGGCATCGGCCCGGCCGGCACCGGGAAAACCTACCTCGCAATGGCGGCGGCCATTAATGCCCTGCTGAAAAACGAGGTCGAGCGCGTGATCCTGACGCGGCCGGCCGTCGAGGCGGGCGAGGCGCTCGGTTTTCTGCCCGGTGACCTGCGCGAAAAAATCCTGCCGTATCTGCGGCCCCTCTACGATGCGCTGCACGACATGCTCGACAGCGAGGACGTCGCGCGGCTGACCGAAAAGGGCATCCTCGAAATCGCGCCGCTGGCCTACATGCGCGGCCGCACCCTCTCGCACGCATTTGTCGTCCTCGACGAGGCGCAGAACACGACGCCGGAGCAGATGATGATGTTCCTCACCCGGCTCGGCGAGGAGTCGCGAATGGTGATCACTGGCGACATCACTCAAATCGATCTCCCTCGCGCGAAACGCAGCGGGCTGCTCGAGGTCCGGCACATCCTCGCGGACATCCCCGGAATCGATTTTCACACCTTCAGCGGCGCGGATGTCGTTCGTCATCCGCTGGTCGCCAAAATCATCGAGGCGTACGATGCGTACCGGAACCCGCCAACCGAAGATGACGGGGAGGAAAAACCGTGAGCGTTGCGGCTCTGCACCTTAACGCGTCGGGGCGGGAGCAAGACGCGGTGATGTCTTGCCGACGATCCGTTGTACGGGAATAGTGCGCGCTCCTGTCGCCGCCATGTCCGTCCGTAACCAGCTCAAGCTTCTCGTCGGCGGCCTCGGTGCCCGCCGGTCGGGTCGCGGCAACCAGAAGCAGTCCGCGATGAGCGAGTTCATGGAGCGAAGTCCGGTCATCGGCGCGCTGATCTTCATCGTCACGGTCTCGGCCATTGTCCTCATCAGCTCGGCGGGCCTGAGCACCATCAACGTTCCGGTGCAATTGAACCAGGTCGCCACCGCCCGCGTGCCGGCGCTGGTCTCATTCAAGTATGAAAGCGCGGAACGCACCCGCGCGGCGCGCGAGCAATTTCTTGGCCGCGTTCCCCCGGTCTACCGTCTCGACAACGAGCCGCTGCGTCGCTTCGAGGCCGCCGCGCGCATGCTGCTCGCGCAGCTCGCCGCGTTCGAAAAGTCAGCCCCGGTCGAGCCGGATGGCGCGACCCTCCTCGCGCGGCGCAACGACCTGGCCGCCATTGCTGACACGTTCAATTCGCATGGCCCCTACCACGCCACGGTGGAGGATGTCGCGGCGGTGCTCACGATCGGCGATGCGCGGACCCGCACCGCATTGTTTGACAACGGTCTCGCGACGTTGCGCGACATCTACGCGCAGGGCGTCACCGATTCCGCATTGAGCGGCATCACCCCCGGAAGTGCAGTGGTGTTCCAAATTGCGCGTGCGAATGGCACCGTCACCCAGCGCGCGGTGCAGTCGTTGGAGGACGCGCTCACGCTGCTGCGCGTCAGCCTCGCCACCGACCAGGTGCCGCGCCAGGCGGCGCAGGCGGTCTTCCGGCTTTTCCGCTACGGCGTGACGGCGAATGTGGTGTTCGATCGCAAGGCGACCGAGGCACGGCAATCGAGCGCCATGCAATCGGTGAAGCCCGTGATGGTCAAAGTTGTCCGCGGCCAGACGATCATCGAGCCCGGCGATCGCGTGTCGCCGGAACAATACGAGATGCTGATGGCGCACCGGCAGTTCCTGCGCGCGCACGGCGACACCGAGGTCCACGAGGGGCAGACATTGTTCCGCCGCGTACTGCTGGTGCTGGCGATGGTGCTCGCCTCGCTGCTCTATATTCGGATCGAGGACCCGGAAACCCTGCGCAGCAATGTTCGCTGCGGGCTGCTCGCGCTTGTTGTCATCGTGAATCTCGCGCTCGTGCGCGCGAATTACTCTCTCGGCGGGGCCGAGTTCTTCATGCGCGACGGTTCCTGGGCATCGACCCTGCCGTACGTTGCACCGACCGCCTTTGCGCCGCTGATCGTCGCCATCCTGATTGATGCCGGCTCCGGCATTTTCATGGCGCTTTTGATCTCGATTTTCACCGGTGTCATCTACGGCAACCGGCTCGATCTGCTCGTGCTGACGTTCCTCGCCTCGCTGGTCGCGATTTTCTTCGGCCGCGATGCCCGCCGGCGCGGACGGCTCGTGCGAGCCGCGGGTGCGGGCGGACTCACGGTGGCGGCCTTTGCGGCGCTGATTGGGTTCGTCGACCAGACGCCATTCGACACGCTGTGGCGGCAGATGGCCGCCGGGCTCGGCACGGGCGTGCTCACCGGCGTGCTCGTCGTGGGGCTGCTGCCGATCCTCGAGTCGCTGTTCAAACGCACGACTGACATCACGCTGCTCGAACTCACGGATTACAAACACCCCCTGCTGCGACACATGCAGCTGGAGGCGCCCGGCACCTATCACCATTCGCTGGTGGTCGCGCAGCTTTCAGAAAATGCGGCCAACGCGATCGGCGCGAACCCGCTCGTGGCGCGCGTCTGCGCGCTTTTCCACGACGTCGGCAAAACCGCGAACGCCCAGTACTTCGTCGAGAACCTGCGCGAGCGCGGCAGCCCGCACGATCACCTCGATCCGGCGGAATCGGCGCGAATCATCAAGCAGCACGTCACCGATGGCGCGGAACTGGCCCAGAAGCATAATTTGCCCCGGGCGGTGGTGGATGTGATCCAGCAGCATCATGGCACGACGCTCGTCCGCTACTTTTATCAGCGCGCGATCGACCAGTCGCGGACGCCGTTCCCGGCCGCGGTGCCGGCCAAGATTGCGAACATCGAACCGCTGAAGCCGCCGGGCTCGACGCCACCCATTCCGCCCCCGAAGGAGGAAACGTTCCGCTACGACGGGCCGAAGCCGCAGTTCAAGGAGAGCGCCATCATCTCGCTCGCGGACGGCGTCGAAGCCGCCTCCCGTTCGCTGCGTCAGATCGGCCCGGAGCATCTCACCGAGCTGATCAATCGCATCGTCGATGAACGGATCGGCGACGGACAACTCGACGAGGCGCCGCTGACCCTCGAGGAAATCACGCGGATCAAGAACAGCCTTCAATTCACGCTGCTGAACATGCTGCACGCGCGGGTTTCGTACGCCACCGGCGCGACTCCCGTCGCCGAAGCCAAGGCGTGAGCCGGATTTCATCCGCGCATCCGATGGCGGCCGCGGTCCACTTGAATGCCCGTCGCCGCGAATCCGGTTCTGCCGCCCTGCTGATGGAGCCTCGTCCCGTTGCCATTTCCAACCGTCATCCGCGCCTGAAGCTGGACCGCGTGACCCTGATCCGTGCGATCCGGCTGCTCGACGCGCACCAAACCGCGCTCGCCGCGAAAAAGAGCGTGGGCTTCCCCGGTGAATTGTCGGTGGTGTTCCTGACGGACGCGGCGCTCGCGCAACTGCACGATCATTTTCTGGATGATCCCACGACGACGGACGTCATCACGTTCGAAGGTGAGCCCGCCCACGGAGCGGGCGGCGAAATCTGCGTGTCGGTGGACACCGCCGCCCGCTACGCCGCCGGGCACGGCCGCGATTTTCGGGACGAACTCCTGCTGTATGTCGTGCACGGCTGGTTGCACCTCGCGGGTCATGACGACCTGGTGCCAGCGCGCAAACGCGTCATGCGTCGCGCCGAGCAACGCGCGATCAATCTGCTGCGGCAACACGACGCGGTTCCTGCGCTGACCTTGCGCCGCGACCGCAAGAAGCCGTCTTCGCGAGGAAAAATCTCTCGTCCATCGGGGCGCCACAAATAATTCGCCGTAACATGGAGAGACGAACTCTGCATCGTCCGCTCCCGGTTCAACACCGATTCCGACTTTTCCGAGTGGAATGTCCTTCGGAAACGGATCGGCCGGGGCGGAGCCCGGCCCTCCACGTATTGTTTTTGGAATCGCAATCGTGGAGGGACGACCTCTGCGCCGTCCGCCAGGAAAGAGAGGTTCGCGCCTGCGGCGAGCAGCCGCCCTCCAAGCCTTTTTACAGGAGGCAACGGAGGCAACGGAGAAACTGCGGTGCCCGTGCTCTCCGTTGTCTCCGTTTCCTCCTGTAAAGCTTCTGGTCTTAGAGTGTCAGGCACGAATCGAATCGAGATTTGCACACAGCAGCACCGCGATGCGGTTGGGAGGTGTGCACGAGGCGCAAGCGCGATGAGCGGCACAATCGCGAAACGCGCCAGTCCCACCGATTCGTCCCACAACTACATCCATGAAAACGGCCCGCACTCTCCTGCTGATCGTCCCTCTGGCTGCCGCGCTCCTGCCGGCCCAAACAACGCCCAATGTCGGCGAGACCTCGCTCGCGCTCGACATCGGTTTCGGCGTTCGCGCCGTTCCGCCATCGCGCGTGACGGTTCCGCCCGGCGAGCGGCTGCGGCTGCTCGCGCCGCCGCTCGGGGAGAACTCCATTTTCGTTTGGACGAAGAATGGGCGCGCCATTGCCAGCGGCTCGAGCAACACGCTCGTGCTTGAAAATGTCCGACCGGCCGATGCCGGCACTTACGCCTGGGAGTATTCAACACCGGACACGCTGCCGCGCCCCTCGCAGCAGCTGATTCTCGGCGTCGGTCCCACGGATCGGTTGCTCAATCTCTCGACGCGCGGGATTGCCGGCCCGGGCGGCGATCAAGCCGTGATCGTCGGGTTTGTGGTCGCAGCAGGCGGCGGCGGCAAGCGGCTCATCCTGCGGGCAGTCGGCCCGTCGCTGGCCGGTTTCGGGGTGGTCAACCCCCTGCGCGCGCCCGTGCTGCGGATCTTCGACGCGAACGGCCAGCCTTACACGAACGGCTACGTTTATCCGCCGGTTGTCGGTGGGCTGACCTACGAGGAAGACCTCGCGGCGTCGCTGGCGCGAACCGGTGCGTTTCCGATTCCCGCGGGCACACGCGACGTGGTGGTGATGATGCCTTTCCTGCCGGGCAGCTATACCGCGCATGCCACCAGCGGTGATGGCACGACAGGTGCGGTCCTGGTCGAAGTTTACGAAGTTCCGTAGCCCGCATTCTCACCGTCTGCGTGTCATTCAACATTCCTTTGTCTTCGGCCATGGTGCGGGCATCGCAGCTCTCGAGCTCATGCGGGCTAAAAGCAAAACCGCCGGAGCTGTTTTGCCCAAGCCGGGAATGCTCGAGGGCCCGGATCCACTGGCGGGTGTTACCCACGAACAGGCTGTGTGGTCGGCGCCGGGTGGAGGGTGCCCAATATCGATCCGAATCGTGGATCGTCGCGACGAATTTGAAGGCACCAATTCTTTGGTCACTAAGGACACCGAGTTCAGAGCAGAGGGCACAGAGTCGAAGCAACGCATCACAATCCGGTCTTGCTCCGTGTCCTCCGTTTTCCTCTGTGACCTCTGTGTCCCACCTCCGGACCGTTTGGTTGCGGCTTCGAGCCGCGGTGTGAAATTTCCAGGATAGGCCGCTGCGGATACATTGGCCCGGGCCGTTGGGCTCGGAACAACGCCCCGGCGCAGCGGGCTCTTGCCGTAACGCTTGCGCCCCGCTTGCGTCTAGGCGGAAACGATGCAGTCGATATACCGTCAAGCCGCACCCCGTCGACTGCATCGATCCGTCCAAACCCGGATTCTGCACCCACAACCCTCCATGAAGCCTTCCGTTCGCTCCCGTTCCTTGATGCTCGTTCGCGCCGCGCTCGCCTTTGGCATTGCCACAGTCGTGCCCGTCACGCTGCTGGCGCAGAAAAAACCCGACAAGTCCGAACGCCGTGATTCGAAGCGAGAGAGCGACACCGTCAGCAACGGAAAACCAAACATCGAGGAGAAGGGCCTGGCGCGACTACGTGAACACTTCGCGATCACTGACGACGCCGAATGGGAGCTGATCGCAGCGCGAATCAGAAAAATCATCGAGCTCCGTGGCAGTCTTCCAAAAGGCAGTCCTGCCACACTCGCCGCACCGTCGTTCGGCAAGCCGGGCGGTCGTGGCGGGAGTCCGGAGCAGGATTCCCTGCGGACCGCGCTGAAGGACAATCTGCCCGACGCTGAAATCAAGCTGAGGCTGGTCCACCAGCATCAGATTTACCGCCAGAACGAGGAGCGACTCGTGAAGGCGCAGGACGAGTTGCGCGCCGTACTGACCGTGCGCCAGGAAGCGGTCGCCGTGCTCGCGGGTTTGTTGCCGCCGTAACTCGAACAAACGGTTTCCTGGGAGCGCGGGCGCCGGTCGATTTCGGTTTTCGGATTCGGCAAACCACGCCGAATCGCACGGCGTTGTTCCCCTGGGAGCGCGGGCCTCTGGCCCGCAAGGATCGAGTGGCTGCGGATTCCCCATTCGGCAGGGCCCCGAGCCGATTCGACAGGCTCACGGCCATCTGTGATTTCGATTGAAAGGCCTCGATCCGATTCGACGAGCTCACGGCCGTCTGTGATTTCGACTGAAAGGCCTCGAGCGTGTCGAGAGGCTCGTCGAGAGGCCGGTCGCGAGGCAGCCGCAGATTCGGTAGGATTGGCAATCGGCATTTCTCAGCGGGCGAGGGCGCCCGCGCCCCCAGCACCACCGGCAGGTTTACCCGCCTCTGGCGGCGCCGAAGGCGACCAGGGATGCCCGTGCCACTCCAATCCATGCGGGCGAGACGCCCGCGCTCCCAGGTCGGAACAAGCTCTTCGACTGCATGGAGCCGAATCAAGGTCGCAGGATGATTTGGCGGCGGCTCGGTTGCGGCCGCTAACGCCACGACTACCGTCGCGGAAAACAACGCTGGATTGGGCCGGGATAGTTCACTTATCGTTCGCAACCCGGACCGCGTGTCAGCTCACCGACGCGGTGCCGCACCATCAGGAGACCAGACCATGCAACCCATCGTCCTGCTTCGCGCCCTGCCTCGTCTCGTTGTCGCCGCGCTCGCGTGCGTTGCCCTCGCTGCACCGCCCGTCTCTGCCCAATCGCCGGCAACCGGTGTGCTCACGGGACGTGTTCAGGATCGCGTCGCCGGCCTCGCCCTCGAAAACGCGCGCGTCACCATCGAGGGCACTTCGCGTGAAGCCTTCACCGACGCGTTTGGCGAATACCGTTTCGCTGACCTGCCGGCCGGGCCCGTCACGCTCCGCGTGTTCTACACCGGACGCGCGCCCCAGACGGCCACCGTCAGTGTGACGCCGGGCGGCGTCTCCCGGCAGGATTTCGAACTCCCGGCCTTCGATGCCGCCGCCGAAAGCGCCCTCGCCCCCGGAGTCGTCAAACTCGATCAGTTCGTCGTCGAATCCGCCCGCATGACCAATGCCGCGGCGATTGCGATCAACGAGCAGCGGTTCGCCGCCAACGCCAAGACCGTGGTGTCGACCGACGCCCTCGGCATCGTCGGCGAAAACAACATCGGCGAATTCGTCAAATTCCTCCCCGGCGTCGAGGTCGTCACCGACCAAATGAATGCCGTCGCCATCCAGCTCCGCGGCATGCCGCAGGTATACACCGGCATCTCGATCGACGGTGAAACGATGAATGTCGCCGCGACCGGCGGGCCATCCCGCGCCACGTCGCTCCAGACGATCTCGCTTGCCAACGCCACGCGCATCGAGGTCTACAAGGTCCCGACGCCCGATATGCCGGCCTCGAGTCTCGGCGGCTCGATCAATCTTGTCAGCCGCACCGCGTTCGAGAAGAGCAGGCCCGAGTTCCAGTTCCGCACCTTCCTGAACAAGAACTCCCATTACCCGAGATACGCGAAAGCGTGGGGGAATGATGGCGACAGCACGTCGAAGAACTTTTTCTGGGGCCCGGGGTTCGATCTCACCTACACGGTTCCGATCTCCAAAAACTTCGGCTTCTCGATCAACGCGGTGAAGTTCGAGCAGTTCAACGCCGTCGAACAGATCCGGCGCACCTTCAGCACGACAACGCTCGCGACCAATCCCGTTCGCGCCACGGTCGACAATCCGTACTTCCTCTCCGGGAACTACCTCTTCTTCCCCATCACCGAGCGGCGCTACAACCTCGGCCTGCGGCTCGACTGGCGACTCTCGCCCACGGACAAGATTTCATTCATCCACTCCGGCGCCTACTTCAAGCAGGACATTCCGGCGTTCACGTTCAACATCAACACGGGCACAAATCCGGTTTCGTGGGGCCCGGATTTCACCCATGGCCGTCCCGGCTCCGGCCGGATTTTCGCCGCCAACAACGCGCGGCACTTCTCGGTCCGCAACCATCTGTTCCGGCTCAATTACAGCCATCTCGGTGCGCGGTGGGATTTCGCCGCCAATCTCAGCTATGGTTTCTCGGCGAAATGGTTCCGCGAGCTTTCCTACGATCAACTCGCCAACGCCTCCGGCGAGATCACCGGCGCCACGATCGATGTCGATGACAACAGCGGCTACGTGCCGGGCCGCATCACCGTGCGCAACGCCGCCGGCAGCGTCGTGGATCCGTTCGACCTGCGTAACTACAATCTTTTCGTCAACGGCTCGATTCAGACCCGCGATTCGGAGGCGGACGCCAGGAGCGCGCGACTCGACGCGACGCGCAAATTCTTCGACGAAGGCTTCAAGTTTTCCGTGAAGACGGGGCTCTCGGTGAAAGAGGAGTACGCGGCCTATCGCATGGGCCAGTTTTTTCCCGCCTATGTCGGGCCCGACGGCCGGGCCGCCTCGGGCGACGAAGGCATCACCCGCTCGCCCATTGACCTGACGAATTACACGATGCAGGAAATCGCCTTCCCGCGCGGGCTGCCCACTCCCACCTTCCCCAGCACCCGACGCGCGTTCGAACTATTCCAGCAGTATCCCCAATATTTTGATACGAACGTCAACCGGCGCGCTGACCTTCTGGCCGACATGACGACGCCGTTCGACATCACGGAGCGGATCGACGCGGCGTACGCGATGGGCGATCTTTCGCTGATAAACAACCGGCTGCGCATCGTGGCCGGCATGCGGTTCGAGCAGACGACGGATGACGGCCGCGGTGTGCTGCAGGACAACAGCGCGCAGTATCAACGCAACCCGGCCACGAGCGCGCTCATCCTCAATGCGCAACGCCGCCCGATCCACGTGATTGCGCCGGAGAAGACGGTCCGTACCACGCTCACCCCCGCGGAGCTAATCGCCCAGGATGCGCTCGTCTACACCCGCCTCGGCTCGCGGATGCAAAAGCAGTACCACGGCTACTACCCGAGCCTGAACGCGTCGTATAATGTCACCGAAAACCTGATCGGCCGGCTCGGACTGGCGCGGACGATTGGCCGGCCCGAGTTCACCAACCTGGTCGGCGCCTCCAACGTCACGCAGATCGACTTCGAACCGGATTCGAACACCAGCGGCTCCGCGCTCGGCACGATTGTGACCAAGAACCCCGCGCTCAAGCCGTGGACGGCGGACAGCCTTGACCTGCGGCTGGAGTATTACACCCGGAGTGGCGGCGATATTTCCGTCGGATTTTTCCGGAAGCAGATCAAAAACTTTTTCGCCAATCGCGCCTTTCTCGCCACCGCCGACTTTCTCGAGTCGATCAACCTGAGCACCGACTACGTCGATTATCGGGTCACCGCGCCGTACAACACCGACGCAATCGTGCACGTGAACGGCTGGGAGATGGGCTTCAACCAGCCACTCGCCGGTTTGACCACGATCGAGATCGCCCGCTACTTTCGCACTTTCGCCAACGCGACTTTCATCCGGCCGATGGGGCCGGGCGAGGCGGACTTCCGCGGGTTCTCGCGGAAGAACATCAACGCGGGGTTCATGTTCAATCGCCGGCCCGTTTCGTTCGTCGGCAAATGGTATTTGATCGGGAAGAAGCGCCTGGGGCCGACGGCGGCGGCTCCATTCGGCATCCCCGGTTGGAATTACCAGATGGAAAAGATCCGGTTCGATGCGTCGCTGGATTACCAGCTGACGAAACGATTCTCCCTCTACATCACCGGCCGGAATATCTTCAACGATCGCGACCAGCAGGAAGCCTACGCCGTGGGCAGCCCGCGGTACGTCCGGGAGTCATTCGAAGGTGAATACGGCGTGACGTATCAGTTCGGCGTAAAGGGCACGTTCTAAACAGGGCGTCACAAATAATCGGAGAAACGATGGAGGGACGACCTCCGCGTCGTCCGCCGCCGGGTCAACCCCCATTTCGACTTTTCGGAGTGGAAGGTCCTTCGGAAAGCGACGGCCCTGCCAAAGGCAGGCAAGCCGCGCCGCTTGCCCGCCTGCGGCGGGGAGGCGGGCCCTCCCGCGTGTTTTGATTTCCCGCGTCTGAAAGACCGTGTATTGCTGGCGCCATGACCTTCTTCCCCGTTGGGCCCGCCGTCCGTCTCCTCTTCGCCATCGCGGGCGGGATCGCCGCGAGCGCGCTGACGCACGCCGCCGATCAGCCGAACATCCTCTGGCTCACGCTGGAGGACATGAGTCCGAATCTCGGCTGCTACGGCGATTCATTCGCCCGCACGCCGAACATCGATGCGTTTGCCCGCGACGCCGTGCGCTACACCCACGCATTCGCGCCGGCTCCAGTCTGCTCCCCGGCGCGCGCGTGCCTCATCACCGGCGTTTATGCGACGTCGCTGGGCAATCCGCACCTCCGGTGCAGCATCCCGATTCCGGCGGAGTTCAAGGGCTACGCGGAACACCTCCGTGACGCCGGCTACTTCACGTCGAACAACGCGAAGACGGATTACAACCTCAAGGACGAGCAGGCCTTCATCAAACGTGCCTGGAGCCGCAACGGCGCCAACGTGCACTGGCGTCAGCGGGAGCGCGGTCAACCTTTCATGTCCGTGTTCAACTTCAGCGAGACGCATCAGTCCCGCAGCAGCGCGTGGCCGCAACAGCAGTTCGAACGCGAGATTCGCTCGAAACTCCCGCCCGCCGATCGCGCGGATCCGGCGCGCGTGCCGCTGCCCGGTTTTTATCCGGACACGCCGCTGGCGCGCCAGGCCATGGCGCGATACTACGACTGCATCGCGGCCGTCGACCGCCGGGTAGGCGCGGCGCTGCGGGAACTCGAGACGGACGGATTGGCGGACGACACGATCGTTTTCGTGTACTCGGATCACGGCATGGGCATGCCCGGCGGCAAGCGACTGCTGCGCGACTCCGGACTGCATGTGCCGCTCTTGATTCGCTTCCCGGCCAAATGGCGGCATCTCGCTCCGGCCGCAGCGGGCGCCACCGTCGACCGGCTCGTGAGTTTCGTCGATTTCGCGCCGACGCTGCTGAGCCTCGCCGGCATTCCGATTCCGCGCCACATGCAAGGCACGGCGTTTCTCGGCCCCGGATCAGGACCGGAGCGTGAATTCGTTTTCGCCGCGCGTGACCGGGTCGACGAGGCGATCGACACGGCGCGCTCCGTGCGGGATCGACGCTGGCTCTATATTCGCAACTACCGGCCGCACCTCTCATGGGCTCCGCCCGAGGGATATTCCGACGCGAGTCCGTTTCGCCGCGAGTTGCTCGAACTCGCCCGCACCGGACGCGCCGGCACCGGCGCCACCGCCTGGCTCGCGGCCACGCGAGCGACGGAGGAACTCTACGACACGGTCGCCGACCCGCAGCAGTTGAACAATCTCGCCGGAGATGCGCGACACCGCGCGACTCTCGAGCGTCTCCGCACCCGGCTGCAAGAGTGGCTCGCCGAGGTCCGGGACATCGCCTTTCTCCCCGAGCCCGATGCGCTGAGTCGCAGCGGAGCGCTCACGCCCTACGAGATGGCGCGCCGGCCCGGGGTTTATCCGTTCGAGCGGGTGCTCGCGGCCGCTGAACGCGTGGGCGCGGCCGATGCCGCGGGTGCGCAGCGCAAGGCGCTCGGCGACGGCGATCCCGCGGTGCGGTATTGGTCTGCGGTCGGGCTCCGCGCGAACCCCACCGCGGCCAAAACCGCGCGAGCTGAACTCGAGCGGGCGCTGCGCGACGCGTCGGCCTCCGTGGCCGTCGAAGCCGCGGGCGCATTGCTCGCCATGGAACCGCATCCGGCCGCCTTGTCGCGACTCGAGGCCGACCTGAACTCAGCTGATACCACCGTGGTGGTGCATGCGGCGCGAACGCTCGAACTGCTCGGCACGCGCGCGCAACCGCTGGCCGAGAAAGTCCGCGCGCGGGCGAAGCAGGCCGTAGCCAACGACGAAAGGGATTATCGCGAATTGTTCGTCCGGTTCGCGCTCGAGGGACTGCTCGAGACTCTGGATACGAAGCACGCGCCATAGTTGGGAGCGCGCATCATCCGCGGCGGAAACCGAAGGTCTTCTCCGGCTCGTTCCTGGGAGCGCGGGCGTCCCGCCCGCAGTTTCGATAGCGTTTCCGTGTACTGCAGTTGCGGGCGAGCCGCCCGCGCTCCCGGGCGATCCGCAATCCGCAATCCGCAATCCGAAATCCGAAATCCGAAATCAAACCGACGCCCGCGCTCCCAGGATGGTTGCTGTTGCGACCGGGGCGGTCGCGCTCCCAGGACGGCCGCGGCGGGGCGCCGCGGCTCCATACATCGCTGCGAACCGGGAACTCAAAACTCAGAACCCAGAACCCAGAACCCAGAACTCAGAACCCAAAACCCAGCGAGGCGCCAAATAAGGAATGCGTTCGATGGTGCGCCGAACGAAAGCCTCGAACGGCGCCTCGCCGCTAGAACGATCCCTTGATTCCGAACGTCCAAAGCGAACCGAACGCGATCCGTTGCCGGAATCGCGCGACCTCGGGTGTGCTCGGACCGAAGACCTGCACGTCGTCCGGCGCGTCGAGGATGTTTCTCAGCGCCGCGTAGACCGCGAAGCGCTTGTAGAAATAGTACTCGGCGTTGACATCGAGGTACATTCGCTTCGACCACCAGGTGAAAGTGCCGGGCTCGATGCTAGCTCCGGACATCGCGTTGCGGCGCTGCTGGCCGCGGTAGTTCCAGTTGGCGCGCAGTCCATATTTGGCGCGATTGAGGCTCGCGCCCCAGCTATACGTCCGCGGGATGAACGCCTGGAAGTTCGACGCCGCCGGTCCGAGCAGCCGCTGCGCGCTGGCGTTGGCGAACACCTGGATGCCGCGCGCCCAGTGCGGCAGGAACGTGAGCGCCTGCCGGTAGGCCACGTTGAGCCCCTGCATCCGCACCGTGTTCTCGATGTTGTGCTGGGTGACGACGAGGTAGTCGCCATACAGGGTCGGATCGAGGCTGTAGAGTTCGAGGAATTCCGGCGTGGCGGGAAAGGTGGTGCTGCCAAAAAAGTTTTCGAAGTCGCGGCGGAACGCGCCGACCTCCACCTTGCCGACGCCCTGGAGATAATACTCGAGCCGGGCATTGAAGGCGCGTGCGCTCCAAGGCTTGATGCCGACGTTGCTGACCGTGATTTGGTCGTTGGCCTGAGGATTATCCGGATCGGGCAGCGTGACGCCGCCAGCATACTGGTTGAAATTCGGGCGGCCGACGGATGTGGAATAGGCCACGCGCGCAATCAGGTTTTCGCGAAGGTTGTAGCTCGCATTGATGCTCGGGAACCACCGCAGGTATTCCTTCTCGGCGTGGGAGGCGCGCTCGATGAAGGTGAGCTGCGAGAACGCGAGGGTGTTGGTCGGCGCGATGGTCAGCGGGCGGCCGTTGGCGCCAAGAATGGGCCGGCCCTGCGCGTCACGCTGGAGGTTGCGTGAAGGATCGGTGAGCGGACCCTCGGCCTCGATGTTGGTCTGTTCGGCGCGGATGCCGGTCACGATCTTCAGCCGGTTCTCGAGGAACTGCAGGTCGGCGCGGAAATACGCCGCCGAGACGAGTTCCTTGGTGACCTTCGAGTTGTTGACCTCGCCACGGTACGATGTGTTGAGATTTTCCGTAAAGTAGCCCGGGTTGGCCACGAAGTGCTCGTAGAATTTCTCGCTGCTGACGCCCTCGATCTTGGGATACCCATAAGGCGCGATGCGGCTGGAAAAACTCGGATCGATGAACGGCGAAGCGCGATCGTCACTCGTCGCCGCGGGCACGGTGCTGCCCGCACCGTCGCGGCCCACATAGGTGTAGGCCGGCGTGCTGAACCGCTGGTCGCGCCCCGACTGGCGGAAATCCAGCCCGGCCTTCACCGCAATCGGAATCTTGCCGTAGAAATTGCGGCGGATGTTGGCATACGCGGTGTGCTTGGTGTCATCAGTGCTGCGGGTCTCCCCGGTCGCCGCCGTCATCACGTAGCTGTCGAGCGAGTACGGATTGACCGGACTCCCCGCCGCATCGGTCACGGTGATGACGTTGGGCCGCAGGTAGAAGATGTCGGAGAACCCGATCGTCACGCCCGTGCGACGCGCGGTCGTCGAATCAAAGAACCCCGAGCTCACGTTGCGGTTGCGATTGCTCGCGCGGGAGTAGGCGAACCCCGACTCAATCTTCCACACCCGGCCGTCGTGCCGCCAGATGAGCGACGGCATGTAGGTCCAGTTGGTGCGATCGTTGCCATCGGTGAGGAGCTGGAGGCTGCCCGCGCCGGCGGTGCCCTGCGTCGCGGCGGTGGAGAAATTCCCGGCCGCCACCCGGCCGGTGTCGAACGTGAGGGTGTTGTGGTTGATCAGCACGTCGAAGGTGGAGTACTGGAACGAGAACGAAATCCGGTCGTCGCGCGTGAGCTTGTAGTCGACGGTCGCGCCGAACGAGCTGCGCTTGGTATCCTTGCCGCTGTTACGCACCGTGACGGCGGAAAGATATGGCTGGTCGAACGTGGTCGCGGCGAAGTTGGCGTTCGTCACCACCTGGGTGCCACGCCTCGTGTTCTGGAGCCGCGGCTCGCCCGAATACTGCCGGTTGAAGCCGGCGGAAAGGGTGAAGCCAAACCGCCGGTTCACCGGCACGATGTAGGAAAAGTCGGCGCCGGGGTGAATCTTGCGCGTCGGGTGCCGCGGCGCGGGGGTCTTGCTCCAGTTTTTCGCGTTGTCGCGCATCATCACGTAGGTGCTGAAATTGAACACCGGCCTCGTGCGCTCGAATGAACTCCGCGGAACCATGTTGACCGAACCGGCGAGCGCATTCCCCTCCGAATCGGGCGTCGGCGAAAACGAAACTTCGATGCGCGAGAGATTGTTGATCGAAACCTGGTCGAGCCCGATTGAGCGTCCCGTGCCGCCGGCGCCGCCACCGACCGCGCTGGCCAGGCTGAACCCGCCGAGCGTCACCGGCACATAATCGGCCGGCACGCCGTGGAGCGAGATGTCGCGGGCATTGCCGCCCGCCGCATCCATGTTCACCCCGGGGAGAAACTTGAG
Organism: Opitutaceae bacterium; assembly: GCA_030648295.1. Taxonomy (GTDB): domain Bacteria; phylum Verrucomicrobiota; class Verrucomicrobiia; order Opitutales; family Opitutaceae; genus ER46. Next base: position 26,718 of record JAUSID010000132.1, on the reverse strand, counting down.
GAATTCGCCGACGTTGCCCTCGGCGATGTCGCCGAACTCGTCGGTCGCCACCACGTTCTTCATGTTCGCCGCGTACCGCTCCTCGTTGATCGCGAGCGCGGCCGCGCTCATCTCGCGCGAGGTCGAGACGACGAACTCGCCGAGCTGAATGGGCGCGCCTTCCGCCGGCGCCGAGCCTGATGTGACCGGGGCAAGCTCGAAGTCACGCTGCACGGTCTGGCCCGCGGGCACGTTGACCGTAGCCGTCACCGGCGGAAACCCGGTGAAGGACGCGCGCACCTGCACGCTGCCCGCCGGCACACCGAAGAGCCGGTAAAGCCCGTCCGCATCGCTGAACGTCTGGAGCGCCGTTCCCTCGACCGTGATCCGCGCGTGTTCGACGATCGCGCCCGTCGCGGGATTGGAAACGCGGCCTTCGAGGTTGCCGGTGGCGGGCTGGGCGCGGAGCCCGGCCAGTCCGCCGCTGATCAGGAATGCAAGGAGGGCCCGCCTCCAGTAACGATGCACAATCGCGTGAGAGGTAGTCATGGGGTCTGTTGGTTGGCGCGGAGCAGCAGGTTTCACCGACTCCGGCCGTCACAGAGAAACAAAAAAAATGCACTTGGCAAAGATCCAAAGTGCGGAGCGAGGAAGTCACGCCGGACTGCCGGCGCCGGTTTTCCGCGTCCATCGCGCTGCTCTGACGAAAGAATGATCCGAAACCAAGCCGAAGCGCGCATGAGCAGATGCCTCCAGCTCACCGTCGCGGCACCTCGCGACGGGGCGGCCGAAGGAAATCATCAACCCCAAAACTCCCCCATGAAATCGAATGCTTTCCGCGTCATCCGGCACATGTTCGCCGGCCTCGCGTTTTCACTCCTCGCGGTACCCGCGATCTCGGCGGCAACCGCCTTTTCCAGGATCGTCGTGTTTGGCGACAGCCTCAACGATAGCGGCAACATGGCCCAGTTCACGGGCGGCGCCTTTCCGAACGAGCCCATGTACGTTTACGGCCGGCAGACCAATGGACGCGTTTGGGTCGAGTATTTCGCCGCGCGGTTGGGCATGGCCGGGCAGGTCAGCAATTATGCCGTCGTCGGCGCGCTGACGAAGGCCACGGCGGCAATTCCGACGGGCAACGTCTGGTCGGTTGATCCCGTGAATCCAATCCCGGGACTCGAAGGCACCGACGTCGCCACGCAGGTGAGCGATTATCTCGCGGATTCCGGCGGCACCGCCGATCCCGACGCGATTCACCTTCTCCAGGGCGGCGGCAACGACCTCTCGCGTGCCGCCAACGAGCAGGAACTCGGACAAATCGTGATGAACCTGGTCGAGTCATTTATCACGCTGCAGCGAGCCGGCGCGAAACACATCATGGTCGTCAACCTGCCCGACATCGGAAAAACGCCGCGGGTGATTCTCGCCGAGAGGTTCGGTTTGGTCCCGGAGGGTACCGCGGCATTTTATTCCCGCGTGACCGCGCAATTGAACAGCGCCCTGTCCACCGCGATCGCCGCCTACACCGCGCCCGATGTGGTGGTCACGCTCGCGGATATGCACACGTTCATGAACGCCGTCGTCGCCAATCCGGCTGCATATGGGTTCTCCGAGGTCCAGTTGCCGTACCTCATGGCCGGTGCCGGCACCGATCCGGCCACGTGGCTCTTCTGGGACGATCTGCACCCAACGACGCGCGGGCACCAGGTTTTCGCGGAAGATGTGATTGGTGCGCTGCTCGAGCGCTATTCTCCCCGGCAAGGTGGTGGCCCGGGAAGCGGAGTGGTCAATGGCCTTCGCGGCCTCGTCCGGCTGCCGATTCCGGGCAAGAACTAGCCAAATCCATAACCTGGGCGCGATGCCCGCGAGTCGATCCGCGAAACTACGTCCATCTTTCCGCCCGTCCCCGAAAGGAGGCGGGCGTTTTTCTCTTGGCTCAGCCGCAAGCATGCCGTTCGGACCGCATGGCTCCGCCGTGGCTGTGGCTTCCAGCCGCAGATGGGATCGAACGTCCGCTCGAATGTCTCTGCGGCAGAGCCTGCCCTGAGCTTGTCGAAGGGATGCCGCAGCCATTTCAATCCATGCGGGCGGGACGCCCGCGCTCCCAGCGCAATCCGCAATCCGCGATCCGAAATCCGAAATCGACTGACGCCCGCGCTCCCAGGCAATCCGCAATCCAAAATCCGCAATCCGAAATAGACTCAACCGCCGATGTTGTCCTTGATGATGCTGTCTTTCGCGCCGCCGGCTTCGATCGGCTTGGCGCCGGGCGCGCCACGATTCACGTCCGTGATCACGTTGTTGGTGATCAACAGCCGCTGGCTGCCGTTCTTCACCGTGATCGCGGGTGTCGTGAGCCCGCCGAAAGTGTTCCCCGTGATCGCGATGTCGCTCGTGCCGTCGAGCGTGATGCCGGTACCCGCGTCGGTTTGCATCGGCGTCTTCCCCGTCGGCGGCCGCTTGTCCTTCCCGCCAATGAAGCTGTTGCTGAAATTATTGCCGGAGATGGTCAGCCGCCCGCTCGCCGGCCCCACCCGGATCGAGTCCGCATGTACGAGCGGAAAGGTGTTGCCGGTGATCGCGCAGCCCCACGCATCAGGCAGGTGCACTCCCCCGCCGAGGTGATGCGCAATCGTGTTTCCGCTCACCGTGATCCCATAGCAATCGCGATCGAGGATGATGGCCGTGCCATTGCATTCCTCGATCATGTTGCCGGTGACGATCGAGCCGTAGGTGTTTTCAATCACCACGCCGTGGCGCAGGTGGTCATCCACGTTGTTGCCCGTCATGCAGAGATTGAAGCTGTCGTGGCAGCGCAGCGCGTCCTGGTTTTCCTCGAACTGGTTCGCGCTGACGACGATGTCGTGGCAGATTTCCAGGAGCACGCCGGCGGCGGCATTGTAGGTGATGATATTCCCCACCAGCCGCGGATCCTCGTAGCAATCCTTCAGGACGATGCCGTTGCCGCCGTGATGATCGACCGCGACGCCGTGCAGGTAAATCTCATCAATCCCCTCGGCGCGAATCCCATCGCCGCTCTCCTTCGACCCGCTCACGCGAAAGTTTGCGAGCGTCACGCGCCAGAGCCGCGCCTTCCGATCGCGCGGATTTTTCGCCAGCTCCGGGTGCCGGACAATGAGCGCCGGCTGGCCACTCGTATTGCGATTGATGATATGCGTCGCCGAGCCAGTACCTTCGAGCCGCACATCCCCGGTTCCCAAAAGGAGCGGGGTGGTGATCTCGTACGTCCCGGCCGGAATTTGCACCACCCCGCCCGTGGGCGGCAGCGCATTGATCGCAGCCTGAATGTTGAATTGGGTCGCGGGCTGCGCCGCGGCGAGAAAAGCAGTCGATAAGGCAAACGCACAAACGAGGCGGGTCATCATTGGAGAAGCGGGGTTGAATCCTTCGCATTCAGCACCAATTTCCGGTCCCAAGTCGGCAAAAAACTTTCCGCCCCTATGCCTCTTCCGAATCCTCCACGTCTCCCCACGGTGGCAAATGGGCAATGGCGAATGGCGCGTCTGGCTTTGGGATTTCCAGCTTTCTGCCGTTTTCCGAGTCTTCCGTGTCTCGCATTCTCGCGTTCTCGCGTTCTTCCCCGTCTCCCCGTCTTCTCCTCGTTTCTTCTTTCTGCCGTTTCTTCTTTCTGCCGTTTTCCGAGTCTTCCGCGTCTCGCGTTCTCCCGCTTCTCTCGTTCTTCCGCATCTTCCCGTCTCGCGTTCTTCTCCATCTTCCCCCTCTCGCGTTCTTCCGCGTCTTCCGCGTCTTCCGTGTCTTCCCCCATTGACGCCAGCGCCGCCTTCCGGTGACCTCACCCGCGGCGCCGCAGCATCGGGCCGAATTCCAGCATGCCTTCCCCGGAGAACGACGTGTCTCCCGCCCAATCCCATCTTGGATTGGCGGATTCGGTTTCGATCATCGTCGGCATCGTCATTGGCGCCGGCATCTACGAAACGGCGCCGTTCATCCTCTCGTGCGTGGCGAGCCCCACCGAGGCGATGCTGGTGTGGTTCGCCGGCGGCGTGCTGTCCGTGATTGGCGCACTCTGTTACGCGGAGCTGGCGACCACGTATCCGCGAAGTGGGGGCGACTACTACTTCCTCAAGCGCGCCTACGGCCGCTGGGCCGGTTTTCTTTTCAGCTGGTCACAGCTTACGGTGATCATGAGCGGCAGCATCGGCTTGATGGCATTCGTGTTTGCCGATTACGCGGTCCGGCTGCTTGGGGCCCGTCCGGAGTCCTCGCCCTGGTTCGCCATGGCCGCCGTCATCATCCTGTCACTCGCCAACATCGCGGGACTGAAGTCCGGCCGGCGGACGCAGAATGTGCTCACGGGGCTCAAGGCCGTCGGGCTGGCGGCCATCGTCCTGGCGGGGTTCCTTTCGCCTCAGGTTCACGCGGAGGCGCCGGCGGCGGTTCCGGCGGGCGCCGGAATCGGGCTCGCCCTCATCCTCGTGCTGTACACCTACGGCGGCTGGAATGACGCCGCCTTCATTGTCGCGGAGATGAAGGACCGGCGGCGCAACATTCCCCGTGCCCTGCTGCTCGGCACCGCCGGGGTCGCGGCAATTTATCTGCTCATCAACGCGGCCTACCTCAACGCCCTCGGTTTCACCGCCGCGCGGTCCTCGAAGGCGATCGCCGCCGATGTGCTCCAGGGCCCGTTCTCCGCCAGCGGCGCCGCCGTCATGTCCGCGCTCGTCGTCGTTTCGGCCCTCGGTGCGCTGAACGGGCTGGTACTCACCGGCGGACGGATTTACGCCGCGGCCGGCGCGGATTTTCCCGCCTTCGCCGTGCTGTCGCGCTGGCACTCGCGCTGGGGCACGCCGGCGGCGGCCATCGCCGTGCAGATGGTGACGAGCGTCGCACTGGTATGGCTCGTGGGCCACCCAGCCGGCCGGGCCCTCATCGGGTCGGCGTTGCAGCGCGCCGGGTTCGGCGCCGTGTCGTGGGACGGTCATGGCGGGTTCGACACGCTGCTGAAATGCACCGCGCCGGTGTTCTGGCTTTTCTTTCTGCTCACCGGCGGTTCGCTCTTCGTTCTGCGCCGAAAGGACCGTGCGCTCGAGCGCGCGTTCGCCGTTCCGCTCTTCCCCCTCCTGCCCCTCATCTTCTGCGGCATGTGCGGCTACATGCTGTATTCAGCGGCAAACTACGCCGGCCGGCTGACGCTGGTCGGGCTGGCCCCGCCGCTGGCCGGCTTGCTCGTGTACTTGTTTTTTGGCCGGCAGGTGTTACCGCTCGACGGCAGCCCCGAACCGGCCAAACCGCCGCCTGCCTCGTCCTGAGCCCGGAAAGCCGAACCAAATCTCCCATGCCCTCCATCTTCCCGTTCCCACTGCCTCGAGTCCGCTTTGCCTCACTCGGGTTGCTGCTCGCGACTCTCGCCCTCGGTCCGGCCGCCCACGCCCAGCTCGGCTCGCGGACCACCGAAGCATGGCTGAAAACGCTCACTTCAGAGGGCCGGCTGAAGGGCTTGAAAATCGAAGAAGTCCTCTCCGCCTTGAAGCTTCCTCCCGGCACCATCGTGGCTGACATCGGCGCCGGCGCCGGCGCCTTCACCCTGCCACTCGCGAATGCCGTCGCACCATCAGGCAAGGTCTACGCGGTTGATATCGATCAGGGGCTGGTGGACCACATCGCGCGCAACGCGAAGGAGAAGAACGTCACCAACGTCGTCGCCGTCCTCGGCCAGTTCACGGATCCAGCCCTGCCCGGGAAAGATGTCGATCTCGCCTTTATTTACGACGTGCTGCACCACATCGAAAATCGCGCCGAATACCTGAACAACCTGCGCGGTTACCTGAAAAAAAACGGCCGGATCGCCGTGATTGATTTTCATCCCGAACTCGGGCCGCACCGCAACGACCCGAAACTCCAGATCACGAAGGACCAGACGAAGGCGTGGATGGCGTCCGCCGGCTTGAAACCGGTGGCGGAGCATCAGCTGTACAAGGACAAGTGGTTCGTCGTGTACTCGCTTTAGCCGGGAGATTTCTTGACGCGGCAAGGCGGCCGCAACCAAAGGGCATCCACCTCGGAAATCTTGAAATCGGGCATCTGGCATCGGGCACCTGGTAATTTCCAATCCGTCGATTTTTCCCAATGGCAGATTTCAGCTGACCGATGACCGATGGGCTGATGTCGCTTCGCTCGGAACAAGATTTCCGAAAGTAAACAGACGCACTCGCAACCTGTATGGCCCTCTACCTTTGGATCGCCCTCGGCAGCGCGCTCGGCGGCACGGCGCGTTTCGCGATGTCGGGATTCGTCGCCCACCATTTTGGCGAAACGTTCCCGTGGGGCACGCTGCTCGTGAATGTCTCCGGCTCCTTCATCATCGGTTTCTTCGCCACGCTCACCTCGCCTGACGGCCGGCTCATGGTGGGCGGCACCGCCCGGCAGTTTGTCATGACCGGCATCCTCGGTGGGTTCACCACGTACTCGTCCTTCAGCCTCCAGACGCTGGCGCTCGCCCGCGAGGGCGAGCTCTGGCGCGCCGGCGCCAATGCCGGCGGCACGCTTTTCCTGTGCCTCCTGGCCGTCTGGCTCGGCCACGTGGCGGCCGCCTCGCTCAACTCGCTCAAAGGCTCCTGACCATGCAACTGCCCACCGACTCCTTGCTGCTGCGGATTTTCATCGGCGAGTCCGACCGTTTCGAAGGGCATCCGCTCTACGAAGCGATCGTGCTCAAGGCCCGTCAGCTTCATCTCGCCGGCGCCACCGTGCTGCGTGGCGCGATGGGCTTCGGCAAATCCAGCCGGATTCACACGACGAAGATCCTGCGCCTCTCCGACGATTTGCCGCTGGTCATCGAAATCGTGGACAGCGAGGAGAAGATCAACGCGTTCCTGCCCATCCTTGATACGATGGTCGGCAGCGGCCTTGTGACCCTGGAGGAAGTCCGCGTGGTTCATTATCGCACGGGAACGACCACAGCGCCGTTCGGCGGCACCAGCCCTCCGGCGTCAGGTGATGCGAAGACCTGAGCGTCCGTCCGCCGACCGAGCTGACTTTGCCGAATCTTGAAGCAAGCCGCCGGGTCAGGATGAAGGCCGTGATGCACATGGCATGATGTGGTCCGGGCGGATCGATTGGGCGATTGCGTGATCAACCCGGCGCGGGTATGCTTGCAGCCATGAATCCGGCGATTAATCCAAAACTGCTGAATGATCCGCTGTTCCGCGAACTGATGGCAGAAGGGCTTGCGATGCAGGACCGTTTCGCCGCCGAGCCGGTGTACGCGAAAACCGGCAAAGGCTATCTGAAGAGCACCGGGGTCGAGGAACTGAAAAAAATCAAGGCGGCGCGAAAACAGAAGCAGTCCTGAGTCATGGCGCAGATTCGAGATTGGCTTGCCCCGTTCACTTGGGAAATTGTCACCGCGCAGAACGCGGTGCTGTGTCAGGCCAAGAATGCGCTGCACAAGCCGACGTCCAACGGTCACGATGCCACCAAACAACTCTGGGAGAGCCGTCACCGCGAGGGGATGCGCCTTGCTGAAGCAGTGGATCTCTGCCGACGCTGCCATCGGATGGCGCCGTTTTGCTTCTACAACGGCAACACCTTCGCTTCGATCATCGCACTTGTAATCAAGAAGCTCGAACTGCCTGCCGATCGGGCCTACGTCGTGCGCAGCCTCGCTGGCCACATCGTCGCCGGGGTGGCTACCAGCGCGGAGGAGCAGGCGTTTCGCGAGTTCTGTGAGGCGTTGGATAAGCCTGACTGAATCGGGTCGCGCACCTTTTGCCATCGGACGGCCAGGCTGTGAAACAATCGATCCATTTCGTCTCAAGCCGCGACGATTTCATCGTTCTCGTTCTCTTGATCTTTCTCGTTCTCGCGGCTGGCTGAACGGATTCGTCGATGACGAATGAAACCGTGCCGGAACAGATTCGCGATGGTGGCGAAAAGCCCCACCTTTGAGTCGCCGAACCGGCCTTCAAAGGGAATGCGCGTGGCCACCTGATGTCCTGCCCTTGCCTACCGGGACTTTCTCGAATGCAGTTTCCGAGCCGAGTGCTCTCTTCAACCGAACCCGTCCCGACAACGACATGACCACTCGCGACCTCGTTCTTCTGGCCGGACAACATCCCGTGGCGGTGTTGTTATCTGTCTTCGTCGCCCCGCCGGTGCTCGCGTGGCTGGCGGGCCATTCGCATGGAAAGGAGCAGGGCAGACTCGCGCCGTGGAAATATCTATACGCCGTGCTGGTTTACCTGGTGTGCGTGCCAGGCATGTTTGCCGGGGTAATCACGGCCTACACGCTCTTCATCAGCGGCGAAAACCTGCTCGACGCCAACCTGCTCGTTTATTTTCTGCCCATCGCCTCGATGGTCGCCACGCTGGTGCTCATCCGGAAAAATGTCCCGTTCGACGACGTGCCGGGATTCGATCGTCTCTCCGGTCTGATGGTGATGGTCGGGTGCAGCTTCGTCATCGCGCTGGTGATCCAGAAGACGAGGATTTTTGTCTTCTTCGGCGGCTCGATTGAGAAATTGTTTCTCCTCGCGGCGGGAGTTTTTGGCCTGCTCAAATGGGGCACGTGGATGCTCTTTCGCCGCCGCGACGAGCCGAAGCGGGAGCCGCCGGAATTTCCGGGCGCTTGAACCCAGGTTTTGCTGGTCCCTCCGGCATGGCCGTTCACGAAACTCTCCAGTCAGCGCTCCGGCTTCACATCGTGTTCCACGATCGCGCTGAACTTCAGGAAGAACTCGCCCGCCAGTTTCTTCGCCACCGCCTCGATCACGCGAGAGCCGACCGCGGCGATCAGCCCGCCGACCTGAACGTTGGCGGAATAATGCAGCTCTGTCGCTTCACCTTCCGCCTTCAGTTCGATCGCGGAAGTCCCTTTGACGAACCCGGGGCCGCCGCTGCCTTGCAGGTGCATTGTGAATTTGTGCGGCGGTTGCCGATCCGTGAGTCTGACTTTCCCGGCGTAGCTGCCCTTGATCGATCCGATGCCGAGTTTCAGGTGGGCAATATATTCATCCTCACCCGTCTTCTCCAGTTTCTCGCAACCCGGAATGGCTTGCTGCAGGAAGGCCGGTTCCATCAAACGGTCGAAGACATGCGCCGGCGCGGCCGCGATAGTGTGAGTGCCCTGGATTATCATTGCCCCGGAAGCGAAGGGCCGCCTCGGATCACGCTCGCGACGCGGCCAATACCAAAGCCCGCCGTGTATTCAGTTGAGCCAGGTGCGCGCGATACTCGGATGACGCATGGATGTCGCCGAGGGGCTCAACGCGATTAGCGGCCTTCGCCGCCGCCGCGGCCATGTTCTCCGCGGACAGGGATTGTCCGGCCAGTTTGGTCTCCACGGCCGTGGCGCGGTACGCCTTGGCCGCCACGCCGGTGATGCCCACGCTCACCGTCATGCGCGGCGCGTCGACCACCACCGCCACGCCAGCGATGGCGAAACCGCTGGCGCGTTGCACGGTCTTCACGTACGCAACCGACTTCGCGGTCACCGGAAAACGGATTTCGCGGAGAATCTCGTCCGAGCGAAGCGCGGTCTGGAACAGGTCGACGAAAAATTTCTTTGCGGCAATGACGCGTGGACCGTCGGGCCCGACGGTCTCCATTTCTGCGTCCAACGCCAGGATGGCGGCCGGCCAGTCGGCCGCGGGATCGGCGTGCACGATGCTGCCGGCCAGCGTTCCGCGATTGCGCACCTGGACGTCCCCAATGTGCCGCGCGACCTCGGGCAGCAGCGGGCATTTCTCCTCCAGCAAGGCGGATGTCTCGATGGCGTGATGCGTCGTCATCGCGCCGACGACAATCCTGCCGTCCTGTTCGCGGATGTAGCTCAAGTCCGCGATGCGCCCGATGTCGATCACCGTCTTGGGTTGCGCGAGCCGGAGCTTCAGGGCCGGAATCAGACTGTGTCCGCCGGCCAGCAGCTTCGCCGCTTCACCGTGCTGCGCGAGCAGGTTCACCGCTTCCTCGAGCGTCTGCGGTCGCGAATAATCAAAGGCGGCCGGGATCATGACTGGCTCCTTGGCTTCTTCATTTTCCGCCCGGCGGTCTTTTCCTCGATGGCGCGCCAGAGTTTCTCCGGCAGGAGCGGAAGATCGAGATGACGAATTCCGAGCGGCGCCAGCGCGTCCATCACCGCATTGGCAATGGCGGGATTTGCACCGATGGTGCCCGCCTCGCCCACGCCCTTGACTCCCATTGGATTGCTCGGCGACGGCGTGACGGTGCTGCCAATCACGTACTCCGGTATGTCCCGCGCGCGGGGCATCGGGTAGTCCGTGAACTCGCCGGTGAGCAACTGGCCGTTTTCGTCATACACCGTGCGCTCGAACAACACCTGGCCGAGCGAATGAGCAATCCCGCCCTGCACCTGACCCTCGACCAGCAGGGGATTCACCTGCGGCCCACAGTCGTCCACAGCCACATATTTCACGATCTTCACGTCGCCCGTTTCGCGCTCCACTTCCACGGCCACGATGTGCGTGCCGAACGGATACGTGCAGTTCTTCGGCTCGAAGAAGCTCGAGGCCTCCAGGCCCGGCTCGAGATTCGCCGGCAGGTTCTTCGCCTCGTAGGCCTCCTGGCCCAGCCGCTTCCAGTCGATGGCGTTTTTCGGTTTTCCTTTCACCCAGAACCGGCCGTTCCGAAAATCGATTTTCTTCGCGGACGCGCCGAGAAGCGCGCCGGCCAGGATTTTCGCTTTCGCGATGATCTTGTCGACGGACATGATCAGCGCCGTGCCACCGACGGCGGTCGCGCGGCTGCCATAGGTGTCGCGGCCATAATGCGCGCTGGCGGTGTCACCCCGCAGGACCACGATGTCTTCCATCGGCACGCCGAGGCGGTCACCGACGATCTGCGCGAAACTGGTCTCCTGCCCCTGCCCGTGCGGCGTCGTGCCGGTGATGACGGTGACCTTGCCGGACATCTCGAGACGCACGCAGCCCCATTCCCAGCCGCCAGCGGCCATGATTTTCGAAGGTCCAAGTCCGCAAATCTCGACGTAGGTGGACAGCCCGATGCCGAAGAGCCGGCCTGCCTGCCGCGCCTGTTCGCGTTGCCTGAGCAAAGCGTCCCAACGCGCGAGTTCCTGCGCTTTCTTGAGTGCACGCTGGTAGTTGCCGCTGTCGTACATCAGTCCGGTCGCAGTCTGGAAGGGGAACTCGCCCGGCTTGGGAAAATTCTTCTGCCGGATTTTTGCCGGATCGAGTCCAAGTTCGGCGGCGGCGAGGTCCATCAAGCGCTCGATGGCATAGGTCGCTTCCGGCCGGCCCGCGCCACGATAGGCGTCAGTGGCCATCTTGTTCGTATAAACGCCCGTCAGCTCGAAGCGCACCGCCTTGAGCTTGTAGCAGCCGCAGATCATCAAACCGGTGAGCGTCGGGATGGTGGGCGTGAGGAGTTGGAGATACGATCCGATATCGGCGATCGTGCGCGCCTTGATAGCCAGCACCGTGCCATCGTTTTTCACCGCCAGCTCGTAGTCGCCGATCTGGTCGCGGCCGTGGATGGTGGACATCGCGTTCTCGCGCCGGCCCTCGATCCATTTCACCGGGGAGCCCAGGCGCATCGCGAGGTGGCTGCACATGGCCTCCTCGACGTAGAGATCCAGTTTGGAACCGAAGCCCCCACCGACTTCAGGCGTGATGATGCGAATTTTATTCTCCGCCACACCGATCACGCCGGGCAACAGCGTGCGCAACAGATGCGGAATCTGGGTGGAGGTCCAAAGCGTGAGCGACCCTTCGCCGGCGTGGTACGACGCCACGCAGCCGCGCGGCTCGATGGCCATCGGCGTGAGCCGCTGGTGGACGATGCGCTGTTTGATTACGCGGTCGGCCTGGGCGAAGAGCCCGTCGACGTCGCCGTTGGCGAGCAACCACGTGAAGGCGACGTTGGTGCCCTGGTCGGGATGCGTGAGCGGGGAATCCTTCTCCAGCGCCTTTTCGGGGTTCGTGACGGCCGGGAGCGAATCGTAATCGACTTCGATCAAATCCAGCGCGTCGCGCGCGATGGCGGGACTGGCCGCGACCACGACTACGACCGGATGGCCGACGAAGTAAACGCGATCCCCGGCCAGCATCGTATGCCTGGGGGCCTTCAGGCCGGGCATCGACGAGGCGCAGGGCACGAGGCCACAAGCCGGGTTGATGTCGGTGCCAGTGAAGACCCCCGCGACACCGGGAAGATTTTTCGCCGCCTCCGTCTTGACGCCAAGAATCCTGGCGTGCGCATGCGGGCTGCGCAGGATTGCCGCGTGGAGCAAGCCCGGCAGCCGGAGGTCGTCGACGTACGTCGCGATCCCCTTGATCAGGCGCGGGTCCTCGACGCGCTTGAGCGCCTGGCCGAAGTAGCCGTTGGACGTGCCGCTCTTCATTTCGCTTTCTCCGGCCGGGCCATTTTTTTGGCCGCGGATTGAACCGCGTCAATGATGTGGGAATAACCCGTGCACCGGCAGAGGTTGCCGTCGATGGCGTGGGTTATCTGTTCGCGGGACGGCCGGGGGTTGTGCTGCAGCAGCTCCACACTCGCGAGGATCATCCCCGGCGTGCAAAAACCGCACTGCAGGCCATGACACTCCCAGAATGCCTCCTGCACCGGATGGAGCCGTCCATTGCTGGCGAGTCCCTCGATCGTGGTCACTTCGCCGCCGTCGGCTTGCACGGCCAGAATCGTGCACGCTTTTACCGCCTGGCCGTTGAGGAGCACCGTGCAGGCGCCGCAAATCGTCGTCTCACAACCGACGTGCGTGCCGGTCAAACCACAGAGATCGCGCAGGAAGTGGACGAGGAGGAGGCGCGGCTCAACGTCGTGGGTACGGGAGGTTCCGTTGACGCGGATGTTGACGGACGTTTTCACAGGGGGTTCGTCGCGACGGACGATTGTCGTGGTCAATCAAGTGGGGCAGACCGTCGACGTTGGAGACATCAGCCGGTTGGGAGTTCACGGCAAACAAAAACTGCGGCGAAGCGGAAGTAGTTTCGTGGGCGATCGCACACGCTGGCTTTGTCGCCGTGCTCGACGACCGGGCCGCGCGCCGCTTGGCGTCCCAGCAGGGTGTACCGGTGCTCGGATCGCTGCGGGTTATTGTCAAAGCGAAGGAACGGGCAGGGGGCTTGACCCATACTTGACCGACACTTGACCCAGGATTGACCCATGGGCAAGCTGCCCCGGCGTGAGCTACCAACCGCAATTCACCATCACGGCAGCCCTGCTGGCGCGGGTGGAGGCCATCGCCGCGTTGCGGGAGCGCATCCAGGGCGCGGCGGTGCAAGTGCCATGGATTCCCGCGCTGCAAAAGGACACGCGGGCACGAAACACCCACAGCTCGACCGCCATCGAGGGCAATCCGCTCACGCTGGAGGAGGTCCGCGCGCTGGAGGAAGGGGCGAGCGTGTCCGCACCGGCGCGGGCGCGGCGGGAGGTGCTAAACAATTTCGCGGCACTGCGGCAGGTGGAAAAGCGATCGGCGAAGAAACAGCTGGCGCACGAGGACATTTTCCGGCTGCACACGATCATCGCCGGCGACGTGATGGATCAGGGCGAGGCGGGGCGTTATCGCACCATGCGGGTGCGGGTCGGGCAGTTCGTGCCGCCGCCACCCGAGGACGTGTCAGGGCTGATGTTCGAGTTGCTGGCGTGGTGGAACAAGGACGCGCCGGGACTTTCGCCGGTGTTGAGCTCGGCGATCGTGCATCATCGCTTCGAGACGATTCATCCCTTTGCCGACGGAAACGGGCGCACGGGCCGGGCGCTGGCGTTGTGGGAGCTTTACCGGCGCGGTTTCGATTCGCATCACATCTTCGCGGTGGACGAGTTTTACTGGGAGGATCGCCCGCGCTACTACGCGGCGCTGGACGCAGCGCGGCGCGAGGGTGGCGACCTGACTTCGTGGCTGGCCTACTGCGCGGAGGGGTTGCGGCAAACCCTGGAGCGGGTGTGGGAGCGGATGGGGCAGTTTTCGGTTTCCGCGGCGCGCGGGAAACTGGTGCTGCGCCCGCGTCAGGAGCAGTTGCTCAAGCTGCTCGGCCAGCGCGGTGGCCTGAGGCCGGCGGAACTCTGGGCGGCGTTGAAGGTGTCCAAGCAGGGCGCGATGGACCTGCTGCGGCCGCTGGTGAAGGCCGGGTTGGTGAAGCGCGTGGGCACGCTGAAGAACGGGCGCTACGTCCTGAAATGAACTGCCGATGAGCAAAATCGAGTGGGATTACGCTCTGGTCGAATAACCCTTCTGCGAACAGCTCTGGGCGATGGGCTGGCAGTGGATCGAAGGTGGCACGGATGGTCCCGATTTCACCGAGCGGCGGAAGCAATCGCTGCACCTACAGCGAGGCTGGCCGCCCGTGTTGCCCGCAGAAGAGACGAATTGAGCGCGGCTACGTTGCGGGAGGTCGAAGCTTGCGCCATTCCCGCTGAGCAATCACTCCCGCTATTTGCCGGGAGGGAGCGATGGAGGCGTCACCTGGTCAATGCGACCCCGAAATGCCACGGTGGGAGATCCATCGTGGCGGTGACACGCAAGCCTGCGGCTTTCGCCCACTGCTCCGCGTCGGATGGTTTCGGCCGCAAATGCAATGGCGGGCCGCGGGGCGTCGTAAGATCGGAACGCCAGTGGATCGCCAGCACGCGGCCGCCGGGCCGCAACACCTCCGCGGCTTTGTGCACCAAGTCTTCGGGCTTCGGAAAGTGCAGGATATTGAACAGTAGAACCGCGTCGCAGCATCCCGCTTCGAGCCCAAATCCCGTGGCCAGCACATCGCGCAGCATCGCATTCACGTTGTACACGCCTTCGTCCGCAGCCCGCGCGATGGTGCGCGCGATCATCGGCGGCTCGATGTCGAACGTAAACACGACGCCTTGGATTCGCCGCGCCACCGGCAGCGTGAATGTCCCGTAGCCGCAGCCCAATTCGGCCACGTGCTCGACCGCACGGTCGATCTTGAGCCGATCCAGGATCAACGGGATATCGAACAACGACTCCCAATAGGCTTCTTCCGGCATGCCGCTTTCTGGCACTTTCATCGCGGCAAGTTCGCCCACGGAAACCGCACTTCAAACTCCGTCCAACCGGGAGCAGACGTATCGACGAGCGTGAGACTCCCCCCATGGAGGCCGACGATTTCCCACGATAATGCCAGACCGAGACCGGCGCGCCGTCGACAGACGGCACGCAATCGCGCCGAGAGCTCCGTCATCGCAAACGGCTTGGCGAGATAATCGTCGGCTCCCAAGTCCAGCCCTTCGACCCGCTCGTCCACATCGCCGCGGGCGGTGAGCAGCAGGACCGGCACCAGATTTCCGTCAGCGCGCAGCTTGCGCAGAATGCTCAACCCGTCGCGGCCGGGCAGCATGATATCGAGCACGACACCGTCGAAATTCTCAGTCGCGATCCGGTGCAGCGCCTCGTCGCCGTGGTGGCAAACCTCCGCATTGATCCGTTGCTTCGCCAGCCCGCTTTGAACCAGGCTGGCGACCTTTCTTTCATCTTCTACGATCAAAACGCGCACAATGTGGTTTGGAACATGTTCCAGCCGGACCTGCGGTCACGAGCGGAAAAACCGGCTCTCGCATTACAAAAGACTAACGGTTCCATTACAACGGTGTCGCCCGGGAATCGGCGTCTGGTTTTCGGCCGTCATCCGACGCATGTTGCTACCTCGCGTGGACAGAATTGTTGAAAATATTTCGGAAAGACGCGCGGGACTGCCGACCCGGTGCCGGCCAAGCCTCGCATTTACCGTCCCTCCGCCAGGAAAAACCAGGCCCTGCCGGCCCCGCTTCATGTCTCAACCGCGTTTCTTCCTCGTCGCACTCACCTTTGTCGTCCTGAGCGGGTGTATGACCTACGAGCCAAGGGACCTCAGTCCCGCCACGACGCAGGCGCAGCTCGAGAGCCGGACGCTGGGCGACGCCGGTCTGAAAAAATTCCTGGCATCTCACGGTCAGCCCGCCGAAGTGGAATCATGGGATCTGGCCCGGCTGACGCTCGCCGCCTTCCATTTCAATCCGGAGCTCGATGTTGCGCGCGCGCAACTGGCCGGAGCCGAGGCCGGCGTGCGCAGCGCAGCGGCGCGACCCAACCCGACCTTTGCCTTCACTCCCGGCTACAACCAGGACTCGGCGGCCGGCGTGACGCCGTGGATTCTCGATTACGCCCTCGATCTCCCGCTCGAACTCGCGGGCAAACGCACGTATCGCACCGCGGAAGCGCAGCACCAGGCCGAGGCGGCGCGGCTTGAAGTCGCGCGACTCGCCTGGTCGGTGCGTGCCAGCGTACGTCGGGCGCTGAGCGCATTGCACGCCGCCGAAGCCACCGCCGGACTCTGGCGCAACCAGACGCCATTGCTCGCAAGCGCCGCGCAGCTCGTCGATCTCCAGGTCAAGGCCGGCGAAGTCTCTCCCCTCGAAGCCGCGCAGGCACGCATCACGCTCAACCGCGCCGAACTCGCCGCCCGCGAGAGCGAGCGCGGGCTGACGACCGCGCGCAGCCGGCTGGCCGAAACCATCGGTCTGCCGCTCGCCGCCCTCGCGGGTGTCCCGGTGTCGTATCGCGGACTGGATGAGCCCGCCGCGCCATTCGAGGTGGCGGAAGCGCGCCGCTGGGCCGCGCAGAATCGCGCCGATCTGCTCGCGGCGCTCGCCATCTATGCGGCGAGCCAGTCGGCTCTCCAGGTTGAGATCGCCAGGCAGTATCCGGATTTATCGTTCGGCCCCGGCTACCAGCTCGATCAGGGCGAGGGCAAATGGTCGCTGGGGCTCGGCGTGACCCTGCCCGTTTTTCACCAGAACCAGGGTCCCATCGCCGTCGCGCAGGCTCGTCGGGAAGCTGCCGCCGCCAGGTTTCTCGCGCTGCAAAACCGGGTCCTCGCCGAAGTGGATCGCGCGTCCGCCGATTACAGCGCCGCGCTCGCCGATCTGGCGACGGTGAAGTCCATGCGCGCGAACCTCGAACAGCAGGCCAGAACGATCCGGGCCCAGCAGGCTGCCGGCGAGACCTCGCGCCTCGAACTGACCCGGGCCCAAATCGAACTCGCCGACAATGCGCGCGCTGAACTCGAAATCCGACTGCGCGTGGAAAACGCGCTCGGCGCCCTCGAAGACGCGGTGCAGCGCCCCCTGGCCTGGCCGGAGTCCGCCTGGCGCAGTTCCAACCGACCTTCCGGCTGACCTTAACTCCCGCACTCCGATATGAAACGGTACGTCTTCCTTCTGCTGCTTGTCCCTGTCCTTTACGGCGCGCCGACCAGCGCACCGCCGGCCACGTTGTCGAAGGAAGCCGATCTCACGACCGTGGTGCTTCAGCCGCAGGCGGAGGAGCGGCTGCGACTGAAGCTCGTGGCAGTCGAGCGCCGCGCGGTCCCGGCCGTCCGGTTGTTTTCCGGCGAGATCGTACTGCCGCTGGCGCCGGCCGGCACGGCGATCGCACCCGTGCTCGGCGGCACGCTCGACGACGTGCTGCGGCTCGCTGATCTTCAGGCCGCGGCCGATGGCCGGATCCTTCAGACGCAGGCGCAGGTGGACGCGGCGAAAATTGCGCGCGCCCGCGCCGAGCGCGTCCTCGAAGCCGAGGCGGGCAGTGTCCGCGCCGTCGATGAGGCGAAGGCCACGCTCGCCGTGGCGGAGGCAGCGCTGCGCACCGCGCGCGCGCAGCGCGACATTCTCGGCGCGCCGGTGGGCGAGGCCGCCAAGGCGCGGCGGACGTGGGTCCGCGTTGCGATCTACAGCGGAGAAGCATCCCTGCTCGATTCCAATGCGAGTGCGATGTTGCGCGCGCTCTCCGCCTCGCCCTCGAGCGAGCCGCACGTGGCGAAACCCGTGGCCGGGCCCCTGACGGCGAACGCGTCGGCCGCGACCATTGACTGGTACTATGAATTGCCCGCCGGACTCGCCCTGCGACCGGGCGAGCGCGTGGCCGTCGAGGTGCCGGTGGCCGGAGCGGCCACGGAGAGTCTCGTCGTGCCGTTCAACGCGGTGCTGCATGACATTCACGGCGGACAGTGGGTGTACGAAAACACCGCGCCGCACCAGTATGTGCGGCGCCGGATCCAGGTCATGCGGCTCGCCGGCGCTCACGCCGTCCTCGCCAGCGGTCCGGCCATCGGAGCGCGAATCGTCACCGACGGCGCGGCCGAGCTCTTTGGCACCGAGTTCATGACCGGCAAGTAACCCGGACCCGCGCCCGCCATGCTCAACGCCATCGTTTCGTGGGCGCTCCACATGCGGGTGCTGGTCGTCGCGCTGGCGGCGGCGCTTCTCTTCGCCGGGATCAATGCCACGCGCAATGCGCCACTGGACGTGTTTCCCGAGTTCGCCCCGCCCCTGGTGGAAGTGCAAACCGAGGCACCAGGTCTATCCACCGAGGAAGTCGATTCACTCGTCACGGTGCCGCTGGAAAACTCGCTGAACGGGCTGCCGTTCCTGAAGACAATCCGGTCGAAATCCGTGCTCGGGCTTTCGTCGGTGGTGATGATCTTCAACCCCGGCACGGACATAATGCGGGCCCGGCAACTGGTGCAGGAGCGGCTGAACCTCGCCCAGAATCGTTTGCCCGCGGTGGTGAAGCCGCCGGTGCTGATGGCCCCCTACTCGTCGCTCAGCCGCGCGCTGAAGGTCGGCCTCACCTCCAAGACGCTTTCCCAAATGGAACTGAGCGAGCTGTCGCGCTGGACGATTCGCCCTCGTCTCATGTCGGTGCCCGGCGTGGCGAACGTCGCCATTTGGGGCCAGCGCGACAAACAGTTCCAAGTGCTCGTGGATCCACAGCGGCTGCGCGCCGCGGGCGTCACGCTCGATGCCGTCACGCGGGCGGCGGGAGACGCCGCGGTCGTCAGCGCCGGCGGCTTCATTGACACGCCGAACCTCCGGCTGAGCGTCGCCCAACTCGGGCTCATCACGACGCCGGAAGACCTGGCGCGCACCGTCGTGGAATTTCGCCATGGCACCCCCATCCGGCTCGGCGACGTGGCCGAAGTACGCATTGGCCATCCCGCCCCGATCGGAGATGCGGTCATCAACGACGGCCCGGGGATTCTGCTCATTGTCGAGAAGCAGCCTTGGGGAAACACCCTCGATGTCACTGCCGGCGTGGAGAAAGTCCTGGCGGAATTGAAGCCCGGGCTGTCGGGCGTGGAGATGGACTCGACGATCTTCCGGCCAGCGACGTTCATCCAGCTTTCGATCGATCATCTCACGGAGGCGCTGTGGCTGGGTTGCCTGCTCGTCATCATCATCCTCTTCTTCTTCCTCGGAGACTGGCGCACCACAATCATCAGCATCGTTGCGATTCCACTGTCACTCGCGGTCGCGCTGCTGCTGCTGCGCTGGCGTGGCGAGACGATCAACACGATGATCCTCGCCGGCCTCATTATCGCGCTGGGCGAGGTGGTGGATGACGCCATCATCGACGTGGAGAACATCCTTCGCCGGTTGCGGCAGAATCGTCTGCTGCCCACGCCGCTCCCGGCGCTCAAGGTCGTGCTTGCCGCCTCGCTCGAAGTGCGGAGTGCGGTCGTCTACGCGAGTGTGATCATCGTGCTCGTGTTCGTGCCGGTGTTTTTCCTGCCCGGGCTCGCGGGAACGTTCTTTCAGCCGCTGGCGCTCGCCTACATCCTCGCCATCGTCGCTTCGCTGGGTGTCGCGCTGACCGTCACGCCGGCATTGAGCCTTCTGCTCCTGCGGGTCGAGGCGCAAAAGCACCGCGAGGCCTGGCTCGCGCGCAAGCTGAAGACCGGCTACCGCTCGCTGCTTCCCCGTCTCGCCCACCGTCCCGGGATGGCGATCGTGGTGCTCGCGGTCGCGTTTGTATTCACCGGGTGGGTATGGCACGCCCGGCTGGGCGAGGAGTTCCTGCCGAATTTCATGGAGCGTGATTTCCTGATGCACTGGCTGGAGAAACCAAACACGTCGGTCGAGGCCAGCACCCGGATCACGATTGCCGCCAGCAAGGACCTGCGCGCGATTCCCGGCGTGCGCAACCAGGGCGCGCACATCGGCCGCGCCGAGGTCGCGGACGAGGTGGTCGGTCCGGACTTCACCGAGCTGTGGATCAGCCTCGATCCGCAGGTGGACTACGAATCAACCATCGCGAAGGTGCAGGCGGTCGTGGACAGCTACCCGGGGCTCGTGCGGGACCTGCTGACCTACCTGCGCGAGCGGATCAAGGAGGTCCTGACCGGAGCGAGTGCGAGCATCGTGGTGCGAATCTACGGGCCGGATCTTGCGCTGCTTCGTTCGCATGCGGCGGAGGTCGGCGCCGCGCTGAAGGACATCGCCGGAGTCAGCGCTTTGAAGGTCGAACCGCAGACGCTCGTGCCGCAAATCACGATCAAGCTCCGAGCGGAGTCCGCGGCACTGCATGGACTGACGGCAGGGCAGGTCCGGCTGGCCGTGACGACGCTGGTTAGCGGCCGCAAGGTCGGTGAGGTGTATCACGACCAGAAGGTCCATGACGTCGCAGTCTGGAGTCTGCCGCCGGTGCGCGCGGACTATACCAGCCTTCGCGAATTGCTGATTGAGACGCCGAGCGGCGGGCATGTGCGACTCGCCGATGTAGCGGACCTCGCCATCGTGCCGACGCCGAACGCGATTCGCCGCGAAGGTGCGTCGCGACGGATTGATGTGACGTGCAACGTCTCCGGTCGCGACCTGGGGGCAGTAGCCAAGGATATCGAAGCGCGCGTCGGACAGGTCAAGTTTGCCGCCGGCTATCACCCGGAAGTATTGGGCGAATACGCGGAACGGCAGGCCGCGCAGTCGCGGCTGTTCTGGCTCGGCCTGGCATCCCTCGCCGGCATCCTCGTGATCCTGCTCGCGGATTTCCAGTCGGTGCGGCTCGTGCTGCTCATCGCCCTGACGCTGCCCTTTGCGCTCATCGGCGGAGTCCTCGCCGCGTGGCTCGGCGGCGGCGTCCTGTCGCTCGGTTCGCTGGTCGGCTTTGTGACCGTGCTGGGAATCGCCGCGCGCAACGGGATCCTGCTCGTCAGTCATTACCGCCATCTGGAGCAGGAGGAGAGCGTGGCCTTCGGGCCCGAGGTCGTGCTACGCGGCTCCGAGGAACGACTCGTACCGATCCTCATGACCGCGGCCACCGCTGCTTTCGCCCTGCTGCCGCTGGTGTTGAAAGGCAACGTGCCGGGAAACGAAATCGAGCGGCCGATGGCACTCGTGATCCTCGGCGGCCTGGTCACATCGACCCTGCTGAATCTGTTTCTGCTGCCGCCGCTTTATGCGCGATTTGGCCGGCGCGGGCGGATGCAGACAGCCGCGAGCTGACACGAATCAACCCCAGGAAACCGTTGTTTCTTCCTGTCCGGAGCAAAACGCGTATTGCGGTGGAGGCTGAATGGAAACAGCCAGCCCGAAGATTTCCCCTAATAGCGGAACCCGATCGATAGCCTCACGGTGGTGTAGTCGCGACCGCGTTCGGTCGGCAGGCTGTGCCACACCTCGAGCGTCAGCGGATCGGCGAGCAGGTACATGAAGCCGGCGCTCGCGAGCCACTGGTCGCGATTTTGAATCTGGGTGATGTCGGCGCGAAACGTAAGTTTCTGGTTTGCGAGCACCCACCAGTGGTCCAGCCCGAAGAACATGGCGCCGTTCCGCGATTGAAAGGCGTAGCCGGCGTGAAACCGCGCGACATCCGCGTCGTAGGTGAACACCGCATACGTTTGCGGCTGCCCGAGCGCGTCGCGGTCCGACGACCGAAGCGCGACTCCGGCGATCCCGATGCCGAGCGCGGGCAGCCCCTTCTCGAGCTGCGCCGCCCACTTCGCGTTGAAAAAAGCCGGGATGGTCGGACCGGCACCCCAGCGGGTGTCGACTCCCGCTTCGAAATTTCCGAGTGACGGCGACAGGCCGGCGCGGACGCCAGCAAACCATTCGGGCGCCCCCTTGCCAAAGGCCGAGTACATCTGGAACACGCCTGTTCCGCCCGGCGACGTGTCCGCACTCGGCACATTGTTCACGCCCGTGGGCGCCGCCCGCAACCCGGCGAACATCGCAACCGCAGTGGCTCCGAGGGCGATTCCCACCCGAAGTCCCCCGCGGACGCGCGTGCGACTCACCGGCGGTGGCAAAGATTCCGGGTCGATACGGCGCGCGTGGGTGATCATTCCGGGAAGGGAAAACACTCGCACACGGTTACGCCTGCATTCGAGATCTGTTTCAACCCGAATGTTGGGCCGGCCGCTCCGCGGTTCTTTGGGAGCGCGACCGCCCCCGGTCGCATGGAGATCGGAGCGACCGAGGGCGGTCGCGCTCCCAGTCGAAGGTCGTAGGAGCAGATGGTCAGTGGTCGGTGGTCGGTGGTCGGTGGTTAGGATGCGCGCAGATGACCAGTTGTCTTTGGTCCTTGGTCCTTGGTCCTTGGTCCTTGGTCCTTGGTCCTTGGTCCTTGGTCCTTGGTCCTTGGTCCGCCAGCCCATCCGACCATCTGCGCATTTGCCCTCTGTTCCTCCGTTCCTCCGCCCCTCCGTTCCTCCGTTCCTCCGCCCCTCCGCGCCTCCGTGCCTCTGCCCTTCCGCCCCTCCGCGCGCCGCCCCTACTCCAAGTACAGCCCCTCGTGAATCACCGGTTTCGGTGAGAGCTTCTTCCACGACTCGGCGAACGAATCCTCGTCGTAGCCAAAAAGCGGCGACACCTCGAGTGTGAGCGCCGGCAGACCGGTGGCGTCCGTCGCGACGCCGGTGCCATTGGCCGTTAACCAGCGGCCGAATTGCCGCAGCTGATCGTCGCGGCACGTTTTCGGCGAGTCGACCCCCTCGGCGTTCTTCACCGGCGAAAAGTCATCCTCCCGCCGCGTTTCGATCACGACGGGATTCCGCGCGAACGGCAATGCGTCGAACACGAACATCTCGAACTTCACGCCGTTCGCCCGATCCGGCTTAACCGGGCGACCACTCGCGTCAATCGTCGGAATTTTCTTGTCGGCCCGGTGAAACGGCAGCGCCACGTCCTCCCCCGACTTCGCGCTCTCGTTCGTCTCGGCCCGCCCTCCCTGCCCTCCGGAGCCTTGGCGAAGGAGGGAGCCTGCCGAATGGGCCTTCCCCGAGCCTGCCGAACGGGCCATCCGCCGGACGAATTCGCGGTCAAGGATGTGGATCGCGATGCTGCCGGCGAGATACCGCAGCTGCCCCTGCGCGTCGGTCTCGCGCTGCATCGCCATGGGTAAATCCGAATACTCCACCACGACGAGTTTGCCACTCTGGACGCAGAAATGGCCAACTTTCTCCTCCGCGTAGGCCTTTGGCACCATCTTGCTCGACATGTCCGATCGGCGCATCAGGTGCCAGCCGATGAACTCCGGGTCGACGCAACGGACGAGCGGGTTGTCGACCTGGAAGTAACTCAGCGTGTCGATGCCCTCGCGCTGCATCAGGTCGAGCGAGCCGCTGCGTTCGAGCGCGCGGAGCGAACCGCCATGGCCGTCGGGCGAAAGCGCAATCGCGGACTTCGACTCGAGCATGATCCGCCCTTCAAAATTCACCGCCGGCATCCGCCTCTGCCGGAAAAAATGCACGCGGCCACGCTCGAGCCCGAAGAAACCGTGCTCGGCGAAAAACGCCTCGGTCGCGGCGTGGTTCGCGTGGCTGGTCATGATGAACCAGTGCAACGGCTGGCCGTAGCGCAGGCCCGCCGCGCGGATTTTTTCCGCGAAGACCTGGAACAGCGGCTTCCGTTTCACCGGCGTGACCGGAAACGTGCCCTTTGGTCCGTCGTAGCCAAGCCGCGTCCCCTGCCCGCCGGCGACCATAAACGCGGCGACACGGCCCGCGCGCAACGCCTCCTCTCCCGCGGCTTTCGCCTTCACCCACGCGTCGGCCTCACCACCGTGTTCGGGCCGCTTCTCGTACGGCGCGGGGGCAAGGCCCTCCAGGTTTATTTCGGCGGCGTTTTTGCCCAGCAGGGTCCGGCTCAGCCGATCGATCTCGGCGAGATCGATCTCGCCCGCCTGTTCCAGCAGCTGCCGCTGCTCGTCCGGCGAAAGTTGATCAAAATATGCGAAAACCTGCGCCTGGCCGGCGCCTTTGAAGCTGTCGATCAGCGGATGGGTCACGGGATGGAATCGCCATGGAAACGCAGAACCGCCGAAGGTTCAGTTTTCGAAGTGAAAAATTACATCACCGGGGTGGGCGTAATGTAGCTTCTGGCGAATCACCTTGTCGACAAAGCCGGGATCGGTACGGAGGCGTTGCAGGATCCGCTCCTGTTCGCGGAGGCGTGTCTCGGTTTCGGCGAGCCGGCGGCGGCTGGCGGCCTCGACCTGCTTCAGCTGGTTATACTCGGCCCGCGCGTCCAAAAACAGCGCGCCTGCGCCCAGCCCAAGCACCGTCAGGAGGACGACATACACGCCGGTTATGACTCGCCGCGAATTCACCGTGCCCCATCAACGGAAAGCAGGGCGCCGGAGTAAAGGAGATTTCAAACGGGCGGCGGCGGCACGCAGCGGAGATTTTGGCGTGCGTTTTTTCCCGGCGGCTGCACCTTGGGCCTGCCAATGTATCAGAGTTTTTACGGGTTCCGAGAGATGCCGTTCAACATCACTCCCGACCCGCGGTTTCTCTACCTCAGCCCCACCCACCAGGAAGCACTCCAGCACCTGAAATTTGGCGTGCAGGAAAGAAAGGGGTTCATCGTGCTGGTCGGCGAGGTGGGCTGCGGCAAGACGACGCTTTGCCGGCGGTTCCTCAACGAACTCGACCCCGCCCGCTTCGACACCGCGCTCATTCTCAACCCGCGGGTGACCGAAACTCAGATGCTGAAGGCGATCCTCACGGAATTGGGCGAGACGAAGCTCGCGCGCAGCCAGAACGATTTGGTCGCGCAGATGAGCCGCGTGCTGCTCGAGCGAATCGGGAAAGGCCGCGACATCGTCCTCATCATCGACGAGGCGCAGAACCTGAAGTTCGAGGTGCTCGAACAAATCCGGCTGCTTTCGAATCTCGAGACGGACAAGCAAAAGCTCCTTCAGATCGTGCTCATGGGCCAGCCCGAGTTGAAGGATATACTCGGGCGCGACGAACTGCGCCAGCTCCGGCAGCGCATCCTCGTGCATTATGAACTTCACCCGCTCTCCGCGAGCGACATGAACCACTACATCCAGCACCGGTTGACGCTCGCGGGCAGTGCCGGCCGGCCGGGATTCACGACGTGGGCGCTGCGGGCGATCCATCGCGGCAGCCGCGGCATTCCGCGGATTGTGAATAATCTTTGCGACAAGGCGATGCTCTCGGCCTTCATCCGCGAGTCCGACGAGGTGAATTACTGGGACGTCCGCCGAGCGATCAAGGACATGGAGAATCTGACGGCGTGAGGCGGAAGACGGGAAGACATTGAAGACTGCCAAGACATGTAAGACCCGGAAGACATGGGAAAACGGGAAAGAAGAAACCCGGAGGAAGATGTGAAAAACGCGAAGACAAGGTAGAATCGGGAAATGGGAACAGGCTTGGAAGATTCCAAAGACCAGGAAGACTGCGGCGGAGAAGAAATGACCAACGGATGAAATAAATGAGTTTGATTAACGAAGCGCTGAAGAAGGCCCAGCGGCAGCGGACGGTCGAACAGGCCGCCGTTGAGCCGCCGATGCCGGGAAATACCGGCGGCGCCGTCGCGCCTCGTCGCCAGCCGCGCAGCGCAAACGTGACCCTGCTGATTGCCAGCGGTGCCATCGCGCTCGTGGTGCTCTCGGTTGTCATCACGGTTTTCCTGCTCAATCGGCCCGCGAAAACTCCGTCGGTCGCCGCCGCGACGACGCCGGTTCCCGCTGCAACCCCGACGTCGGCGCCCGCACCGGCGCCGTCCATTGTCATGCCAGCGATTCCATCGCCGGCACCCGCAACCAAGAGCGAACCCCCGCCCGCGGCGCCGGTGACAAGCGCTGCGCTCCCCCCACCCGAACCCGCCAAGCCCGTCGCCTCCCGTCCCGAGAAACCGGCCCCGGAACCCGCGGCCCCGAAATCCGAGGTCACACCCGTCCCGCCGACGCCGGGGGCAACGCCGCCAGCCCCAGCGGTGAAGCCGGATGAACGCATTCACGCCTATGTCGACGCGCTGCGCGTTGGTGGTATCCGCTCGTCCGGGACGGAGAGCCGCGTCCTGATGAACGATCGCGTTTTCCGGGTGAACGACATTGTCGATCGCACCCTAGGCGTTCGACTGGTCAAGGTCGACACCGACAGCCTCACGTTCACCGACGCCCGGGGTGCCATCTACGTGAAGTATTTCTGAAGCGGATTCGCGCCGCGGCGGTCGCAAATCCGCAGGGTTGCGGTCGGACGCCGGCGCGCTGGATCTCGGCGCCGTGGCGTTCGGCAAATGACACCAAAGTGGCACCGGCTTCCAGCCGGTGATTCTGCGAGTGACCCGTCACGAGCCTCTCGACGGTGAGCTTCTCGAACGGCGCAGCCGCCGTCACGCCCCAGCCTCGTCACCTCGGCTGCTACGATCCAAAACACAACGTCGCTAGACTCCTTGAAATCCGAAACTCGTTGTGAACAGGTCAAGCTTGCCCGCCTTCGGCGGCGCCGTAGGCGGCCAGGGTTTTCGAAGTACCCGGAAATCTTGTACCGAGCGAAGCGACATCCGCCAATCGGGCATCTGTCATCGGGCATCTTGAAATTTCCAATCCATTGAATTGGGCCGGTCTTCCAAATGACAGATTTTAGATGACCGATGACCGATTGGCGGATGACGCTTCGCTCGGTACACGATTCCCCAAAATCGTCGCGAATCGGTACGATCCGGATCGATATTTGCATAGCC
>JAUSID010000127.1 GCA_030648295.1 Opitutaceae bacterium | reverse complement strand
GTTTCAACGGCAACGAGAACGAGTCCAGCTCGCTCGTTCGCACCGAGGGCAGCGGCATCATCGACGAGAATGCGGTGAAGACTGCGCGCGAGGTGATTTCCCACAGCACCGGGACGCCGGAATGGACCAACCCGCGCGGGTTCGAGAAGGACGTGTTCACCTTTGCCCGCGCGATTTTCAAGGTGGGACCCAACCTCGCGCCGGGATACGGCCGCGGCCGCAATCTCGGGTGGTGGGTCGATTTCCCGGACGCGGATCTGAACCTCTCGTACCGTTTGCAGCAGCTGACGTCGACAAAGGTCGATCCGGACGGCCGGGTGCTGAAGCTGACCGATCCGACCCTGCACGATTTTCCGTTTTTGTTCATGGAGCATCCCGGATACATGCGGCTGCGCGATCAGGAAGTATCGGCGCTTCGGAAGTACGTGCTCGCGGGTGGCGTGGTGCTGGTGATCGATTTCTGGAATACGACCGAATGGGAGGGTTTCGCCGCCCAGATGAAGCGCGTGCTGCCCGAGCGCAACTGGGTCGAGCTGTCGACCGATCACCCTCTTTTCAACTGCGTGTTCAACCTGAGCGGACCAATGCAGCGGTTGCAGGTCCCGACGATGCAGTTCTGGAACCGGCAGCACGACTGGCGGGACCCGAATTCGTCGATCCAGATTTATCGCGGCGAAGGCTCGGAAAAGATGAGCGTGCGCGCATTGCTGGACGACAAAGAGCGCATTATGGTGCTCGCCATTCACAACAGTGACGTCAGCGACGGCTGGGAGCGTGAAGGGGAGGACCCCGAATTTTTCCAGACGTTTTCCGAGAAAGTCTCCTATCCTCTGGGCATCAATCTCGTGTTCTACTTGATGACACACTGAGACGATTCTCCAGGGCGGGCGTCTTATCGCCACCGCCTTCAGCCCAATTCCAACTTCATGAGCACCCCGATTCCATCCGTACCGGCTCACGTCTCCCCGACGCCTGCCGAATCCTTCGCCGCCGAACGCGCCGTCGCCGAGCGACTGCTCGCCGGCCGCTCGCGCATCGACGCGGAGCTGGCCAAGGTGATCGTCGGCCAGCGCGAAGTCATCGAACAGATCATGATTTCGCTGATGGCCGGCGGACACTGCCTGATTACCGGCGCGCCAGGTCTGGCCAAGACGCTGCTGGTGAAATCCATCGCGCAGATCTTTCACCTCAAGTTCCAGCGGATCCAGTTCACGCCCGACCTAATGCCGGCGGATATCACCGGTACCGAAATCCTCCAGGAGGATGCGGACGGCTCGCGCAAGATGACGTTCATGCGCGGCCCGGTGTTCGCCAACATGGTGCTGGCCGATGAAATCAACCGCACGCCGCCGAAAACACAGGCCGCGCTGCTCGAGGCCATGCAGGAACACCAGGTCACGGCGGCCGGCGTGCGCCATCCGCTCGAGGAACCCTTCTTCGTCCTCGCCACCCAGAACCCGATCGAGATGGAGGGCACGTATCCGCTGCCCGAGGCGCAGCTCGATCGCTTCATGTTCAACGTGGTGATGAATTACCTGCCGGAAGACGACGAGGTGCAGGTGGTGACGCAGACGACGGCCGGCCGGCCCGCGGCCATCGAGGCGCTGTTCACCGGCGAGGACGTGCTCGCGTTTCACGATTTGGTCCGCCGCGTTCCCGTGGCGGAGGAGATGGTGCGCTATGCCGTGCAGCTTGCGTCCTCATCGCGGCCGCACCAGCCCGGCACGCCCGACTTCGTGAACGAGTGGGTGAGCTGGGGCGCCGGCACGCGCGCCGGCCAGTTCCTGATCCTCGGGGCGAAGGCTCGCGCACTGTTGCGCGGCCGCGCACACGTGACGATGGACGATATCCAGTCGCTCGCCACGCCCGCGCTGCGGCATCGGATCCTGCTCAATTATCGCGCCGAGGCCGAAGGCATCCGCGTCGATGATGTGGTGAAGAAGCTGCTCGGCGCCGTGAAAACGCCGGTGAAGAACGCGGCCTGATGATTGCTGCCGCTTCCAACCCGACGCTCAGCTCCGCCGCACTGATCGATCCACAGGCGCTGATGACGATTCGCAGCCTCGAGCTGCGGGCGCGTGCGGTCGTCGAGGGATTCTGGAGCGGCCTGCACCGCAGCCCGTATCACGGCTTCTCGGTCGAGTTCACCGAGTACCGGCAATACTCCACGGGCGACGATCCGCGCTACCTCGACTGGCGCGTGTTCGCGCGCAGCGATCGGTACTTCATCAAGAAGTATGAGGACGAGACCAACCTGCGCTGCCACCTGCTGGTGGATCAAAGCCGGTCGATGGACTACGGCACGCGTGCCTACACCAAGGCGCACTATGCGGCGACCCTCGCGGCGACGTTCGCGTATTTTCTGCACCTCCAGGGCGACGCGATTGGACTGCTGACCTTTGACGAGGAGGTGCGCGACTACCTGCCGGCCCGGCACCGGCCCGGCCACCTGCGGCAGTTGATGCTCGCGCTCGAGGCTCCGACGCGCGGCCGGGGCACGGATCTAAACGCGCCGATCGAGCGGATCTCGGCGCTCATCCGAAAGCGCGGACTCGTGATGATGATTTCGGATTTCCTTGCGCCGATCGATCGGCTGGAAAGAAACCTTGTTGCGGTCACGGCCGGCGGTCACGAAGTTGTCATATTCCAGGTGCTGGATCCCGCTGAACTCGAATTTGCGCTGGATAAGCCCGCACTGTTCGAGGACGCGGAGTCGCAACGCACGATCTATATAGATCCCGCCGCCGCGCGTGCCGCCTACCTGAAGAAATTCAAGGCCCATTGTGAGGCGCTGGCGGCGATGTGCCGGAAGCTCGGCGTCACCTATCATCAGATTTCGAGCGGGCAGCCGCTGGAGTTCGCGCTTTTCGCGTTTTTGCAGCAGCGGATGAAGCGCGGCCGTCAGGTGCGCCGGGCGCGTGGCGCGATCGGGGGTGTCTCATGAGCAGCCACGAAGCGACGAACGGTTTTGAGGTAGCGGCGAGCGCCAGCCCTTCGACGGGCTCGGGGCCATCGTGGCGAGCCGATCGTTCTCGTTCTCTTTCTCTTAATTTTAATCTTTCTCTTTCTCCCGGATTCCGGACCGGATTTGGCGAGAAAGATTACGAGAAAGAGGAAAGAGAAAGAACCAGACACGCGTGCAGCTATCTGGGAGCCGGGAAGCGCACATGAGCTTCCTCACCCCCCTGTTTCTCCTCGGTGGCCTGGCGGTTGTCGGGCCGATCCTGTATCACCTGATCCGGCGCACGACACGGGAGCGGACGATTTTCAGTTCGCTGATGTTCCTGTTGCCGAGCCCGCCGCGGATCTCGAAGCGCCACCGGCTCGAGCACATCCTCCTGCTGATCCTCCGCTGCGCGGCGCTGGCGCTGCTCGCGCTTGGGTTTGCACGGCCGTTTTTCAAGCAGGTACCGCTCGATGACCCGACGTCGACGCAACCGAAGCGCACCGTCCTTCTGATTGACCTCAGCGCGAGCATGCGTCGCGACGGCGCGTGGCCGGCGGCGCGCGAACGGGCCGAGGCGGTATTGCGGCGCGCGGGACCGACCGACCACGTGGCGATATTCACGTTTGAGCGGCAGACCGCGCCGCTGCTTTCCTTCGAGGACTGGAATCGCGCGGCGCCGACCGAGCGCGTGCCGCTGGCGTTGAGCCGGCTGCAAACGATCTCGCCCGGTTGGGGCGGAACCCATCTCGGCAACGCGTTGATCATGGCGGCCGAAGCGCTCGCGGAATCCGAAACCAAGGGCGTCGATGGCCGGCCGGTGCGCGCGGTCGATGGCCCGCGTGAGATTGTCCTCGTCAGCGATCTTCAGGCCGGCAGCCGGTTGGACACGCTCCAGGCTTACGAATGGCCGAAGGGCGTTACTTTGCTCGTCGAAGCGGTCAAGGCGAAGCTCCCGACCAATGCGGGGTTGCAACTGGTCGCCGATGCCGCCGATGCGCCGCGTGGCGCCGATGCGGTTGTGCGCGTGCGCGTGACCAATGCGCCTGATTCGAAACGAGAGGAGTTCAAGGTGGGTTGGAGCCGTGGCGCTGCGGCCGCCGAGTATGCCGGCGCTCCGATCCCCGCGTATGTGCCGCCCGGCCAGAGCCGCGTGTTTTCCGTCCCGGTGCCGAAGGAGGGCGCGACGGCGGCGCAGATTGCGCTCACCGGGGATGACGAGGTTTTCGACAACACGATTTTCGTGATCCCGCCGGTGCAGCAGCGGGCCGGGGTGCTGTGGCTGGGCGCCGACACGGAGGACGACGTGAAGCAGCCGCTGTTCTTTCTGCGCAAGGTTTTCATGGATACACCGCGGCTGGCGGTGAAGGTTGTCGCCCGCGCGGCGAATTCACCGGTGCCACCGACCGACTTCGCCGCCGCGAGCGTGATCTTCGTCGGCGAGCCGCTGCCGCCGGCGACGATCGCCGAGGTGCGCAACCAGGTCCAGGCGGGGAAAGTCGCGGTTGTTGTTCCGCGCAACGCGGCCGCCGGCGACACCCTGGCGCGTTTGCTCGGGGCGGACGGCGTCCGGCTCACCGATGCGCAGCCGTCGACCTACGCCATGCTCTCGGAAATCGATTTCCGGCATCCGCTGTTCGCGCCGTTCGCCGATCCGCGATTCAGTGACTTCACGAAAATCCACGTCTGGAGGTACCGGAAGCTGGATCCGGCGGCCGTGCCCAACGCGCGCGTCGTCGCGAAATTCGACTCCGGCGATCCGGCGGTCGTGGAAGTGCCGCTCGGCAAGGGCCGTGTGTTCGTGCTCACGTCGGGCTGGCAGCCGGAAGACAGCCAGCTCGCGGTTTCGTCCAAGTTTGTGCCGCTGATGTGGTCGTTCCTCGAAATGAGCGGGAGCGTCGCGCCGGTGGTGACCCAGTATTACGTCGGTGACAACGTGCCGCTGCCGGCCGAAGCCGGCAGCACGGCGGTCAAGGCCCCGGACGGCACGAGCGCGGCGCTGGCGACGGGAGCGGCGGAGTTCGCGGCGACCAGGCAGCCGGGGATCTACGAGTTCACGGGAGCGAAGCCGCAGCGTTTCGCGGTGAACCTGGATGCGAACGAGAGCCGGACGGCCCCGCTCGATCCCGATGAATTGCAGGACCTCGGCGTGCCGGTCGCGAAGGTTGCGGCGGCTCCAACGGAAACGAGGGAAAACAAGGCGCTGCTCCAGGGCCTGGAGGCGGAGAACCGGCAAAAACTCTGGCGTTGGTTCATTGTGGCTACGCTCGCGGTGCTGTTGGTCGAATCGGCGCTCGCCGGTTGGACGGCGCGGCGCGCAACGCTGCGAACCGAGGAGGCAACAATATGAGCGACGATTTCCTGATGCAGAAGCTGCGGCGCGTGGTGCGCCGCTACCAATGGCTCGGCTGGTGGCGCAAGCTGGCCGTGTGCTGGGCCGCCACCGCGCTCGTCGCCGGGGCGCTGCTGCTGGTGCAGCGGCAGACGGGCTGGGCTTCACCCCACGTTCTGCCAATCCTCGCCGCGACCGCGCTGGCCGTGGCGCTCGGCATCACGATTCATCATTTCGGTCGCGCCGCGAACCTGCGCTGGATCGCCCAGCAAATCGAGGCAAAGCACCCGGAACTCGACGGCGTACTTCTCACTGCCGTCCAGTACCCCTCGTCGGGCGTGGAGCAGAACAGCTACTTCCAATATCGCGTGCTGCAGGAGGCGACGGCGCGGAGCCAGGATGCCGACTGGCGTCGGGTGGTGCCGTCATCGCGTCTCGCCGCCGCGCAGTTCGCGCATCTCGTCGCGCTGGGCGTCGTGATTTTCGCGCTGGCCAGTCTGCGCGTGAGCCCGATCCACGGCGTGGCCCCCGCGTGGCTCGGCGCCGACGGGGTCGCGGTGACGCCGGGCGACACGAGCATCGAGCGCGGGGACAGCCTCGTGGTGCTGGCGCGTTTTGGTGGCGCCCTGCCGCCGACCGTCGGGCTGGTGATCAGCGAAAGCGGCGCGGCGCCGCGGACGATTCCGCTGGTGAAGAGCCTGGCGGATCCGGTGTTTGGCGGGAGCGTGCCGGAGGTCGCGAATCATTTCACCTATCACCTGGAGTATCGCGGCCAGAAGACGCGCGACTTCAAGGTGACCGTGTATGAGCACCCCAAGCTCGTGCGCTCGGATGTCGACCTGACATTTCCCACGTACACGAAGCTGGCACCGAAACACATCGAGGACACGCGGCGCGTGAGCGCGGTGCAGGGGACGAAGCTGGATTTCGCGATGCAGCTGAACAAGCCGGTGAAATCGGCGAAGCTCGTGGCGCGCGACGGCAAGAAGACGGAGATTCCGCTCAGCGTCGCGCCCGACAAGGCGACGGCGACCCTGGCGAATTTCACGCCCGGGAAGACGCAGTCGTATGACTTGAAGCTGGTCGACGCCGAGGGCCGGGCCAACAAGGTCGCGTCTCCGTTTGTCATCGACGTACAGCCGAATCGCGCGCCGGAGGTGAAGCTCGCCTCGCCGCGCGGAGACGTGCGCCCGTCGGCGCTCGAGGAGGTTACGTTCGACGGGACGGTGTGGGACGATTTCGGCGCGTCGGCCTACGGGCTGGCGTATTCAATCAATGGAGGCGAGCCGAAGACCATCGAACTCGGCCGCGATTTGGGCCCGAAGGAGAAGCGGACGTTCAGCCACCTGCTGCGGCTCGAGGAGCTCGGGGTGAAGCCGGACGATCTGGTGGCGTGGCACGCGTGGGCCGAGGACGTCGGCGGCGACGGCAAGCCGCGCCGCACGAGCGGCGATCTTTATTTCGGCGAAGTCCGGCCGTTCGACGAGATCTTCCGCGAGAGCCAGGACATGCAGGGAGAGAGCGAGGAGGAGCAGCAGGGCGGGGGCAACGAGAAGCGGAAGCTCGCCGAACTGCAGAAGCAAATCATCAATGCGACGTGGCGGCTCCAGCGCGACGGCGCGACGCCGAAGTACGTGCAGGACGTGAAGATCGTCACCGAATCGCAGGAGCAGGCGCTGGCGCAGGCCGAAGAGGCGCAGGGTGAGGCGCGCAGTCCGCGCGAGCAGGCGATGTGGAAGACGGCGACGAAGGAAATGGAGAAGGCGGTCGAGCGATTGAAGGACGCGGCCAAGGTGCCGGCGCCGCTCGCGCAGGCATTGCCGGCCGAGCAGGCCGCCTATCAGGCGCTGTTGAAAATGCAGTCGCGCGAGACCGCGGTGACGCGGCGGAATCGGCAGAAGAAGGGCGGAGGCGGCGGCAAGCAGGGCAACCAGCGGCAGATCGACCAGCTGGATCTGCAGCAGTCGGAAAACCGCTACGAGACCCAGCGCCAGGCGAAGGCGCCCCAGAACCAGGAGCGGCGCGAGCAACTCGCGGTCATGAACCGGTTGCAGGAGCTCGCGCGGCGGCAGCAGGATTTGAACGACCGGATGAAGGAACTCCAGACCTCGCTCCAGGAAGCGCGGACGGAGCAGGAGCGCGAAGACATCAAGCGGCGGCTGAAGCGGCTCCAGGAGGAACAGCAGCAGATGCTGGCCGACGTCGACGAGGTGCGGCAGCGGATGGACCGGCCGGAAAACCAGTCCCGCATGGCGGACGAGCGCAAGCAGCTCGAGCAGACGCGCGACGACGTGCAGAAGGCGGCCGAGGCCGCGGCCGACGGGTCCGTCTCGCAGGCGCTCGCCTCCGGCACGCGGGCGCAGCGGCAGCTGCAGGAATTGCGCGACGAGATGCGGAAACAGAATTCGAGCCAGTTCGCGGAGGATCTCCGGGAGATGCGAAACGAGGCGCGCGAACTTTCCCAGCGTCAGGAGGAGTTGAACCAGCAGATCGATTCGCTGGCGAAGGCGCCGACGCAGCGCAAGTCGCTCACCGACGGCGGGGCGTCCAAGGAAGTTATCGACAAACTGGACGAGCAGAAGGAGCGGATGAACAAGCTGGTGGACCGCGCGACCCAGGTGTCGGAGCAGGCGGAAAACACCGAGCCGCTGCTGTCGCGGCAGCTTTACGACACGATTCGAAAGACGACGCAGGACGATGCGAACAGCGTGAAGCAGGCGCGCGAGGATTTGCTTTCGAGCGGCCAGCTCAGTTTCGATCTGCGCGATCGGCTGCAGAAAGCCGGCGACCGCGAGGGCGGCGGCAAGGCGCTGGAGGTCACGAGCGAGATGCTGCGCGAAGGTGCGGTGTCACAGGCGGGCCGCGCGGCCCAGCGCGCGCGAGCCGAGCTCGATGACCTGAAGAAAGGGGTCGAGCGTGCAGCCGAGAGCGTACTCGGCGATGATGTCGAGCAGTTGAAACTCGCGCAGTCCGAACTCGACGCGTTGACCGATCAACTTCAGCGCGAGTTGGCGCAGGGCGAGGGCGGACCGGATCAAAAGTCGGGCCAGCAGGCGCAAGGCCGCGGCCAGCGGTCGGGGCGTGAGGGGCAGCCGGGCGAATC
This sequence comes from Opitutaceae bacterium, assembly GCA_030648295.1. Lineage (GTDB taxonomy): Bacteria > Verrucomicrobiota > Verrucomicrobiia > Opitutales > Opitutaceae > ER46. The sequence goes on along the minus strand of JAUSID010000127.1, from coordinate 21,426 downwards.
GCAGACCCCTGAACAGGCGGAGCGGGAGCGACGGGCCGAGGAGATGCGGCAGCAACTTGCCGAGGCGGCCGGCCAGGGTCGTGATGGCCGCCAGGCCCAGAAAGGCGGGCGGGGCGGCAAACAGGGCCAGCGGCAACCCGGTCAAAAGGGCGAACCCGGTTCAGAGCAGCTGGCGAACGCAGATCAACAAGGTGGCCAGCCGGGAGAACCTCAGGAAGGTCAGCCGGGCGGCCAGCAACCGGGCGACCAGCAGGGCCAGCAGATGGCCGGCAACAACCCCGGGCAGCAGGGCCAGCAGGGACAACAAGGTCAGCAGGGGCAAGGCGGCCAGCAAGGGCAGGGTCAGCAGCAAGCCCAGGGGCAGTCAGGCCAGCAGGGCGGCTCGGGCCAGATGGCGGGCGGGCCCGGTGGTCGCAATCAGCGCGGAGATCCGCGCGGTGGCGATCGACGGACGTTGTCGCTCGATGATCTGATGAATCGGGGGCCGAACCGCGGCGGTGACACGCTGGGCGGTGGACGCGGAGGCTGGGGCGGCGACTGGAGCGGCGCGTGGAATCCGGGAATTTGGGACGGACCGCTGACGGGCGAGGAGTTTGCGCGCTGGGCCGAACGGCTGCGCGATGTCGAGGAACTCCTCGACACGCCGGACTTGCGCAATGCGGTCGCGGCGGCGCGGGAACGCGCCCGGCTGCTGCGGCGCGATTTCAAGCAGGATTTGAAGAAGCCGGACTGGACCGTCGTCCGTTTGGAAATTCTGAAGCCGCTGGTCGAGGTTCGCAGTCGCGTGGCGGACGAGCTGGCCCGCCGCGATACCAAGGACTCGCTCGCGCCGATCGATCGCGACCCGGTGCCCAATCGTTTCGCGGAGTCGGTCCGGCGCTATTACGAGGAACTCGGGAAGGATAAATGATGCCTTCCTCGCTCACGATTTCCGCCTGGAATTGGATGTGGCCGGCGATCGCGTTTTTTGTAATCGCGGTCGCGGTGCTCGCGTGGAGCTACCGTGCCGCGGCGGGACACCCGATGCGCTGGTGGTGCCTGTTGCTGAAGGCGCTCGGCATCGCCGCCCTCGCGCTTTGCCTGCTCGAGCCGCTGTGGCTCGGCCAGCGCGCCCGGCCCGGATCGAACCTGTTCGCGGTGGTCGCGGACAACAGCCAGGGCCTGCAAATCCGTGATCGCGGCGCCGCGAAGACGCGCGGCGATGCGTTGCGTGAGCTGGTTGATCCAAGCAAGCCCGGCTGGCAGTCGGCGCTGGGAGACACGTTCGACGTCCGTCGCTATCTCTTCGACGCCCGGTTGCAGCCGACCACGGATTTTCGCGAACTGAATTTCGAGGGACGCTCCTCGGCGATCGGGTCCGCGCTGAAGACGCTCGGCGAACGTTTTCAGAGCCGTCCCCTCGCGGGCGTGCTGCTGTTCACAGACGGCAACGCCACCGATCTGCCGGCCGGCACGGCGCCGGATTTGAAAGGCCTGCCAGCGGTTTATCCGGTTGTCCTCGGACGCGCGGACGCGGTGCGCGATATCGCGGTGCAACGCGTCAACGTCACGCAGAGTTCGTTCGAGGATGCGCCCGTGACGATCCAGACCGATGTCGTCGCCGCCGGTTTTCGCGGCCAGCCGGTGACCGCGCGGCTCGTCGATCGAACCGGTCGCACGGTGCAGGAGCAAACGGCGGACGGGCGCGGTGACGGTGAACCGATGGCGTTTCGTTTCCAGCTGAAGCCCGATCAGCCCGGGCTGGCGTTTTATCAGGTGCGCGTCGCGCCGCGCGATCAGCCGGTGCCCGCGCCGGACGCGAAGGGCGCGGCACCACAGAGCGATGAAGCCACGCTGGCCAACAACTCCCGCGTCATCGCGGTGGATCGCGGGCAGGGGCCGTTCCGCGTATTGTATGTCACCGGACGACCGAACTGGGAGTTCAAGTTCCTCAATCGCGCCGTCCAGGAGGATGAGCAGGTCCAGCTCGTCGCATTGATCCGCGTGGCCAAGCGCGAGCCGAAATTCGATTTTCGCGGCCGGGTGGGCGAGACCAGCAATCCGCTGTTTCGCGGCTTCGGCAACCAGTCGGCCGAGGACGTGCAACGTTACGACCAGCCCGTGCTCGTCCGGCTCAACACCCGCGATGAGTTTGAGCTGCGCGCCGGATTTCCGCGGACGCCGGAGGATCTCTACGGCTATCACGCGGTCATCATCGCCAAGGTCGAGGCGGAGTTCTTCGCCGCCGACCAGGCCCAGCTGCTGCAGAAATTCGTCTCCGAGCGTGGCGGCGGCGTCCTGATGCTCGGTGGGATGGAGAGTTTCCAGGACGGAAAATACGCCCGCACTCCCATCGGCGACATGCTGCCGGTTTATCTCGACCGCGACGAGGGGCCCATGGAGCCACCCGGACCGCTGCATTTTCAGCTCGCGCGTGAAGGCTGGCTGCAACCCTGGGCGCGGTTGCGGGACAACGAATCGGATGAGCGCTCGCGCATCGACGGCATGCCGCCTTTCGCCGTCTTCAATCGTGTCCGTTCGCTGAAACCCGGCGCGAGCGTCATCGCGTCGGTGCGTGATGAAAAAGGCGCCGAGCTCCCCGCGTTGGCAGTGCAGCGTTTTGGTCGCGGCCGGACCGCCGCGCTGATGATCGGCGACGTCTGGCGCTGGGGTCTGCGCGATGCGGCCATGCACACCGACATGGACAAGGCGTGGCGCCAGCTCGTCCGCTGGCTCGTTACCGACGTACCGAACCGCGTGCACACGACAATCGAGCCGGTGGTGGGCGATCCCAACGGGGCCGTGTCCGTGCAAGTGCGGGTGCGCGATGAAAAATTCCAACCCGTCGATGAAGCGTCGGTGACCATCGACATTCAGCCGATCGTCTTCGAGGGCACCGCCGGCGCAGCCGCATCTTCGATCAAGCTCGAGGCGGATCCGGCGTTGACGGAGCCGGGACTTTATCAGGCCACCTATGTGCCGCGGCAGACCGGAGGCTACCAGGCGATTGCCTCGGTCAAGAACAACGCGGGCGCGGACCTTGGCCGGGCGGAGGCGGGCTGGAGCACCGATCTCGCGGCGGAGGAGTTCCGCTCGCTCGTACCGAACCTGGCTTTGCTGGAAGATATCGCGCGCAAGACTGGTGGGGAAGTGGTCGCGCTCGAGGATTTGGAGAAATTCACCAAGCGGCTGCCGGAGTTGCGCGCACCCGTGATGGAAACCTGGTCGTATCCAGCGTGGCATACACCCGTGATGTTCGCGTTCGCGTTCGGCTGCCTGCTCGCCGAATGGGGACTGCGACGCTGGAAGGGAATGCCATGATTAAAGGACAAAGGGACAAAGGGACTAAGGGACTAAAAGACCACCAGTCCAGTCACCGCATGGATGTTTTCGTTCACGCGCTGCGTGCTTCGGTCGGGGGATTGAAGTCCCTTTGTCCTTTAGTCCCTTGGTCTTTTAGTCTCCTCGCCCCTTGGTCTTTTAGTCCCTTAGTCCTTGGTCTTTTGGTCTGCGCGCCTGCGTCGTTGCGCGCAGCGGAGCCGTCCGAACAGCCGACGGTAATTCTAGTCGCCGGCGCGCATGGCGAGGACGAGTTCATGCCGGATTTCGAGCAGCAGATTGCGAGCTGGGCGGAGGTCAGCGCCAAGGCCGGGGCGAAACATGTTGCGATCGGCGCGTCGGCGGCCGGAGGCGCGAGCGACCGTGAGCGGCTCCAGCAGGCGATGGCGGCGGAACCGAAGGACGGGCGCGGCGAGCTGTGGCTCGTGTTCGTCGGCCATGGCACATTCGACGGCAAGGAGGCGAAGCTCAATATTCGCGGCCCCGATGTCTCGGCCACCGAGATTTCGGAATGGCTGAAGCCGTTTCAGCGGCCCGTCGCAATCATCGACACGACGTCGGCGAGCGCGCCATTCATGGCCAAGCTGTCCGCGCCGCAACGCGTGGTCGTTACCTCCACGCGCAGCGGCCACGAGCTGAACTATGCGCGTTTCGGCAAGTTTCTCGCCGAGGCGCTGCCGGATCCGAAGAGCGATTTGGACAAGGACGGGCAGATTTCGCTGCTCGAGGCGTTCCTGAGCGCATCGCACCGCACGGCCGAATTCTACAAGACCGACGGTCGGCTCGCGACCGAACACTCGCTGATCGACGACAACGGTGACGGGCTCGGCACGCCGGCTGACTGGTTCAAGGGCGTGCGTGCGACGAAGAAAGCCCGCGACGGCTCGAGCCTGGATGGATCGCGGGCGCACCAGTTTCACCTCGTGCGCAGCGCGGTCGAGCAGCAGCTGGCCGCCGATATTCGCGCCAAGCGCGATCAACTCGAGTTGCAGGTGGCAAAATTGCGCGAGAACAAGCCGAAGATGGCTGAGGACGCGTATTACCGCGAACTCGAGAAGCTCCTGCTCCAGATTGCGGCATTGTATGACGGGACGTGAGCGGCCGCGCGAGTTGACCAGGGTTCGGGCCGATTCCCGCATTCCGCGGCTTCGCCGAGTCGAGGACTGGACACTTTGGGATTGATCGAAATGCGCAGTGATGTCCGGGTGATTGACGCTTGGGCTGCGGTTCAAGTGGGCGCGCATCCAATTCCACACCCCAAAGGAATTCTCCGTGAGTAGAACCAACTTGATCCTGCTTTTCCTCGCCTTCACCTCCGTCGGCACCGGTGTTCTGGCCTGGCGTCAACACGCGGCGCTCGTCGCGCTTCGCGCGGCCGCGATGGACCGCGATGAGCGTTCCGAATGGCAACGAAAGGTCCGGGAACTCGAAAAACGGAATCTAGAGCAGCAGGCGCAACTCGCCGTCGCGCGATCGACGATCGGCAGCGGAAAGATGGCGGAGGCCGGACCGCGACGCGGATCTCGCGAAGGAGACGGCGCAGCGACTGCCGCGGCGGGCCGGGACGAGGTACTCGGCGAACGCGCGGGATCCGTGCCGCAACAGACCGCGGCAATCCGGGAGCTGATGAACAAGCCCGACGTGCAGGCCTTATTGGCCGTGCAGAAAAAGGCCGCCATCGACCAGCGTTACGCCGACCTGTTCAAGATGCTGAACCTAACCCCGACGCAAATCGAGAAGCTCAAGGCCCTGCTGGAAGAGCGTGCCAACACGATGCAGGACATGATTGCCGCCGCGCGCGATCAAGGCGTCAACCTGCGGGCCAACCCGGAGGCCCGGAAGCTGGTGACCGAGACGCAGAATCAGCTCAACGAAGGCATCAAGGCGGCGATTGGGGAGAGCAGTTTCGACCAACTCACCAGTTACGAGCGAACGGTCCCACAGCGGAACCTCGTCGGCGATCTGGAACAGCGGCTCAGTTACACCCCCACGCCGCTGACCGCGGCGCAGGCCGGGCAGTTGGTGCAGATCCTTGCCGCCAACCCGCCCCAGCGTGCCGCCATCCCCGCGGGCAGCCCGTCCGGCGGCGCCAACAGCGCGGTGCGATTGGATACCGGTGCCATCGTGAGGAATGCCATGGCAACAGTGCCGGGCGTCGGTCTGCTCCTGGGGTCGGCCGACGACAGCGGTCGTCCGGCAATCCCCGGCTATCCCATCTCGTCCTCGGCATTGAACCAGGCGCAAGCGGTCCTTTCTCCGCCGCAACTGGCGGCTTTGCAGCAGTTGCAGCAGCAACAGCAGGCGCAAATGCAGTTGAAGAACCTGGTCACGGAAACGCTGGTGAAGAACCAGCCGCCTCCGGCACCGCCCCGGCCCCGCGGCGGCGGCTGAGCGCGCGGCGGTCGGGAAGTTTTACCGCCAGGAAACCTTCGCGACCGGTGCGGCGCCCGCTTTGCTCGCATGCCATGCTGACCCGTTTCTCCGTTCCACCCTTGTACACGGTCACGCGTTCGCTGGCGGCGGTCGCGATGGAAACGGCGGCGCCGGACCTCGTCATCACTGGGGCGCGTGTGCTCTCGACGTACACCGAACGGATTCTCCGCGAGCGAGAGGTGTGGGTTAAATCCGGACGCATCGCCGCCGTGAAGCCCGCGGGCACTTTCCGAAAGCGAAAACTGGGCGGCGCCAAAGTGTACGATGCACACGGCGGGTTGATCGCGCCGGGACTCGTCGATCCCCATGTGCACATCGAGAGCAGCATGATGACCGCGTGCGCGTTCGCGGAGCCGGCGCTGCTGAACGGCACGACGACGGTGTTCTGCGACAGCCACGAGATTGGCAACGTGTGCGATGTCGCCGGCATCGAGTGGATGCTCGAGGATGCGCGCCGGGCGCCGCTGTCGATTTTCCTCACCGTCCCGAGCACGGTGCCCGCGACCAACGCGCGGCTCGAAACCACCGGCGGTGATCTCACGCCGGCGAAGATCGGCCGGATCTTCGATCGCTGGCCCGAGGCGGTGGCGCTGGGGGAAAAGATGGACTACATCCCGGTCGCGATGAGTGATGCGCGGAGCCACGCCGTCCTGGCCGAGGCGCTGAAGCGCGGGCGGCCGGTCTGCGGCCACATTTACGGCCGGGAATTTGTCGCCGCGGGCGCCGCGAGCGGCGTGACCGACACGCATGAGGCGATTGAACGCGAAATCGCGGACGATTTTCTCGAGAACGGTGTCTGGCTCTTTCTCCGGGGCGGCAATCCGCAAACCCCGTGGCATTCGCTCCCGCAGGCGATTCGCGCCGTCACCGAGCTCGGGGCGAACCCGAAGCGGGTCTGCGTGTGCACCGACGACCGCGACGCGGACGATCTTTTTCTCTTCGGCATGGACTGGGTCGTGCGGCAGGCCGTCGCCGCCGGGCTGCGCACCACGACCGCATGGAGCCTCGGCTCATTGCATCCAGCGACTAGATACGCCATGGACGGTGAATTCGGCGGCATGGGACCGGGACGCCGGGCCGACCTCGTGTTGCTCAACGACGCGCTGGAGGTGCAGAACACGTGGCTTGGGGGCGAACTGGTCGTGGAACGAAGGAGGATCACGCCGCTGCTCGACCGCGCGTTGTCCCGCCGCTACCGGTATCCACGCGCGGCGTATCGGACGATCAAGGTCCCGGGTCGCGTGAAGTTGACCCCGGCGCTCCCCGCCGCGGCCATGACCGCAAACGTCATTCGCGTATTGCCGCCAGGAATCGTGACCACGCGCGACCGGATCCAGCTTCCCGTCCGACCGGAGTGGAAAATGCATTTTCGCGAACACGGCTTGTGTTTTTTGACCGTGGTGGAACGCCACGGCAGGAACGGCGGGCTGGCGTACGGTTTGCTCCGCGACTTCGGGCTCACCGACGGCGCGGTGGCAAGCAGTGTCGGCCACGACGCGCACAACATCGTGATCGCCGGCACGACCGAGGCTGACATGCAACTCGCGCTCGCCACGGTGAAGTCACGGCGCGGGGGCGTTTGTGTCGTGCGGCGTGGCCGGGTGCTCGCGAGCATGGCGCTGCCAATCGCCGGCCTGCTTTCCGACCGGCGCGCAACCGTGGTGGCGAAGCAGTCCACGACGTTGAAACGCGCCTGGAAGAAGCTCGGATGCAAGGTGCCTTACATGGGCTTCAATCTGCTGCCGTTGTCCGTCATCCCCGAGTTTCGGCTGACTGACAAAGGGCTCGTGGACGTCATCGCGATGAAACTCGTGCCGCTGTTCGAAGGCTCGCGGAGATGAAAAACCACCTGCCCGGGTTCGTAACGCTGATCGTGGCGACACCTCTATTTGCCGCCAGCACGACGGTCGTGTTCGAGGCGGAGGACGCCGCGCTGAATCCGGCGCGGAGCGGGATTGTCCGGCAGGAATCGTTTCGAGGACAACGTGGCGTCGCGCTTCAGCGCGGCATCACCGCCGCGGCGGACACCAGGGCGGCGCAACCGGATCTGAGTTTCACGGTTCGGGCACCGAAGCCGGGGCGTTACAGCCTCAGCACCTACGCCGCGACGGACGAGGCCGGCACGGAGCAGATGCGCAAGGCGCGAAGCAAGTTCGAGTCGCTGCATGTCTGGATTCAAGTGGGCAACCAGCGACCCACGCGGCGCGTCGTGTTCGTGCCGTGGAGCAAGCCCGAGTTGTGCCAGCAGCGGTCGGGCACGTTCGAACTGAGCGGCGAGCCGCAGGAGATTCGATTCTGGTTGCCCGCCGGGGTGCGGCTCGACCGGATCGAAGTGCAACCCTACGTGCCGCCCGCGGTGCCGAAGGAGGCGGTGGGATATCGGCCGCCGATCGTTCCGCCCGCGACTCATCCGCGGCTCTGGGTCGACGCAAGTTCGCTTGCGGCGGTACGCGCGAACCTGGAGCACCCGGAAAACAAGCCGTATTGGGACAACGTGCGAACGCTGGCAGCGAAGCCGTTCACATTCGCGCCCAAGACGGAGGGGGAGGTCGCTTATAACACGCCGCTGGAGCAGGCCGCGCTCGCCAGGGCGTTTTGTTATCTCGTACGCGGCGACCGGAAGGTCGGTCGCGACGCGGCGGAACTGATGCTCGCCTATCTGCCGCGGGTCGAATTCGGCAATCTGCTGGACATCACGCGGGAGATTGGTGCGGCGATTTATGCCGGCTCGTGTGTTTATGATTGGTGCTACGGTCTGCTCGCGGCGGACGAACGGGAGGTGCTTCGCCGGCACCTGATGCGGCTCGCGGAGGAGATGGAGTGCGGCTGGCCGCCATTCAAGCTCAGCATCATCAACGGCCACGGCAACGAGGCCGTGATCAACCGCGATCTGCTCGCGATGTCGATTGCGCTCTTCGACGAGGATCCGGTGCCGTACCAGTATTGTGCTTACACCGTGCTCGAGCAGCTCGTGCCGATGCGCCGCTTCGAGTACCAGTCGCCGCGGCACAACCAGGGGGTGAGCTACGCGGCGTTCCGTTTTGGCTGGGAGATGCATGCGGCGTGGCTCTTTCGGCGGCTGGCCGGTCGCGAGGTTTTCGACGCCAACATCAAGAACGTGCCGAAATACTGGCTCCACCTGCGGCTGCCGAACGGCGAGATGCTGCGGGATGGTGACAGCGTGCCGGCGGGGAAATACTGGAGTTATGCGCAGACCGCGCTGTTGTCCTACGCCTACAACCGCGATCCGGTGTTGAAGGGTGAGTTTCTGCGCCAGGGCGGACTGCCAAGGAACCCGGTGCTGTTCCTGCTGCTGAACGATCCGGCGCTGAAGCCGGAGCCCAGTCTTGCGGCGCTGCCGCTGACGATCGATTTCGGGCCGGTGCTGGGCGGGATGGTGGCGCGGACCGGCTGGAACATGGGCGCGGACTCGGCCGACGTGGTCGCGGAAATCAAGGGCGGCGGGTTTCATTTCGGCAATCACCAGCACGCGGACGCCGGCGCACTCCAGATTTATTTCCGCGGGCTGCAGGTCGCGCCGCTGGCCCAGTACGCCTTCTACGGCACGCCCTACGACCTCAACTTCGCCAAACGTTCGATCGCGCGCGCGATGGTGCGGGTGGTTGATCCGGCCGAAAAGATTCTGCGCGATGCCGCGAACGATGGCGGTTCGCGGTTCATCCAGAGCAATCCCCGCACGCCGCAGCAGGCGATGACGGATCCGACGTTCAACCATGGCCAGGTGCTCTCCTGTAGTTACGGGCCGGATATGCAGAGGCCGGACTTCAGTTTCTTCTCCGCCGACCTCCGGGCCGCGTATTCGGACAAGATCTCCGGCTATGTACGACGCTTCGTTTTCCTGAATCTCCGCCGCGCCGGGCATCCCGCGGCGATGATCCTGCTCGACGACCTCACGACCTCGAATGCGGCGTTCAAGAAATACTGGCAACTGACCACGCTGAAACCTCCGCCGTCGACGGCTGGCGGCGTGCGGCTGTGGAACGAGAGTGGGGGAGTGGAGGGGCGGCTGGACGTGTCCGTGCTGCGGCCGGCCGCCGAAAACCGCACGGTTGAAATCGTGAGTGGGCCCGAGGTCCATCGTGTGGGTGGCCAAAGCTTCACGCCGCCGAAACCAGCCGAGCCGGAGGCAAACGGCCACCGCATCGTCGTCTCGCCGCGCCACCCGCAGCAGCGCGATCTGTTTCTCACCGTCTTTCAGGCGACGGACACCGAACCGCTGCCCCTGCAACATGAGGAGACCGACGCGGCGATGATTGTGCGGATTGCCGACCGGGTGGTCGTGCTGGCGAAAGGCGCGAAGATGATCGAGCAACCGGTCGACGTGGTGATTCCCGCGGGCGAATCCGCCGTTCAGGTGTTGCTGGCTGGAATGAAACCCGGCGCCTGGCGAATCACCGCTGCCGGCGCCGCTGACCGCGACGTCGTGGTCGAGGCGGGCCGGAACACGATCGCGTTCGAGACTCGCGGCGGAAGTTACAAGGTCGCGCCGATAACGCGGAATTGAGCCTGCGTCGATGGGCGACGATTTTCCATTTGAAAGAGCGGAACCATCTGCGGCTGGAAGCCGCAGCCACTTCACGCAATCGCAGTCACGTCAGACGCGAACGCTGCGCACGGGTTCACGAACTCACCTGCGAACATTGTGCTTTGATTCGCGGCGGGGGCGCCGCGGCTCCATTGACTAAATGGTGAACCGAATAATCCAGCCTCGTTACCTCGGCTGCTACGCCGGAAGCCTCCGAGCTACGTCCTATCCATTCGCGTCCATTGGCGTCCATTCGCGGTTAAACTGAATTGGTCCGGCCAGCCTCCCGCAGCCCGCTCACGTCGTCGTGTAGTGCTGAGCCACCTTGCGAATCGCGCTCGCGATTTCGCGCACGTAGGTCTCGGACATCGCCTCGTGCAGGGTGAAGCGCATGCAGTTCGCGATAATCGCGTCGGACACCGGGCATGTCGTTTTCGTGTAGTCCATTTTCGTGAGGCCCATCTCCTTGATCGGCCACCGGCCGGCAAAAAATGCATGCCGTTGAAAAACGGGCATGCCGTAAATTGGAATCGGGATGTAGCCCGCCGCGATGGGCGCGCCTTCCGCGGTCAGCGCTTTCGCGAACTCCGGCCGTTTGCAGCGCAGCCGTTCCGGCTTCAGCATGAACAGGTAGAACCAATACGTGCACCGGTCGTCGGCGCGCACCCGCGGCGGCACGATCGCCGAAAGGCCGCTGATGCCTTCTGTCAGCGCGCGGCCGAGCTGCGATCGCTTTTCCGCGATCGCCTCGAGTCGATCCAGTTGCGCCGCCGCGACCGCGGCCTGCGGCTCGCTCATCCGGTAGTTCGTCCCGAGTGTCTCCGTTGATTCGAACGGTTTGCCGGATTCGCGCACCATGCCCTTGTCCGCGTAACGCGCGAGCCGCGGACCGAAGCGTTCGTCGTTCGACGCCACCACTCCACCATCGCCACACGTGATCTGCTTGGAGTTTTGCAGCGAAAAGCACGCGATGTGTCCGAATGTGCCGACCGGCTGGCCGCGGAATTTTGCGCCCCAAGACTGGGCGCAGTCCTCGATCAGCACGAGTTTGTGTTGGTCGGCCAGCTGGCGGAGTCCGTCGAGGTCACAGGGATTTCCCGTCAGATGCACCGCGATGATCGCCTTGGTGCGCGGCGTGATGGCTCGCGCCACCGCATCGACGCTGAGATTCGCGGTATCGGCTTCGAGATCCGCGAACACCGGCACGCCCTGCTGGTAGAGCACGCCGATGATTGTTCCCGGATCAGTGATGGGCGTCGTGATCACCTCATCACCCGGCCCGATGCCGGCCGCCGCGACCGCGATGTGCAGCGCGGCCGTGCCCGATGAGCAGGTCATCACGTGCTTCAATGGGTGGTGCTGCCGGAACCGCTCGATCAGCGCGAGCGTCTGCGGTCCCTTGTAGAAAAACAGCGAGGGTTGATCGATCATCGCGCTCAGCCGCTGGCGTTCGGGGTCGCCCCAGCGCACGAGTTTGCCGGCACCGGATTTCACCGCTTTCTCCCCGCCTTGGAGCGCGAGCTTCGCCGGGGCCGCACCAGTTGCGGCAGCCGATGCGGCGGGAAGTTGGGTGGCGACGACAGCGGCCGAACTGGCCGCGAGAAAATCCCGGCGGGAAAGATAAGGCGACATGATGAACGGGGGTTGGATTGGCGCTGGCGGTCGTCGTCGAGCGCGGAGGGTGATTCGCCTCCGATGGCGGGCTGCGAATGGGGATCGGCAGAGGTCGAATCATCCATGGTCCGGCGCGAAATGATGGTCAAGCGTCCCGCCTCTTGCAGGAGCGAGCTTGCTCGCGATTGGGAGCGCGACCGGCGCAGCCCCGATCCCATTCGATCCATCGCCTGCGCGCAGGCCACCTCGAATGAAGCCGGCGAGTTCTCTCGCGACCGGCACGAGCGACGTTCTCCATGGCTGCGCGACTCCGCCTGCCGCTGCGGGCGGGAGGAGGCGGCGCGAAAAAGCTTGGGCCGGCGGCGGAAGCGCACCAGATAGTCACCGATTCCGCGCCCCGCGGTATCCTTCGCGCGCCTCCCCCATTCGCCGGCGCGATGAACCCACAAGTCCCGAGGATGTTCGTCACCCCATGAACCCATTTTGTGTTGCATCGCATTCTTTCGCGATACGACGGCTTTATCATCACCGCATCGCTGCCTCCTCGATCGCGTTGCTGCTTGCAGCCGGGATGCCGGACCTGGACGCGGCGAGGATAACCGGCCGCGTCTCCAACCAGGCCACCGGCGAACTGCTGCCCGGTGCCAGCATCGTGGTCGAGGGCACGGGCACGACGGCCGCGAGCGAGCGCGGCGGCGAATTCGCGCTGTCGCTGCCTGATGGCCCTCACACGCTCGTCGTCAGTTATTCCGGACTGGATACGGCCCGCGTGCCCATCGTGGTGGGTTCGGCGGATCTCGTGAAGGATGTCGAGCTGACATCGGATGTATACCAGCTCGAAAAATTTTCGGTGCAGGGGGTGCGTGAAGGCAGTGCACGTGCAATCCAGGAACAGCGCCAGTCGGATAATCCGAAATGGGTCGCCGCCACCGATACCTTCGGCAATCCCGCGGCCAATCCCGGCGAACTCATCCAACGGCTGCCCGGCATTTCCACTGACATCGTCGGCAGCGAAGTGCGCTCGATTTATGTCCGCGGCATGGGCCCGGGTTTTTCATCGCTCATGGTCGACGGCGACCGGGTCGCGACCTCGACCGGCACATCGGCCTCGCGCGATTACCAAATCGAGCAGCTTGGCACCGGCAATCTCGAGTCGGTCGAGCTGATCAAGGCGCCGCAGCCGGAGCAGGATGCCAATGCCGTCGCGGGGTTCGTGAACCTCGTCTCGCGGCGCGCCTTCGATTTGCCGGGCCGCCGGATCACCGTCACGGCAGGGACACTGTGGCGCCAGCGCGGGTTCAAAGGCAGCCCGTTCCAGGATCGGCCCGACAATCTCGACCTGTTCAACTTCGCGTATTCGGACGTGTTCAGCCTGTTCGGCTCCCGCAACAATCTCGGCATCGCGTTCAATCTCAGCCGGCGCGTATCGGCGACGACGCAGGACGAAATCGGTCCCGGCGGGGTACTCTATAACTTTGCCCAAACGTACCTGAATCCGAACTCGGCCAATCCGCTGACGCGGGTCTTCGGCACGGGTGACATCGGGTACAAAGCGAGGGCACACAACGCCGGTCTCAGCGCCGATTACAAGATCAGTCCCGACGCCTACGCGTACGTGAAGATTTCGTTCAACACCAACGATCAGTACCAGCAGTATTATCGTCCGGGCATCGGCAACCCCGCGGCGACCGTGGCGAACTTCACGCCCGACAGCACGTACGATCACTCGATCCTGGTGCCGCATGCCGCCTCGATTGCGATCAGTGAATCGACGCCGGCGTTTACCAAGAATTCGAGGAATTACGCGCTGAGCGGAGGTACGGAGATCAAGTTCTTCGACGGCACGGCGACGCTGGCGATGCGCGGCAGCTATTCGCACGCCGACATTTCATATCCGGGCTGGATTCGCGCCCAGGCCCGGATCGCGGGCGGCACGGGTATCGGCTTCGAGATCGATCGCCGCGGCCAGGATCCCTGGTATCCGATTTTCCGGCAAACGGCCGGCCCCTCGGTTTTCGATCCGGCGAGCTACCGGATGACCTCGATGCAGAAGCAATCGTACAAGGCGGGCAACGATCTCTACATGGCCCGCGCCGACGTGACGAAAAGATTCGCCGGCCGGTTCCCCGCCACGGTCAAGGCGGGCGTGAAGTATGCGGACGACACGCGGAATCCGTTCACCGATCTGGGCGTGTACACCTGGGTCGGCGCCGACGGCATCCCGAACTCCACCGACGACTCGATGGCGCCGTATGCGGATTTGCAGTACAAACAGGGCGACGGTCGGTATGGCCCGTTTCCATTCATGACGAACCCGCAAGGCGCACCGGCCGCGTATTGGGTGCAGTCCGCGACCGATGCGTACAACAGCTATTCCACCTCGACCAGCGCCAGAAACAAACTGCGGGAGTCGATCGGCGCCGCCTATGCGCAGGCCTCGGTGAAGTTCAACCGGCTGCGCGTCCTGGGTGGCGTCCGGTTCGAGGACACCGAAATCGAAGGCCGCGCCTGGGCGCGCAACCAGACGGCGTCGTTCGGCGGTAATAGTGTAGGTGGTGCGAGCGTCGATCCGACGGTGGTGGCCGCCAACCTCGTGCGGGCGCAGCGGTCGTTCGTTCGCCAGAACACGTCGACGGGGCATTACCGCGATATTTTTCCCGGGTTGCATTTTGTCTTCGATGCGGGTGCGTCGATCCTCGTGCGCGCGAGCTACAATCGCGCGCTGTCCCGGCCACCCGTGCCGAGTTTGCTCCCCACCTTGACGGAAAACCTGGCGACGAACGTCGTGACGATGGGAAATCCCGACCTGAAGCCATACCACACGAACAATTTCGAGGTGAGTGCCGAGAAGTATTTCGAGCCGGTGGGATTGTTCAGCCTGGGCGTATTTCAAAAGAACATCACCGACTACTTCCGGACATTCTCGTCGACCGTGCCGGAGGATGGGATCGACGGCAATGGACTGTATGCCGGCTACACGCTTTCAATTAGCCGCAACATCGGCACGGCGCGGATTCGCGGCATCGAGGCGAGCTACCAGCAACAGTTCAGCTTCCTGCCGGGCAGGTGGAAGGGACTCGGCGCCTTCGCGAATTTCACCTATCTCGAGACCGAGGGCAATTTCGGTGGCACGACTACGACGAGGCGATTGGGCAATCTCGCACCGCGCAGCGGCAATGGCGGTATCAACTTCCGATACCGCGGGATCGATCTGCGGTTTCTCGGCAACTGGACGGCGGAAAAGTTCAAAAGCACGGTC
This sequence comes from Opitutaceae bacterium, assembly GCA_030648295.1. Lineage (GTDB taxonomy): Bacteria > Verrucomicrobiota > Verrucomicrobiia > Opitutales > Opitutaceae > ER46. The sequence continues at coordinate 6,256 of JAUSID010000127.1, read as the reverse complement.
AGCGGCATCGAAGTGTACAACGAGGAGCGGCTGATGTTCGACGTCAAGGTGCAGTACACGATCAACCGCCGCTACGATGTTTTCCTCGATGCCACAAACATCACCGACGAGTCGCCTCGGACCGACGTGTCGCGCAACGGGCTGAAATTCTTCAAGACCAACCAGGGCGTGGGCTTCGTTGCCGGCGTGCGCGGCCGGTTTTGAGGGCCACGCGGTAACCGGACGCCTGGGCGTTTTGCTGCATAGGCAATGTCATCCTGAGCGTAGCGAAGGATCCAGTTGCGCGGCCGAATCCGGAAATAACGTCGAACTGAGTCGAGTGGCCCGGCTTCCAGCCCGTGAATTCTGCGACTGCCCCGGTCGAACGGGGAAGCCGCCGCCACTTTTCATGCGTCGATACCCTTGCGACGCAGCGCCGGCCGGAGCAGCCAGCGGAGGTTTTCGCGCAGAATGAGCCGCTTGTCCGCCACTGAAATTTCGGCGCCGAGAACGCGGCCGAGTTGCGACGCGAAACTGCGGCCGGCGACGTCGCTGCCGTATAGGACGCGACTCGCGCCCAGTTCACGCACGGCCATCTCCACCTCGCCATAAACCGGATCACCGCCGCCGAGGTCGGCGTGGAGTTCGGGTCGCTCCCGAATCGCGCGGATCCCGAGCGCCCAGTCACCACCGCCGGTGTGGCCGCACACCATCGGCACACCGGGGTGGCGGGCCGAGAGTTGCGCGAGTTCCATCGGCGTTGATTCGTGGGGCAGGTTGCCCTGGCCGCGGTTCTTGATCCAGGTGTGCTGGAGGATCAGCGCGTTCAGTTCGGCCGCGCGACGCACGATCGGATCCAGCTCGGGCCGGTTGCAACGCCAGCCCACCCACAGCTTGATTCCAATCATCGGGCCGTCGGCCACGCAGCGCTCCAGCTCCGCCAGGCTCTCGGTAATGTATTTGGGGTTCAGGTACACGAACCCGAAGGCGCGCGAGTTCCAGTGTTTGAGGATCTCGAGCACGTCGTCGTTGCTCCGGCGAAACTGCTCCGGCGTCGGCTCGTAGTGCCACGGGGCGCTCATCATGATGCAGAGCCGCTCGACGCCCATGCGATCGGCGATTTTGATCAGCGCCTCCATCCGGTGCGGCGGCGTTTTTCCCGGCGTGGTCACATGGCAGTGTACATCCCAGATGCCCAGCTTCCGCAGTTCGTCGGCTTCCCAGGCGGTGGCGGCCGGTCCGGTGCTTTGATCGAGCGCAGCAGCCGCACGGCCGGCGAATGGCGATGCTGCGGCCAGGGCGGAGGCGGTCAGAAAATCGCGGCGGTTCATGTGATGGGGGCCGTCACCTGGCAGGGCGGCCATCACTGCGCGTGGTGGAAGGCGAGGGGACCGACTGCGGCCGCGGGCCGAGCAGCGAGTCGGCCCACCCGTGGCGGACGGATGCGAGTTGCCCCGGGCTCAGCGCCGACTCCTGGAGTTTCAGGAGCGCGGCTTCGAAATAATAGTACGGCGAGTGCGAACCAAATGTCAGCCGGACGCCAGGCACCGCGTTGAGCAGCGTCGCAACTCCCGCCGCGCCTTCGAGGGTCGCGAGTTCGAAGGCGACGCTGACCTCCGTTAGTCGGCGGATCATCGCGTGATTGCCGCCGATGACGCGCGAGAAACTGTTCAACAGCATCACTCGTGCGCCGGGAAGCTTCGCCAGCACGTCGGGCAGTGGCGCGACGGCCACGGGCGCGGACTGAAGGACCGGATTCTGCGAGCGGTCGTCTTCCATCGACAACGCGATCTGCACGAGCAAACCGCGTTCGGTCGCGCGCTCGAGCAGCTCCTTGAATCGTGGATCGTCGAGCGTATAGCCGTGATAATTCGGAAAAAGCCGCAGGCCTGGCATGCGATGCACCTCGTGGCAGCGCCGCAGATCCTCTGGCCAGTCGGGAATAGTCGGGTTGACGGAGCCGAATGGCCGCAAAATTCCACCGCCGTCACGGGCACATGCATCGGCGAGCCGCGCGTTTGCGCCGGCCATGTCCGTGTGCAGCGCTGCCTCGAAATTTCCCGTCCACGCCGAGCTGACGCCGTGCCGGCGCAATTTCGCGACCAGTTTCCCGGCATCGTCCGCCCACAATCGCCGCGTCGGCCAGCGATACAGCGACACGTTCGTGTCGACGAACAAGGCGGTCGAAGCCGGCGCCGCAGCGGCAAGCGGAGCGGCCACGGCCGCGGCGGCGGCGGCGGATCCCGCGTGCTGGAGGAAGGCGCGTCGGTCCATGCGACGGCGCAAGCGAGCAAGCGAATGCCGGCCGTGGCAAGGCCGGTTCAGAGCCAAACGGACCGGGATCTGTGGCATTGCACGCTGCCACGGAACGGCTAATCTGCGCGTCCCTTGAACGCGGGCGAGATCACCCTAATCTTGCAGCGAATAGAATCCGGCGACCGGCGCGCGGCCGAGCGGCTGCTGCCGCTGGTGTATGAGGATCTCCGGCATCTTGCGGCGGCGCGCATGGCGCGGGAGGCATCCGACCACACGTTACAGGCGACGGCGCTCGTTCACGAAGCCTGGCTGCGACTGGGGGCGGATCATCAGCCGGACTGGAAGAGCCGCGCGCAGTTCTTTGCCGCCGCGGCGGAAGCCATGCGGCGGATCCTGATCGACCGGGCCCGACGACGACTCGCCCAAAGGCGGGGCGGCCGGGCCGAACACGTGAATGTCGATGACATCGATCTCGCCGCGGCCGCCGATGACGTGCGGGTGCTCAAGGTGAACGAGGCGCTGGAAGCGTTCGCGGTGGACGAACCGGAGAAAGCCGAACTTGTGAAACTTCGCTATTTCGCCGGATTGACGCTGGTCGAGGCGGCGCAGGCCCTCGGCATCGCCGAACCGACCGCCCGCCGCTGGTGGGCATACTCACGTGCCTGGCTGATCAAGGAAATATCAGCCGCACAGCAGTAGCGATTGGTGCCGAAGTGAAGATAACGAGCCTGCGATCGCGCCAGTGTCATGCCATTAGAGGACACTTTGTTCCTTCTGTCCCGAAGAGACACCGCGCGAGCGTCATCTAATGGATGACACTCGCGCGCCTTTGCCAACCTCACGCAACGCGCCTCAGACCCGACACAATCCCCGGATTGTCATTCTGAGGCTTGGCGAAGAATCCAGCACGATGCTCGGAGCCGGACGCGCCACTGGATTCTTCGGCGGCCCTCAGAATGACAGTGTAGGAATTTTCGTGGACCACTGACCACTGACCAAACCTCCTTCGACCAGAATGATACCCGAACGAGCGCCGTGACATCACCGGCGGGACGAGTATGATCCGGCCGATGAGTTTCAGCATCTCGAACGTGGCAATCGACCCGGCGGAGTTGCACCGGGCCCTGGCGGATCCGCGCGCGGGAGCATGTGCCAACTTCGAAGGCTGGGTCCGAAATCGCAACGAGGGCCAGCCCGTCCGCTCGCTCGAATACGAGGCATATGCCCCGCTCGCGGAAAAGGAAGGGGAGCGGATCCTGGCTGAGGCGCGGGCGAAGTTCGCGCTCGTGGGTGCGGCCGCGGCTCATCGGGTCGGGCACCTCCAACTCGGCGAACTCGCGATTTGGGTCGGTGTGACCGCTGAGCACCGCAGCGCCGCCTTCGATGCGTGCCGCTACATCGTGGACGAAGCCAAGGCGCGGCTGCCGGTTTGGAAAAAGGAGCACTACGCCAGCGGCGCGACCGCGTGGATCAATGGTGCGACGCGCGGCGATCACGTCGGAGCGCCGGCACCGGCCGCTCATTAAAAAACAGCGACGCCGATTCAGCCACCGAATTTTGTTTCGACCTGCCCTTTTACGGGTCTATGCCGCCGCTCAATGTCTTTTGCCGCCCTTCAGTTCGCGAGTGTCCCGGCTGGTGTCCGCCAGATTCCAAACCAGTTTTGGATGTGGGTTGCCGCCGGAGTCGTCGGCATAATCCTGCTGGTGGTGATTCTCCGAAAGCTGGCCGGAGTAAATAAGCTCCTGCTCATCGGCATCGTGCTCTTCGTTTGCACCATCATCGGGTTCAACTGGATCTACGAACGGAACGAGCCCGTCTGGGCCACCCCGACCGTGAACTGGCTGGCCGGCTTCTTTCCGAGCAAGGGCACGATCAAGAAGTTTTAGCCTGCATCCATTACCCGCCCACGGGCGATGGATGCACCGGTCGGGTCGCCCACATCGGGGCCGACCGCGATGAAGTTGGCTTTTCGCGCGCGCAGGTCGCGAAGAGCGGATGCGCCACCCCGAAGATCCGTGAAGCGTGCGGGTTGGCCCCAGCCGGCTTTCGACCCGCGATCTGCCGGGCTTTCCAGAATCGGGTTGGTTTTCCCGGAGGTTCGGCTAGTGCTGCAATCCCTTTCTCTCGCCATGGCTAAAACGCATTCCGACATTGGACTCATCGGCCTCGCCGTCATGGGTCAAAACCTCGCGCTCAACATCGCCGACCACGGCTTCCAAATCTCGGTTTTCAACCGCACCACGGAGAAGACCGACAAGTTTGTGGCCGAAAATCCGAACACGCCTGGCGGTGTGGTCGGCACCAGGACCCCGGAGGAATTCGTGCAGTCGCTGGCGAAGCCGCGCAGAATGGTGATCCTCGTCAAGGCCGGCAAGGCCACCGATGCAGTGATTGACAGCCTGGTGCCGCTGCTCGAGCCGAACGACATCATTGTCGATGGCGGTAATGCCCTCTGGACGGACACGATCCGGCGCGAAAAGACCCTGCGCGAAAAAGGGCTGCGGTTCATTGGCTCCGGTGTTTCCGGTGGCGAGGAGGGCGCGCGATTTGGCCCGGCCCTGATGCCGGGCGGGGACCCCGCGGCGTACAAGGAACTCGAGCCGGTGTGGAACGCGATCGCGGCGAAGGTCGACGCAACAACCGGCCGGCCGCTGACCGGCGGCGCGCCAGGAAAACCCATTCAAGGCGGCGTACCTTGCGCCACGTATATTGGTGAGAACGGAGCCGGCCATTATGTGAAGATGGTCCACAACGGAATCGAGTACGGCGACATGCAGATGATCTGTGAGGCCTACGCGCTGATGAAGGGCCTGCTCGGATTGAAGCCGGCGGAGATGGGCGCGATCTTCAGCGAGTGGAATCAGGGCATGCTCGGCAGCTTCCTGATCGAGATCACGGCCGACATCCTGAAGCAGAAGGATCCTTCGACGAAGAAACCCTTCGTCGACATCGTCCTCGATACCGCCGGCCAGAAGGGCACGGGCAAGTGGACATCGGTCAATGCGCTCGACATGGGCGTGCCGGCGCCGACGGTTGCCGAGTCCGTCTTCGCGCGCTGCATCAGCGCCATCAAGGAGGAGCGCGTTGCGGCCTCGAAGATCCTGAAGGGTCCCTCGAAAAAATACAAAGGCTCGAAGAAGGCGCTGGTGGCGGCGATTCACGACGCGCTGTACTGTTCGAAAATCTGCTCCTACGCGCAGGGATTCCAGCTGATGCGCGAAGCCCAGAAAGAGTACAAGTGGAAGCTGAACTTCGGTGAAATCGCGCAAATCTGGCGGGGTGGCTGTATCATTCGCGCGGTGTTCCTCCAGAAGATCACCGAGGCGTATGGGCGGAATCCGGAGCTCGCGAACCTGCTGCTCGATCCGTATTTCAACAAGACGGTGAAGAAAGCGCAGGAGAACTGGCGCAAGGTTGTCGCCGTGGCGGTGGAATGCGGCGTCCCGATCCCGACATTCAGCTCGGCGCTGGCCTACTACGACAGCTACCGCTCGGCGCGGCTGCCGGCCAACCTCCTCCAGAGCCAGCGCGACTATTTCGGCGCGCACACCTACGAGCGGACGGACAAGCCCCGCGGCAAGTTCTTCCACCTCGACTGGCCCGAGCCGACGCGGCCCGAGATTGCGATGTAGTTCGCGGTCGCCGCTGTTTTCAGATAAATGAACCCTCCCCCCGCAAGCAGCGGGGAGGGTTCATTTCCTGACGGGGCGCAGAACCCGCAATTGCAGGGGGCGCAGTGATCGTCGAGCGTCTGTTTCAGTCGAGTCGACGCGAGGTTGCGTTGGGGCTGCCGAGGTTTTTCATCGATTGCTCGAACCGGATCGCGGGCTCTTCCAACCTACCTGCGATCTTCAGCTGACGCATGGCCATCAAGAAATCCGAACTCTACTCCTCCCTCTGGCAAAGCTGCGACGAACTGCGCGGCGGCATGGATGCATCCCAATACAAGGACTACGTCCTCGTCCTGCTGTTCATCAAGTACGTCAGTGACAAGTATGCCGGTCAGCCGTACGCGCCG
>JAUSID010000122.1 GCA_030648295.1 Opitutaceae bacterium | reverse complement strand
CACGCAGTGCCTTCGAGCGCTCCAAGCCGGTTTTCACGGGTAGTGCGTTCATCATGATGCGAGAAACGGAAAAGACTTTTCGCAAGACGCCCGGCCCGGGTCGGGTGCCGACGCGCAAGATCCACCCCGGGTTTGACTTCTCCTACATCATGCCCGTCAACAAACGCTTTGGCTTCACGGTCACCGGCGGAACGTCCACCAATTATACGACGGAGTACGGTTCCTCGCGTGATTGGCGCGGAGCCGGGTTTCCCACCACCGGCATCACTGCGCCAACGACCGCCACGCAGTATCCCGACACCACCCCCGACCGGCCCTACCTCACAGGATTCAGTTTTACCCTTCCCACGAAAGTGACCACGCGCACCTCGATCGGCGCGACGGTCGATTTCAAGCTCACGCGCAACGACGCCCTGTCCTTCTCGTTCCAATACGCGAATTACGACTCGATGACGAATGGTCGCCGGTTGAACTTTATGATCCAGCGCGTGGAACCAGGCGATTTCACGCCGACCTCCACGCGCGGAACCGGGTCGTTGACGGTACAAGGTGGTGACTACAGCTCGAACGGCACCACCTATATGCCGTCGCTCACCTATCGGCACGATGGCACCGTCTGGAAGTCGGTGGTCGGCGCCGGCCTCTCGCACGCGACCAATCATATTCGGAACGTTTCCAAGGGGTTCTTTCAAAATGCCATAGCCACCCGGGGGAATGTAAGGATCTCGTTCGACGACATCAACTATCTGCAACCGGGCGCGATCTTGGTCGCCGACGCCACCACGGGGGCGCCGGTCAATCCCTACGATCTGAGCAATTATTCGCTCTCGAACGGCGGTCAAAACGAGCCTGACGGAACAGATACGAAACGCAGTGCCTACGCGAACCTACGGCGCGATTTCTTCGGCCGCGTGCCGGTGTCGGTGAAGGCTGGCTTGGATATCCGCCAGTCGATCCGCGAGAGTCGCCGTTCGAGGAAGACGTATACTCCCGTCGGCGCCGATGGCCGCGCGGGAACTGCCGATGACAATGCAATCGTCATCCTCGATGAAAGCATCTCCCAACGGATCCCACCGTTTGGCTTCCCCCGGGTGCAGTGGATAGACGGCGTGGAGTTTTATGATCTCTACCGAGCCAATCCGAGCCATTTTACCGTCAACGAGGTCGGTGCCCACAATAACACGACGGCAGATTCAAAACACGCCGAGGAAGTCATCTCGTCCGCCTATCTTCGCGGGGATGTCCAGCTTTTCGACCGGCGGCTCAAACTGGTGGGCGGCGTTCGGGCCGAGCAGACCATCGTGAAAGGCGAAGGCCAGCTGCTCGATCCCACCCGGAATTTCCAGCGCGACGCCAGCGGCAAGGTCATTTTGGGCCCGACCGGCACGCCACAGTTGATTGCCCCCGCAGGCACATTGGCCGCCGTGCAGTTGACCACGATTGACCGTGGCCTGCGGGCGAAGAAGGAGTATCTTCGCTGGTTCCCGAGCATCAACGCCAGCTTCAACGTGCGGGACAACCTAATCGCGCGCGCGGGGTACTACTGGTCAGTCGGCCGCCCCGATTTCGCCCAATACGCTGGCGCTCTGAACTTGCCCAACACGGAGAATCCGCCGAGCACGGGCAACCGGATTTCCGTCGCCAATGCGGGGATCAAGGCATGGAGCGCCAGGACAACGAAGGTAACGCTCGAATATTACTTCGAGGGTGTCGGGCTCGTCTCCGTCGGCGCGTTTCGCCGCGATTTCGAGAATTTCTTCGGCTCCACCGTCTTCCAAGCGACCCCCGAGTTTCTGGGGCTCTACGGGCTCGATCCCGATCTCTATGGTGCCTACGACGTCGTCACTCAGTATAATCTGTCCTCGCGGGTGCGCATGACCGGCGTCGATTTCGCCTACAAGCAGGCGCTCACCATGCTGCCGAACTGGGCGCGCGGCGTGCAAGTCTTCGCGAATGCCAGCGCGCAGCGGGCGACGGGCGCGGAGTCGGCCAATTTCGCAGGCTACGTTCCGCGCACCTACAGTTGGGGCGTCAGTCTCTCGCGTGAGAAATACAAGCTGCGGGCGAATTGGAATTATCGCGGTCGCAGTCGGAAGAGCCTGGTCACCGGCCGGGGTATCGAGCCCAGCACCTACAACTGGGATTCCAAACGGCTCTATCTCGACCTGAGCGGCGAGTATTCCTTGAGCAAGAAGCTCGCGCTGTTCGCCAACCTGCGCGACGTGCTCGATGCCGGCTGGGACCGAGGTCGGGCCGGCCCCAGCACCCCGCCTCACGCTGAGCTTCGGGCGCGTGAGAACTGGGAGTCGCTCTGGACGTTCGGAGTGAAGGGAACTTTCTAACGGGCAAATGACTCGGTTTCGTGCCCTGCCGCTGTTGTTTCGATGATGAAAATCAGGCACCCACGATTTGTTCTGTGTCGTTTTGCCGTGATGCACGACTCCACTCTTTAGTCATTCCAATGCTGTTGGCGCTTGGCATGTGCTTCGTCGCGCTGCCCGACCTGGCGGGGGCGGACGGTGAAGTCCTGTTCGCGCGGCACGTTCAGCCTATTCTGAAGGAGAAATGCCTCGCTTGGGCCAGCCGGACGGGGTCATGCTTTACCTCTTACCTTTGCAAACCAAGTTCCGCGGAAGTGCTACCCCCGATCCGGCATCACGAGCGGAATCGCCTGATGGCGGAAGCGGCGGTAGCTCGGCGCGTTGCCTCACGACACCGGTATCCTCCCTGCAGCAATTCCGAGCCGGATCGATGCAGGGAGAAACCGCGAATTCACGCTAATGAACGCGAAGTTGGAACGCGAAAACACGATTCCGAGATGGCTCGGCGCTGTGCTCGTCGCGGCGGCGCAAGCGATTGCCTTCGCTGCCAGCGTCGAGCCGGCTCCGCCTCCGGTCATCGCGATCGAGGACCGCGTCGACTCGACGTATGGCTCGAGGATCCGGCAGCTGCGGAAGGACGACGGGCACGAACACAACCTGTACTACATTCGCAATCCGTGGAATGCCGACAGCACGCGCATCGTCGTCATTCACTCCGACGCGAACCAGAAGGACTGGCGGGTCGCGCTCTGCGATGGCGACGGCCGGTTCCAGAAATATCTTTTTCCCATCTCCGAGTACGACTGGCGGATCGTCTGGGATCGGCGGAACCCCGACTGGCTCTACACCACGCGAGGCTCATCGCTTTTCCGTTATGACGTCGCGATGGGAAGGGCCGACTTGTTGAAAAAATTCAAGACACCGCTGAGGCCGACCGGGGCGAGTCTCAACCAGGCCGGCGATCGGATCCTCGTCGCGACGGCGGACTGGACCTTTCACTCGTATTCGCTCCCGAACATGACCGAGGAGCGGACGTTTCGGCCGGCGGTGCCGAAGGGCTACAACTCGGACAAGCCGGCCTACACCGGATATCGGAACACAATTCACGTCGGCTACACTTCGACCGAGCCGCCGGGTCAGGGCATCCTGATCTACACCGATGCCGGTGAACTGGTCCACGAGTTCAAGGGCATGGGTGGCGGCGGCCACTGGGATTTTTCGCCCGAGGGGAAGCTGGCGTACTTCAAAATGCCGCGTTTCGGCCCGGTGGGCGAAGACGACGTGCTTGAGATTCGCGTGGTGAATCTCGATGGCAGCGACGATCGGCTGCTGTTCAGCGCGCCGCGCAGCCAGACCCGCTACCTTCAGAACCTGCACCTCTCATGGCCGGACAAGGTGAACGACTGGTTCGTCGCTTCGCTTTTTCCGAATGCGAGCCGGCTGCCGAAGACGTACGCGCCACTGCTCGACGAGATCATTCAAATCAAGCTGGACGGCACGCATCGCTTTCTCGCCCGGAGCGAAACCGCTCACGCTCGTGCCGGTGAGCGCGGCGTACTAGGCGACATGTTCTGGGCCCAGCCGCTGGCCAGCCCCAGCGCCGATGGACGACGAATTTTTTTCAACTCGGTCCGATCTGGCACCATCGATGGCTGCATCCTGTACGTCGGGCCGTAATCATCTGCGGCAGGATGCCGCAGCCACTTGGGAGTGCCGTCGCCCGTCGACTGATGCAGCTCGGTTGGGAGCGCGACCGCCCCCGGTCGCATTGTTTCGGGGCGACCGGGGGCGGTCGCGTTCCCAGGGGCTACATCCGCGTTCCGCCCACCGGATTTCCCGTCGCCTGGACTTTGCGGCGGAAAATCTTGTCACCGTTCGTCACATACAGCAGGTCGCGCTGCGGGCCGGCCAGCACGATGCTCGTGAGGCCCTTTTCCGGCTGCGGCTTGTCGATCACGCCGCACAGCCGGCCGGTCGGATCGAACACCTGCACGCCGAGCGCGGTCGTGACGTAGGTGCGGCCGAGCGTGTCGCTCGTCATGCCGTCGCCGCTGGCGCGCGGCAGATAGGGTGGGGGTTCGTGCGGCTTGAATTCACCCTTCGGATCGATTGGCCGCCGCATCGTCATGTAAGGCGCCTTCGCGTCGAGCGTGCCGTCGGGATTGATCCGGAACGTCCACACGAACTGCCCCTGGTGTTCGCTGACCGCGAGTGTTCCCTGATCCGGCGATAGCGTGATCCCATTTGGCGCCGCGATGTCGGTGGCAACCACGCGGACCTGCCGTGCCTTCACGTCGACGAACGAGACCTGCTTCTTCTGCGTTTCGGTGAAATAGATGTGGCCGCGATCCGTGATCACGAAGTCGTTCGGCTGGACGTCTACGGCGATTTTTTCCACTACGCCATCGGGCAGGGTGAGTGCGATGATGTGTTTCTTTGCGCCGAGGCAGCCATAGAGCCGTCCATCGGGTCCGAATTTCATCCCGCTCGCGGCTTCGTCGCTGATCTTTGTCCGTTCGCCGCCGGACCCGAGCCGGAAGATTCCGCCCGTCCGCACGTCCGAGTAATAGAAATTTCCGGCGGCGTCGGAGCAGGCGGCATCGGCAAAGGTGAGCCCTTCGACCGCCGGCTGCCAGCCCTCGCCATCGATCAGCAGCCGGTGCAGAGTCATGTCGACGGCGAGATCGCCCTTGGTGTCGATCGCGGGTTTCGCTTTCTCGCTCCGCCAAAGCCATCTCAGCGCGTCGGGAAAGATCGAGCCGCCGCGAAACGGGTTGTGGCCATAGCCCTCGACAAAATCGAAGCGCACGTCGTAACCCATGTAGCGCAGCGCGGCGTGCATCCGCTGGTTCGCCGTCGGCCAGTGGCCGTTCGTGTTGTCGAGATCGCCGGAGCTGTCCTGGAGAAACATGCGAATGGGTTTGCGCTCCGTCTTGCGGATCAGGGCGGGATAATCGTTCCCGCCGCGAATGTTCGTGAAGCTGCCGACGGTCGAGAACACCTTTCGAAATTGATCCGGCCGCTCCCACGCGGTCGTAAACGCCGCGATGCCGCCGCTGCTCGAACCTGCAATGGCGTGCCGCTCCGGATCGGGCGAGAACCGGTACTGTTTCGCAACCTCCGGTAGAATCTCCTCGAGCAGGAAACGCGCGTAGTGATCGCCGAGTGAATCGTATTCCAGACTGCGGTTGCTGCCGGACGTCGGGTTCTTCGGCTTGCCCTTTGATGGATCGTGGCCGGGATTCACGAACACCGCGATCGTCACGGGCATTTCGCCGCGAGCGATCAGGTTGTCGAACACGGTCGGCACGCGCCAGGCACCCTTCAGGTCGATATATTTCTGGCCGTCCTGGAAAACCATCAGCGCGGCGTTGCCATCCGGCTGGTATTGCGCCGGCACGTAGATCCACCAGTCCCGCGTGGTGCCGGCGAAGGATTTCGACTGCCACGCCGGCATCTGCGTTACGGTGCCGTGTGGCACGCCGGGCTGCGGTTCGTGATCGGCCGTGGGCTTGAAAGCGTCCGCGGCGGACGCGGTACTCGTGCAGAGGAGAAGCGCGGCGAAGCGGAGCAGGGCAGCCATCATCCTGGGAGCGGCATTCGACGCGAAGTTTCGCAATGGTCGCGGTCAAGGCGGGGTGGGATGTTCATTCGCGTGTGATGGGCGTGATTGGCGGGCGGTTGTGGCCGCGGGATTTTTCGGTGGGGCTTATTCCTTCGGCGCATCGCGCCACAGCCAGCGCAACGTATCCGGGAAAATGGCACCGCCGTGTTTCCCGGAATGACCGCCGTCGCCGAGGACGAACTTGTAATCGTAGCCCATGAACTTCAATGCGGCCGCCATGTCCTGGTTCGCGAGCGGCCAGTTGCCATGCAGGTTGTCGAGGTCGTTGCTGCCGTCCTGGAGAAAGACGCGAAGCGGTTTCGCCGGCTTTGTCTTGCGGATCAAAGCGGGATACACGTGGCCGCCGCGGATGTTGGTGAAGCTGCCGATGTGGCTCACGACCCTGCCGAACGCGTCCGGCCGCTCCCACGCCACGGTGAATGCCGCGATGCCGCCCGAGCTGTTGCCGCAGATGGCGCGGCCGGCCGGATCGTTCGTGATCGCGAGCCCCTTCGTCGCTTCGGGCAGAAGTTCCTCGAGGAGAAACCGCGCGTTGGCGTCGCCCAGCGAATCGTACTCGAAGCTGCGATTGCTGCGCGGCTTCGCCCCCGGCAGCGTCGGCGCAATCATGCCGGGCGTTACGCCCACCGCGATCGTCACCGGCATCTGTTTTTTCGCGATCAGGTTGTCGAACACCACGGGTACCCGAAACTGCCCGTCGCGCTTGAGAAAGCCGGCGCCATCGAAAAACACCAGCAGGCAGGCCGGCCGGGAGGCGTCGTACTGTTTCGGCACATACACGAAATACTCCCGCGTCGTGCTGGGGAAAACTTTGCTCGTGGTGAACGTTGCCTGCCGCACTTCGCCCTGCGGCACCGCCTGCGGCTGGGAGTCGGGTCCAGGCTTGTAGTCATCTGCCGCACTCGCAATGGCGGCGGACAGAAACAGCGAGGCGCACACGCGCAGCGCGATGGAAAAGGGGGGGGATCGCACGCGCGCTGATATGCCGTATGCCACGCTGCTGGCAAGCGGAAGGTGCGATTGATTCCGGATCGCGGACTTCACGGCAAGGAGAGCAAGACGATCGACCCTGGGAGCGCGGGCGTCTCGCCCGCATAGTATGCAAATATCGATCCGAATCGTGCAGGCTTGAGACGATTTCATCGTTCTCTTTCTCTTAATCGTTCTCTTTCTCTTTCTCCCGGTTGGCCTCATTAAGAGAAAGATAACGAGAAAGAGGAAAGAGAACGAAGCGCTGCCGTAGGTCGTGGATCCTTGCGGGCGGGACGCCCGCGCTCCCAGGCGAAGCTCCGACGCCGGCTTAGATTTTCGCCACCGCGCGTTGCCAGTCGCGTCGCGGCCGCTGCCGCAGCGCATTCGCCTGCTGGTCGTCGAACGACTCCGTCTTCGGATCCCAGCGCAGCGGTTTCCCAAGCTCCATCGCGATCGCGCCGAGGTGCAGCACGGTCGCGAGCCGCTGCAACGCCTCCGCCGTGTACATGGGCGGCTGGCCCGACTTGATGCTGTCCAGAAAATCGCGCTGCTCGCGCGGCCGGCGCGGCCAGATCTTGTTCGTCGCCGGATCATACGTGCGGCGGAACAGCGCCATGTCGCTGCCGTCGAGCGGTCCGCTCCAGCCCTTGTTGCCGACCCAGCCATTGCTGCCTTCGAACCGGATGAAGGTCGGACCCGATTTCACCTCGAGCGTGACGCCGTTGGCATAGGTGTACTTCAGCTCGTAGGTTTGCGGCACCGTGTTCACCGCGTTGGGCGGGATTTGGCCGCGCCCCTCCACCGCGATCGGGCCGGAGTTTTCGGCAAAGTTGCCGACCTGCGCGGTGTCGATCAGATGCGCGCCCCAATCGGTCAGTGAACCGCCGGAGAAATCGCGGATTTGGCGCCAGACCTGCGCGTCCGTGAGGCTCGGCGTATACGGCCGATGCGGTGCCGGTCCAAGCCAGAGCTCGTAATTGAACTCCGGCGGCACCGGTGCGGGCTCCTCGATCGGGAAAATCGGCTTGATTGGCAGCCCGACCTTGATCCGCTCGAGCTTGCCAATCCCGCCGTTCCGCACGACCTCGGCGAGCTTGTGATAGTAAATCACGGCACGATCCTCGATCCCCACGGCGAACATGGTCTTCCGCCTGGCAACTTCCTTCACGAGCTCACGCCCCTCCGCAATCGTAAGCGTTGGCTTCTCGCAGAACACATTCTTTCCCGCTGCCAGCGCCATTATTGCCATCGGCACATGCCAGTGATCCGGCGTGGAGATCACCACGGCGTCGAGGTCGGGGCGCGTGAGCAATTCGCGGAAATCCGCAATCTCCACGCAACCGGTCGCGCCGCTTTTTTCCTCGACCGCCCGCCGCGCCTTCGCGCGGCGCGTCGCGAACACATCGCACACCGCTCGGACTTCGCAGTCGTCCTGCTCGAGGAACGAGAGCAGATTCACGCCGTAGCCGTGCGTGCCGACGCCGATGAACCCGAGCGTGATTTTTTTGGACGGAGCTGAGGCGCCGAGCACGCGCGAGCCGACGATTTGCGGGCCGACACCAGCGACGATGATGCCGGCGAGTCCGGATTTGAGGAACGAGCGGCGCGACGAGGGGAGCGTCTTCATGAATGAGGTGGAGCTCAGGATGCGGAAGAGGCAGCCGACGTCCAGCTTCGCGCCGATTCGTTGGACGCAAGCGGCGCGATTCGAACGAAACTCAAAACGCCGGCTTCTGCGCGTACAATTTGAAGTCGTCGAAATTGATGTGGCCCCACGCGCCGCCGGGTTGCTCATCCACGATGCGAATGAAAACGTCGCGACCGGCGTGCGGCCGCAGGTCGATCACCACCGGTGCGAGTGTCTCGGTGTTCTTGTGCGGCGGCGAAAGCAGGCGCGTGTCCCGGCCCGAGATTTTCAGCAAGACGCTCCCGGTCATAGCATCGACGATTTCCACGCGCGTGGTCTCGAATGCGCCCGCCGCCATCAGGAACGCGGCCCATGGCTGTGTCACGCGGAACGGTTTGCTGGTGAGCGTGCCCGTCGCACCATCGCCGAGTCCGTTCTCGTACGTGCCAAGCCAATGGCGCCCCACGTGGCCGCTCCGCATGGGCGAACGCCGCGCGACCACCGCATCACCGATGACGGGCTGTTTCGTGAACGCCGTCCCTCCCGGCGTCCAGTCGCGGAGATCGCCAGTCTCGAAGGCGGTGTTGAGCGGCCGGCCCTCGGCTCCGACGGGAAGAGTTCCTCCGCCGGCCAGGGGCGGGTTCACCACGGATGCGGCATTGGCGCGGGCGACATCGGCGGCTCGTGGAGTGTGGACAATCACATCGCGTGGACTGAGCGCGTTTTTCACCGCGTCGGGAAACTGCACCTTCGGCTGCGCGGCCTCCCATTCCGCCGGCGTCACCGGCCTTGCCACATTGGTGAAGACGAAAGCGCCCTTCTTGTTGCCGATGATGATGTCGGGCCGTCCGTCGTTGTTGACATCGCCGAGTCCCACCTGCCGGCCGACGCCGGAGTTGTCGTCGATCAGGTTCGGCACCCAGTCGACCGAGCCATCCGACATGCGCACGAGCTTGAACCAGTAGAGCACCGCCGGCGCGTGGCTCTCCGGCGCGCCGGTGGGGCCGTGAGCCCAGAAACATTTTCCGGTCACGATGTCCTTCATCCCGTCGCCGTCCATGTCGACCAGCTCCACGGCGTGGATTTCCGAGAACGTCACGCCATGGCGATTCTCCCGCGGCTCGCGGTTCATGAACACGTGCGGCTTGAAATCAGGGCCGCCATCCGGGGTCTTGTCCTTGAGTTGCTGATACCACGCGAAGCCGAACCCATGCGCCGCCAGCGCGGTGACGACGTCCGGCAATCCATCGCCATCGACATCGTAGGCGAACATTTGCGCGGAGGCGGGCGCGAAGAAAAACCGGTGCAGCTTCCAGGCCGGATTGCCGGCGAGCGATGGCGGCTGCTCGAACCACCCGTCCTTGAACAGAAGATCGAGCCGCCCGTCGCCGTTGAGGTCGCCGACGCCGAGACCATGCGTGTAGCGCTGCCACGTTCCGCCGCTGGAGATCGGAACAAACGTCCATTTTGTCGCCGGGTTGCTCCCATCGGGCGTGGCGTAGCCAAAGTTGCCGCCATTCACGCAGACGACCTCCGGTCTTCCGTCACCGGTGAGATCGGTGAACGTCGGCGACTCGTTGTCCACCTCGTCCAGCACGGTATGGCGTGCCCAGTGCTGGTCGCGTCCCGCCGGATTGACGTAGAGAAAGGCAGGCGTGTGCGGCAGCCCGTAGGTCAGGACATCGTTCCAACCGTCGCCGTTGAAGTCGTGGATGAACGCGAAGAAGTTGTCGGTGGAGTAGGCGTTCTTCCGGCCGAACCCGCCTTCGAACCCGGGAAATGTTTTCTCCGTGCCGCCGGTGTCGGTGAGCTTGAACGTCTTTGTCGGCGGGTAGAGCTCATGCCGGCGGGTGAAATCGGGCCCCTCCCACCAATACGGGCCGTAAACGGCGTCGGGTTTGCCATCGCGGTTCAAATCGCCGAGGGCGGCGCCTTCGCTCCAGTAATAGGTTTCGAGGTGCTGCTTTCGGAACGAATGCAGCGTCAGGTCGGCCGCGAAGGCCAACATGGGGAAAAAAACGCCAACTGCCAGGGGGAGCAGCTTCGAAAGCACCGCGCACGATGGTGACGGGACGCGCACCCGGTCAAGCCACCAGCAGCCGCGCCACTATTCCAGGAACTTCAACTCCCGCGTCGGCCGCTCTTCGCCGGTGCGTTGCGTGAGCGGAGCGTACAGTTCCGGGCGCCGCGAACGAATCCAGCGCCGCCCCGTCGCGTGCTCGAGCAGGCTGCCATCCAAATCCGCCACCACCATCGCATCGTCGGCGGCTGAGGTTTCGATCAGAATCCGGCCGTAGGGGTCGAGAATCATCGCGTTGCCCGTACGAATCTCGTCGTCATCGACGCCGACGCCATTGCTGAAAATGAGAAACAGCCCGTTGTCGTGCGCGCGGCTGGGCAGCCAGCGCATCAGCCAGCCGCGACCCTTGTCGCCGCGGAATTCGCGTTGAATCGCCTCCGGGTCCTGGTGCCGATTGTCCCACACGTGCCGCTCGATCAGCCCCATGAGGTGAGGATTTCGGCTGCGCACCGCACCCGTCTGATGGGGAGCGATCAGGATTTCCGCGCCCCGCAGCGCAGTCATCCGCACGTTCTCGATCAGGTTGCAGTCATAGCAGATCAACACGCCGGCGCGGAATCCGTCCGGCAGGTCGAAGACCGTGAGCTCGTTACCATTGCGCACCGAGTCGTGCTCGAACGAGTGCAGCTTGCGGTGGCAGTGGATGGTCCCATCCGGCAGCGCCACGACATAACTGTTGTGAAAAAATCCATCGCCGGCCGCCTCGACCAGCCCGGCGCCAATCGTGATGCCATGGCGTCGCGCGAGCCCGACGAGCCGCTGCGTGCTGGGGCCGCTCGGGATTGGCTCCGCCAGCGCGGTGAGTTGCGGCACGGTCAGGTTGCGGATGAACCAGTATCCGGAAATGCAGCACTCCGGAAACACGACCAGCCGGACGCCCTGCGCGACCGCGTCGGCGGTAAACGCCTCGATCTTGCGGAAGTTGGCCTCCTTGTCGCCCGGGGCATGTTCGAACTGGACGGAGGCGACCCGGATCTGGCGGGGAGAAGTGCTCATCGTGTTGGTGGAATCTGCGGCGCAACCGCAACTGAAGCCGTATCGATTCAGGGGACAACCGCGAATGAACGCGAATGGACGCAAATTCCAGAGGAGCAGGGAGAGAATTGCCCAAGTGAAAGCGTGGTCATCATTTGGTTGATCGTTTCCGTGCTCCCCAAGACGCCCTCTTCATTCGCGTGAATTGGCGTCTATTCGCGGTTGAACTGAATTGGTCCGGCTGAAGTACCACTCGGGTCATATCATGCGCCGTGGAGCAGGGAGCAAGGAGCAGGACCCAACCGAGAAAGTTCTACCTCTGCGTCCTCCTGTTGCTGTGACTCAGATTTTGTTTTGTGAGCCCTGAGATGCGCTACTGGGATGTTGCGGTTGTCCGGCCCCGCGAAAGATTAATCACTGCGGCCGCGACGGCATCGGGCCCGCCCTTGGTTCCATTCTCGCCGAGAATGGTCGGTTTCAGCGGCTGGCAGAGCCGGAGCAACGCGGGCACGTCGCCATATTTGACGGCACCGGGCACAAACATCGGGTGCCACTGATCGGTGAGCGACGCGAAACGGAATCCCTCCGTATCGATGACCGCGCCGCTGACCTTGTCCGTCATCATCGCGGCGGCCGCGGCCGCGACCACACCCGCTCCCTCGGTGCCGACCACGATGATTTTCTGCGGCTTCGACTCGGTCGCCTTGAGCAGCGCCGTCACCCCGGCCATCGCGTCGCGGATTCGGTGCACGACCAGGGACGGGTTGTATCCATACGTGTAGCACGCCGCCCACTGCCAGGCGTTGCGGGAGGCATCCTTGTTCTTCACCGCGTTCATCGGCTGTTCGGTTGCTCCGGTCAGGTACAGGATGGGGCAGGCAATCGTGACGCCGGCGTCGAGCAGCTTTTGCGCCGCGGCGGTCGGCGTGCTTCCGTCCGAGGTGAGGCTCTCGACTCCGCGGCCCGTGAGCCACAGCGCGATCGTGTCGCTCGCATTCCGGGGCTGGAGCAGGACGTAGGGAATTTCCTCGTTGTGCTTCGTCAATCGCAGCGTCCCCTGGTGCACGACGTACGTGTCGCGGTCTTTTTTGCGTTCGTTTTCGATCGCGAAGTCGTCCGCGCCCGGCATCGGACGGCCAATCATGATCTCCCACGCCCGCGCCACCACGTCGTCGTGGCCGGTCAACAGCCGGTCGCTGTCGTCACTCCAGTGTTTCAGCAGCGCCTTCTCGTGCGCCGGACCGACCTTGTTGCCCGCGGGTTTCGGATGCGTGGCGTCCCACACCGTCATTTCTTCCTTCGTCAGCACGACGAACTCGCGCTCCAGCACCGGCTCGCTGAAGCCGAGCTTGAAGTGCTTGTTCATGAAACCGTACATCGTCGTCCGGGAAACGTGATTGTAGTTGTGCTGCCAGTGCGTGTTGAACGTCGCCATCACGTTGTCCGGCTTGCCGAGCTTGGACCAAACGTTCTTCAGGTCGGGAAAACCCTTCGTCGCGAGTTCCTTCGTCCAGTCGTTCGCGGCCGTCATGCCCATCGGCTTCGGCGCGAACGCCGCCGCGATGTCGATGTTGCCCTGGTTGATTCGGAGATAGGACGCGTTCTCGCACGTGCACCCGCCCTGCATCGCGGTGCTCGTCATGACGCAGGGAAACGCGACTGCCAGCCGGTCGTCGATCGCCGCCATCATCAAAGTCTGGGTGCCGCCGCCACTCTCACCGGTGATGCCGAGTCGCGTTGCATCGACACCCGGAACCGTGAGCAGGAAATCGAGCGCGCGAATGCTGTTCCAGGTCTGGAGGCCGAAATTGGATTCCAACCGCAAATCCGCCATCGGGCTGTAGAGCCCGAACGTCCCGGGCTCCTTGCCGTTCAATTCCGGCCGCCGGCCGCTGCGATGCTCGGTCACCTGCACGCTGTCGGCATAGCCGAGCATGTCGTAGAAGAAAACCGCGCAGCCCATTCGGGCGAGTTGCACGCAGCGGGCGTGCAGCGGCGAGCGCGCGCCGCTTTCCCACCGCTCCGCGCCGATGGCGAGTTGCTGCTTCGTCTTGTCCGTGCCGGGCCCGTTGTCCGTGAACCGGCCGTCGGGCCAGTGGCCATGGGGCGAAAGGACGCCCGGCATTTTCCCGCCCTTCGGCGGATTTTTCGGCAGGTACAGGTTACCCGTGACGAAATGCCCGGGAAACGACTCGAAGAACACGCGATCGATGGTGTAATCATCGCGCGCGACGCGGCCGTGGATCACCGGTTTCAGCGGCGTCTTCGTGGGCAGCGGGAAAAGTCCACTCGCCAGCAGCACCCGTTCGCGAATCTCCTTCTTTCGCGCCGTCCAGGTCTCGGCTGTGATCGGTCCTGGATCGTGAAATGGAAAATAGCTGGTGTTCAGTTCGGCCAGCGGGCGGGGGTAGGAGGGAGGTGTCGTGGCGGCAGGTTGGGCGGCACGAGCGGCGGTCACGAGGAGAGCAAGCGAGGCGAGGGCGAGAAGAGACTTCATGGGGTGCCGCCCAGAACAGCGCGTGCCGCGGGTTTTGGAAACTATAATTTCACATGGAAGAATCCGACCCCGGCCAGCGCGTGTTTTTTCCGCTCCGAAGGCCGCGCTCCAGCTGCCGGCGTAGAAAACGCGCCGCTGGCAATCGCAACCCGAAATCGCGCTCCCGCGGCATCGACACGACGCGAACGTGACCGCACGATTCCGACGCCATGCTCCAGCGCTGTTGCTCATTGCTCTTGCTTTCGATCCTCCTCGCGCCGTTTGCCGCCGGCGCTGCCGAATCCCCCCGTGAACCGGCCCAGCCGTTCGCGATCCCGACCTTCCACTGCCTGGGGCTGTATTGGTCGCCGCCGGGTGGCACCGCGGACAAAAAGGTCCTCGTGCGTTATCGTGCGCGCGGCGCGTCCGAATGGCACGAGGCACTGTCAATGCGCTACAATCCCATCCCGGGCACGGAGGAAGACCTGACGGATTATCGCGGCAGCATCGTTCACCTCTCGCCGGCCACGACCTATGAGGTCGAGCTCACGCTCGCCGGCTCCGACACAAAGGCGCGGCTCACCGCGACGACATGGAGCGAGAATTTCCCGGTGGGTGAGACCGTACGCGTGCCAGGCGGCGACCAGCCGCTGGCGATCACGCAGTCCGGCTCACCCGGCGCGTATCGCGTCTACGATGGACGCGGCGCGACCATCGACGTCCGGCACAAACACGACGTGTGCATCACGATCAACGCCTCGCACGTGATCGTGCGCGGGTTCACGCTGAAGGGCGCCGGCGCGGCCGACAACGTCAGCTCGTCGGCGACGAACGCGATCGTGATCGCGGGCGGCGAGGACATCGTGATCGAGGACTGCGACATCTCGGACTGGGGCCGGCTGAATCCAAAGACCGGATTCGGATTCAACATGGAGTCCGCGATCAGCTCGCGCAGTGCCGCGGTGAAGCGGCTCGTAATCCAGCGCTGCAAGCTGCACGACCCCGCGTTCGACGGCAGCAACTGGTCCGAACCCAAGTATCCGACCCACTCCGCCGGACCGCAGGCGATCAGCCTCTACAACACCGCCGGGAACCACGTCATCCGCTACAACGAATGCACGTCGGACATGGAGCACATGTACAACGACATCATCGGTGGCTCCAGCAACGGCAGCTTCAAGGGCGCGCCGGGACCTGATTCCGACGTCTATGGCAACATCGTCAGCCACTGCTGGGACGACGGGCTCGAGATCGAGGGTGGCAACCGGAACACGCGAGTTTGGAACAATTACATCGCGCAGACGATGATGGGGATTGGAAATGCGGCTACCTCGATCGGCCCGCTTTACCTCTGGCGGAACATCGTGGTCCGCAGTCAGGCGCGGCCGGAGGCGGGTGGCGGAAACTTCGTGAAGATGGGTTTCGCCGGCGGCGAGGAGTGGATGACCGGCCACATGTATCTTTTCCACAACACGGTGTTTCGGGGCGATGGCTGGCTGCCAACGGGCGGGCTCGGCGGCACGCGGATCGTGAAGCACACGGTATCGCGCAACAACATCCTGCACGTGCGCGAGCCGCAGAATCACAGCCTGAGCAACAATCGCGCGAACATCGACGACAGCTACGATTACGATCTTTTCAACGGCCAGTGTCCGGCCGGCCAGGAGGAGCATGGCGTCCGCGGCGAGCCAGTCTATGCGGACGGCGCCGGCTTCGACGCCGCGACGAAGTTCGGCCGGTTTCAACTCGCGCCGAACAGCCCCGGTGCCGCCGCCGGGGAATGGATTCCGAACTTCAGCGGCGGCACGCGCGGCCAGCAGCCCGACATCGGCGCCCATCAGCGCGGCGCGCCGCCCCTGCGTTTTGGCGTCGGTGCGAAGTAGCCGTCCCGGACAATGTCACGTATTACGTGAATTCCGAAGTCGGATACGTCCGGAGCCCCGAAGGGGCGTAATACCACAGCCCAGGGCAACGCCCTGGGTAAACAGCATCCCAATTATTTGAGCCCTGAAGGGGCGTTACATTCTCAAGGCTGGGCTCGTGTCGCCCCTTCAGGGCTCCAGCTTTCTTCTGCAATTTTCCCAGGGCGTTGCCCTGGGCTCACATTCTTCCGCCCCGTTGGGGCGGGGACTGCGTCCGAGCTAACTTTGGAATCCAAGTATTACGTGACATGTTTGCGGGCGCGGCGTACGAGTAGAATGTCACGTGTTTTCGGTGTGACTCCGCGCGACCTACACCACGGGCCGCCGCCAAGGCTGGCGGTAGGCGCGCGCCAGAAGCTGCGTGGCCTCGCGATCGCCGGTCACGACTCGCTTCGCCGGATCGTAGATCAGCGGGCGGCCGACTTTCATCGCCACGTTCGCAAGGATGCAACTCGAGGTTGAAGTATGGCCAAACCCAATGTCGGCGACCGGCCGGCCGCGCTGCTCGATCGCCGCGAGGAAATCCAGCATGTGCCGGCGCGTCGCCGGTGCGGCGTTCAGCTCGATGTCCTTTTCCGTGACGTCCTCCGGAAATTTTTCCCGCTCGAACACGCAGTCGAACAGGATGGTCTTTTCCTTCTTGTCCAGCGGCACGAACTCCGCCTTGCGCGTGCTGGCCTTGAGCACGCCTTTCTCGCCATGGAGGAAGAGCGCCCACGGGTACTCGGGGTCGACCGGCGCGCCCCAAGTGCGGTGCTGCCATACGCAGTTGAAACCGTCGTATTCGAACGTCGCCGTCTGCGTGTCGCTGATGTTCGATTTTCCGTCCTTCTGCACGTAGATGCCGCCGGTCGAGCTCACGCGCCTCGGCCAGCCCAGCCCGAGCATCCATTGTACTGTATCCAGCATGTGGACGCACATGTCGCCGGTGATCCCGTTGCCGTACTCCATGAACGTCCGCCACCAGCGCTTGTGCGGCAGCCCGTCATAGGGGCGGAGCGGGGCCGGGCCGGTCCACAAATCGTAATCGAGAAACTCCGGCACGGGTTCGACCGGCGGGTTGCCGTTCGCCCGCATGTGGTAGTAGCAGCACATTTCCACGTGGCCGATCTTTCCGAGCAGTCCGGCGTCGACGACCTGGCGCTTCGCGTCGACCAGATGCGGCGTGCTCTTTCGCTGCGTGCCGATTTGGACGACCCGCCGGTGTTTTCGCGCCGCGGCGAGAATCGCCTCACCCTCGAGCACGTCGACGGTGATCGGTTTTTGCAGGTAAACATCGGCGCCGGCTTCGATCGCCGCGATGGCTTGCAGCGCGTGCCAGTGATCGGGCGAGCCGACGAGCACGATGTCGAACTTCTCCTGCTTCAGCATCTCGCGGTAGTCGGCGAACGTGCGGGGCGCCTTGCCTGATTTTTGCCGCTGGCGCGCGATCTCGACCGCGCCCGCCAGCATCCGCCGATCCGGATCGCAAAGCGCCACGATCTCGATCGGCGCCACCTGGGCGAGCCGCCACAAATCGCTCTTGCCATACCAGCCCGCGCCAATCAGCCCGACCCGCTTCGGCTTCTGGTTGACCAACTCTGCGCCATAACTACCGAGCGCAGACCAGGCGAGCCCGCCTGCCGCGGTTTGGAGGAACCGGCGGCGGTTGATATGGAAGTGCGGCAGTGCCGCGCCGCCCACACCGGGACCGTGCGCCCGTTCAACGCGGATACCGGACATCGATGGAATTCCCCTGGCTGTAATATTCATGCGGAAGCCGAAGCGTGGAAAAGGGGAAGCGGGTCAACGCGGCAAGGAGACGCGGTGCCGGATCTTCAGCGCCTCCGTGAAACGACGCGCTGAAGGTTGCGTTACTTGGCAGGAACTCCCGCCCCGACGTCAACACTCGATCCACGTCGCGAGAAATTGGGCCCGGGGATCGGTTCAGGCGCCTTGGTTCGATTCGAATTTGGACGGGTCGCGGACCCTGCGGCGTTTTTGCCGGCGCGAATTCACGAATAATGTACGTCAACCGCGTCGCCCGTGAACGGATTGCCCGAGTTGGCCTCCGGCCGGGGCTTATATGCATAGCGTTCGGGAGAAACGTTTTCTAGAATGCCCAAACCGCCCCCGATAAGGGTCGGAAAATCGGGTGAGGCCATTCTGCGGTCACACCCATCCCCACGAACCGCAAATCCACATTATGCCAACCTTGAAAATCCGCCCTGTCGTCAATCGTATCCTCACGTTCCTTATCTTCTCTTTGGTCATGGCCTTGCCCGCGGTGGCGGCCAGCGATGGGGACCTGGACACCACCTTCGACACAGATGGCAAGGTAATCACTCCCTTCGGCAGCTATATGTCTATCGGCCAATCCGTGGCCATCCAAAGCGACGGCAAAATCGTGGTGGCAGGGATTTCCATGTTGGATGCCAGTACCGGCGACTTCGCCGTGGCGCGTTACGAGACTGACGGCAGCCTCGACCCTACCTTTGGCAGCGGGGGCAAGGTAACCACCAGCTTCGGCGATATTGGCCGCGACCAAGCTTGGGGCGTGGCCATCTACAAGAGCGGCCCGAACATTGGCAAGATTGTGGTTGCGGGGGACACCACGGCAAGCGGCCTCAACGTCTTCGCCCTAGCGCGGTACAACACCAACGGCAGCCTCGACACCAGCTTTGGCGGCGGCACGGGCATGGTGACCACCAGCTTCGCATTAGCCGGCGACATCAATGTCACGTCTCAGGCCCTCTCGGTCGCCATTCAGAGCGACGACAGGATCGTGCTGGCAGGGAACACCGTCAAAGGCTTCAACCTCAGCTCAGGTCCCCAGGACTCACCCGCCAATAACGGCTTTAACTTCGCCCTGGCGCGGTACGACGCCGATGGCAACCTGGACGCCTCCTTTGGCGGCACGGGCAAGGTGATTACCGACATTGGAGGTTTTTCGTTTGGCGGCGGCGATGGAGCCTATTCGGTGGTCATTCAGAGCGACGGCAAGATCGTGGCGGCCGGGTACGGCAACCCCCTGGCCTCAGGCAACAGTGACTTCGCTCTGGTCCGCTACAACACTGACGGCACGCTGGACACCACCTTTGGCGTCGGCGGCACGGGCAAGGTGACCACCAACTTTGAAACAAACGCCGATTATGGTTTCTCAGCGGCCATCCAGAGCGACGGCAAGATTGTGGTGGCAGGTGAGTCCACCAGCGACTTCGCCCTGGCCCGCTACAACACCGACGGCACCCTGGACACCACTGCCTTTGGCGGCGGCACGGGCAAAGTGACCACCAACTTTGGAGGCACCGATAGGGGCCAATCAGTGGCCATCCAGAGCGACGGCGGGATCGTAGCGGCAGGATACACCGATGCGGGCGGCACCCTGGACTTCGCTCTGGCGCGGTACAACGCCAACGGCAGTCTGGACACCTCCTTTGACACCGACGGCAAGGTGACCACCGACTTCGGCGGCGGACCAGATGCCGGCCACTCGGTGGCCATTCAGAGCGACGGAAAGATCGTGGTGGCAGGGAGCGGTGGTGCTACTGATACTGATTTCGCCGTGGCACGCTACGGCGGCACGGTGCCTCCTTCCAACAGCCCGTCCTGCGGGCTGACCGGGGTGACCTCCAACAACGGGGCAACGATCACGTACTTCTTTGCGGGGTCCCTCGCCGAGCCGTTCGGCTCGCTCGCAGCGGGTACGCCGTTTACGGGATCGTTCAGCTACGTCGTCCCGCAGACCAGCCTCCAAAACGGTCAGCCAGCCTACAGGGGTGATTACCGCTACCAATCGTTTTCACTCACCTTCGGCAGCACAACCGTTACCGATAGCGGCACCGGAGTCATCAACCTCTACGACCACGGAACTTACGACTTGGTGGGCCCGTTCGGCCCGACAACCTACCCGACCGATCTCTTCCACCTCTACACGTTCAACGTGACCGGAAGCCTCGGCGGATTGACCCTCGCGCCCGGCGCCGGCATCCAGCTCGTGCTGCAGGACGTCACCGGAACGGCGTGGTCGAGCACCGCACTCCCCGGCGCAGGGCTGACCATGGCCGATCTGTCCGCTGGCAACGCCACGTTCATCCAGCTCCAGAGCACGCAGACCGGCTTTCCAGGCACCACCACCATGGCGCGGGGCCCGCTCCTCTCGTGCGTGAGCCTGAATCAGCTCCCGGTCGCCAATGCCGGCCCCGACCAGGTGGTGAACGAGGGCGCGACGGTGCAACTGGATGCCAGCGCCTCCTCCGACCCGGAAAACAACCCGCTGACCTTCGACTGGACGGTGGCGAGTTTCACCGGACCGCCCATCACCCTCTCCTCCTCTACGGTGGCCAACCCCACCTTCAGCGCCTTGGACGATGGGGTCTACACTTTGTTGGTCGTTGTGACCGATGGAAACGGCGGTGTGGCCTCTGACGACGTACAGGTGACGGTTAAGAACGTGGCACCGGCGGTGAACGCCGGAGTGGACCAGAGCCTGCCCTTCGGCAGCGTGGTGAACATCAGCGCGTCCTTCAACGATCCGGGCGCCGGGGATACCTGGACCTACAGTATCAATTGGGGCGATGGCAGCCCCGTGGTCACCGGCAGCGCGACGGTGGGCTCGCCCATCACGGGCAGCCACTCGTACGTAGTCCCAGGCAACCAGACGATCACGGTGTGCGTAACGGATGACAACGCGGACCAGGGCTGCGACAGCCTGAGTGTGACCTTTGTCGGCGGCATCGCGAAGATTACCGGAGGGGCGCTGCGCTTCGGCAACAATGGCCGTGGCGGATTCAACGTTCAGTCCGGTGACGGCGTGGCGGTGAAGGGTGAGCTGGAGTACCACAACGGCTCGGTGAACCTGCACGCTGGCACGATGACAGCGATTGCGGTCTCGCCTGACTTGAAGCAGGGCAGGTTCGCCGGAGTCCTCGACGACGGGCGCACCTTCGTGGTCTACGTGGAGGACAACGGAGAGCCGGGAAAGAACGACATCTTCAGGATGTGGGTGAACGGTGTCCTCTTGAACGGCGCTGGCAACCTGACGGGCGGCAACGTCCAGATTCACAGGTAGCCGGAGCCGAGCCGGCAACAGAGAAGCCAGCCAAATGGCCGGGCTTCTCTGTTCCAGCATCGAGACGAGTGCCTCGGCCTGGACCCACCATTCCTTCTTCGTGTCGTCGGCCGGCTGGCCGAGCGACCGCGTGGGCTCTTCGCCGCACGAAATCCGCCAGGTTTTTTGCCCTGCCCACTTTGTTCAACTGCGGCCGGAACCGGGTTTCTTCTTTCTGCCGTTTCTTCTTTCTGCGTTTGCACGACCCTTCGGCCCGTAGCAGCCGACGTAAGGAGGCTGGCGTTTCGATCACCCGTACACTCCAGCCTCGTCACCTCGGCTGCTACGCCGATTGTTCAACGTTCCGCACTTCAACAGCCCGAGCGTCCGCCGTTTCTTCTTCGGTGGTGGGCCGCGCAGCGCGGTCTCGCGCATTTTGACCAGATCCTTCCGGACTTCGGCGAAGGCGGCCGCGTTGATGGGGTCCTTGGCGCGCGGCGCGAGCTGATCGATTAGGGCCAGCCTCCGTTGAATCAGCGTCAGGTCCGCCGGAGTGAGCTTCTTCAAGTTGGCGAAACCATCCTGATTCAAATCCTCGATCAGATTCTTGCGCACTTCGGGTGAAAGTTGCGG
>JAUSID010000114.1 GCA_030648295.1 Opitutaceae bacterium | reverse complement strand
TACGCATCGGTCTACAACGGAGGATTTCACGGGATGATCATTTTATATCAACTTGCTCCAGCTTTTTCGTCTGCAATCACCTGGCCGCCGTTTTGGGCTATTTGGGAGGGCCGTCACATTCGGTCGCCGGACACCGATGGGATGAACGGCCGCCGCTGGAGCGAGACGTTGACCTATAACGGGCCGGACGGGATCGCGAGCACGCCGGATTCGCCGGCGCCCTATCTTTCGCGGATCTTCAACACGGAGGGTTCGCCGTTCGGCTACCGGGGCATTCCGTGGGTTTCAGTGGTGCATATGTTCTCGGCCTGGCAGCAGAACCCCGGCTTGTTTTCCCAGACACTCGCGCAGCAGGTGGCCGCCGAGACCTCGCGGATCCAGAATTCGCTCCAAATCGACGAGACCATTTCGGCCGGCTACGCGCAGGGGGAGTTCAAGTTGTTGAAAAACCGGTTGAATGTGCTCACCGGCGTCCGGTACGAAAGGACAGTGGACGAAGGGATGGGGCCATTTTCGGACCCGAACGCGGTGTACGTGCGCAATGCCAATGGATCTCTGGCGCGCACCCCGGCCGGTGCGCTCGTTCGCAAACCCGGGGCCGGCGCGGTTGGTTCAATGGAGGAGTTGCGGGTCGTCCGGCAGGAACGCGCCGCGCACGGTCGCGGTGTGTACGCGGATTATTTTCCCAGCGTGCACGCGACCTATAATATCACCGATAACCTCCTGGCGCGGGCCGCCTACGCGTATACTTATGGCCGGCCCAACTTCGGTGATATCATCGCGACGACCACGATTCAGGAGCGCACGGATCTGGACGGTAACGAAAACCCGGACGTGCTGCCCGGCTCGATCACGGTGACAAATCCCAATCTGGTTCCGTGGACTGCTGATAATTACGACCTGTCGCTCGAATATTACACGCCCAGGGGAGGAATGTTCACGGTGGGTGCATTCCGGAAGGACATCAAAGATTTCTTCGGCAGCGGTACGAAGATTGCGACGGTGGAAGACCTGAACGCGCTCGAACTCGACCCGCGTTACGTGGGATTTGAAATCCGCACGAAGTTCAATGCGGGCAGCGCCCGGGTTTCCGGCATGGAGTTCAGCGCCCGGCATTCCCTGGCTCCACTCGGCGGATGGGGCCGCTATTTCTCGGCTTTTGTCAACGGTACCAAGCTTCGGTTGGAGGGCGGCCAGTCGTCGGATTTTTCCACGTTCATTCCCACCACGGCAAACTGGGGCTTTGTCTTCCGGAAGGAGAACGTATCGGTGGGCCTGCGGTGGAACTATCGCGGCGAGGTTCCGGGCTCGCTTCAAACCGCCTTCGGCCCTGATGGGCGTAATTACAGCGAGGCGATCATGAAGATGGATTTGACCGTTGGTTATGAGCTCACCCCGCGGCTCTCCCTGGCCGGTAACGTCAAGAATCTGCTGGACGCGGACACGGTGAGACTGCGTTACGGTTCGCAGACGCCGGGGTATGCGCGGCAAGCAGGCAGGTCGCAATATGGTGCCATGATTTCGGTCGGCCTGAAGGGCAGGTTTTGAATTCGGGCGGTGCGCGGCGATGGCAGCCCGCGGAATCGCTTGGTATCGATTCAGTGGACAACCGCGAAAGAACGCGAATGGACGCAAATTCCAGAGGAGGAGGGGAGGATTGCCCAAGTGAAACCATGGTCACCGTTTGGTTGCTTGTTTCCATGATCCCCAAGACGCCCTCTCCATTCGCGTGCATTGGCGTCTATTCGCGGTTGAACTGAATTGTTCCGACTTGGACGTGCGTTTGCCGCGAAATGAAACCGGGGGCGGTCGCGCTCCCAATCGCCTCAATGCGTCATGACATAGACGATGATATTAATCGCGAGCGGGTAGGCGATTTTCTCCGCGTACTTTTCGAAGTATTCGTGGTTTTCTCCTTCGCGTTCCCAGCCATCGCTGTCGTCGGAGTTGTGGAGGCCCATCACCATGATCCGGCCCTTCGCGTCGAAGATCACGCGGTGATGAATCTGCGTGTTCGGAATTTTGAGGCCGATATGGATGTTCGGCACCTGCGCCTTTTCCCGAATGTTGACGACCATCCGGTAGAGCGGGTGTTCGATCGGCAGTTCCTCGAACCGGGAGCCGGGGAGTATTTCCTTAAACAGCCGCTCCACATACTCCAGGTCCGCATCGCCCCAGAAATCCGTCATGAGCATGAATCCGCCGTTCAACAGGTAGGTTCGCAGCGCGACGATCTCCCCCGCCGTCAACCCCATCGCGCCGGGGGCAGAGGCAAAGAGAAAGGGAAACTCGGCGAGATCGGGATCGGTGGGTCGCACCAGCCGTGCGTTGGGGTCGACGCGCAATGACGTGAGCTGCTGCAGCCGATACGAGAGGTTGAGGTCTGCGTCGGGCAGATCGGTGGTCCAACCGCCGCGGCGGGACGTCGGTGGCCGCGGGGCCGCATCGTATCGCAACCGCGCAAACGTGAAGACGTCGGCGTGGAATCCGGACGGGTTGTCCCAGTCCGGGGTGCCCGTGCTGCGCGTCCCGAGCTCGCGAGCCGTTCGCGTACCGGGCGGAACATAAACCGGGCCGCCGCGAAAAAAGCGCCCCTGCGCAAACACCACCGCGCCCGCCGCGATGGCGGCCAGGCTCAAGACGATGAGCCCTGACCATCGACGGAGGAGCGGAGCACGCATGGCGGAGACAGACGCGGAAACCATGGGCGAGATACGCGGATTCGGCAGGTTCTTTGGACCGGGCGGCCGAACCGCCGGCGAAAGCCCGGCCGCCACGGCGCATGGGCCGCGCCGTTTGCCGTAACACGGCGATTGATCCGGCGCGCGGTTTGTGGCGTAAACCTGAGCACCGGCGTTCGCCGCAGTTCGCGGCGCGGCCGGTTTCCTCGCTTGCAATGAAAACCTCCCCACTGAATCGGCGCGATTTCATCCGCGTTTCCGCCACCGCGGCCTTCGGCTTCTCCATTCTGCCCGCCTCGGCGCGCGGCGCGAACAGCCGGATTCAGGTCGGCTGCATCGGCATCGGCGGCAAAGGCAACAGCGACACGATGGCGACCGCGGCGGCCGGCGCGCAAATCATCGCGTTGTGCGATGTCGCCAATCCGCGGCAGCCCGGGCTCGGCCGCCGCAAACAAACCAAGAGCAGTGAGGCGGCGCGGACCAAGGTGCGGGATACGAAGCAGACCAAGGCAACGAACACCGATCAGAAGGCGAAGGCGCCCGACACCATGCTCGATCGTTTTCCGGACGCGCGATACTTCACCGATTATCGCGAGATGCTCGCCACGATGGACGGCATCGACGCCGTCACGGTGTCGACGCCCGACCATCATCACTTTCCGGCCGCGATGCTCGCGATGCGCAAGGGCCGGCACGTGTATTGCCAGAAACCGATCTCGCACTCGATCTGGGAGGCGCGCCGGCTGGCGGAGGCGGCCGTCCAATACAAGGTGCAGACGCAGATGGGCAACCAGGCGCATGCCGGTGAACCCATCCGCCGGGCCGTCGAACTCGTGCGCGCTGGCGTGCTGGGTCGCGTGACGGAGGTGCACGCATGGACCAACCGTCCGATCTGGCCGCAGGGCATGACCGCGTGGCCGAAGGCCGAACCGGTTCCCAAGGGCCTCTCCTGGGATCTCTGGATCGGTCCGGCTCCATTCCGTGAATACAGCCCGGCGATCGCGCCCTTCAACTGGCGCGGCTATTGGGATTTTGGCGCCGGCGCGCTCGGCGACATGGGCTGCCATATCATGGACATGCCGTATTGGGCCCTCGGACTGACGGCGCCGAAATCGGTCGAAGCCTGGCAGGAGGGCGGTACCGCGATCGCCGCGCCGCACCGCTCGACCGTGACGTATCATTTCCCGACGAGCATCCTCGGCTCGCCGGTGAAGTTCGCGTGGTATGACGGTGTCGTCGCAAAGGAAGGCGTCTACCAGCATTCGCCGCCGGAGGCGTTGTGGAAGGCGGATTTTCCGACCGCCGACCACGTGTTTCGGCGCTTCGATCTCGTGCTCGTAGGCGAGAAAGGCCGGATGTTCTTCGGCCGCTCGCGGCTGGACTGGGTCTTCAAGCCCGAAACGATCACGACGGAGTTCACCGAGCCGCCGAAGACGCTGCCGCGGGTGCCGGGCGGAGGAGTCGAGGACGCGACGGGCGAGGGTGCTGGGGGCGGCGGGCCATACGTCGAATGGTTGAACGCGATCAAGACCGGTAAGCCGGCGCTCTCGAATTTCACCGCGTCGGGTCCGTTCAGCGAAACCGTGCTCCTGGGCAATCTCGCGCTGCGGCTCGGAAAACGTGTCGAATGGGACGCGAAAAATCTCGTGGCAAAGAACGCCCCCGAGGCCGCGGCGATGATTCGGCGGCGCTACCGCAAGGGATGGGATGTGGCGTGAAACCAATCCGCTGATCCGCACCCGGCGTTGATCGGCCCTGGGAGCGCGACCGCCCTCGGTCGCAACGTTCCCGGTAATGCAAGGGGAGCGTTTGGCGCTCCCATCGACCCAATCGCTTCCTGGCGGCGCGGTTGCGGAGTTGAGTTGGCGTTGAGTCGCCGTCGAGCCGCGGTGTCCATCTTCGCGCCGGTTTGGCCGGGAAATCTCCGCCGTCGCCGGAGGGCACATCACCCCATTCCTCCTGCGCCGTGATCCCTGTATGGTGCGGCCGTGCCAGCAACAATCTGCGCACCGACGAGCGGGGCGAGACCGTCAAGGTCTCACCCACGTCGGTCGCTCCAGCGGACGGCTGGCACGCCGGTCCCACGCTTCTCCCTCCATGCATCTCCCCACCTTTTCAGGAAAATTCGGTTTCGCGCGCCTGGCGTTACTGCTGGGCCTCGCGGTGCCGGGCATGGCGGCGCCACCGGCGATCACGAGCGCGACCCAGGTGGATCTTTTTTACGACGTTGAAAATCCCGGCGATTCCCAGTTCGGCTATCGAATCGTCGCGACGGGCTCGCCCGTCAGCTTTGACGCCAGTGGCCTGCCCCCTTATGCGACGCTCGATCGAGCGACCGGCTGGATCAATGGCAGCCGCAACGTGCCCGGTGTTTATGATGTCGCCGTTCGCGCCACCAATGCCGACGGCACGGTGGCGGCGACGGTGCGTCTCGCGATTCATCCTGCCACGATCGGCGTCCGCTCGTCACCGGGCGTGTTTCGGCCGGGCCAGACTTTTAGCGTCACATTGAACTATAATACCGCCGTTGTCGTCACCGGGGTGCCGCGCCTCACCCTCGCCATTGGCCCCGCTGGCGCGCCGGTTTTCAAGGATGCGGTTTATGCCTCGGGCAGCGGCACGAGTGAACTGGTTTTTCAATATGCCGTCACGGGAGGCGACGATGACGCCGATGGCGTGCAACTCCTGCCCTCCGCCCCCACGGGCGGTGCGATTCGGGATGCATCGGGACTGGCGGCATCGCCGACCCTGCCGGTGCGGTATTTCGTTTCTGGAATCACGATCAAGCCCGACTCGGGCATGGTCACGACCTCGAGTGCTTCGAGCGTGGCCTCAACGGCGCAGTTGACGAACGTATCGGCCCGCATGCGGGTCGCCGAAGGTGACGGCGACGGCAGCCGCTCGCTGATCGCGGGATTCGTCGTGGCCGGCTCGCAGCCGAAACGCGTGTTGTTGCGCGCCATCGGCCCGGCGTTGAACGGCTTTGGGGTGCAAGGGGCGCTCATCGATCCGCGGCTGCGGCTCTACTCGAGCGCGGGCGCACTCGTGGCGGAGAACGACAACTGGGATGGCAACGAAACCTCCGCGGTTGCATCGGCGGTCGGCGCCTTCGCGCTCTCCGTTGGCACGCGCGATTCGGCCGTGATCGTCACGCTTCAGCCCGGCGCGTATACCCTCGTGGTTTCGCCGAACGGCGGTGAGGGCGTGGCGCTGGCGGAAGTTTACGATGCTGATCGCACCGCCGGACCGGGAGCGTCGGCGATAAGCAATCTGTCGACCCGCGGACAAATCGATGGTGATGGCAGCCCGCTGATCGCTGGATTTTCGGTGCAGGGCGCAAGTGCCGGGCGAGTGTTGGTCCGCGGCATCGGCCCGGGGCTGACGATGTTCGGCGTCGGCGCGGCGCTCGCGGATGTCACTTTGAAGATTTACCGCGACGGCCAGCTGGTCGCGGAGAACGACGATTGGACGAGCGCGACGGTGGAAAACACCTCCGCGGCGGCCGCGAGCGGCGCGTTTGCCCTCGCCGCCGGCAGCAAGGATGCCGCCATCGTCCTGACGCTCGAGCCTGGCAGTTACACCGCGGTCGTAAGTGGCGTCGGCAACGCCGCGGGCGCCGGCCTGGTGGAAGTTTACGAATTGCCCGCGAAGAGTTAGAACTCGAAG
Source organism: Opitutaceae bacterium (assembly GCA_030648295.1). Taxonomy (GTDB): domain Bacteria; phylum Verrucomicrobiota; class Verrucomicrobiia; order Opitutales; family Opitutaceae; genus ER46. The sequence continues at coordinate 40,431 of JAUSID010000114.1, read as the reverse complement.
TTCGTCGTGAATCGCCAGGTCCTCGGCGCCTGCGGCACGGTTCGAAATACGAAACGCTGATCCCCGATGAATTGGTAGCGCGTGATCAACGGCTCCCGTTCGTCGAAGAGATTGAACACATTCACCTGGAAGCTGAGCCGCCGACCGCGGCCCAGTCCCCGCATGGTGTAGCCCGCCATCAGATCGGCGTTCCAGTAGGAGGGCGCCATGATCGCCCTTCCGTCCCTCGGATCCTTGCCGGTGAACATCTTGCTCTGGTAGCGGTATCCGCCACCGACGTACGCCCCATTCAGCCAGCCGGCGGAGAAATTGTAGCGATTGAAGAAGCTCACTTTGTGCCGGCGGCTGCCCATTTTGGTGCCCCCGTCGTTTTCGGTGAAATCCGTGAGGTTCAGGAGGTAGAAATCGACCTCCTCCGGGATGGTGCGGCCGGCGCTCGTGACGATGCCAGCGGTGTTGAACTTCGACAGATACTGGACGTTCTGCCCATGCCACGCCACCCACTCGCGGAAAAGATTTTCCTCCACGGCATCGACATAGGCGTAGTTCGCCTGCAGCCGCCAGCTCTTCGACGCATTGATGGTCGTCTGCAGTTCCAGTCCCTCCGATTTGTGATCAAACAGCCCGTGACCGCCCAGGTTCGTCCGGAAGGTGAACTCGTCCTGTGAAATCAGCCGGTTATCAAGCAGCGCCTGCATGATGCGGACATTGGCGCTGCGGACCGCCGAAGGTGACGTGGTCGACTGACGCGCGCCGGCCGTCGTGTAATAAGTCGCCCGGGCATGGACCCGGTTCTGGAAAAGATTGAGCGCGAAACCGAAGTCCTCCCCCTTGCCCTTGGGCGGCGCGACGGGCAGCGGATTGCCCGGCGACCCGTCGTCGGGGAGCCGGTCCTGATTGGCCGGAAGCGTGATGTTGTCCGCGCGATTATAATACAGCGAGAGCCAGGGCCGCGGATGAAACACCAGACCCAGCGATGAGTTTCGTCCGATGTGATGTGTCCATACGGGTTCGGCGTTGGGTGCGGCTTCGGCGGGATTGCGCGCGTAGGTCCACTTGCCCGTCACCGGATCGCGCATTCTCCCCTGTGCGTACTCGCGGAGTTCGTCCCGGCGCAATCCGCCCGCCACGATCACGCGGCCGTCAAAGTAGCGCGCCTGGCCGACGACCATGCCGGCTTTGCGGCCGGAAAATACTTCGCGCGGCGTGCTGGCCGCGACCGTCACCCAGTCCGAGGAAAGCGTGCGACCGGTAATGGGGTCGTACACATTGCCCAGCAGCCCGGCGCGATCCCGGCCCGGCCCGTTCACCATGTAGGTCGCCCAGTCACGTTCGATCGGATACGAGCGCCGGTACGTGACATTCTGTCCGTTTTCCGGAATGGGATTGAACGCCGGCAGTCGCGTCACCGCATCGACCCAGAATTCTTCGTACCCGATGCTCCCGGTGAAGTTCTTCTCGTATTCGGCCAGCGCGCCGAAACGATAATTCCCCCACTTTTTTGCATCGAGCTCCGTCGAGAAGGTCACGCGCCCGGTATCGGATTGTTCGTGGTGGACGGTCCGGCTCCAACCCCCCTCCAGATAAACCTGGCCGGCGAACGGATTGAGCGAGCCATCGTTCAGTCGCTGGTTGGGATCGCCGCGCAACCTTTGCGGCGTATCGGTCGACGGGCTCGCGCGATCGAATTTGATGTCCTGACGGTTGTAGGCCACTTCGAGAAAAGAATTTTTCGAAAGCCGGTGCTCCACAAAGGTCGACAGCGAGCTGAAGCGCTGGAACCGATCCTGCGACGGGCCGCCAATGTTGATCGAGGGATCGGTGATATCCCCGGTCAGGGTCGTCTCGTTGAGCGTGCCGGTGCCATAGGGGCCCGTGGACGGTGCATTCGTGGCCATCATGCCGCGCATGGCCATGGTCATCTCGTTGTTCGAAATATAAGTGACCCGCGGCACCGCGACGTTCGTCGATATCCGCGTGATCCCCAGTGCGGCGTTGTTCACCTGCGTCGGCAGCGTTGAGCGGCCGGTGTTGTTCCAGACCAGGAAGAAGTTGAAGAGGTTGTCGAGCCGGGGGGCGTTGCTCGCGATCTGGCCGCGTTCGAATTCCGCGCGCACGCGGGTCCGCTCCGAGATGATGTATTTGCCTGTGAGGTGGGCGCGCTGGTGCTCCTGATATTGCCAGTGTCGGAACGAGTTGGTCCGGTTGAAAACGGTGTTGAGCCGGAAGGCCAGTTTTCCACCTCGGGCGGCCTGATTGAGGTCGAGCGTCGCCCGCCACGAGTCGTAGCTGCCGGCGGTCAACGAGCCCTGGTGGAACGAGCGCGCCGTCTGCGCCTGCTTGCTCATGGAATTGATCAATCCTCCGGGCGAGGCGATGCCGAACAGGACGGAATTGGGCCCGCGTGAATCCTCGATCCGGTCCACCAGCGCCGTCTCGGTGGGGATTCTCCAGTTGAAGTAGTTTTGGGCGAGCGAGGCGCTCAGCCCGCGGACGCGGTAGTTCTGGTAGTTGGCAACGCTTTCGTTTCCGTTCGGCGTCGTCGCGCGGTCGTCGTCGAACTGGTACTCGACATTCACCGCGTAATGCATCGCCTCGGAAATATCGAAGGCGCCGATGTCGGAAAGAAATTCGCTCGTGAAAACTGAAATCGACGCGGCCGTGTCCTTCAGCGGCGTGTTGAGCCGGCTGCCGGCCAGGGTGTTGGCCGCCAGGTATCCGGTATCCTGATCGGACGTGACGACGAACGGACTGAGCTCGACGGTTTTGTCGGGCGCGCGCGATTCGGTTTGTTCCGCGCGCGCCGCAACCTGCTGGGCATCCGCCGCAGCGGCGAAGGCGACGGCGAGCGATGTGCAATTAAGGCCACGCCAAATGCGCGCGCAGTGACTTACCCGGGGTACGGTCGGCGTTTTCATCAGCAAGCTTGGGGTTGAGACGCGAAAAAAAATGGGGCGACTCGAGCGAACCCGCAGCTGCCAGGCCCGCCGATGCGCACGATTCATGAATTTTGGGCCCGGTGCGAGAATGTTCGAACATCTGGCGACCGCAGCATAGTTGACGAACCCGCCGTTCCACGGCTGTTTCTTTCCATCGCGGAGCTGCGGCCACGTCCATGCGAAAGAGCGCTGCTCCAGTTTTTCTCCGTTACCCTCCCCTCAGCCGCCGGGCTGAAAATCCAGTTCCTCCCGCCACTTCTTCCACATGAAGAGTTCGAATCGCCTTTTCATCCTGTTTCTTTTGGGCGCTGGCCTGGCCGGCGTTGCGACTGCAGCCGAGCATCGCCATGACATCGTTATCTATGGCGGCACGGCGGGAGGTGTGGTCTCAGCGGTGACGGCCGTGCAGGAGGGCGCGAGTGTTATTCTGCTGGAGCCGACCGCGCACATCGGCGGCATGGTCACCGGCGGTCTCGGGGCGACGGATATCGGCGTCGAGCAGTCGATCGGCGGAATGAGCCGGCGTTTCTACGAACGGGTCTACGTTCATTACCAACAGCCGCAGGCGTGGAAGCACGAAACGCGCGAGGCCTTTCTCAAGCGCGGCGGTTCGAGGGTGAATCAGGCCGATCGCGCCTGGTGGCTCGTCGAGCCGTCCGTGGCCTCCCTCGTGCTGAAGCAACTCGCCGCGGAAGCGAAGGTGACGATCCTCACCGGCCAGCGGTTGAAGTCGGTGCGGAAGACGGGCGCGCGTATCGAGCGGATCACTACCATGACTGGCGACGTTTTCAGCGGGCGGGTGTTCATCGATGCAACCTACGAGGGTGACCTGCTCGCGATGGCCGGCGTGCCTCACCGCGTCGACCGGGAGAGTCGAGCCGAATACGGCGAGGAACTCGCCGGGGTCGTGCCGGAGGCGTGGTCGACCCGGAAACAGTGGGAGGTGGATATCCGCCCCTACGGCCCCGATCACAAGCTGCTGTTCGGGGTGCAGGACGTGCCCCGCGGCGCGGATGGCGCCGGTGATCGGAAGGTTCAGGCCTATAATTATCGGATTTGCGTCACCGACGCACCGGACAATCGAATCCCAATCTCCCGGCCGGAGCGTTACGAGCCGTCACGTTACGAATTGCTGGCTCTTTATATCACGCGCAAGGGCGACGCGATCAATCTCACGGGCCCGAAAGGCGGCAGCCTGCTGAAGATTGACCCGCTGCCGAATCGCAAGACGGATATCAATGACGGAGGGCCTTTCTCCACGGATTATATCGGGGGAAACTGGGACTATCCCGAGGGCGACTTCGCGACGCGCCAGCGCATCCTCCAGGATCACGTGGACTACACCAAGGGGCTGCTCTTTTTCCTGGGTCACGACGAACGCGTGCCTTCGCGCATCCGGCAGCAGATGCAGCGCTGGGGGTATCCGAAAGACGAATTCGCGGCCACCGGCCATTGGACGCCACAAGTCTACGTGCGTGAAGCCCGCCGGATGGTGGGTGACTATGTGATGACGCAGCACGACATCCAGAAGCGCCGGCAGAAATCCGATTCGGTCGGCATGGGCTCCTACAACGCGGATTCGCACCACCTTCAGCGCATCGTCAACGCGGAGGGCTTCGTCCGGAACGAGGGCAATCCCAACGACCGCGCCATGGGACACACGCCTTATGAGATTCCCTACCGTTGTCTCACGCCGCGGCGGGCCGACAGCGACAACCTGTTCGCGACCTTTTGCGTTTCGGCTTCGCACATGGGCTTTGCCTCATTGCGGATGGAGCCGGTGTTCATGATCCTGTCCGAAAGCGCGGGCGTGGCCGCCGCGACGGCGGTGAAAACGAATATCGCCGTCCAGGACGTGCCGGTCGCGCCCCTTCAGCAACAGCTCCTCGCGCGCGGTCAGCGGCTCTGGTTGAAGGAACTGCCGCCGCACAAGAAGAAATCCTGAACGGTCCGACTTCGCCCCCACGTTCCCATCCGGGGACTATGTTCATGAAATCCAGTCTTTTCCTTCTGATCGTAATCGGCGCGCGGGCAGGGCTCATGCCCGTGCTCGGCCAGGCTCCGGCATCCGGTGTCATCACGGGCCGCGTGTTCAATCCCAACACCGGAGAATACATCCGCAATGCGCAGGTGCGGATTGAGGAAACCGGACAGGGTACCACGACAGAAAGCGGGGGTGAGTTCCGGCTGGCTCCCGTGCCCGCCGGCCAGGCCACGGTGACGATCACATATACCGGGTACCGTTCCGCCACCACGACGCTGAACGTCGGCGCCGGCGAGACCGTGAACCGCGAATTCAACCTCGTCAGCACGCTCGAGGCGGCACGGCCCCAAGGCGAGACGATCACGCTCGGCCAGTTCGTCGTGTCGGGCGAGCGCGAGGGCAATGCCAAGGCGATCATGGAACAGCGCAATTCCATGAACGTGATCAACTCGATCGCATCGGATTCGTTTGGCGATAATGCGGAGGGCAACGTCGGCGAGTTCCTCCGCCACGTGCCTGGGGTGGAACTCGATCAATTCTACGGCGAGGTCCGGAATGTCCGGCTGCGCGGCCTCGATGCGGAATACACATCGGTCACAATCGATGGGCTCGCGTTTGCGAGCGCCGACGCTTTCGCCGGCGGTTTCACGATGGAGCTCGCGTCATTGAACAGCGTGGAGGCGATCGAGGTTTCGAAAACCGTCAGCGCGGACGTCGATGCGAACGCCCCCGCGGGCACGATCAACCTGAAGACAAAGCGCGCATTTGATCGCGCCGGCCGGCGGGTGAGCGCACAGGCGAACGTGGTGCTGCACTCGCAGGAATTTACGGTGAAGAGAACCCCGGGACCCAACGACGACCACGAGAGCTACAAGATTCGCCCGGGAGGCATCTTCGAGTATTCCGACATTTTCTTCAACCGGCGGCTGGGTGTCGTGCTCAACGTGAGCGAGTCGAACGTGTTCCAGCAGGCGCTGGTTTCAGTTTTCACCTTCAATCGCGCGCCGACCCCCGCGGATCCGCGCCCGCAGGTTCTCACCGCTCTCAATTTCCAGCACCGCCCGCGCTTCAACAAGCGCTTCTCCACGACCCTGACGACCGACTTCCGCGCCACGCCGCGGCTCTCCCTTTCGCTCGGCCTGGTGTACAACTATGCGGATCTCTGGATGATCCCGCGCAACGTCACGTTCAACACCGGCGCCCGCAACACGGTGGTAGGGGAGGATCCATTGGTCCGTTTCACCACCAATTCCTCCGCCGCCAGTGTCACCGCCGAGTCGATCGGGAACTCCAAGATGGGCGAGACGCTCACCGTGTTGCCAAAGTTCGAATACAAGGTGGGAAACTTCCTGCTGGAGGGAAAGTTTTCCCACTCCGATTCCGTGAGCTGGTATGATCCGCTCACCCGTCGCGGCACCGTGCGCGACAGCAGCGCCGTCGCGAGCAGCGTCAACTTCGTGGCCGAGCGTTCCTCGGCCTCCGATGTGGACTGGAAGTTTACGCAAATCTCGGGTCCGGATATCGCGTCCGGAGCATCCTTTCCCATTCGGGCGATCAACCTCAATGACGGGCGGCGGTCACGCGTGGTCCAGACGACCGGCGAGATTGTCGGCACGCTGAAGACCAGCCGTTTACTGCCGATCATCTGGAAAACGGGAATCAAGACTCACTCCGAACTGCGCACGAGTCGCGATGGAAGGGCGGTCAAGGGCGCGACCTTTGTCGATTCCACCGCGAGCCCGGCGGGCACCTGGGCCAACTACGATTCGGCGTACGACGTCGATCTCGGCATGGTCGACGGAAGCATCACGTCGCTCTCCGGGGGCAGGGTTTTCTTGCTCGATCTGGCGAAGCTCGGCCGGGCCTGGCGCGATCGCCCGGCCGATTTCCGGCCCAGTTTCACGCCGGCGAACTATTATACCGCCTATATTGGCAGCCCGCGTCGCTACGAGGAGGAGGTTCACGCCGGGTTCCTGATGGGCACGGCGAATGTTGGCCGCCGCTCGACGGTTCGGGCCGGGCTGCGGTGGGAAGGCACGGACACCGACGCCTTGGAAGTAAACACGCGGACGCCAGCCGAAGTACGCGCGGCCGGATTTCCCGTGAGCGCGGGCCGCGCCACGACGATTCCGGGACTCGACTATCAGTTCCTGTCGCAACCCCGCGTCCATCGTACCGGCAGTTACGACAACCTGTTTCCCAGTGGATCATACAAGTACCAGTTTACGCCGAACCTGAACCTGCATCTCGGCTACAGCAGCACCATCCGCCGGCCGAGAATCTTCGGACTCTGGACCATCAACGACGAAACGCAGCGCGTCTCCGCGCCGAATCCCAATCTGAAGCCGGAGACGTCGGAAAATCTCGCCGCCCGGCTGGCCTATTACTTCGAACCCGTCGGCCAGTTGAGCGTGAGCGTCTTTGAAAACCGCGTGCAGGATCTCTTTATCAGCGAAGAACTGACGGCGGAAGAGTTCGGCTATGAAGGCGGCGATCTCGCGAACTACATGTTCGTCACGACGAACAATAGCGACTCGCGGGTGAAGATTCGCGGGATGGAGTGGGAATACAGCCAGAGCCTGTCGTTCCTGGGCGAAAAATTCAAACGCCTGAACGTCCGCGCGAGTTACACGCGCAACTACGCCGAAATCCGGAAGCCACTTCTCACGCCCCACGCGGTGAGTGGCGGGATCAACTACACGTTGGGCCGCTTCAACGCCAACGTGAACGCGAACTGGGTGGACGATGTGCCTACCAACCTGAGCGGCCAGAACTACCGCCGGCATCGCACCAACCTCGATGCCGGCGCCGGGTGGCGATTTACCAACCACCTCTCGTTCAATGTGAGCGCGAGAAATCTCCTGAACACGGCGTATATCACGATGGCAAAGATCGGCGGCAACGCTCCGGTAATAACCAACCACGAGATCACCGGCATCACCTATACCTTTGCGCTGAAGGGGACGTACTGACCGGTTGATCTTTCCTCATGTGGCCACGGCATGCTGACTTCGCGCCGCCGGCGGGAATTTTTTTAACTTCACCCCCGATCATGAAGATTACCCCAACGTTCGTGTCATTCTTCCACCCCCGTCTCCTCGTCCTTGGCTGGCTCGCCGCGGCGGGTGCAGTCGCCGCGATCGCGGCGGAAACCCGCGACGCACGGATGTGGAAGGCGGGTGCGGCGGCGATCGACATCACGCCCGAAGGTCCGATCTGGATGGCCGGCTACGGCGCCCGGAAGAAACCCAGCGAGGGCGTGTCACAGAAACTTTTCGCCAAGGCGCTGGCGCTCGAGGACGCCTGGGGCACGCCGATGGTCATGGTCACACTCGACCTGATCAGCGTGCCCCGGCGCGTTCGCGACGAGGTCGAGCGGCAGTCACGCGAGCGTTACCAACTGCGGCCCGAATCGCTGTTGCTCAATGCGTCGCACACCCATTCCGGCCCCGCGCCGTACGCGCGCGGCGTCGGCGATCCGGCCTACGTCGAGAAAGCGGAATCCTACGGCCGGATGCTGGAGCAGAAGATCGTCGAAGTGATCGGGCAGGCCATCGCACGCCTCGAGCCGGCGACCCTTCATTATACGCACGCCCGGGCGGGGTTCGCGATGAACCGGCGGTTGCGCGTTGGCACGGAAATACGCAACAGCCCGAATCCCGAGGGGCCGGTTGATCACGACGTGCCCGTGCTGCGGGTTACCGGCGCGGACAAGAAGGTGAGGGCGATTCTCTTCGGTTATGCGTGCCACAACACCGTGACCGGTTTCTACACCATCAACGCGGACTATGCGGGTTATGCGCAGGCGTTCCTGGAGGAAACGCGGCCCGGAACGGTCGCGCTGTTCATGATGGGCGCGGGCGGCGATCAGAATCCGTATCCGCGGCACTTGTCGCTCGAGCAGTCGGCACAGCACGGGCGAACGCTCGCCAACGCGGTCGAGGCGGCGCTGAGCGTGACTACACCGCGGCCGGTGCTCGGGCCACTGCGCAGCGCGTTCGGCCACGCGGAGCTCGATTACGCCGACATCAGCCGCGCGGATCTCGAGCGGCGCGCCCAGTCGCGGGCGGCCGATGAAAAGAAGCGCGCCGGGGAACTGCTGGCGCAGCTTGAGAAAGGCACGCTGCCGAAGTCATATCCGTGTCCCGTGCAGGTCGTGCAGTTCGGGACCGACGTGACTCTGATCGCGATCGGCGGCGAGACGACGGTGGATTATTCACTGCGGCTCAAACACGAGCTCGGTTCTGGTCCGGCGGCGATCTGGGTGGCGGGATATTCGAATGATGTCTTCGGATACCTCGGCAGCCGCCGTGTCATCGTCGAGGGAGGCTACGAGGGGTATTCGGCCAACCTTGGCCGCCACCCCGGGCCGTGGGCCACGAGCAGCGAGGATCGGATCATTTCGCTGGTTTATGAATTGAGCCGGTCGATCAATCACTGAGGGCAGGGGACCAAGGACCAGGGACCAGGGACCAGAGACCAGAGACCAGAGACGGGACATCCTTCTTCGCGGCTTCGGGTGAGCCATGATTGGTTCGCCATATCGCAAGTCGATGCGACCGGGGGCGGTCGCGCTCCCAAAGCGCGGCGCCTCCGGCAGAAAGCCCGGATCGATCTAGAACCGTCCGGTGATGCCGCCGACGATCTTCGTGTGGAAAGTGCGGTAGCTGATCACGCGATCAGGATAGGCGGCGTAGATTCGATCCAGCGGCACCTCGAAGAGGTTCTCGAGATCGAGGAACACGCCGTAGCCCTTCTTGAAGGTGTACCGTGATTTCCAGTTCCACGTCCATTTCGGCTCCTGCCACTGCACCAGCGCGGCGATCGCGTTGTTCGCGCGAAGGTACTTTCCGCGGTAGACCGTCTGCAGACGCAGGTCGAAGCCGAACCCACGGTAGCCCAGGCCGATGTTGCCCGATCGATCCAGGAACCCCGCGATCGTGCCGCCCGCACTGCTGCCGGGACCGGTGGTGAAGTTCGAATTGCGGCCCTCCGTCCTCAGCTTGGTGAAGTTCGTATACACCCCGAAGCCCTTGGCCCAGCGGGGAGAAAAACGAGTTGCTGCTGATAGCTGAACTCCAGCCCCTCGATCGTCGCAAATCCATCATTGATCGACGTGGTGATACGGTAGCCGACGTATTGCCCGTCGAACCCGTTGTCCTGGCCCTCGTCGACAAACTGGCTGTTGTTCGTCGCGATGTAGTCGCGGATTTTCTTCCGGAACGCACCGATCGAAATCATGCCCTGCGGCTTGAAGTAGTACTCCGCCGTCAGGTCCCAGTTGTTTGAATACTGGGGTTTCAGATTCGGGTTGCTCAGCGTCACCGTCTGCGCCGGTGTAATTGTACCGCCGCGGATCCTGCCAGAGCTTCCGGTACTGGTGCTGATAACTGAATCCGGTCTTGACGTACATCGGGATCCGCACCGGCAGGATCTTCTTCAGATCTAACTTGCCGTTGATGACGGTATCGAACCCGCGCTGATCGTTTTGGGTCAGCAGAAGCGTGCCGTAGTTGTTCAGGTTGTTCAGGTCCGGCCCCTCCGTCTGCCGGATGGTCGGCCAGATCCGGTCCTGCGACCGATCCACGCTCCAGCCAACGTTTGCCAGCCGGTAGTTGATCGTGCCCTTCGGCTTCGAACCATATTTTTCGTTGTTGTGCGATACGTCGTAGTACGTCGCCGAGTTCGACCAGCTCAGGCTGTAATCGATCAGCATCGTGTCCCAGCGGTGCCGCACCCGCGGCGAAACGAGATACGTCCGGCCGGATTTGTCGTTCGAGGTCAGCGTCAGGATGCTCGTCGACTGCGGGCCGGCCTGGGTCTGGGTGAACGTATCCGTATATCCCGGACGGATGAAGCCGCCGCCGGTGCGGTTGCCGCTCGCGTCCACCGTGGCCAGCAGGTTGGGCACGGCCGCGCTCGCCACGCCGCCGGTGGCGAGCGCGTGCGAGCGGGTGTCGTTGATCTCGTGGAAGAAATTATACGAGGTGTTGAGCGTCACCGTCGTGTGAATTCGTAGCGGCCTTCGCGATCGGTCACCGCGGTGCGGTTGGTGCCGGCGAGCTGGACCACGGCGCCTTCGAGATAGGACTGCGTTGCCTGGTTGCTGACCTGACCGGTGAGCGTGGCACCGGTCTGGCCGAAAACAGTTGCGACGCTCAACGCCGCAAGCAGGAGGCAGCAGCCTCCGCGAAACAACACCGACGGGGTAGTTCTCATGGGGTGGGGAAAACCGATCGGCGGGGTATGCCGACGGGCGATAGCGAATCGCATTCGGCGAAAACGTCCAATCTCTTGTGCGAGGGGCGCGGCCCCTCCGGCCGGCGGAGCGAGATAACTGGGCCGTGTTTTCAAACCCGGAGGCCGGTGTAGCGGAAGCCGTGAGGCTTTCGCCCGATCGACGAAACCCGCCAGAGGCGGGCTCACGCGTTCCGCTACGCCGAGTTTCTGCAATGAGGTTTAAAAACACGTCCTGCAGTGGCGGGCGGGACGCCCGCGCTCCCGGGGGAAGCAACGTTCGCGAATTTCCCAGTGGCTGCGGCTTCCAGCCGCAGATGCGTTCCGCGACTCAGTACGATGATCTCTTTCGTCTCACTCCAGCATCACGGTCCGATCAGGCGGGCGGGACGCCCGCGCTCCCGGGAATCGCTCCGCCCCGCGGATTGGGATTGCCGGGTGTCGCGGGATGGCGACGATTTTTCCGCGGCGTAACCCCGGCGTTGGAAATCTCATGTCCGTGCCTTTCCCAATAATCGTGCCTTTTCAATTATTCACTTTCCGCCCGCGATGCCTGCTCGCTTCATTGCTGCTTCCGCTCGCCGCGCCAGCGACGCGCGCGGCGGAATGGAAGGTTTTCAAGGCGAACAACGACGACCTGCCGGGACAGAACGTGACCGTCACGCAGGACGGAAAACTGGTCGCACGGTTCATCCACGGCGAGGGCCAGCCGATTCCGTACCTCGCGCTGTATGATGACCAGGGGAGGTTGCTCACCAACGCCGGCGCGGACAAGACGGGCAAGACTGTCGGCATCGAGCCGCACCACCGCGGGATCTTTATCGGCTGGCAACAGGTGAAATCGGACCTGGGCACGTCGAGCCTCTGGGGACTTGGAGGTGGCGCCCGCGGCAAGGCGCCCAACCCGTCCCGCATGGAGGTGGTCGCGCTGGAGAAGGTTTCGAGCGATCGCGATTCCGCCACGATCGTGGCGCGAATCGAATGGCGTGCTGGAAACAAGAATACGGCGGGCAGCAACCTGCTCCTGACGGAAATTCGGACGATGAAGATCGCGCGTCCCGCGACCGGCGTGGCGGCGCAGGCCGATACGACATTCCGGTTGAAGCCGGCGCGCGATCTCTCGCTCGATGGCAATGTCCAGCACGCGGGGATTCACATGCGCGTGGCGCACACCGTCGTCGATCACGCCGCGGAGACCTCGTACCTGTGGTCACCGGCGTCCGCTCCCACGGCGGGGGCCGGTTATTTGAAAACGTCAAAGGGGCAGACTGGATCCGTGGTGGGCCGCGACCTCCAGTGGGGCGAGTTTCTCTTCCCGCTCGACGGCCGCTGGTATAGCGCGCTGCAGATGAATTCGCCGAAAAACCCGGTCGAGGAATTCTCCACCCGCGAATACGGCCGGTTCGGGTTCTTTTTCAAAAAGGATCTGAAACGTGGTGAGGAACTCGAGGTGACCTATCGTTTCCTGGTGCGTAACGCCGAGAAACCCGCGGAGGCGCCGAAGCGCTCGGCCGCCCAGGTGGCGCAGGCCCGGCGCGAAGCGGACGCGGCTTACGCGAAATTCATCCGGGAAGTAAGGAAGTAAGGGACCAAGCGACCAAGGGACTAAGGGACCAAGGGACCAAAGGACTGAGGGACTATCTGGAAACGCGAAACCCGAAACGCGAAACCTGCCTGGGTTACGCGGTGTCGGCGCTGCCGGGTAAAACTATTCCAACCGGAACCGTGAACCGACATCACCCGGCCCGCGGGTTGAAACCAGACACGCGACTGAGTTGCTCCCATAGCGCGCGTTCCTCGGTCGTACTCTTGCCCGGCAACTGTACATTGACGATGACGTAAAGATCGCCTCGCTCGTGAGCGGCTCCGCGCGGAAGCCCCTGGCCGCGGACCCGGAGTTGGTGGCCATTGTTGGTCCCCGGCGGAATCCGCAGTTTGACCCGGCCGCTCGGGGTCGGCACGAGGAGTTCCGTGCCGAGGACCGCCTCCCATGGCGCCAGCTCCAAATCGTGATACAGATCGGAGCCGCGGACCTGAAAATTGGGATCCTGGGCGATGCGGACGCGCAGGTAGAGATTGCCGGCCGATCCGCCACCGTAGCCGGGCCCGCCCTTGCCGGGGACGCGGATCCGGCGACCCTCTTGCGCGCCGGCGGGGATGCGCACCTGAAAGGTTTCCGTTTCCTCGTGTGAGTTGCGCGGATTAACTCGGCGCAACGAGATCGAGCGGACCGATCCGTGCAGTACTTCATCCAGCGTCACGAGAATCTCGCCCTCGATGTCCTGTCCCGGCTCGGAAACATCCCGGGTCGCGCCGGTCGTGCTACGGCGCGCGTGGCGAAAAACATCGTCGAAATCGCCGCCGCGCTGTGCACCGCCGAAGAATTGTTCGAAGAAGTCGCTGAATCCCGTGCCGCCGAAATGAACTTCGTAGTCCTGGCCGCCATCCGCGGCGGCCCACCCGGCATGACGCGCACCGCGGGGTGGCGCGGATCCGCCCGACTCCCAATTGGCGCCAAGTTCGTCGTATTTCCGCCGTTTCTCCGGATCGCTGAGGACTTCGTTGGCCTCGTTGATCTCCTTGAATTTCTCCTCCGCGGTTTTCTTGTTTTTGGCGATGTCGGGGTGGTGTTCGCGCGCGAGTTTGCGGAATGATTTCTTGATGTCCTCCTGGCTGGCTTCACGCGGCACGCCGAGGACCGCGTAGTAGTCTTTGAATTCGACGGGCATCGCCGCACACTTTAGCGCGGGGCCGCGGAGCTGCAAGCGACACGCAGGCGTGTTGCGCAGGAGACGGGAGACAGGTGACAGGTGACAGGTGACAGGAGACAGTGTGACGGCAGAGGGCAGACGGCAGATGGCGGACGGCGGACACACGTCGTTACGGCGCGGATTGCCCGCGGCAATGACGTTGCACACGCGATCATGGCGGCACGGTAAAGAAGCCGAACGTGGGGCAATACATTATACGTGGGCTGAGATCGACGTTCCGCCTCATGAACCTCCGACCGGCCCGCGTTGCCGTCTGCCACCGGGGGGAAGCCGGGTCAGGCCACCTTGGTCCTGAGGTGATCGGAGAGCCGCAGCGCCACCGCCACGAGCGTCAACGTCGGATTGACGGCCCCGCCGGTCGGATAAACCGCTGCACCGGCCACGAACAGGTTCGCGATTCCGTGCACTTTGCAATCCGCGTCGACGACACCCTGCTTCGGATCCTCGTGCATCCGTGTCGTGCCCATGTGGTGCCAGCCGCCGCTGAGATGATCCGGCCACGCGTCGTCACCATCGACCAGCCAGTCCATCAACTGCACGCGGCCGAGCCCGGCCCGCCCCATTTCCCGGCCGAGCAATTCGTAGAAGACGCGTATCGACCGCTTGTCGAGCGGCGTGAACCGCCAGCGCAGGTCCGCGCGCGGCATGCCCAGCTCGTCCTTCTCGGCACTCAGCACGATTCGCGACTCGGGGTTCGGCGCCTGTTCCTGGCGCGTGAACATCCGGTAGACGACCTGCGGCGGCGGCGGGCTGCTGCCCGTGCTCGTCCGCGGCGCCTGCCGCTGCTTTACGTTCGCCTCGGCGTCGGCCGAGAACGACGCGAACCGGCTCTGCTCCTTGCCGGTGAGCGGGCCGCCGTAGAAAGCCGCGGTGCCGTTCAGGATCCGGTGCTGCCGCTGCACATCGCCCATGAGCGCCAGTTCGGCACGCGCGCGGACGCGGCCGGCGGCGGGAAATGTGTACAACTTGAAGGGGTGCGGCTTCTCGAAGGCGACCTGCGCCGCGATCACCTCGAAATGCTCCATGAAATAGCGGCCGACGAGATCGTGATCGTTTCCCAGCCCGCGCGTCGCACGGCGGTTCGAGGCCAGCAGCAGGCGCGCGTTGTGAATCGCACCGCAGGCGAGCACGTATTGTCGCGCGCGCACCCGGTGCACCTTCCCGTCAATCGTCATGGCCCGCAGGCTGTCAATCGCGGTGACCGCTTCGGTCGGCACAATTTCGACCACGCGGGCGTAGGTGTAGAGGTGGATGTTGGGCGCCTTGAGGATCGGGTCGCGGTACACCGTGCCCATCCGCGTGGGCGGGCTGAACTGCCACATCTTCGGATAGAACGTCCGGCTGTCGAGCGGCAGCCGCCGGACATCGGCGTCGTGTTTTTCCCAATACGCCGGGTCGTATTCGTACGGGCCGAGCTCGAGGTACTGGTTTGCCCGGGCGTAGAATGGATCCAGTTGCGGCCGCGTGATCGGCCAGCCGCTGTGCGGCACCCAGTCGCGTTTTTCAAAATCAATCGGGTCGAGCGGCGAGCAGAAGCCGGACCAGTGTCCCGTGGTCCCGCCGAAATAGTGCAGCGTCGCCGAGCGCAGCGGATAGTACGGCCGATCGAGCGATTCACCGTGATAGAGCGCCTGCATCTGCGCTTCCACGTTGAAACCGCCGCCCTCGAGCAGGATCACCTTCCGGCCGGACGCCGTCCAGTCCATCGCCATGCTGATGCCGGCCGCCCCGGCGCCGATGATGCAGAGGTCGCCCTCGATGAGCGTGCCGGGGTCGAGCGTCCGCGCGTCGATGTGCATCAAGATAATCGGCGCGTCTTGCGGGCGGCGTCAGGCCGGCGACAGCGATAACAGCGCGCACTGACGCGCTTCGGTCGCCGCCAGCACCCAGCCGTTGAGCGTGACGGTCCGGCCGTGCGCGAAATCGCGCCGTACCTGTTCGGCGATCCGCGCGCAAAGAGATGCCTGCGGCATCGCCGCCGACCCACCGACAATCGCGTGGGCCAGGACGTCCGCGTTGTCCTCGGCCGGCACGGTTTCGCGATAGCGCCGGCCAAGATCGCACACGAGGTCTTCATCGCGCAGGATGTCGAGCAGCTGCGGCCGCGCGAGGGCCGCCACGTCGGATTCGGCGCCGAACATCGTTGAGCCGCCAGCGAGCCCGGCGGCGCCGGCCGCGGCGATTTCAATAAAGTCACGTCGCTTCATGGGGTAAGCTGCCGTTCCTCGTAACATCTGCTCGCGCGGCGTCACGCCGATAATTCCAGACGGCAGACGACCGACGGCAGACGACCGACGACAGACGACAGACGACAGAGGACAGAGGACAGAGGACAGAGGACAGAGGACAGACGGCAGACGACCGACGACAGAGGCCAGACATCAGACGTCAGATGTCAGATGTCAGATTTAAGAAACTCCAGCCTCGTCACCTCGGCTGCTACGCCTGGGAGCGCGGGCGTCTCGCCCGCAAGGGACACGTTCACAAAGTTCCTCCGATGCGGGCGAGACGCCCGCGCTCCCGGGGAAGGCCGGACCGGACTCGGTTTCAGACCCCTGACATCTGGGAACACGCCCTGACCTAACCTGACCCCTGACCAGGACCACCGACCACTGACCACCGACCACCGACCACTGATCACTGACCACTGACCACCGACTTCTGACGCCTTACATCTGATTTCTGGCCGCATTCGGCTGGCGGCGGGACCAAAATTCGTTTCCTTCAGGGCAGGCTGCGACGACCCCCTCATCGTCCGGCCCCCAATCCCACACCCCAGGCCATGAAGACGCTGCTGCGTATCACGCTAACGCTTTTGTCACTGGTGTTCGCGCGCGCGGCCGGGCCGGTGGCGCGCTGGGACTTCGGCGAGGAGGATTTTTCGCGGGCTATCGCGGTCGGCTCGGTTCAGCGCGACGTTCCGGGTCCGCGACCACCAGAATATCCAGGTTTTGAGCACAACAATCTCGCCGTGCGGTTCGATGGCAGCGGGGCCCATCATGCGCTCGCCGACAGCGGCCCCGACAGCCCGCTCGATTTCACGAATGGCGACGCGATCACGCTCGAAGCGTGGGTGCAGGCGGACGGCCTGCGCGCGAACGAGGCTCTTTACGTCATCGGCAAAGGGCGCACGGGTTCACCAGGTTTTGCCGCCGACAATCAAAACTGGGCGCTGCGGCTGCGTGCCACCGGCGGGCAATTCGCCGTGAACTTCCTCTTTGCCACGCCGCGCGCCGCCGACGCGGCGAAATCCGACGCGCACTGGCATCGCTGGACGAGCAAGCGTGGATTTGGCCCCGATACCGGCTGGCATCACATCGCAATTAGCTACCGGTTCGGCGAGCCCGCCAGCATCCGCGGCTGGATCGACGGGCAGCCGGCGCCAGGCGCCTGGGACATGGGCGGTGCGACATCCGAGGCTCCGGTAGTCGACGACGATGCGGTGTGGATCGGTTCGTCGATGAGGGGAAGTCCGGCCGCGAGTTTCCGCGGCGGAATCGATGCCGTCGCGATTCACCGCGAAGTCCTGAGCAACGCGGAATTGAAGTCGCGGTTTCAACGCGTGGGCGGTCCGGTCGTCGCGAAGGCCGAGCCCGCGATCATGCCCGAACTTGGCCCACTGCCGCCCGGCCGCGTGCTCGCGATTTTTCACGACGGGCTGCCTGCACATGACCGTTGGTTGAACGCGGGCGAAAAACTGCCGCCGGAAACGGTGCGCTGGACCAGCCGCGAGTTTCTGTTGCCGCGACTGCCGCTGCACTACGACGCGTGGGGCATCCGCGCCGGCTGGAAGGCGCCCGTGCTCGCGCGACTCGCCGCCGACGTGAACCTGCCGGCCGGCACGCATCGCGTGGTGTTGCGCGCCCGCGGGCTTACCCGGCTCTGGATGGATGGCAAACTCGTTGCCAGCACCAAGCCGCAGAAGGGCGACTCCGGCGGCCACGATCCGGTGACGCCCGTGCCCGAGCCGCCGTTGCCGGGATTGCGTCCGGTTGGATTCGGCATGCAGGAAGCTTTCGGCGAAATCGTCGTGAAGCCGGATGCACCGGCGCGTTTCGTCCTCGAGACGCTCGCCGGTGGCAAACGCTATCGTCCCGATTTGGGCGAGCTGACCGTTGCGGTGGCGACGCCCGACGGCCGTTCATTCGTCGTGCTTCAGCCGACGGGCGCCGGAACCGAGCCGGTACCGCTGACTGATGCCGCGGTGACCGCGAGCCTGACCCGGATCGAGGCGTCGCTCGACGCGCTGGACGATCAAAACCGGCGGACCGCGGCCACAACGCAGGACGCTTTCTGGCAGCAGCGGCATCGCGTTGCCCGCACCTGGGTGGAGCAGCAGCCGGCACCACGCATACCCGCGGGCGCCACCCATCCGATCGATGCGTTCCTGCGCGAGAAGATCAAACGGGCGGTGGCGGAGGCGGGGAAGACGCCGCTGGCCGAGACGAGAAATTTTCACGAGCACGTCCTGCCGATCCTGCGGACCGAATGTTTCCGCTGCCACGGCGAGAAGGAAAAGGGCGGGCTCAGGTTGAACTCGCGCCCGGCGGCGCTCGCCGCCGGCGAATCGAACCGGCCCGCGGTCGTGCCGGGCAAACCCGGGGCGAGCGAGCTCATGGCGCGGATTCGCCATGCGGACGAGGAGGAGCGGATGCCACGCAATGGCGAGCCGTTGAAGCCCGGGCAGATTGCAGTGCTCGAGACGTGGATCGCGGGTGGCGCCGCGTGGCCGGCCGCGCCGCTCTCACCGGAAGCGGTGACGCCGCCGCCGCTCGTCGACGACGCGGCGTTCCTGCGTAGGGTGTATTTCGATACGGTGGGCGTGCCGCCCGCGGAGGCGGAAGCGCGCGCATTCCTGGCCGATCGTTCGAGCGACAGGCGGGCGAAGCTGATCGACCGGCTCCTCGCGGACGAGAGGCTCGCCGATCACTGGGTGAGCTACTGGCAGGATGTGCTGGCGGAAAACCCGAGCATGCTGAAGCCGAGCCTCAACAACACCGGGCCGTTTCGCTTCTTCCTCCACGAGGCGTTGCGTGACGGCAAGGCGATGGACCGGCTCGTGACCGAGCTGATTCTGCTGCGCGGCAGCGAGCGCGAGGGCGGCAGCGCGGGCTTCGGTTTCGCGGCCGACAACGATGCGCCATTCGCGGCGAAGGGCCACATCGTCGCGACCGCGTTCCTCGGCATCGAGCTGCAATGCGCGCGCTGCCACGACTCGCCGTACCATCGCTCGAAGCAGCGCGATCTTTATTCGCTGGCGGCATTGTTCGAGCGCAAGCCCGTGACGGTGCCCGCATCGAGCCGCGTGCCGGCGGCGTTTTTCGAGAACAAAGTCCGCGAGTCGCTGATCAAGGTGACACTGCCGCCACGCGAGCCAGTCGCGCCGGTGTGGCCGTTCGCCGAGATTACCGGTGTCGCGGACGACGGCTCGCTCGACGCGCTGGTGCAGAACCCGAAGGACACGCGCGAGCGGCTCGCGGCCCTCGTCACGGCGCCGCAGAACAGCCGGTTTGCGCAGGTCGTCGTCAACCGGATCTGGAAACGGCTAATCGGCGCCGGATTTGTCGAGCCCGCGCACGATTGGGAGGGGCACGAGCCGAGTCACCCGGAGTTGCTCGCGTGGCTTGCGCGGGAGTTCGTGGCGCACGCCTACGATCTGCGGCACGTGGTGCGGCTGATCCTCACGTCCGAGGTCTACCAACGCGCCGCCACGGGTCAGAATCTGAAGGCCGCGGCGGAGCAGCGGTTTTTCGCGGCGCCCGAGCCGCGGCGACTCTCCGCCGAGCAAGTCGTCGATGCGCTGTACGCCTCGTCCGGCCAGCCGATGAACGTCGAGGAAATGAATCTCGACCTCACCGCCACGCGCGCGATCGACGCCTTCGTTTCGCTGGGCGTGCCACGGCGCGCGTGGATGTTCACGAGCCTTTCCAACGAACGCGATCGTCCGAGCATCAGCCTGCCGCGCGCCCAGGCCGTGGTCGACGTGCTGGAGGCGTTCGGGTGGTCCGGCTCGCGGCAGAATCCGCGCACCGATCGCGAAGCCGATGCGAACGCGCTTCAGCCCGGCGTGCTGGCAAACAGCACGTTGTCGACGTGGGTGACGCGCGTCGCCGCGGGCAGCGAGCTCGCCGATCTCGCGGTGAATGCGCGGACGGCCGATGCGCTGGTCGAGAGCGTATTTCTCCGTTTTTGCAGCCGGTTTCCCACGACGGCCGAGCGCGCGTCGCTTGTTCGCGTGCTCGCCCCCGGGTTTTCGAGCCGGCTGCTCGCTGCAGCGGAAGTGAAGCCGCCGGTCGCGCTGCCGCGGCTGCCAACGGTTTCGTGGTCGAATCATCTCGTGGCCGACGCGAATGCCATCGCGATCGAAGTGGAGAAACGCGCGCGGCTGGGTCCGCCCGCCGATCCGCGGCTGAAACCGGAATGGCGCGAGGCCTACGAGGACGTGGTCTGGAGCCTGGTCAACACGCGCGAGTTCGTGTGGCTTCGGTGAGCGGCGCGGAGACCATTAAAGTGATCACTCGAGTCAAGTATGCGCCGCCGGAGAAGGGAGCAGGGAGAAAGGAGCAGGAACCGGGCGAATGACGAATCACTAAGGACCAATGACCAATGACCAATGACCACCCGCAGCGTCTGAATTCTGACATCTGACATCTGACGTCTGATCTCTGGCTTCTGGCCTCTGACGTCTGACCGCTGCAACCTCCGGCCGCTGGTTCCTTCTCCTTCCTCCCTTCTCCTTTCTCCCGAATCGGTTTCCCCGTCTTTTTTCCCTTTTCGATTACCATATGAACCGTCGTGAATTTCTCACTGCCTCAGTCGGCGCTGCGCTCCTTCCTGCTTTGGGCCGCGGCGCAGGCGCGGCCCCACCGTTGATCAAGGGAAAGGCGGAGCACGTCATCTCCATCTGGCTTGGCGGCGGCATGGGCCAGATCGATACCTTCGATCCGAAGCGCCGCGGCGATCCGGCGAAGAAGATCGCCGGATCATACTACGACAGCATTTCCACGGCGGTTCCGGACGTCAGCGTCTGCGAGCATCTCAAGCGCACGGCGCCGTTGATGGACCGCGTCACGGCGGTGCGAACCGTTCACCACGATGTCATCGACGAGCACGCGGCGGCGACCAACCGGATGCACACCGGCCGCGTCGTGAGCGGCACCGTGCTGTACCCGTCGCTCGGTTCGGTCGTCGCCCACGAGCGCGGCGCCGCGGGTGACGGTGTGCCAGCGTATATGTTGATCGGATACCCGAATGTCACGCGCGGTCCGGGTTTCCTCGGCGCGCGACACGGGTACGTTTATCTCACCGACACCAGCCAGGGCCCGGCCGGGCTGGCGCGGCCCGAGGGCATCGATGCACCGCGCCAGGCCAGGCGTGAGGCGCTGTTGGGCGCGCTGCGGGGAAGCGGCGCGCCGGCCGCGGACCCACGGCTGGCCGACTACGAGGAGGCGATCGATCAGAGCCTGAAACTCAGCAGCCCGAGCTTTGCGCGCACGTTCCGGCTGGAGGAGGAAAAGGCGGAACTGCGCGAGCGCTACGGCGGAGAATTTGGCCAGCGTTGCCTGCTCGCCCGCCGGCTGGTGGAGCGCGGCGTACGGTTCATCGAGGTCTCGCACAATCTGAATTTCATCAACGGCACGGGCTGGGACGTCCACAACGCCGGCATCCGGCAGCAGCACGGATTGATTGCGGAACTGGATACCGCGTTTTCGACGTTGATCGCCGACCTCGAGGCGCGGCGGCTCCTCGACCGCACGCTCATCGTGATCACGAGCGAGTTTGGCCGGCCGCCGGAGTTCGACAGCGGAGGTGGTCGGGGCCACCAGGGTCGCGCTTTCACGTGCGTGCTGGCCGGGGGCGGATTGCAACACCGCGGCGGGTACGGCGAGACGGACGAACTCTCGAAGAAGATCGCCCGCGATCCGGTGAGTGTGCCGGATTTCTTCGCGACGATCCACGCCGCACTCGGCATCGACTACACGAAGAACCTCTATGACGGCGACCGCCCCGTTCCGATCACGGATCGTGGCCAACCGATCGCGGCGTTGTTCGGGTGAGCGGAGCAGCTCGTTCCCTGTGCGGCTTTGGAGTGAGATGCCGGAGTCTGGGAGCGCGACCGCCGCCAGGTCGCAATGACCGCGATGCGACCGGGGGCGGTCGCGCTCCCATTCACAGCATCGCGCCTGGCGGTACCACAGCGCGCGCTTCGAAATCACTTCTGCACTTCCGCCGCGACGGGCGACTGGCCAATGTAGGCGGCAACCGCTTCCACCGTCTTCAATGGGATCACGCGGCGCCAGCCATTCGGTTCGCGATGAAAGAGAATTGAATCGTGCCGCGTGCGGCCATCGCCGATCTGCACCTCGAGCAGGTGCACGGCGCGATCGCCCTCCACCTTTTCGCCCAGCACGCGCAGGGCAGCCGCACCACCGCTGCCTGCCATGATAAAGGCGAGGAAGCGCTCGGGCGTGGGGTATTGGGCGCGGAAGCTCTCCGGCAACGACGCGAGTATCCCGTCCATCCGCGCGCGGGCATCCGGCGCGAAACGAATCAGACTCGCCGCCGCGTCGATGTTTCCATGCTGGAGCGCCCAGACGAACGTTTCGGCTGCGGCTGCAGGCGTGGCGGTCCCGACGTTTCGCATCTCGAGCACCGAACGCGCCGGCGGTGGTGGCGGTATCCGCGGTGTCGTGACGCCTTGGGTGCGGGCGGCACTGGCCGCCTGCGCTGCGCTTTTGATTTGTTCCAGCTCCGCGCGCATCCGCTCCAGCGCGTCACGGTCCGCGCGCAACCTCAGCAAGTCCTCGGGCGATGCCTGTTCCAGGCGCAGTTTCGCATTCGCGGCGCGGAGCACCTCGAGTTCGCGCATCTGCTCGCGTCGCAGGTCGCGCTCGAAGCGAAGCGCGGCCGAGCGAAATTGCAGCCACGCGACCGGCAGGGCGACGAGCACCGCCAGCACGCCGATCAACCACCAGCTCGCCCGCGGTGCCGGACTGCGCCGCGGCGTCGAAGTTGCAGCGGGCGTCGCCGCGAGCGGCGTCTCCGCCGGGACGAAGCTTTTCATTTTGGTCCCTTCGTGGAACGAAGCGGGAGTGCTCATCGCGAGAATGAAAGGTGCGGCTGGCGTCAGGAGCGGGCGGCCGCGCGCGGTCTTCAGTAGCCGGGCGGCGGGGCGGCTTTGCGCGGCAACGGCGGCGTGGCTCCGGGTTTCATGGCGTTGTTGAGCGAGAAAACGATCGGCACCTGCATGTGCGTTGCCACGCTGCGGCCGCCTTTCACTCCGGCGACGAAATTCCATCTGCTGATCGCGTCGATAGCCGGCGCTTCGAATTCCTCCCGGGTCGAACGGATGGCGCGGACATTTTGCGGCTTGCCGAATTGATCGACGATGAAATCCACCACGACCTCGCCGCCGATTCCCTGCCGGCGCATTTCAGACGGATAGGCGGGTCGCGCCTGGACGGTGGCCTGCGGCACGCGGTCGAGGAGACTGATGTCATAGACGGACATGCCGCGGACGGCCGTCGATTTCGACGGGGCCGCGGTGGCGATGCTCGACTTCAACCGGATCGCCTCGTCGCTCACGCGCGCGAGTTCGGCATCGTCGCGACGCAAGTCGGCCACCTCGGCCGCGGTGCGGCGCAGTTGTTCGTTCTCGGACCTGAGCGCGGCCGCCGCGGCCTGCTGGCGTTCGAGGCCCGCGATTTCCTGGTCCAGACCCGCGTTGCTATACGCCTGGACGGCAAAACCGGCGGCCGCAGCCACCACCAGCGCACCTCCGACGGCGATTTGGGATTTTGTCAGGCTCATAAAAATCACGGCGGCCGTGCCGGCTGTTGCGCCGGCCGCGACACCGGCGGCGAGGGCCGTGCCGGCGACACTGGCGGCGAGACCCGCGGGCGCGGCGCAGACGGCCTGGCCGGCCAGTGCAGTTGCGAGTGCCGCGCTGGTTGATGTCACTCCCCGGCGCTCCAGCAGCGCGCGCAGTTTGTCGAGCGCGCGGTCAACGCGCATCCGCGCGGTGTTGTCGCTTACATCGAGGCGCTCGCCGATCGCGGCGAATTCGCGGCCTTCGAAAAACCGGAGCAGGATCGCCTCGCGATCCGCTTCGCCGAGCTCGGCCAGCACGTGGTCGAGCACGGGCCGTACCTGATCCCAATCGAGCGCGGCATCGGGATTGCGGGTGAGTTCTTGCATGAGCTGAGCCTCCTGTTCGCGGCTGTGCCGGCGCCGCTCGCCGCGGACGATTTTCGATGCCGCGAAACGCGTGCTGGTGAACAGCCAGCCGGCGAGCACGCGATGCCTGACCAACACCGGCGCCTTGCGTGCGAGGTCGGTGAAAACCATCTGGGTGACGTCGGCGGCGAGATGGGCGTCGCCATTAACCTGGCGCAGCGCGGCCGAGTGCACGAGGTTCACGTGCCGCCGCACGAGTTCGGCAAACGCCTCTTCATCGTGCGAGTCCGCGTAGCGCCTCAGCAGTTCAGGGTCGTCGATCATGGCGGTTCATCTCATAGCACCCGCCGGCGCGGAGATCGCACAAAAAACGGAGGCGCGGAGGAGCGGAGGCGCGGAGGAGCGGAGGGGCGGAGGGGCGGAGGAGCGGAAGAAGCCAGAAGCCAGAAGCCAGAAGCCAGAGGACAGAAGCCAGAGGCAGAGGACAGAGGACAGAGGACAGGTCAGAGGTCAGAGGTCAGTGTCACCAAACCCGAAACTCGAAACTCAAGACCGAAACGTCACTCGTGGTCTCTAGAATCCTTGAAACGCGAAAGTTATTGTGAGCAGGTCAAATTTTCCGAACGCGTGTTTCGTGGCTCGTGGTCTTTGGTCTCTGGTCTTTAATCCTTAGCCGGGAAATTTCCTACCGCGGCAGCCGCAACCAAAGGAAATGGGCGTGAGTCACAGAGGCCACAGAGATTCAAGCCGAGGACACAGAGAAGACATTTTCCTCTGTGCCCTCCTGTCTTACCTCTGTGCGCTCTGTGACCCAAGGATTGGCCGCTCAAAATCGTCGTTCTGCTGGCCCGCAGAATGCACGAATCGAATCGATATTAGCACCCTCCACTCTGCGCCAACAACACAGCCTGTTCGTGGGTAACACCCTCCGGTGGAGCCCTTGAGCATTTCCCGGCTTTGGCAAAACCGCTCCGGCGGTTTTGCTTTAAGCCCGCATGTACTTGAGAGCTGCGATGGCCGACATCATGGCCGAAGACAAAGGAACGCCGAATGACACGCAGACTGTGAAAAATGCGGGCTAGTCCCTAGTCCCTGGTCCCTGGTCTGCGCGCAGCGCCGGCGCCCAGCGTTTCGTTTGCGTGATGTCGAAACGCACGGTCGTGTCGTTGGCGGCACCGGAGAGCGGGCGGCTCGCGCCCTGGGTGATGAGTTGCTCCAGCGCTTGGCGCATCCGCCGGGCGATTTCCGGATGTTCGGCATACACGTCGCGTTTCTCCGCGATGTCGGTCTCCAGATTGTACAACTCCGCCACCCTCGGCTTGCCGCGGGACGCGGCGAGCGCGGCCTGATTGCGAAACACGAGTTTCCACGGACCATCGCGAAACGCGAACTCGCCGAAGTTCGAATGGTTGATCAGCGTGGTGCGCTGCGCCGATGGCGGCTCTTGGCCTAGGGCTGACGACAGAAAGCTGAAGCTATCCTCCGCCCCAGCCGCCGGCAGCCCGGTGCCGACGAGCTCGGCGACCGTGGCGAACGCATCCGTGAGACACACCAGCTGGGAGTTCGTGGTGTTTTCCGCGACGCGGCCGGGCCAGCGCAGGATGAGCGGCACGCGGTGGCCTCCCTCCCAGATGTCACCCTTGTGCCCCCGATACGGGCCGCTCGGCTTGTGGCCCGCGGCGATCAGGTGATCCCAGCCGGTGTAGTGCGAGTGCCCGTTGTCCGCCGCGAAGATGACAAGCGTGTCGGGTCCGATGCCCGATTCATCGATCGCTTTGAGGACTTCGCCGACGGACCAGTCGGTCTCCATCACGAAGTCCGCGATCGGCGCGATGCCGCTGCGCCCGCGGAAATCCTTCGACGGCGAGACCGGTTCGTGCGGAGACGTCAGCGCGAAATAGAGGAAGAAAGGTTTCCCGTCCTTCGCGAGCTCGCGAATCTGGCGCGAGGCACGGCGGGTGATCTCCGAAAGGATGGCGTCGAACTGCCAGCCGGGTGCCATGGGACTGCCTTCGAAATTACGCGGCAGAGTGACGCCTTGCGACGCCTCGACCTGGTAACGCGCGGTTGGCTGAATCACGACGCGATCGTTCTCGATGAAGGTGAATGGTGGAAAGTTGGGTACATCAGGGCCAAAATAATAATTGAAGCCGCGCTGCGTCGGCCCGGAACGCAGCGGCTGGGTGAAGTCCCACGCGAGGAGCTTCTGGCTGTTCTGTTGCTCGGTCATTTGACTCGGCTGCGGCCCGGGCCACTCCCAGCCCAGATGCCATTTGCCGATGCAGGCGGTGTGATACCCTTGCTGCTGGAGAAAGCCCGGGAGCGTGGTGCGACTCGCATCGATTAGCGGCGGCTCGTAGACGGCGATCACCCATTCCTGGAGTCGCGTGCGCCACGCGTAGCGTCCCGTCAACAAGCCGTAGCGTGATGGAGTGCAGACGGCCGATGGACTGTGGGCGTCAGTGAAACTCATGCCCTGGCGCACGAGTCGATCCAGGGCCGGAGTTGGAATCTTGTTGTTGGGGTACGACGCCTGAATGTCGCCGACCCCGAAATCATCCGCGAGGATGAGAACAATATTGGGCTGCCGCGCGGGGGCGGCCGTCACGCTGCCCGGCAGCGCCGCCACGACGAGCCAGATGAAGAAAGTGGGAAGGCGCATGAAGACGACGGTGTGATGCGGATGATTGAATGAAGGATGCCGGCGCGGACGCCGAATGCCAGACGCCAGATGTCAGAAGCCAGAAGCCAGAGGCCAGATGTCAGAGGCCAGACGTCAGACGTCAGACGTCAGAGGTCAGAGGTCAGACGTCAGACGTCAGAGGTCAGACGTCAGAGGTCAGACGTCAGAGGCCAGAAGCCAGGGGCTATTCGCTGCGCGCGCAGTTGTAGGTTGCGCGCTCGCCGCGCAACCACGTCGGAATGCAAGTCGTCATTGCGCCACGAGGTCGCAACCTACCGCCGGATTTCGTTACGGGAAAGATGTTGGTCTCCGCGTTTGAATTGTCAGACTGCTCCGCCATGAAGACT
Source organism: Opitutaceae bacterium (assembly GCA_030648295.1). Lineage (GTDB taxonomy): Bacteria > Verrucomicrobiota > Verrucomicrobiia > Opitutales > Opitutaceae > ER46. The sequence continues at coordinate 13,294 of JAUSID010000114.1, read as the reverse complement.
TCGCCGCTCTTCCTGATTGCGATGGTTGCAGCCGGACTGGGCGGAATTTCCTGTCAGTCGGCGAGCGTGGAAAAGAAAGCCGAGGAATTTCGCCGGACGGGGGCTGCCCGGGACATGGGGGAGGCGCGCCGGATGGCGGAGAACTATTACTGGCCGGCGAGCGCGAGAACCGCGGACGACGAGCGGCGCAAACGAAACGAAGTTTTCCCTCCCCGGAAGGATGCGAGGAACTGACGGAATGAAAACACGGCTCACGCCATTCTCCCGGCAATCGTTTCGAAGTGTGCTATCGTGAGCTCACCCACCAGTTCGATTCTCCGGATTTCCCATGAACCCAAACCGTGACCCACACATGACGGCGCCGAACTCCCCATCGACGGTGCCGGCCGGCATGGAGGTGCTGAGTTCCCGCATCTTCAAGGCGCCGCGACCGACCGTATTCGATGCCTTTGCCAACCCGCAGCACCTGCCGCACTGGTGGGGACCGAAGGGATTCACGAACACGTTTCACGAATTCGATCTGCGTCCCGGCGGTGCCTGGCGGTTCACGATGCACGGGCCGGACGGCGCGACCTATAACAACGTGAAACGGTTCATCGAGGTGGCACCGCCTGAGCGGATTGTGTTCGAGCACCTCGGACCCATGCACCGGTTCACGATGACGATGACCTATGACGACGTCCCCGAGGGGACGAAATTAACCTGGCGGATGGCGTTCGATCCGCACGCCGACAACGCGAAGTTGAGGAATTTCATCGTCGAAGCGAACGAGCAGAATTTCGATCGGCTTCAAGCGTTTCTGGAAAAGCAGGTGAAGGGAGAGAGGGAGGGAGGGAAAAGGGAATAAGGGAATGAGGGGGTGTAGGTTGCGACGTCGTGTCGCAACGATCGTCGAATGGGAGCGCGTTGACCCCAACGCGCGGGTTGTACCACTAACCTGTAAATGGAGCCGCGGCGCCCCCGCCGCGGCCGTAAGCACAACGTCTTGCAGTCAGACGCGGCGAGGGCGCCGCGTCTCCAGTGAATGCACGTCGAGGGAAACGCCGGGATGTGTTCGTTCGACGCGGTGCGCGTGAGTCGATCAGAACCGGCCGCGGACACCGACGGTCCACACTGCGCCGTAAAACTGATTGTTGCGCAGCAGCCCGGGTTCGTTGACGAACCCGCGGATGGGAGAGTTCAGGATGTTGCGGCCACCGAGGGTGAGCTCGTACCGCTGGTTGAATTTGTAGCCACCGCTCAGATCGAACATCAGCCGCTCGTATTGCCATTGCTCCTGCGTCGTGGAAATCGACGTGAGCCGCCCGGCCGACCACGTGTAGCGCAGCTGGAGGTTGAACTTGTGGTTGCTGAAACGAATGCCGCCGTTCGCCGCCTTTGGCACGATATTCGTCAGTTTCGTGTCCGGGATGGCGCGGGAGATTGACCCGAAAACACTGAAGCCGCGCGCGAAGCCGGGCAGGAACACCAGCTGCTGGCTGTACTCCACCTCCACGCCTTTGATTTTCCGAATCCCGTCGAGATTCGTCGGCTGGAAGAAGGTGAAGCCGACATACTCCGGTTCGTCCGCGTAGCCGGCTTCCTCGGCGGAGATCTCCATGTTCGTCGTGCCCATGTTCTCCACGTTCAGCTGATAAGCCGAAACGCTGAGCGTGCCCGCGGGCTCCATGTAGTACTGGAGGCTGGCGAAGTATTTGTCCGACGTCTCCGGTTTCAGATCCGGGTTCGGCAATCGCACCGTCAGCGCGTTTTCATTCACCGTCACCGCGCCGGCGAGGTTGTTGTAATCGGGCCGGCCGATCGACTGGCTGGCCGCGAGCTGAAGCGTGAGGTTTTTCGTGAAGGCGTATTTCGCGCCGCCGCTGAAAAACGTGTTGCCATAACCGCCGTATCGATTCCTCCGCTCGAAATTCCCGTATTGATAAACGAGGAACGGAATCGTGTTGGGCGTGAAACCGGCCGCGCGCACCTGCGCCGCCGGAATCAGATCGAACACCTTGCCGACCGTCCGCGTGCGCTCGTGGCGGACCCCGGCATTCAGCCGCAATTTGTTCCAGCGGGTGTTGAACTCCAGGTAGCGGGCATCGATCTGCTCCTTCACCCCGCGTCCGCTCGTATTGATGATGTTGAAATTGTTGAACTCGTTCTCGACGAAATATTCGGGGTTCGTTCGGTAAAGGTCGTACATCGACGTCGCGTTCGCAATCGGGAGATTCAGGTCGGCGAAATTGCCGCCTTGCTTCGGATCATACAGCCGCGACTCGGTGTGCGGGATCAGCACCGTACTGGGATCGAGTTGGTTGCGGGCCGGCCCGACGTACGTCCACCTCAGGGAGCCTGTCTTTTTCAAAGCGTAGGTCGTCAGCCGGGTCTTCACGCCGGCACCGACCGTGATGGGCAGACCGAGATTGATGACTTGCTTGGCATCAAAATAGCCGGCGAAGACCTGGCTCTGCCCGCTGCGTTCGGCCGACCCGATGTTGTTCGCGTTCGCGTCGTCCCGGTTGTAGCTCGCGGGATTGCCCCAGTCGCGTCCGGACAATTGGGTGAAGACCCAGTCGGTCGAGGTCGGGCTGCTGCGTCGCGCGCTCCAGCTCATCCGGGTGATCCGGTTGTTGGTCGAGGCCCAATACCCGGTGCGGCGATCCTCGTAGTGCGTCTTGCTGCGTGAATACCCGCCGCCGGCGGTGAGGATGAGATCGGAGCGCTTGTACTCGATCTTCGGGGTGTACGTGATCGTGTCGTTGAACTTGTGGCTGTGACCGATGGTTTGCTCGAGCCGCGTGTTGGCATTCGTCGTGGGATTGGCGATCAGATGGGTGAGCGTCGAACTGGGATCGATCTGCGCGCTATTGGCGCGGAACGTTATCGTTCGGGCATTGATTTCGTCCTCGAAGTGCGAGCCGGCGGTCCGCAGTGAAACGACGAGGTTCGGCGTGATCTTGTAATCCAGATTCAATCCGATCGCCGCCCGCGTCGTGATCTTGGGATTATCCTGATAGGTCAGCTGGTTGATCACGGGTCCGCGCGTCGGATTGGCCGTGTCGATCGTCTGCGTCAGCCGGCCCTGTTCGTTGAACAGGCTGTTGTGGGAAAGGCTGAGCTGGATTCCGAACCGCTGGCGGAACGACTCCGCGTACGTGACGACGAAACCCGGCCGAATCTTGCGATGATGTCCGTCGCCGGGGCTCGGCGTGCGGCGCAGCGTGAGCTCGTAGGGGTTGGCGGTCAGCGTGGCGCTGGCCGTGATTTCGCGGCCTTTGCGATCAAATGCGTTTTTGCTCCGCAGGTTCATGGTGCCGGCGGGCGCGTCGGCGTCCATGCTCGCGGTCAGCGTCTTGTTCAGTTCGATCGACTCGATGCTGGTGATCGATGCCTGCTCGAATTCGAACTGGCGCGTCGAACCGGAGAACGAGGCCGAGGCGGCGCTCGCCATCCGCATGCCATCGACGCTCACCCCGGCGTATTTTGGATCCATGCCGCTGATGCGGACGGAACGCGCGTCGGCATCGACATAGTCCATGACGACGCCGGGAAGGTATTTCATGAATTCGCCGATGTTGCCGCCGGTGAGATCGCCGAAGTTATCCGAGGAGACGACGTTCTTCATGTTCAGCGCGGCGCGCTGTTCCATGATGGCCTTGGCGTTGCCCTCGCGTTCGTTCGACACCACGAATTTCTCGAGCGTGACGATCGACTCGCCCGGCCTGGCCGCCGCCGGGCCGAAGACCGAACCCTTCAACTCGAAGTCACGCGTGGCCGTCTGGCCGGGCGCGACCGCGATCTGCGCCCGGGCCCGATCGTAACCGGTGTAAGTGACCGCGACGGCGACTTCGCCGGCAGGGACGTTGGACAGGGTGTAGGAGCCATCATCGCCGGAAAACGTGACAAGGTTCGTGCCTTCGACGGCGACCTCGGCGTTGCGGACATATTCCTGCGTAGCGGGGTTGAAGACGCGGCCGGCGATGCGGCCCGCGGCCGGCTGGCTGAAGGCGGCGGGGCAAAGGCACAAGAAGCCGAGCAACGCGGCGGCGGCGCAACGCAGCAGCCGGATGGGACAAATTAGTTCAACACGGGATTTCATGGGTGGGGTAGGTCGACAAGGGAAAGCCGTGCGACGCAGCCGCACGACGGAAGTGCTTGGGGTGAGAAAAGGGTGCGCGAGGGGACAGCGCGCCTGGTGAACTCAGTTGGGGAAAGAGCAAGTGACGGCCGATGCATAGTCCCACGAATCAATTGCGGTCAAGGCGGCAGGTCGGAAGGGCAACTGCAGTGCGGCCGGAATGGGGGAGCGTTCGCGGATGATTGTCGGGTGTTTCCCTTGAAAATGGTGCGCCGCGGCGCCGGAAATTTGACTGTGTCATAACGCCGCGCCCCCGGTTCCACCTGCTTTCCCGGGCACGTGCGGCATGACATCGGCGCTACGTTCCAGAGGGTAAATCGGGGTAAGACGGGCCGGTTTTACCACCACTTAAATCAGCCGAACCCCGTGGCCCAAAGGGGGATTTGGCGGCTGGGGGTCCGCCTCCGCTCTTACGGGTGGCAAGTTTCCCCGGGAAGGGCAGATTTGCCCACCTGCCTCCTGTCGGCCACTCCATGCACATCCTGGCCTTACGAAAGCTTTCGCAGCGCAACAGTCGTGGTCACTCCCAGCTCCTGGCAGAGGGTCCCGCGGTGAAACGCGGATCATCGGCGAAAACCGGAGGCGAAACCGCAGGGTCACGGAAGCCGGCGGCGAAGGCTCCGCGAGCGCAGCGGTTTCTAGCCCAGGTGCTGACGCTGGACCGGTGCGCGCCGGCCAAGGGATCGCGGGATTAGCCCGGAAATTTTTTAACGCGACACGGGGACTGCAACCAAGCGTTTCGTTACCACGCGTGCCGGGCGGGGCGCCCAAAGGCCGCAAAAGAAATCTGGATACGCCACGGACGTGTGGTGCTCATCGTGCCGGAATGCACTGACGGGCCAGCCGGTTGCCCGCGGTCGAAAAAGTAACCGCGCAATTATGTCGCGATCGGTTCACGTGGGTCCACGGTGGCAGCGTGAAAGACGCATCTATGCTCCGAGCTTCGCTCTGGGAGGCTCGGATTCTTCGTTAACCGCGCAAGCGGTTGGGCGAATCGCGCACAGGCGCACGCAGGTTCAAATCACGAACGATCGCCGCGGCGGTCGGCCGTGGCGCACCGCATCAGCGGTGTTACACGTCCGACGCCGCGTTTTCGTGGTGGGAGGCAAGTGCTGTTCCGGTGTTGAATAACGCTTGCTGCTTCGCGGGGCGCGTTTTCAGTTTGTGCGCCCCGGCGACGTAACGCCGGGCCTTAACCCTGCCCCACCATGCATGCCCGCATCGCTGTTTCGTTGTCGGTTTGGCTCCGTTTTTTCCGTCAGATCACGCTGCTTTGCCTTCTCGGTTCACCCCTGGCCGGCGCCGTACCGGCGACCGGCGAGACGGGTACCATCACGGGCAATATCAGCAATACCGCCACGGGCAATCTGCTGCAGGGCGCTCGGGTCGAAGTGCCCACGCTTGGTTTGTCTGCGCTGACGGATGAAACCGGCCGCTATGTTCTCACCGGTGTTCCCGCCGGCACGCACGAGTTGGTGGCGTCCTACATCGGGCTGGATACCGTCCGGCAGCAGGTGAACGTCGGTCACGGCCAACGGGCGGTGCAAAACTTCGATCTCACGACGGCGATTTACCAGCTGCAGGAGTTCAAGGTCGTCGGTGAGCGCGAGGGCGATGCGTCCGCCATCACCGCGCAGCGCAACGCGGAAAACGTCAAGAACGTCGCAGCGACGGACTCGTTCGGCAATCTGCCGAACATGAACGCGGGCGAGGTGGCGATCCGGCTGCCGGGCATCTACGGCGAGCTCGACGCGGGCGGGAATCTCTCGGGGTTCAACGTCCGAGGCATGGCCGGCGGTCTCAACATGGTGACCATGGACGGCGCGCTGCTCACGGGCCAGAGCGCGATGAGTCGATCGATCTTCGTCAACAACATCACGGGCGCGATGTTCGATCAGGTGGAACTGGTGAAAGGGCACACGCCCGACAAGGGCGCGGATTCCCTTGGCGGCACGATCAACTTCAAGAGCCGCTCGCCGCTGAGCATGCGCGAGAAACGCCGGATCACGTACACGTTGTCCGCCCGGATCGCGCCGTCGTTCACGCAGCAGATCCCGCTGCGCCACGCGAACCGCACGCATGGGCTGGCCAACGTCTCGTATCAGGAGGTGTTCGACGCCTTCGGGGGCGAGCGCAACCTGGGCGTCGTCGTCAACCTGTTCAACAGCGAGACGGGGATCGGCTCGATGATCACCCAGCGCGATTTCCAGAACACGACGAACCAGCCGGCCTACGTGTGGGACTACCGCACCAGCGACCTGTACAATCACCGGCGGCAGAAGAATGTGAACACGAAGATCGACTATCGGCTGTCGCCCAACACCAAGCTCACCTTCCTCGCCGCCTATATCGATCACTCGGAGGTGTACCGGCGCCTGTATGAAACGCGCGCCTACACCGGCAGCCAGAACCAGAATTTCGTGCCCAACGCAACGACCTCGAGCATCGTGCCCGGGTTCACCGATCGCGTGACGACCGTGCGGCCGGTGCCGACCTCGACGATCGACATCACGATGACCGGCCCGAACAATTTCTTCAACCGGCTGCGGCGGGGGGATATCGGGGCCGAGCACGACTGGGGTCCCTGGCACGTCGAATACAATGCGCGTTACACCCAGACCCATATCAACATTGGCAACGGCGAAGGCGGCGTGCTCGTCAACCGGCTCACCGGCGTGGGCTGGATCCTCGATCGCACGGAATCGGATCTCTTTCCCAAATTCATCCAGAACGGGGGCCCGGATTTCACCGATCCGAACAACTACCGGCCGGCGCCGAACGGCCTGACCAATGCCAACAACAAACAGAAGCACCAGGTGTCCGAGTTGCGCGGCGATGTCCGCTACGCGCTGCCACTCAAGATGCCGGTCTTCGCCAAAGTCGGGTTTCACTGGCGCGAGCAGGTGGTCGGGTTGCAGGGCAACTCCCGTCGCTGGAATTACACGGGCACAACCGCGCTGCCGGCGGAGGCCCCGACGGTACCGATGGACCGGATCAAGACCGGCCGCCAGCTGCCGGTGTGGGAGGCGTCGCAGTTCATCCGGGCGCGTGAGGTCATCGATCCGGCTCTCTGGCGCGAGGATCACTATTTCCGCGAGCAGATTCAATACACCGGCACCCGTGAGGTGACCGAGACGACGTCCGCTGCCTACGCGATGGCGCAGGGGCGGCTGGGTCGCGAGGGTTGGCTGGGCCGCACGGGTTTCCTCGGCGGGGTGCGGTGGGAAAAAACCGAAAACGAGGCGTTTGGGTGGGTGCGTGCGCGGCGCCTGAGCACCGCGGCGGAACAGATTGCGGATCCGGTCGGGTCGGCGCGGCGCGACTACGCGGACAACCAGCGCGAGGTCGGCGGCACCTACACGAAGGCGTTTCCGAGCGTGCACCTTTCCCACGATGTGACGCAGAACCTGAAGACCCGGCTCAGCTGGTCGACCAGCTTTGGCCGGCCCTCGTTCAACAACCTGACTCCGAACGAAACGCCGAACGAAAACAACCAGACGGTCACGATCAACAACCCCGCGCTGCTGCCGCAGACGGCGAAGAACTGGGATGCGGCGATCGAGTATTATTTCGAGCCGGTCGGCAATCTTTCGGTCGGCTGGTTCCACAAAACGATCCGCGACTACATCGTCACTGGCATCCAGTCGGGTACGGTGGACTCGGGGACGGACAATGGGTTTAGCGGCGAGTACCCCGGGTTCACGATCCTGCGTTCCGCCAACGCCGGCACCGCGACGGTGCAAGGTTGGGAATTCAGCTACCAGCAGCAGTTCACCTTTCTGCCGGGCTTCCTCAAGGGGTTGAGCGGCCTGGTCAACTACACGCTGCTGGACACCCATGGCGATTTCGGCGGCCAGGTCCCCCGCAGCACCGGTCAGGTCGCGAATTTCATCCCGCGCACCGCCAATGTGAGCCTCACCTGGCGGTACCGCGGTTTCAGCACGCGCCTGCTCGTCAATTACGCGGGCACCTTCCTCACCAACTACGGCGGCGCGAACCTCGGCCGGAACCTTTACCGGATGGAGCGGAAGCTCATCAACCTGGGTTTTTCCTATCAGGTGCGGCCCGCGCTCAACCTCACGCTCGACATCGACAACCTGACCAACGTGCCGCAGCGGCGTTACCGCGGCATTCCCGATCAGATGGAGTATTTCAATTTCCCGGGTACGGCGATCACCGTGGGTGTGACGGGGAGGTTCTGAGGCGGAACGATGCGGGCAAGTTTACCCGCCTCTGGCGGCACCGAAGGCGACCAGGGATGCCCGCGCTCCCAGGGAACCTGACATTTCAAACCCGCGGGTGGTCCGGGAGCATTCCGCGCTGGCACTTCCGCGCGCGGTTGGTTCCATGAACACTGCTTTTCCATGAACGAACAAACTCCCTCCTCGAACTTTTCGCCGGATCGGCGGAATTTCCTCAAGACCGGCGCGCTGCTCGCGGCGAGCCTCGGGCTGCCCGCCATGGCCGGCGCGGCCGATGCGAAGAAGAAGGGCAACAAGGCCGGAAAGGGCGGTGGCAAGGCGAAGGAGGAAACGTGGGTGCGGCCAACACCCAGTACCGATCTGCGCGTCGCCTGCATCGGGCTCGGCGGCAAGGGCCGCAGTGACGTGATGGACCTGGCCAACTACGCGCATATCGTCGCGTTTTCCGATGTCGATTTCGGCGAGGGCTCGCGGGGCTCGGGCAACACGGCGAAACTTTTCCCGGAGGTGCCGCGATTCACCGACTACCGCGAGATGTTCGCCAGGATGGCGGACAAGTTCGACGCCGTCACGATCTCGGTGCCCGACCACTCGCACTTCCCGGCCGCGATGCTGGCGATGAAGCACGGCAAGCACGTGTTCGTGCAGAAGCCGATGGCGAACCGGATCTGGGAATGCCGCCAGATGCTGCTGGCCGCGCGCAAGTCCAAGGTCGTAACGCAAATGGGAATACAGGGCCACACCTTCGAGGGGCAGCGGCTGCTCAAGGAGTGGATCGAGGCCGGCGCGATCGGCACCGTGCACCAGGTCCGCTACTGGACCAACCGGCCGATCTGGCCGCAGGGCGCCGGGTTGAAATGGGAGCCGGGCGAGCCGCCGGCCGGCATGAACTGGGATGTCTGGCAGGGCACGGTCTCGCCGGAGCGGCCGTTCAGCAAGGATCTGCACCCGTTCAAGTGGCGCGGCTCGTGGGATTACGGCTGCGGCGCGCTGGGCGACATCGGCTGCCACTTGTTCGACGCCGCGTTCTGGGCGCTCGATCTCGACGTGCCGAGCGTGGTCGAGCTGGTCGCAGCCACGCCGTTCGACGAGAACGTGGCGCCGGCGCATTCGGTCATCAAATACAAGTTCACTACCGCAAAGGGTGGACAGAAGCTGCGCACGCCGGTCGAGTTCCTCTGGTCCGACGGCAGCCTGCTGCCGCCGCCGCCGATGAAAATGGAGGCGGGCCGGACGCTCGATCCGACGATGGGCCAGCTCGTCTACGGGACGAAGGGCGTGATTTATTCGCCGAGCGGCTACTGCGAAACGATCCGGCTCGTACCCGAGGCCGACATGCAGGCCTTCGCGCCGAACCGGCCGCCGAAGAAATATCCACGCGTGATTGGCGGGCCGATCAAGGAGTGGATCGATGCGATCCTGAACAAGACCCAGCCCGGCGCGAATTTCGAATATGCCTCGAAGCTCACGGAGGTCGTGCTGCTGGGGAATCTCGCCATCCGGCTCGGCAAGCCAATCGAATGGGATTCGGAGAACCTCAAGGTGAAGGGCGTGCCGGAGGCCGATGCGCTGATCAAACGCGAGTTTCGCAAGGGCTGGGACTTCTCCGCCGAGTCGACCTGAGCCAACCCCAGGGCGGCGCAGCCGCAACCAAAGTGTTGGGCACACGTTTTGGTGCGCCGCTCCTGGAGGGAGAAGGGAGAAGGGAGCAGGGAAAATTTCGACCGACGGTTCTTCCACCAACGAATTTGCACGCAAGAAAATATCAATCTCATGGATCGTGTCATGAAGTTTTCCCTACTCGTTCTTGCCGCCTCCTGCGTGCTCGGTTCCGCGTTCGCGGCGACGGCGGCCGCGGCGGAGCCGAAACCGAACGTCATCCTGATCGTCGCCGACGATCAGGGTTCGATCGATCTCGGCTGCTATGGCGCGAAGGATCTCGTCACGCCGAACACGGATGCGCTCGCGGCCCGGGGCGTGCGGTTCACGCAGTTTTACTCGGCGGCGCCGGTCTGTTCGCCCTCGCGCGCCGGCACCCTGACCGGCCGTTATCCGGTTCGCGCCGGCGTGCCGGGCAATGCCGCGTCGCAGAAAAGGGGCCGCGGCGGGCTGCCCCCGGCCGAGATCACGATGGCGGAGATGTTCAAGGCGGCCGGATATGCGACGGCGCACATCGGCAAATGGCATCTTGGCTACGTGCCGGTGATGATGCCGAATGCGCAGGGATTCGATCATTCATTCGGCCACATGGGAGGGTGCATCGACAATTACTCGCACTTTTTCTATTGGAGCGGCCCGAACATCCACGACCTGCACCGCAACGGCATCGAGGTCCACCACGACGGCCAGTACTTTCCCGACCTGATGCTGCGGGAGGCGGGGGAGTTCATGGAGCGCAACCACGAGCGGCCGTTCTTCATCTACTATGCGATGAACACGCCGCACTACCCATATCAGGGTGACGCGAAGTGGTTGGAGCATTTCAAGAACCTGCCGTATCCGCGTAACCTTTACGCGGCGTTCATTGCCAGCCAGGACGAGCGGCTCGGGGCGCTGTTCGCGAGGATCGACGCGCTCCGGCTGCGGGACCGGACGATCATCGTTTATCAGTCGGACAACGGCTACTCGACGGAGGAGCGCGCCCATTTTGGCGGCGGCGACTCGGGTCCATATCGCGGGGCGAAATTCAGCCTGTTCGAAGGCGGCATCCGACTGCCGGCGATCGTCTCCTGGCCCGGTCAGCTGCCGCAGAACGAAGTGCGGACCCAGCTGGCGCACGCCTGCGATTTTCTTCCGACGCTGGCTGAACTCACGGGTGTGAAGCCGCCTGCCGCGCCGCTCGACGGCCGCAGCCTCGCCGCCGTGTTGCGCAACCCGGGCGCTTCCAGCCCGCATGCCGGTTCCGCGCTGCACTGGCAGACCGGCAATGGCGCGAACGCCGAATGGGCCGTGCGCGAAGGCGACTGGAAGCTCATCGTCAACACTCGCGATACGGGCGCGGGCGACACCGACCGCGGCCGCGTGCCGCTCTTCCTCGCCAACCTGAAGGACGATCTCGGCGAGAAAACCAACTTCGCCGAGCAACGTCCGGAGGTCGTCGCACGTCTTCGCCAGCTGCACGAGAGCTATCTGAGGGACTAAGGGACTAAAGGACAAAGGGACTAAGGGACCAAGGGACTAAGGGACTAAGGGACTAAGGGACTAAGGGACCAAGGGACCAAGGGACTAAGGGACAAAGGGACTAAGGGACAAAGGGACTAAGGGATCAGGGACCAGGGACCAGGGACTGGAGACGAGGGACTAAAGACCAGAGACCGAAGACCAGGAACGAAACTAGATCACATCATCATGCTACGTTTTTCGACCGCCCTCGTATTTGTATTGCTCGCCACCTGCGGTTTTGGCGCGACGGCGCCAAAACCGAACATCGTCCTGATCATGGCCGATGACTTCGGCTTCGAGTGCATCACGGCCAACGGCGGCCAGTCGTATCAGACGCCCAACGTCGACAAACTCGCCGCCACCGGCATGCGGTTCGAGCAGTGCCACGTCCAGCCGCTCTGCACGCCGACGCGCGTGCAGCTGATGACCGGCATCTACAACGTCCGGAACTACATCGAATTCGGCGCCATGGACAAGAAGGCGACCACGTTCGGGCACCTGCTGAAGGACGCCGGCTACGCCACCGGGATCTGCGGCAAGTGGCAGCTCGGTTTGGAAAAGGATTCCGCCCAGAAATTCGGATTCGACGAATCCTTCCTCTGGCATCACCTGCGCCGGACGTCGCGGTATGCAAATCCTGGATTCGAGCGGAATGGCACGCCGGAGGATTACATGAAGGGCGGCTACGGACCGACGGTGGTCAACGACTTCGCGCTCGACTTCATCACCCGGCACAAGGACCAGCCGTTTTTCCTCTATTACCCGATGCTGCTGACGCACAGCCCGTTTCAGCCGACACCGGAGAGCCCGGACTGGAATCCCAAGGGCGGCGAGCGCGGCAACCAGGACGTGAAGCATTTCGCGGAGATGACCAATTACATGGACAAGATGGTCGGTCGGGTCATCGCGAAGCTCGAAACGCTCGGGCTGCGCGAGAACACGCTGGTGCTTTTCCTCGGCGACAACGGCACGGGTGTCGACATCACCTCGCGGTTCAAGGGGCAGGTTTATCCGGGCGGCAAAGGCCGGCCCACGGCACGGGGCACTCACGTGCCGGGGGTCGCGAACTGGCCGGGCCGGATCGCGCCGGGGCAGGTGAGCAGCGACCTCGTCGGCAGCGTGGATTTCATGCCGACGATTTGTGCGACCGCCGGCGTATCACTGCCGGCAAATTACCCGGGTGATGGCCGCAGTTTTCTGCCGCAGTTGCTCGGGCAAAAAGGCCAGCCGCGCGACTGGTTGTATTTCTGGTACGCGCCGGACGGCGGGGTGACAGCGAAGCACGAGTTCGCGATGAGCACGCAGTACAAACTCTACCGCGAGGGAACATTCTTCGATCTGACGAAGGATCCGTTCGAGGAGAAGCCATTGAAGGTGGCTCAGCTGAACGGCGAGCAGGCGGCCGCGGCCAAGAAGCTGCAGGCCGCGCTGGATCAGTATGCTCACGCGCGGCCGCCGCATTTGCTCCAGCCAATCGTGACGGCGAAACAGCAGAAAAAGGCCGGCAAGGGAAAGAAGCAGAAGAACGACGAGGACCGGTGAACCGGTTCGTGTTGCGCCGCGGAGAAGGGAGAATGTTCATCCGTGCGATCCGTGGTTGAATTGGTCTGAGGCCGCGCCTCGCTGGATTTTCACCCAGGTTGACGACATGCTCACGGATAGTGAAGGGGACTAGCCCGGACATTTCAGTGCGCCGTGAAAAGCCATGGGACTTCAGTGGGGAAGTTAGAACAAGCCCTCCCGGGAAAGGTCGCTCCACCCGGTACCGCCTGGAGGGACGGTGGAGGCAACAAAGCCGTTCAAGCAC
>JAUSID010000111.1 GCA_030648295.1 Opitutaceae bacterium | reverse complement strand
GACCGCCCCCGGTCGCATCCGAATAATTGCGACCGGGGGCGGTCGCGCTCCCAACAGACGTTTCTCTTGGAGATACGGATCGATGTAGTCGAACCGCTCGAGCTTCGTAGCAGCCGAGGTGACGAGGCTGGATAACTCGGTTCATCATCCGGTGAATGGAGCCGCGGCGCCCCCGCCGTGGCCAAGAACGGAACGTTGTGTAGTTGGACGCGGCGAGGGCGCCGCGTCTCCATTGAACGCTCGTCATGTAGACTCATCCTCAAATTGCCGGGTGAAGAGCGCATGGCCGTTCACCGTCCCTCTCCGTCCGCATGCCCAATCCGATACAGATGCTTCTCCGTCCGGATGAAGAAGCTGCGACCGGCGACCGCGTAGGAAGCGAGGGTGCGTTCTTCGAGATGGTTGGTCGCGAGTTTCCTGAACTCCCGACTCGCCTCAATCACGGTCGTGGTGCCGCGCTCGTTTTGAAAATAAATCCGGCCCTCGGCTGCCAGCGGCGAACTCGAGTAATTTCCTTCGAGCCGTTCCTGCCAGTGAAGCTGGCCGGTTTTCGCGTCCCAGCAGCTCGCGATGCCGGCGTCGTTGACCGCATAGAGTTCGTCGCCGACCACGACAACGGATGGCGTGAGGGGCGCGCCCTTCGTGGTCCGCCACGCGATATGCGTGTCCGTCACGTCGCCTTCTCCGTCCGGCCGGATGGCGAGCAGGTCCGGTCGGTTGAAACCCGTCGCGATGAAAAGCAGCCCGTGCGCGAACACCGGCCGCGGCACGACGGAATAACCCTGGCCGTAGCGCACGCGCCACAGCTCGCGGCCGTCCTTCGGATCGAACGCGGACACCGCACCGCTGCCGGGGCTGATGATCTGCGGCTGGCCATTCACCGCGATCAGCAGCGCCGTGCAGAATGAGAACTTCTGACGGGCGTCCGCCACGCGCGGCACTTTCCAGATCACCTCGCCCGTCGCCTTGTCCAGCGCGACCACGAAGGGATCGCGTCGGCCGTCGCCACTGAAAACCAGCCGGTCGCCCACGAGGATCGGCGAGCCGCCGCTGCCGTGTTCCGGATCGTAGCGCAGCGCGTCCTGCCGCCAGAGGACGCGGCCGGCACGATCGAGACCCGCGGTACCGTTGTGCCCAAAATGTACATACAGCCGCTCGCCCTCGACGATTGGGGTGGGGCTGGCGGGCGAATTCTTGTCGTGCACCTGCTCGCCGGTCGTCTCGGCCGGGCCAAACACTTCCGTGTCCCACTGCAATGCACCCGTCTCGCGATCAAGACACAACGTCCGGAGCGACGGACCGCCGGAACCGGTGGCGATGCCCGACGTAAGAAATACCTGCCGGCCGCTCACCACCGGCGAAGACCAGCCGGCGCCGGGAACGGGCTGCTTCCAAATCACGTTTTTCGTGGTCGACCATTCGAGCGGCAGGTTGCCGCCAGTCGCGTGGCCCTGTCGGGTCGGCCCGCGAAACTCCGGCCATTCCGCTTCAGCCGGCTTCCTTGGGAGCGCGGGCGTCTCGCCCGCAACGATTGCTGCCGCGGAGCCGAGCAGGCCAGTCACGGCAAAAAGAATCATCAATCTTTGCGCAAGTCCGCGCACGCTGGCTCCGGTGTAGTACGCTGGCCATCGTTTTTGCGGGGAGCGCGACCGCCCTCGGTCGCTGCTGCAATTGCGACCGGGGGCGGTCGCGTTCCCAACCTGGCCGGCACGAACTTTCGCAAAGATTGATGCGATCCAGCCGGGATTGCCAACGCGTCGCCGCGGGCGCAGGGGCGAGCGGCTGCAGCCGCGGCGCAAAAATATCGCACGGTCGATGGGCACGTCCATGGGGTGGGGGGTCGCGTACTGAGGCGGACGACACGTTGGTCGGCGAGTGAATTTCGTTGGTCCACTTATGACGGCTAGTCTGGGACCGATTAGATTGACGACGTGCACACCGGCTTCTTGAGGGGGTCGCGCGTCGCCGATAGACCTCCACGACTCCGGGATGGGGCCGGAGCCGTAGCTAACAATCGCAATCCACGATCATCATGAATCCTGATCTAAATCGCCGTGATTTCCTTGGTGCGGCCGGAGCGGCTGCGCTCGCCGGCACCGTCGTCAGCACCGTGGCGCACGCCGCGACCGCGACCACGGGCTCGCAGCCCGTGAAACTCATCGGCGTCGCGTGCAGCCCGCGCCGCGGGATGACGACGGCGAAAGCGGTGCAGACCGCGCTGGACGCCGCCCGCGCCGCCGATCCGCGAATCGCCACCGAGTTGATCGATCTCGGCGGGCTGAACATTGCCGGCTGGTCGCCGTCGCCGCCGGCCGATGACTTCACCGCGATTCTGCCCAAGCTCCAGGATCCCGCGGTCGCGGGCCTGATCATCGGTTCGCCGGCGTATTACCGCGGGCTCAGTTCACTCTGCAAGGCGTTCATCGAACGCTGCGGCCCTTTGCGCGAACCAAAGATGCTCCTGGCCGACAAGCCCGTCGGCGTCATCGCGCTCGGGGGATTTCGCAACGGCGGACACGAACTCGTCATCGAGCAAATCCAGGTGGCCATGCTTTGCTTCGGCATGGTGCCGGTCGGCGGACGCGCACCGGGGTTTCAGGGAGGAACGGTGCTTTCCACCAACGACGACATCAGCGGCGACGAAACCGGTTTGGCGACGGCGCGGAATATCGGCGTGCGCGTGGCCGAGCTGGCGGTACGGCTTGCCGTCAAGCCGTCAACGATCGGGTAGGATTGAAGTTGGCGGTGGGTTATCTGGAGGATCCCTCACGCGGAGGCGCGGAGGCTTGCCCGCCTGCTTTGACGGACTCGCCCGCTGTTTTCTCCGCGTTCTCCGCGCCTCCCCGTGAAGATATGCCCCGGACAACACGTTCGTTTCCCGGCTCGGATAGTTATACAATCGTATTGAACTCGTCAGCGGGCAGCCGCCGCGGTAACCGAACGAGCACCTTCTTCATGCCAGAGCGCCCTTCAACGACGGGTGATCGCACGACACTGGCGGCTTCGGGTTTGCCGTTGGGCTAGGCGCATCTCGACTGCATTCTTTCGGTTTGGATTTCCGGGTCTGCCGGTCAGGCCATGAAACCCAGGTTGGGCTTGGCGAAGCGTCCGATGTTGGGCAGGACAACCGGCAAATCCGCGGCGCTCACTCCAAACCAGGTGGCCAGCGTCGCGCTATACTCGTCCACGCTGGTGCCGGGCAGCCAGCGGCCCTGGCCCGTATCGTCAGGCCCGCCGAGCGCCAGGCTCGGCATCGCGCCGTAAATATCCCCGCCCTGCACCGCGCCGCCCATGATCAATTGATGATTGCCCCAGCCGTGATCGGAGCCCTCGGCATTGGCCGTGTAGGTGCGGCCAAAATCCGAGGCCGTAAAAGTCGTGACTTGGTTCGCGACTCCCATCTCGACGGTCGCATCATGAAACGCCGCCATCGCTCCACTCATTTCGGCCAGCAAAGTCCCGTGACTACCCACTTGGGCGGCGTGCGTGTCGAAGCCGCCCAACTGGCAGAAAAAAATCTGGCGTTTCAGGTTCAAGGCCGACGAAAGCGAAATGAGCTTGGCCACCATCCTGAGCTGCGCACCGATGGAGGAACCTGGAAACGCGGTTCGCAGCACGGGCGCTGTCGGCAAAAGGCCGCCCAGCACATCGCCGTCGCGAATGGCTGAGCCATGGATGCCGGCGAACGCCGCCCCCAGCAGGTTGGCATTCGAGTTAGCCATGAGATCCTTGACCGCGCTGATTCGCGCCTCGCTGTTGGCAAATTGAACCGTGGCACCCGATCCGCTCAACGTACTCACACCGTTCGGGCTGACCGAATACTGGCCCACGGTATTGCCGACCTGGAACGAATTTTGGAAAGCGAGCGTGATCGACATCGAGACCTGGTTGTTCGAGTTGAACGCGTTCATCAAGTCGGCGAGCCGGCCGCCCCAGCCGGTTTGAAACGGCCGATCCGGGACGCTGCTTTGCCACTGCGTGGATTGCTCATTGTGCGCGAAAAGCTGCGGCGGGAGCGCCTGTCCGCTGCGATACCCACTGAGGGTCGTCGGTTGCACGAGCGTGCCCACGTTGGCCAGCACGGCGATTTTACCTTCGCCAAAGAGCCGCTGCACGCCGGGCAGGGACGGATGAAACCCATAGCTCCGGCCATCGGAATATTTTCGCGGGGTGAACGGCAGCAGGGCCGACTGGTTCACCGCCAACAGGCTGCGGGCCTTCGCATACGCGGCGTAGCTGCCGGCGTCGGACGGAATGATCATGTTGGTGCCATCGTTGCCGCCGCTGAGAAAAAGGCAGACCAGAGCCTTGTAATCCGATCCGAGGGCGGCGGTACGGACGACGGGGGAGTCTGCCGCCACGGCGCCGAGCACGCGCAGTTGCGCCAGCGTCGAGAGCATGCCCGTGGAGCCGACTGCCGCACAGCACGCCTGCCGGAGAAAGCGGCGGCGGGTGGGATCAAATATGGGGCGATTCATGGCGGAGGGGCAGGGGTGGTTGATGGTTTCTTCGCTTCGCTCAGAATGACGCGTCGCAATCGGGGCGTCATTTTTGCAGCGCAGCATCCGGCGAGACCACCGTGAGGTAGAGGGCGGTCTTCACGCGCTCGCTGTCGTCGGTGTTCGCGACCAGCACCTGGAGCGCGGTGGTAATCCGGGAACGCGTCGCGGCGGACATGCCGTTGGCGCAGAACAACAGGCTCATCTGATCGAGGAGCTGCGGGGTGGTGGCGAGCAAAGGGGTGAGCGTGGAATAGTCCATCACGAGGAAAGGCCAGGGCGTCGGCGCGGTGATCGGCCGGCCGAACAACCCCGTCGTCGGCCCCGTGGTGGGCAACGGGCGATAGAAGAGTTGCGTCACGGCATTGGGAAAACCAATGGCCGAGGTGGCGTCGGTGATCTGCAGTTCGGGCGCCACCATCCCGGCCGCGGCCAATGGGCCCGGGCTCGAATAATCGGGCGAAAAGAAATTGAAAACGCTCGGCGCCTGCAATGCGCCCTGGGCGAGCCAGTCGGCGGGGCGCGCCAGCACGCCATCCGCTTCCCAGGAATTTGGCTGGGCCGGATCCGGATAAAAATAACTGTCCATGAACCGGCCGTTGGGCGCGCGGGCGTTCAGCACCCGGAGCAGTGCCGTCAGGCGCAACAGGGGCTCCTTGATTTTTCCGTAACCGATGTTTGTGCCCACGGTCGGCGAACGGGCTTCGTAGTCCGTGAGGATGGCCCTGACCACCGCACCGAGATTGCCGCGGACACCGGTGCCATCGTTGGTGAAAACGCTGGCGACACGATAAACATATCCCGGGCTGGGATTGCTCGTCACGAGCCGCTGGATCAATTGGCGGCTGATGAACGGCCCGGTGTTCGGGTGATTGAAGAGCGTATCGAGCAGGATCTTCAGGTCCTGCGGGCCGGTCTGCCCGGCGGCCACCACGGTCGCCGCCGCACTCGCGGGACTTTTTTGCTGCACGCTGACGATGCGCTTTTCCGTTTTGTCATGGAACGCCTCGTAATACGTCATCGGCGTCAACCAGCCGTTGGTGTCGGTCACCACCGTCGTCGCGGTGTCCAAGCTGAAGCGAAAGTTGCCGCCGATGTAGCCGGGCAACGACCACCCCGTGAGGATTTTTGCCGTTTCGGTGACCATCGCCTGGTTGTAGGCCGGAATTGGCTGGCCGGCGGCGTCGAGCAACAGCGTCCCGTCCGGCTGCAGTTGCACGAGGCCGATGGTGAAGAGCTGCTGGACTTCACGGGCGTAGTTCTCGTCGGGCAAGGTGCCCGTGGCCGGGTCGGCCTTCAGGTTGCCGAGGTGGCTCAGGTACGTGCCCATGATCGGGCTGAGCGTCACGTTCTCCAACAGGGTGCGGAAATTCCCGAACGCGCCGTTGACGAGCAGATCGTAATACCGCGCATTGCCCTGGCCCTCCCATCGGAGCTCGCACCCGGCATCGGAGACCACGAAGATCTCGCTGAGCGCGAAAGCGACGCGCTGACGGAGTTGATCGGGACCGGTCAGCACGATTTTCCACCAGGCCGCCTGCCGGTTTTGCATCGTTGCCTTGTAGTCGCGCAGCGCGGGCGGAGCGGGTGGGTTCGGAAACGCCGCCATGTCCTCCCGCAAGGCCGCGAGGTGGGCACTCGCGGGCAACGCCATCTGGTCGTTGATCCAGTTGGTAAACCCGCGGGCCATGATGCTGATGATTTCCGCCGTGGTCGGGCCAAACGTGGCTTGGGTGAGGAAGCGCGCCGCATCGGTCTGGCTGGGCGCGGATAAGGCCGAGGATGCCAGTGCCGGTGGTGCGCCCGGTGCGACGAAGGTTTGTGAACCGGCGGATTGGATGAACGATCCCACCAGTTCCCCGCCCGGGAAATTTGCGCTGTCGATCTGCACCGTGATTTGTCCGGTCAGCATCGCGGCGACGACATCGTTGGAGGAATACGGACCGCTGCCGGCAAAGGCCCAGGGTGCCCCGCTCACCTGGCCGCGGCTGAAGCCGTGGACGAACGCGCCACTGGCAGGAGATCCCAATACGAGATGACCGGAAACCTGTGCCGAGGTCAGATTCGAAAACGAAACGCTGAGCGAACCGGTGTTGGTGTTGGGATCGAAGAGCACCGTCGCATAACCCGACGCCAGGGAGGCGGTGGCGCTCGTGGCGGGTCGCAGGCTCGCGAGGTAGAGCCGGGGCGCGAGACCGAAGCCAGGAGGGACGCCGCCCGCGTCGGTGATGTCGTAGACTTCCACCAATGCCACTCCCGTGGTCGTGCCACTGCTGCCGGCGAGCTGCACGGTGTAGTTACCCGGTGCTGCCGTGATGATGACGGCGGCATCGCTGGCCGCGGTCGCAAATGCGCCGGCCTGCACAAACGCGTTCGACAAGATGGCCGCGCTGGAGTTGGCGACGGCGGTGCCCAGCACGTTTTGGTTCCCATCCATGAGGACGAGCTTCGGATCCGGAAGAGTGCCTGGCACCCCAAACGCACCGAGCGCCGGGCCAATGCCGCGCACGAGCAATTTACGGGTGCCGGCGCCCGGGCTCACCACAAAACCCGCCACGGCGATATCCGCATCCGTCCCGACCGGGAGCCGAGTTGCGATGTTGACGAACTGGCCGGAGCCACTCACCGCGTAGATTTCCAGAATGGCCACGCCGGTACCCACCGGGCCGAGGCCGGAAACGTGTGCGCTATAGGAACCCGCCGGCAACGTGGTTACCACCACCGCGTCACGACTGCCGGCGGTCAGCGGAAAGGCGCCGACTTGCGCGGCGACCACGCTGTCCGCCCCGTTCCAATTATCATTACTCGCCACCGCCGCACCTTTGGCGTCGTAGACGACGAGCATGGGATCGGCGAGCGTTCCCGGCACACCGAAACTATCGAGGCCCGGACCCATCGGTGTCCGGCGACCGAATGTGACGGCCCTCCCAAATAGCCCAAAACGGCGGCCAGGTGATTGCAGACGAAAAAGCTGGAGCAAGTTGATATAAAATGATCATCCCGTGAAATCCTCCGTTGTAGACCGATGCGTA
>JAUSID010000108.1 GCA_030648295.1 Opitutaceae bacterium | reverse complement strand
GCGGTCATGCGGGCTAAAACAAAATCGCCAGGCGATTTTGAACTTAGCCCGGACATCGGTGAAGGCGGAGAATTCCAATGCAATTCGCGGACACCGTGTAGCTTGATTTGCGAGGAGAGTGTGAAATGTCCGGGTTAGCCGGGAAATCGTGGAGCGCGCGCCGGCGCACGGCACCAGCGAACACACGGTGCGGTCGCAGCGGAGCAGAGGGTGAAATTTCCCGGCTAGTCCGACATCGGCGGCCGCTCTTCCCGATCGATCGGCTTGATCTTGGTCGGGGCGGGCTGGCCGGCCTGCTCGGTCATGAAACGGATCAGCCGATCATTGAAATCGCGCGCGGGATCGTGGCCCATCTTTTTCAATGCCTGCGTCAGCGCGGCGACCTCGACCAGCCGGGCAATGTCGCGGCCGGGCCGCACGTAGAGTTCGATGTGCGGAAGTTTCATCCCGAGCATCTCGTAATAGTTCTCCTCGAGCCCGGTGCGCTCCTCGATCACCTCGGGCGTCCATTCCTTCAGCGACACCACCATGTCGATTCGCTTCTGCAGCCGGACGCATTTCACGCCGAACATTTCCGCGACATTGATGATCCCGATGCCGCGGCACTCCATGTAGCCGCGATTCAGCGGCCGGCTCGAGGCCATCAGCTCCCGCTCGTCGAGCAGCTTCACGACGGTGAGGTCGTCGGCGACAAGGGAGTGCCCGCGTTCAATCAGGGCGAGCGCGCACTCGCTTTTGCCCACGCCGGAATCACCGCGCAACATCACGCCGACGCCCTTGACGTCGAGGGTGGTCGCGTGCTCGGTGCTGGCGGGCGCGAACTCGTTGTCGATCGCGAGCGTGGCCAGGTTGATCCAATTCATCGTGATCAACGAGGTGCGGATGATCGGCAGATTCATCTGCTCCGCCACCGTGAGCATCGGCCGGGTGGGATGGTAATTGCGCGTGAGGACGATGCACGGGATCCCGCGCTTCACCATCTGCTCGAGAATCTCGATCTGGCGCGCCTGCGAGAGTGTCTTCAGGTACGTCATCTCGGCCGCGCCGAGTACCTGGACACGCTTGTTGGCGAAATATTTGAAGAACCCGGTCAAGGCGAGGGCCGGCCGGTTGATCGTCCCCTCGTGGATCAGCCGGTGCAGGCCGCGATCACCGACAACGAGCTCCATCTTCAATTTTTCGCGGTACGTCTCGAAGAAGTGCGCGACGGTGATGCCGTGAATGGCCTTTTGCATAGGGTTTCTGCTCCTTGACTACACGGTACCTGACGGCGGGGTGGAGTTAAATCGGGTTCATCGGCTGCGCGCGTCGTCTGCCGCGCAGAAACCTAAAGGTCGAAGCTTTCCCCGAGGTAGAATTTTCGGGCCTGTTCGTCGCGGATGAGGAAATCGCCCGTGCCCTCGGTCAACACGCGGCCCTGGTGAATCAGGTACGCCCGGTCGACGATGCGGAGGGTTTCGCGCACGTTGTGGTCCGTCACCACGACGCCGATACCGCGGGCCTTCAGCTGGAGGATCATCTTCTGCACCTCGGCGACCGAGATGGGATCGATGGCGGCGAACGGTTCGTCCATCAGCAGGAACTTCGGCCGGGTGACCAGGGCGCGTGCGATTTCGAGCCGCCGGCGCTCGCCGCCCGAGAGCGTGAACGCCTTTTGTTTTGCCACCTGCATCAGGTGCAGTTCCTCGAGGTGCGAGCGGACCCGCGCCGCCCGCTCGCGCCGCGGCACCCCGCTGGCCTCGCAAATCGCGAGAATGTTTTCCTCGACCGTGAGCTTGCGAAAAACCGACGCCTCCTGCGGCAGGTAACCGATCCCGCGCCGCGCGCGCTGGTGCATCCGCAGTTTCGTGATGTCATCGCCGTCGAGCCGCACACTGCCGGCGGTGGCCGGCACGAGCCCGACGACCATGTAGAATGTGGTCGTCTTGCCCGCGCCGTTGGGCCCGAGGAGGCCGACGACTTCGCCGGCGCGGAACGTCAGGCTGACGCCGTTCACCACCGTGCGGGGGCCGAATGTCTTGACCAGCCCTTCCGTCCGGATTTCGGAGGCGGGCGCAGCGGGCGCACTCATTTCTTCGCGTCGGTTTTGGGCGCGTCGCCGTCCGATTTTGCGCCTGCGGCGGGGGCTTTCTTTTTCGGGTCCTTGTCGTAGCCGAGGTCCTTCAACGGCGGCAGCGTGATCGTGGGGCGTTGCTCGGGCGAGCCTTCGATGACGGCGCGACGTTCGCCGCGCTCCAGAATCATCCGCGGACCAGTCGCCTCATAGCTGCCGTCGATCATCCGCACGCGGGGATTCTGCGTGAGCACGACCTTGTCCTCGCCCGGAAAAACTTCCGCCCGGCCGCACAACGCCTCGCGATCGCCCTGAACGATCCGGACGGCGCCGGTCGCGACCAGCGATTTGAAATTTTCCTGTTTGCCGAGAGTCGCGGCCGCGTCGCCGCTGCGCCGGGCGACGACCACGAGCTCGTCACACGTGATCTTCAGATTCGTCCCGGTGACCGACACATGATCGCGGAAAGTGAACGTGCTCTCCTTGTCCGTGCTCACCATCTCGGCGCGGCCGCTTTCGATCACGGTGGGTTGCGGCGGAAGACCGGGGGGCGTCGTCGTCGGCGTCGCGGCCCCGAGCCCGGCGGAAAACGCCAGGGCAGGGGTGAGGAACGAGAGCGCGCGCAACAGCATCATTTCAATATATCGTTGAGTTGATTGCTGAAGGTTACACGCACGTCGCGGTTGATTGAAACCTTTTTGGCCGCGTGATCGTAGTTCCACTCGCTGCCGGTCACTTCGATCGTGTCGCGGATGAACCGGACGGATTTGTCCCCGCTGGCGCGGTTTTCCTTCGGGAAGAACCGGGCGCTCGGGCTGAGCAGGATGCTGTCGACCTTTGGGTCCGCCTGCGCGGAAAAAATCGTGATATTGAGATCGTCCACCGCGATGCTGCTGCCGGCGCCGGGCCGGACGGTCGAGCCGCGCAGCGTCATCGAGCGATAGCCCTCGCGATCGGTGAAGATGGGCAGGACCCAATTCACGGCGGGCGCGGTGGTCGTCGCATCCGTGGTGGTGCCGCGCGCGCCCACGAGGACGCTTGGCGCCGGGCGGTCGCTGGCCGCGGCAGCTTTCGGTGGCGAAGCGGTGCGCTTGGCGTCACCGCACGCGCTGAGCAGCGACACGATGAGCAGCAACCAGGCGGAAATAACGCGTCTGCGCCTCATTGCCGCTGAGACCGTGCCAGTGCCGGATTGCTCCGCGGTTTCGCACTGCGCGCGGAAAGCAGATGTTCGCACACCTCCCGCACCGCACCGCGTCCAGCTGGGCGCGTCGTCACGTAGTCGGCCGCGGCAAGCGCGGCGGGCATCGCCTCAGACGGCGCAATGCCCACCCCGGCCCACCCGATCGCCGGCGCATCGATCGTGTCATCGCCCATGTACGCGCATTGCGTCGGCGTCAGCGCGAGCCGGGTGGCGAGGTCACCCAACACGGCCAGCTTGTCCACGCGGCCCTGCACCAGATGCGGAATCTTCAGCT
The DNA here is from genome assembly GCA_030648295.1 of Opitutaceae bacterium. Taxonomy (GTDB): domain Bacteria; phylum Verrucomicrobiota; class Verrucomicrobiia; order Opitutales; family Opitutaceae; genus ER46. Next base: position 26,494 of record JAUSID010000108.1, on the reverse strand, counting down.
CGCTGGCGCGGCGCGTGGTCGCGTCCGACAGCCGGCCACTGATCCACGCGACGACAATCCCGGCGCGCTGGAGTTGTTTCATCCCCATGCCGTCGAGAATCGAGAACGCCTTGCTCTCCGTGCCGTCCGACGAAATGACGACAGTGCCGTCGGTCAGGACGCCGTCCACGTCCATCGCAAACAGCCGGACCGCGGCCCAGCGGCGGAGGCCGATTTCGGATTTCGGATTGCGGATTTCGGATTTGAGCGGGGTCCGGCGTGGCATGGGTCGCGCATTTTCCAATCCGCAATCCGAAATCCGCAATCCGCAATTCGCAGGTCCGCAATCCGCAATTGCATCACCCCATCCACGCTGTGATCGCGTCGATGATCTTGTCCTTGGTCGGCCGGTATTCGCGTTCGAGTTCGGGCGCGAAGGGCACCGGCAGGTCCAGCGAGGCGATGCGCAGCGGCGCGGATTTCAAGGCGGTGAAGTTTTCCTCCGCCAACCGCGCCACGAGCTCGGCGCCGAACCCATGCGTGCGGCGGCCCTCGTGCAACACGATCAAGCGGCCGGTTCGGCGCACGGACGCGCGGATGTCATCCAGTTGCAGCGGGGCGAGCGCGCGCAGATCGAAAAGATCGAAGCCGGTCTCGTATTCGCCGGCGAAGTAATTGCAGGCCTCCTCCGCGAGGTGGACCATCTCGCCGTAGGTCACGAAGGTCGCGAAATCACCGTCGCGCAGTTTCCGCGGCTGCCACACGTTCCGATAATTGGGATCCCAGACGACCGGGGACCGGCCGCGGCGATAGAGCGCCTTGTGCTCGAAAAGGATCACCGGGTTGTTGTCCTCGAAGGCGGCGAGGACCGCGTTGAATGCGTCCTGCGGCGTACTGGGATAAAGTCCCTTCAGCCCCGGCATCGAGAGGAAGAACGACTCGAGCTCCTGCGAATGGAACGAGCCGAAGGTCAACCCGCCACCGCAGGGGAAACGCAGCACGAGCGGGCACGCCGCGCCGGAGCGAAAATGCATCGTGGCCGCATTGAGCGTGATTTGCGTGGTGGCTTCGGTCGCAAAGTCGGCGAACTGGAACTCCTCGATCGGCCGGTGGCCATTGATGGCCAGCCCGATGGCGTACCCCGTGCACGCGCTTTCCGCCAGCGGCGTGTTCAGCACGCGCTGGCGTCCGAAGTCCTTTAGCAATCCCTCGGTGACCTTGAACGCGCCGCCATAGGTGCCGATGTCCTGCCCGAGGATCAGCGACTCACGCCGTTCGGCGAGGACCTTGCGCAACGCGTGGTTTAAAGCCTGCGCGAGATTCAACTGGGCGGGAACCGACGGCTCCGGCTTCCACGGCAGCGGTGCGTCCGGTGCCGCGTACAAACCGGCTTCCATCCCGGCCGCGGTCGGACGCGGCACCGCCATCGCTTCCTTGATGCAGGCCTCGACGAACGCGGCGAGCTCCGCGTCAAGGGCGTCAACCTTGGTGGCGCCGATCGCTCCTGCGACCCGGGCCCTGAATCGCGGCAAGGGATCGCGCGCGACAAAGCCATCGATTTCGCCCGGCAGCAGGTAATCACATGTATCGTAGGCGGCGTGTCCGCGCAGCCGGAGCGTCTGCGCTTCGACCAGCATCGGCTTCGAAGTGCGGCGCGCCTTTTCAATCACCGCACCGAGCGTGCGCGTCACGTGCTCGGTATCGCCGCATTCGAGCCGAATCGCCTCGATGCCGTAGCCCGCCGCGCGCCGCCAGAGCTCGGTGCCCTCGGCGAATTGCTCGCACGTCGGCGTCGAATACGCATAACAGTTGTTTTCGATCACGAACACGACCGGCAGCGAGAGCAGCGACGCGAGGTTGAGCGTCTCGTGGACATCGCCGGTGCTCGAGCAGCCATCGCCGAAGAATGCGAAACCGACCGCCGGCCGGCCGAGCCGGCGCTGCGAATCGGTCATCCCGGCCACGACGGAAAGCATCGCGCCGAGGTGGCTGATCATTGGAATCGAGTGATTCGCCGGATCGCCGTGATGGATGTTGCCCTCCCGCGCCTTGGTTGGGCTGGCGGCGTTGGCGAAATACTGGTTCAGATGCTTGACCAGGTGGCCGCCCCAAATCAGGTGACCGCCGAGATCGCGATGGGTGAAGGAGACGACGTCGACGGATTTGTCGGCCAGCAACGCGAGGGGAACGATGAGGCCCTCGTTGCCCTGGCCGCCCGTGACCGTGCCGCGAATCAGCCCCTGGCGAAAGAGATCCAGAATCCGGTTGTCGGCCTGCCGGGCGAGTTGCATCCAGGCATAAATCCGCAGGAGCGCACCGGTGGAGTTGGTCTCGAGCTCCGCGGGCCGCAGATTATGCGCCGCGAGGATCGCAGGAGGATTTGGAAATGCCATGAATTTGGCCCGGACGCTGAGGGGCCGGCGCGGATCGGGCAAGCATACGGTGAAGCGGTGAGACGGTGAATCGGTGAATCGCTCACGTCAGCAGCGCGAGTGCGCCGCTCTCGTCGATCAAGAGCGACTTCAACAAACCGCCGCGCATGGCGGCGGTGACGGCGGCGGCGCGATCGGGGCCGGCGGCAACGCCGATGACCTGTGGGATCCGCCGGATTTGACCGAGGTCGATGCTCATGACGCGATCCTTCCACCGGGAAACGCACTCTTTGCCTTGGGCGTCGAAGAAACGGCCGCAGATTTCGCCGACCGCGCCACGACTTTTCAGATCGGCGATGTCGCTGGAGCTGAGCACCGCGCGCTCGATGTACACGGATTGCGGCAACGCGCCGACGCCAACGAGCGCCGCGTCGGCGTGTTTCAGCCGCTGCCAGACGAAGCGGATTTGATCGGAGGCGAGGAACGAGTCGCGGGTCTTTTTGTCGGCCACGAACGCGGGCGTGCTCAGGGTGAGGAAGTCCCCGCCCCAGAGTTTGACGATGGCGCGGCCCAGTTCGAGCGCGTCCACGGCGGAAATATTCGAGTCGATGCTGCCCATCGCCTGCACGACCGTCAGCCGGCGCACGGTGCCGCGGCGGAAGCGCTGGACGACTTCGGCCACGCTGCGGCCGCCGCCGAGCGCCACCACGCCGGCCTGGGGCAGGAGGGAGGCGACAAACGGCGCGCCGAAATGACCGACCGTCTGCCGCGCGGCCTCGCCGGTGGTGTTTTTCGCGGTGCGAATCACCGCGGCCGAGCGGAGCCCGAACCGGCTGCACAGATCGTGCTCCAGCTTTTCGTTCCGCGGATTGTATTCGTCGACCGAGATCCGGACGATGCCCCGCTCGAGTGCCACGGCGAGCAGCCGCGAAATCTTGGTCTGCGAAACACGCACGAGGTTGGCGACCTCGGCCTGCCCGAGCCCGTCGACGTAATAAAGGGACGCGGCCATCCGCAGGAGTTCGTCGGAGTAGGGTTCGATTTTCGGCATGGGTGATGAGCTGGGCGTCGCTCCGCCGCGGCGCCGTCGGCGGCCCGCCCGGCGTAACGGAGGGCGGATAGGGAAGAATTTGTGGCGGTAAAGCTGGAGTGGATCGCGAAGTGTGGCCAGCATAAATATGCGCATAAACTTTTTACTCGACGTGATTGCCGGCGCGCCGCACCCGTAACCGACAAATCCCATGAGCTACCCAAATCGCGCTTTGCTGTTCCTGTCCCTTGTTCTCACCGCCGGCGCGGTGGCGCAGACCGTTCCTCCGCCGCCTCCCGCGGCTGACGATCAGGAACCAGTGCGCCTCGACGCTTTCACCGTCACCGGTTCCAACATCAAACGCATCGACGCGGAGACCGCACTGCCGGTCACCGTGATCGACAAGGCCGAGCTCGACGCGCGCGGCGCCTCGACCATGGCCGAGCTGATGGAAACGCTGGGCGCCGCCGAGCCGTCCGCCATCACCGAGATCAACAACGGCCCGCAGCTCGCCCGCGGCGACGTCGCCTCGGTCGACCTCCGCGGTATCGGCTCCGGCAGCACGCTCACGCTGCTCAATGGCCGCCGGATGGCGCCGCACCCGATTTCGATGGCGGAAAATGGCGTGCCCTCGCTCGCCGTCAACATCAACACCATCCCGCGCGCGATGGTCGACCGGATCGAGATCCTGCGCGATGGCGCGTCCGCCATCTACGGCGCCGACGCCGCTGCGGGTGTCATCAACAATCTTGTTTCCCGCAGCTTCGTTGGCCGTGGCGTCACGCTGAAAGGCGCCGTCACCCAGCACGGCGGCGGGAACGAATTCAACGCGACAATCTTCGAGGGCTCGCAGAAGGGAAAACTGCACCTCTCGATGTCGCTCGACTATTTCCATCGCGAAGCGCTCGCGGCGCACGATCGCGACTGGGCGAAGAGTGCCGACCTGCGCAGCCGCGCGCCCGCGCCATGGAACGGGCTGCCGCTCGTCGATGCGAACGGCACCACCGTTCGCGACAACGACTTCGACAACCGCAACAACGTGAACCAATGGGGCCAGTGGCAGCGCGGGCAGATTCAGCCCAACTTCCTGACGTTTGTCGGCGCGCGGCCCACGAACAATGTCGGTATCAACACTTCCACGACGCCACCTCCCGGCGTGGCGACCATGGCCAGCACCGGCACCAACGTGGGTATGTTCTACCTCTGGCCCGCGCCGGACGGTTCGATCAGCTTCAAGCAGACCGTGCCGTCGAACAACGTCGACAGCCCGGAAAACGCGACCCGTTCGAACTGGAACAAGTGGAAGATGCTGCTGCCCGCCACGGATCGCGTCCAGTTCGCCACGTTTGTCGATCGCCCGATCAACGACCGTCTGGAATTTTTCGGTGACCTTTTGTTCTACCGCGCCTACAGCCGCACCGGCCGCGAGCCGGTGAACTTCAAGAACACGGACGACCAGGGCATCTACGTCCCGGCGGCCAATCCGTGGAATCCGTTTGGCGTCCGGTTCTATCATCCGACGGGCGCGCCGAATGCCGACGGCACGCCGCGGCTCACGGGCGCTCCGGCCGATGTCTCGGTCTGGACCGGTGTCGCTCCGGGCCAGAATGCGGACACCCCGAGCGGCATCAAGCCGCGCGAGACGGAAGTGACGAGCTACGCGTGGCGCATCCTCAGCGGGTTGCGCGGCAAGCTCAGCGACTCGTGGCAGTGGGAGTCGGGTCTGGTCGCCTCCGGCGCGCAGACGCACGAATACGAGCACTTCCAGGTACGCGAGTCGCGGCTGCGGCAGGCGCTGAACCGCACGGATTCGACCGCGTTCAACCCGTTTCCGGTCACCTTCAAGATCGTCAACGGCCAGATCGTCACCGACCAGCGGTTCACCAATCCCGAACCGATCGTGAACGCGCTCTACGACGACGAGGACCGGATGGGCCGGACGAATCTGTTCATGTGGGACGCGAAGGTGAACGGCCAGGCGTGGCGGCTATTCAATGGCGGCAACATCGGCATCGCGAGCGGCGTCGAGGTGCGCTACGAGACGTTTTCGGACAAGCGCGCGAGTTACGTGGGGCTGAACCCGCCGGGATCCGGCGCGGAGTTTCCGTACCTGCGCGAGGGCGACAACGACTTCCTCGCCCTCAGTTCCAACGTGCCGATCGATGCGCACCAGACGATCTACGCGGGCTTCGTCGAGACCGCGCTGCCCTTCGTCACGCGCGAGAATCGTTTGCCGCTGGTGGAGGCCCTCGAGCTGACACTTGCGGCTCGTTACGAGCACTTCTCGATTTTCGGCGACACGACCAAACCCAAGGCCAGCCTGGTGTGGAAGCCGGCGCCTTGGCTGAAGCTTCGCGGCTCAATGGCAGAGTCGTTCCGCGCCCCGAATCTGGTCCAGACAAACATCACGCCGTTGCGCCGCCAGATCGGCGCGGATGATCCGTATCGCTTCGACGTCACCCGGCTGCCCTCGGACGGCACCGCGCAACGCACCGTGTTCCGCCAGGGAAATCAGGATCTTCAGCCCGAAGAGGCCCAGACCTGGGTTGCCGGTTTCGTCCTTGAAGTGCCAAAAGTCCGCGGCCTGTCGGTCTCGTTCGATTACTTCAAGCTGAACCAGAACAAGGTCATCGAAAACATCGGGGCGGGCCCGGCGATCGACCTCGACGAAGTCCTGCTCGATCTCGCGACCCAGGCCGAACTCGCGAAGGGGACGCCGATCAACCAGATCGATCTCGGTTCCGGTACGGCGAACTACAAGGGCTCGAGCAAGATCAAGCGCAAGCCCGTCAGTGCGGAGGATCGCGCGCTGTTCAACGCCTACAATGCGCAGCCCGGCATACTGCGCCGTGCCCCGGTGGGTGAGGTCGAAAGCGTGATTGACGACTACCTGAACCTCAGCGGTCGCGACATCCAGGGCTACGAGTTCGGCGTCCAGTATCGGATGCCGAAGACGCGGTTCGGCACGTTCACCTTCAACAGCGAGGCGACGCATTATGTGCTGCGCGAGTCCACGGCCGACGAGAGCTCGCCGATTCTCGACGAGCTCGAACGAAACGGCCGCACCAAGTGGCGCGCCAATGCCTCGGTTTCCTGGCGCCAGGGCCCCGTGTCCGCCGGCTGGTTCAGCAGCTACTTCGGTTCCTTCGTCGATACGTCGGCATCGACGACGCAGGCGGTCTACACCGCGCTCGGCAGCCCGGACTACATCCGCGTCTTCAACGACAACGGTGTCACGCGTTACCTCCTGCGCGTCGATCCCTCCATCAACCACAACGCGTGGATTTCATACCGCTTTGACCGCAACGCCCACGCGTGGCTGCGCGGCGTGACGGTGCGCGGCGCGATCAACAACGTGTTCGATACGGAGCCGCAGCTCGCCGACGAGCAATACGGTTACCGGTCCGGCGCGTTCAATGCTCGCGGCCGGCAGTTCTCGCTCGAGTTTTCCAAGAAGTTCTGAGCGCGGACGATTTTGGCGATGCATACCTTCCTGGCATGTCATTCCGAGCCGGAGCGGATGACGACAATCCGGGTAGCGGAACGCGTGAGCGTTTCGCCTTCCGGGATGCAGTTCGGCGAAAAGCTCACGCTTTCCGCTACCGAATTCATTCGGACTCGCCGAAAGCGGGAAGGTTTTTATTCCTACCATGCAACGTGAGTCTGCTCTCGATCGGCTGCGTGCCGATGCCGGGGAATTCGACATCCTGATCGTCGGGGGAGGCGCCAGTGGTCTTGGCGCCGCCGTCGATGCGGCGGCGCGCGGTTATCGCGTGGCGCTGATCGAGCAGGCCGACTTCGCGAAGGGTACGTCGAGCCGCTCGACCAAACTCGTGCATGGTGGCGTCCGTTACCTGAAGCAGGGCGATATTTCGCTGGTGATGTCGGCGTTGAAGGAACGCGGGCTGTTGCTGCGCAACGCCCCGCACCTTGCGCATCCGCTGGCGTTCGTCATTCCCAATTACTCGTGGTTCGAGGGCATGTACTACGCGGTGGGCATGGCCTTCTACGATCGGCTCGCGGGCAAGCTCTCGCTCGGCCGTTCGCAGCGGCTCAGTCGCGACGCGACCGTGGAGCACCTGCCCACGGTCGAAACCAAAGGGCTCGCGAGCGGCGTGCTCTATTACGACGGCCAGTTCGACGACGCGCGGCTCGCGATCAACCTGGCGCAGACGGCCGCCGAGCGCGGCGCGGTGGTGGCGAACTACTGCGCGTGTGTCGGGCTGGTGAAGGAGAACGGCCGCGTCCGCGGCATCCTCGCGCGCGACACCGAGAGCGGGGCCGAATTCCGGATCCGGGCGCGCGTGGTCATCAATGCCACCGGCGTATTCGTCGATGCGGTACGCCAGTTCGACGAACCCGGCGCCAAGCCTCTGGTCGCGGTGAGCCAGGGTGTGCACCTGACGCTGCCGCGGCAATTCCTGCCTGGCACGAGTGCGCTGATGATTCCGAAGACGGCGGATGGGCGCGTGCTCTTCGCGATTCCGTGGCACGACCGGCTGGTCGTCGGCACGACGGATACTCCCGGCGTGGAGCCGTCACTCGAGCCGCGCGCGCAATCGGCGGAAGTCGACTTCATCATGGAACACGCGCGAAAGTACCTCGCGCGCGATCCGGTGGAGAGCGACGTGTTGAGCGTGTTCACCGGGTTGCGGCCGCTCGTCCGCCGCGGCGGGGCCAGCAACACCGCGGCGCTTTCGCGCGATCACACGATCGATATTTCCGGCAGCAACTTGATCACCCTGACGGGCGGCAAGTGGACGACGTACCGCAAGATGGCCGAGGATGTGATCGATCACGCCGAACGCGTCGCTGGTATTACGCACCGGCCGTCGCTGACCGCGCAGATGCCGGTGCACGGCGCGACCACGGCGAACACCGCGCCGGCGGCGTGGCAGGTTTACGGCACCGATGCGGGTGGCATCGCGGCGCTGGCGCAGAAGGAGCGCGGACTCGACGCGCTGCTGCACCCGGCCCTGCCGTTTCGGCAGGCGGAAGTCGTCTGGCATGCGCGCAACGAAATGGCGCGCACCGTCGAGGACGTGCTCGCGCGCCGCACGCGCGCGTTGGTCCTGGACGCGCGCGCCTCTGCCGCGGCGGCTCCGGTCGTGGCAAGATTGCTCGCGCGCGAACTGCGGCGCGACGACGCGTGGATCTCGGCCCAAGTCGCCGCCTACACCGAACTCGCCCGCGGCTGGCTCCTGCCCAGGGCCAATCTCGACCCCGTTTTCCCTCCCCAGCCGATGGTGGCGTAGTTTTTTGATTCCATTTCCGTTGGCAGCATGCCGACATGCCCGCGGCAACCCCGCGCGTCTGGTCGCTCCAGGCGCGCGGTTTTAATCACCCCTCCGTTTCCGCATGAACCTCCGACTTCCGACCCCGTGCCTGGCGCTTCTCGCCGGGCTCCTGCTCCCGTCTGCGGCCGACGCCGTCGACATCGTCGCGCATCGCGGCGCTTCGTTCGACGCGCCGGAAAACACCCTCGCGGCCGAAAAGCTCGCGTGGAAGCAGAACGCCGACGCGGTGGAGACGGATATTCACCTCTCGAAGGACGGAAAACTCGCCGTGTCGCACGACAAGACCACGAAGCGCACGGCGGGTCGCGATGCCTTGATCGCCGACCTGACGATGGCGGAGCTGAAGGAACTCGACGCGGGCACATGGAAGACGCCCAAGTTCGCCGGCGAAAAAATTCCGGTGCTGGACGAGCAGATCGCGCTCATTCCGCGCGGCAAGCGAATGCTGGTGGAAATCAAGATCGGCCCGGAGATCGTGCCCGAATTGAAACGCTGCCTCGCGCGCACGGGTGCGAGCGAAAAGAACATCACGATCATCAGCTTCAATTTCGAATCGCTGAAGGAAGTCCGGAAACAACTGCCGCGCTACCAGACGTTGTGGCTGCTCGGCTACCGCTCGCCCGCCGCGGCGAAAAAAGCGAAGGCGGCGCCTTCACCCACGGTGGACGAGATGATCCGGGATGCGAAGGCGGCCGGGCTCACCGGTCTGGACCTGCAGCACACGTTTCCCCTTACGCCGGCCGACACGAAAAAGATTCGGGACGCCGGGCTGCAGTTGCACGTGTGGACAGTGGACGAGCCGGAGGTTGCCAAACACTGGATCGATCTCGGTGTCGCGAGCATCACCACCAACCGGCCCGGCTGGCTGCGGGAGCAGTTGAAATTGTGAGCGGAGGCACGCGGAATGGGCCCTGTTTTCAAACCTCGTTGCCGAAACTGGGTGTAGCGGAACGCGTGAGCGTTTCGTCGGTATGGCGAAAGCCTCACGGCTTCCGCTACAACCGAATTCTAGCTTTGAAGACACGACCTAGCACACCCGGCGTTGCGCGCCACTCGTATCGAGGAGGCATGCAGCTGACCGGGGACGATGGCCGCTTATTGGAGACGTGGCGCCCTCGTCGCGTCCGAATGCAGAACGTTGCGTTGGTATCCGCGGCGGGGGCGCCGCGGCTCCATCGACCAGGTTTTTAATCGAATTATTCAGCCTCGTTACCTCGGCTGCTACGAAGGTCCGGTAATGGCTGACCGAATCTAACGTGATCTCCCTGCTCAAACCCGCTCCCGCCGCACCGGCGCTCCCGGCCGACCGGATCACGCCCGAATACCGCCGGCTGCGCTGGCAGGTGTTCACCGGGATTTTCGTGGGTTACGCGGGATTTTATCTCGTCCGGAACAACCTCGCCCTGGCGATTCCCGACATTCTGAAACAGCCGCTTGGATACACGAAGACGCAGCTCGGGTGGGCGATGAGCGGGCTGTCGGTCGCGTATGGACTTTCCAAGTTCATCATGGGCTCGGTGTCGGATCGCAGCAATCCTCGCTGGTTCATGTCGCTCGGGCTGCTGCTCACGGCCGCGGTCACGTTTTCGTTCGGCACCATTTCCGCGATCTACGGCTCGCTCTTTGCCATCATCGCGCTGCAGACGCTCAACGGGTGGTGCAACGGCATGGGCTGGCCGCCCTGCGGGAAGACGATGGTGCATTGGTGGAGCACGAAGGAACGCGGCCGGGTCGTTTCGATTTGGAACGTGGCCCACAACGTCGGCGGCGCGCTCGTGGCCGTGTTCGCCGGTTGGGCCGTCGTGCATTTTCACGACTGGCACGCCACGTTTTACTTCAACGCGGCGATCGCCGTCTTGATCGCGGGGCTGATCATCCTGCTCGTGCGCGACACGCCGCAGAGCTGCGGGCTGCCGCCGATCGAGGTCTACAAGAACGACTATCCGCCCGACTACGGCGCCGCCCACGAGCGGACGTTCACGGCCAGGGAGATCTTCTTCGACTACGTCCTGAACAACAAATTCCTGTGGGCGATCGCGATTGCGAATGCGTTTGTCTACTTCGTGCGCTACGGCGTCGTGAACTGGATTCCGACCTATCTCCAGATGGCGAAGGGTTTCTCGTTCAAGGAATCAGGCTTCGCGTGGACCGCGTTCGAGTTCGCCGGCATCCCGGGCACCATCCTGTGCGGTTTCATTTCCGACAAGGTGTTCAAGGCCCGTCGCGCGCCCGCGACAATCCTGTTCATGCTGCTCACACTCGCCGGACTGATCGTCTACGGGCTGAACGGGCACGGTCCGCTCTGGATCGACATCGCCTCGCTGATCGCCATCGGGTTCTTCATCTACGGTCCGATCATGATGATTGGGCTTCATGCGCTCGATCTCGTGCCGAAGAAGGCGGCCGGCACCGCGGCGGGCTTCACCGGGTTCTTCGGTTATTTCTTCGGCTCGGCGCCGTCGGGTGCGGGCGTCGGCTGGATCGCGGACAAGTGGGGCTGGAATGGCGTTTTCATCACCATGATCGGGTGCTGTCTGCTCGCGATGGTTTTTAGCGCGATGACGCTCGGGCACCGGACGACGAGCAATGAGAATGTATCGAGGTAGGAATAGAATCGGTCGGCCTCGTTACGCGCTCGGAACACGATTCCCCTCCCACTTCGTTTCGGCCGTGAGTTACCACTGATGAAGACAATCGCTTTTCTCCTCGCCGTGTTGGCAACGTCTGCCACCGCGCAGTCGGCCCAGCCGCACCCCCTCGTCATCGCGCATCGGGGCGCGAGCGGTTACCTGCCGGAGCACACGCTCGAGGCGAAGGCGATGGCGCACGCGCTCGGTGCCGATTTCATCGAACAGGATCTCGTGCTCACGAAGGACGATGTCCCGGTGGTGCTGCACGACATCTACATCGATACGGTCACCGACGTGGCGAAAATATTCCCCGGCCGGAAGCGCGCGGATGGACGCTTCTATGCGCTCGACCTCACGCTCGCCGAATTGAAGCAGCTGCGCGTGCTCGAGCGGTTCAACGCGAAGACCGGCGCGGCGGTTTATCCGAAGCGATTCGCTTCGCGTGAAACTCCGTCCTCGTTTCAGGTCTCGACGCTCGAGGAGGAGTTGCAGCTGCTCCAGGGACTGAACCGCAGCACGGGCCGGGCGGCCGGAATCTATCCCGAGATCAAGAAACCGAAGTGGCATCGTGAGCAGGGCCACGACATCAGCCGGATCGTCGTGCCCATCCTCACGCGGTACGGCTACGCGACGAAAGCGGATGCGTGTTTCCTGCAATGCTTCGAACTCGAGGAGGTCAGGCGGTTGCGCGGCGAACTTGGGTGGCACGGCCGTCTCATCATGTTGATCGAGGCGAAAGCGACGGGCGAGGACGGGACCGATTACAACCGGTTGTGCACCGCGGCCGGCATCAAGGAAATCGCACCCCTCGTGGACGGCATCGGGCCGCCATTTGGGCGGATCGCAACGTGGTCCACTGCGGGCGAACCGAAGGTCAGCGAGCTGGTGAAGTTCGCCCACGCCGAAAAACTCGTCGTGCACCCGTACACGGTCCGCATCGACGAGCTGCCGCGGAACTGTCCGTCGGCGGACGCGCTGCACCAGATGCTGTTCAATACGGCTGGAATCGACGGCGTGTTCACGGATTTCACGGACGTGACGGCGGCGTGGCTCGTGCGCGCGAAAAAGCGCTGACAATCGGCGCGGAGGCGACCTGCATCGCTCGTTGGCGAAACCCCGCTCCCCATGAACATCCAGCTTACGCTGCGACTTGCAGCCAGAACTCTGCTTGCGTGCCTGTCACTCACCTTCGTTTGCGCGCACGCGCAAACCACCGGTGGCATCACCGGCCGCGTCTTCAACAGTGCCGCGCGACTTTCGCTCGAGAATGCCCGCGTCACGGTCGCGGGCTCCAACCGCGAGGCCTTCACGGACGTCTTCGGCGAGTACCGGCTGGCGGACCTTTCGCCCGGCGAAGTCACGCTCACCGTGTTCCATACGGGGCTCGCGCCGCAGACCGCAGCGGTGATGATCGTCGCCGGCGAGACGGTGCGTCGCGATTTCAACCTCGTGCCGGCAACGGGCACCGCGGCGTACGCGGCCACGGCTTCTGACGGCACGATCAAGCTTGATGAGTTCGTCGTCGCCAGCGCGCGCGACACCAACGCGTCGACCATCGCGATCAACGAGCAGCGGTTCGCGGGCAACATCAAGACCGTCCTCCACACCGATGCGATGGGCGACATCATCCAGAACAACCTGGGTGAGTTCGTGAAATACCTGCCGGGCGTGGACGTGAACACCGATCAGATGAACTCGGTGTCGATTGGTCTGCGCGGCATGCCGGCGAACTACACGAACATCGCGCTCGATGGCGACGACGTGAATTCCGCCGCCTCCGCCGGCCCGACTCGCACGACGCTCCTGCAGGCGCTCTCGCTCAGCAATGCGTCGCGCATCGAAGTCTACAAAGTCCCGACGCCCGAGACCTCAGCCTCCAGCCTCGGTGGCTCGATCAACATGGTGAGCCGCACCGCGTTCGAGGCGAGCCGGCCCGAGCTGCGGTTCAAGGCCTATGTGAGCAAGAACAAGCACGACCTGCCCTTCAACCGCCAGCCCGGGGGCGGAGACGGCGATGACCAGAAGCAGACGTATCATTATCAGCCCGACTTCGATCTTTCCTACACCGTGCCGGTGTCGAAGAGCTTCGGCTTCTCGGTCAACGCGGTGAAGAACGATCAGTTCGGCGTCGCGCGCCGGATCAACCGCACCTTCAACACCGCGAACAATGCGACCAACGCACAGCGCGCCTCGGTCGATAATCCCTACCTGACGGGCTACACCTACAATGTCTTTCCGGTTTACGAGCACCGCTACTCGCTCGGCACGCGCATCGACTGGAAGGTGTCGCCTGCCGATACGCTCTCCTTCGTCTACTCCGGCAACTGGCTGGTGCAGGACTACGAGCAGCACCAGTTCGTGATCAATACCGGCAACACGCCGCTCACGTGGGGTTCCGACTTCACCCATGGGCGGCCGGGCCTCGGGGCGATGAGCCTCAACAACACCGCCCGTTATGTGCGCGTCCGAAACAACATCCTCCGGCTCAACTACCGCCACATCGGCGCCAACTGGGACATCACGGCCGGCGCCGGCTACAATTTTTCCGACCAGACGTATCGCGCGATCTCGCATCATCAGTTCGAAACGCCGGGCGCGCGCATCACAAACGCCACGGTCGATCTCGACGGGTTCACCGATCACCAACCGGGCCGAATCACGGTGCGCAACTCCGCCGGCCAGGTGACCGATCCACTCGACGTCCAGAATTACAATCTCGTCGTTGGCAGCAACGGCACGCGCGACAACGACGGCACCGCGAAGAGCGCGCGCTTCGACGTGAAGCGCAAGTTCTTCACCGATGCGACAAGTTTTGCGATCAAGGCCGGCCTCTCCACCAACGAGTCGTATCGCGCCCGGCGTGCCTCCTCGTTCACGCCAAGCTATGTCGGTGCCGATGGCATCGCGGGCAACGCGGACGACAGCATCGCGCGCTCGCCCGTCGATCTCACGAACTACGCGATGCTCGATTTCCACATGCCGCGCAACGCGCCGCAGCCGGAATTCCTCAGCAGCCGCCGGGCGTGGCAGCTTTACGAGCAGTATCCGCAGTATTTCACGAGGACAGCGGCCAACCTGCGCACCAACCTGCGGGCCGACGCCGTCAACACCGAGCAAATCACCGAGCGAATCGATTCGGCCTATCTGCTCGGCGACTTCGCGCTCTTCAGCAACCGGCTGCGCATTCTCACCGGCGTGCGCTATGAACGCACGACCGACGACGGCCGCACCGTGCTGCAGGACAACCAGGCGCAATATCAGCGCAATCCCGCGACCGGCACGCTGATCCTCAACGCCCAGAACCGGCCGATCCCGATCACCACCGACGGCATCGAGATCGACAAGTTGATCTACCAGAAGCTCGGCTCGCGGGTGCGGAAGGAATACGGCGATTTCTACCCGAGCCTCAACGCCAGCTACAATATCACACCCAACGTCATCAGCCGCCTCGGCGTCGCGCGCACGCTCGGCCGGCCCGATTTCGGCAACATCATAGGCGCGACGAATGTCAACCAGGTCGACTTCAACCCCGAAACCAACGCGACGGGCGCCGCGCTCGGTCGGATCACGACCAAGAATCCGGCACTGATTCCGTGGACGGCGAACAGCCTCGACCTGCGGCTCGAGTATTACAGCCCGAACGGCGGCGAACTCTCGACGGGGTTTTTCCGCAAACAGATCAAGAATTTCTTCGCCACCCGGAACTTCATCGCGACGGCCGAATTCCTCGAGTCGATCGGGCTCAGCGAGGAGTTCGTCGATTACGAGGTGAATGCGCCGGGCAACGTGAACGGCATCGCGCACGTGAACGGCTGGGAGTTCAACGTGAGCCAGCCGTTGTCGTTCTTCACGCGGGCGGCGTTTGCGAAGCCGTTCCGCGTCTTCGCCAATGCGACGCTCGTGCGGAGCTCCGGACCCGCCGAAGCGGATTTCCGCGGGTTCACGCCGAAACTGATCAACTGGGGCTTCGCCTATAACAAGAATCCGATCGCCTTCAACGGTCGCTGGACGCTGGTGGGCAAGAAGCGCGTCGCCACGGTGGCGGCCGGCAACCTCGGGCTGGCGGGTTGGAACTACCAGCAGGAGAGGCTGCGCTTCGACGCATCGATCGACTATCGCCTGAGCCGCAAGTACGCGCTCTATGCCGCCGGTCGAAACATCTTCAACAACCGCGATTCGAACGAGTCCTACGCGCTTGGCAGCCCGCGCTACGTGAAGTTCGCCGCCGAGGGCGAGTACGGCGTCACGTTCCAGATTGGCGTGAAGGGGAATTTTTAGCGATGCGCCGCCTCACACCCGACACAATCCCCGGTTTGTCATTCTGAGGCTTGGCGAAGAATCCAGCTCGATACTCGCAGCCGGACGCGCCACTGGATTCTTCGGCGGCCCTCAGAATGACAGTTTGGGAATTTTCGAAAACCCTGGTCGCCTTCGGCGCCGCCAAAGGCGGGCAAGCTTGACCTGTTCACAACGAGTTTCGGATTTCAAGGAGTCTTGTGCGAGACGCCGCTTGAGGGCGGGCGTACTGAAAGCAATCAAACGCCGGCCGAATTGGCGCATCGCTTGATTTCCGCTGCGCGGAAGGTGTTCGGCCGCGGGTCTCCGTTCGTTCCGCAAAGTGTGACATGTAGACTGCACCACGACCAAGTGAACGTCACGTGATACGTGACGTGTTTCCCTGGGAGCGCGGGCCGCCGTGAGCTTGCCGCCCTCGACCGTCACCTTGCCGTTCACGATCACGTAGGGAATTCCGACCGGGTATTGATGCGGCGCCGTGAACGTCGCCTGGTCACGCACGGTCGCTGGATCGAACACCACGATGTCCGCGGCCGCGCCTTCGGCGATTCGGCCGCGCTCAGCGAGTCCGAGGCGCTGCGCCGGCATCTGTGTCATCTTGTGAATCGCCTGCTCGAGCGACAGGACATTCTTCTCGCGCACGTACACGCCGAGGACGCGCGGAAACGTGCCATAACAACGGGGGTGGGGCTGCGCTTCGCCCGGCCGCGACAACGTGCCGTCCGACGCGATCATCGTCTGCGGGTGGCGCATGATTCGCTCGACGTCCTCCTCGCCGATCGCGTGGTAAATGCAGCTGGCGCCGCCGTTGCGCTGCGCTTCGATCACGAGTTCGGCGCCGTTTTCCGGCGTCGGCAACAGCGAGCGCTCGATGCACCAGTCGCGCAGCGTGCGGCCTTCGAGGTCCTTTTTCCAGGCGACGCGGGAGAACTGAATCCGGCTGATGTCGCCGCCGCCGCGATCAGTCATGATCGCGTTGACGATTTCCCGCTTGAGCCGCGCCCGGTCATCGGGCTTGCCGAGCACCGTCTTGAACGTGTCCGCGCCGCCGGCGAGCGCCCAGGAGGGAAGCAGCACCGCGATGCCGGTGTGGCTCGCGGTGTAGGGATACTGGTCGATCATCACGTCGATTCCGTCGGCGCGCGCCGCGTCGACCAGTGCCAAGGTCTTCACGCTGGCCCCCCACGAGGGCTGGCCGATGACCTTGTGGTGCGTGAGCACAACCGGGATTTTCGCCGCGCGGCCGATCTCGATTGCCTCCTCGACGGCCGGGATGAGGCCGACGCCTTCCTCGCGCAAGTGCGACGTGTAGATGCCGCCGTGGCGTGCCGCGACGCGGGCGAGGGCGATCACTTCGTCGGTTTTCGCAAACGTGCCGGGCAGGTACTTCAAGCCGGTCGAAAGACCAAAGGCGCCCTCCTGCATCGCGCGCTCGACGTAACTTTCCATCGTCGCGAGTTCGGCCGGCGTTGGCGCCCGATCGACGAGCTTCATCACCGTGCGTCGAATCGCATTGTGGCCGGTGAGGAACGCGACGTTCAAGCCCAGTGGAAGCTGGTCGAGTTTGGCCAGGTATTCGCCCATCTGCCACGGCCCGCCGCCATCCGGTCCGCCGAGGGCAAGTGTGACACCCTGCCGCACGGCGCTCTCGCCGTCGGGCATCCGCTGGAGCGGCTCGATGTGCGCATGGAGATCGATGAAGCCGGGCGCGACGGCGTGACCGGCCGCGTCGATCCGCCGCGCGGCGCTCGCGTTCCCGAGGTCGCCGATCTTCGCAATCGCGGCGCCCTGCACCGCGACATCCGCGCGAAGCGGGGCGCCTCCCGAGCCGTCGTAAACGAGCCCCTGGGCGATGATCAGATCGTAGGTGGGTTCGGCGGCGGCCAGACGAGCGGCGAGGAATGCGAGGGCGAGGGCGTGGCGATGCATGGCGGGAAAGGGGCGGGGGCGCGGGACGGGCTGGGGGTTGGCTGCGCTGCGTTCTTGTTGCCGACGGATCGCCACGTCTTTGGCTGGTCGCACCGTGACTGATCAGGGTTACAGTTCGATGGTCTCACCCGCCTTCAACGCGCGCACCGTGTGGCCGGATTTCGCCGCCTGCGCCGCGAAGGCCGGTCCGTCCTGGGCGATGATCGGCCAGGTGTTGTAGTGGATCGGGATCGCCAGCTTCGGCTTGAGGAAATCGAGCGCAGTCACGGCGTCTTCGGGGCCCATGGTGAAGTTATCACCGATCGGGATCATCGCGGCATCGAGGCCGACGCGGCCGATCAGCTGCATGTCCATGAACAGCGCCGTGTCGCCCGCGTGGTAAATCGCCTTGCCATCGGCCTGGATCAGCATGCCGCAGGGGACACCGAGATAAACCGGTTTTAATCCCGCCTCCACGCTCGACGTATGGTGCGCGATGGTGAGCTTCACCCGGCCAAACGGAAAAGTGTGCGCGCCGCCTGGGTTCATCCCGTGCGTTTTCTTCGCTCCTTTTGCGGCGAAGTATTCCGTGATCTCGTAGTTCGCCACGATCGTCGCGTCGCACTGCTTCGCGATTTCGAGCGCGTCGCCGGAGTGATCCTCGTGGCCGTGGGACACGAGGATGAAATCACATTTCACATCCTTCGCTTTGATCTTGGCGGTGGGATTATCGTTGAGGAATGGATCCAGAATCAGTCGGGCCTTGGCGGTCTCGACGAGGAAACACGAATGTCCGAGGTAGGTGAGGCGCATGGTGAAGACGGGAAGACAGAGGAAGACGGGAAGATGGGGAAGACGTGGAAGACGTGGAATACGGGGGAGACGGGGGAGACGCGGAAGACTTGGGAGACGGGGAAGACGGCGGGCGGAAAAGAAGAAACGCAGAAACGAGGAAAGAAGAAACGGCGGAGAAAGAGAACGATGAATTCGTCTCAAGCCTGCACGATCCGGATCGATATTAACACACTCTGCTCCGCTGCGAACGCACAGCGTGTCGGCTTGCGCCGTGGGCCGGCGCGCGCTCCACGATTTCCCGGCTAAGGGCAAGACCGCGCTGCGGTTTTTCATTTAGCCCGCATGAACTCAGGGCGCTCGCCGGAGCATTGGGATGTTGGCGGTCAGATACGGGTGAAGACCATTTCAAGTGTGAAAATGCGGGCTAGTTCAGCGGCCGAGCCAGCGCTGCGCGGCGCCGACGTCCTGCGGGGTGAGGGCGTGGCTGGCGGAAATATTCTGCACCTCGACTTCGGCGCCCCCGGCGCGGAGCAAGGACGCGAGTCGCTCCGGGTGGTCGGCGGGAACGAGCGGGTCGGTGGTGCCGTTGGTCAGCAGGATGCGTTTCCCCTTGAGCGATCCTTCCCGAGCGGGCTGGTCGAGCACGACCATGGGGCGAAACAGGATGGCGGCGCCCAGCGCTTCGGGCCGCAGCAGGAGCAGCGTGGCGCCGATGTTCGCGCCGTTGGAAAAGCCGACGGCGGTAAGCTGGCGCAAATCGATCCCGTAGTGTTTGGCGGCGTCGACGACAAAGTCCGCGAGCGCGTTCGTCCGCCGGGTCACCTCGGCCGGATCAAAGACACCGTCACCGAGCCGCGCAAAAAAACGCAACGAACCGCCTTCGCTGACATCGCCGCGCGGGCTCAGCACCGCGCCGGCCGGCGAAAGCATCCGGCCGAGGCGGATCAGGTCGTGTTCGTTTCCGCCGGTGCCGTGGAGCAGGAGCAAGGGACGCGCGCCGGGTTCGCTGGCAGGTTCGAAAACGTGGTGATACGTGAACTTCGGCATTCGGCTCGAACGCATCGCCGGGCGAAGCGTCGGGCCGCAATGAACGCGCATCGGTCCCGAGTGCAAACGTTCGAAACCGCCCGGCGGTTTCGCGATAGCGCGCGTGGGCCTCGAGCCACGGCCGCCAAACCGATCCGCGAAGGGTGAAAACAAGCCCCGGGAACAGGCCAGGGATGCGCGCTATGGCGCATCAATTTTCTGGATGCGCGTGAGGTGGCGGCCGCCCTCGAACTCCGTGATGAGCCACGTCCGCACGATGGCGAACGCCTCGGCCTCGGACACGGTGCGCTGGCCGAGCGAGAGCACGTTGCCGTCGTTGTGCGAGCGGTGCCAAATCGCGAGCTGCTCGTTCCAGCACACGCCGCAGCGGATGCCCTTGATCCGGTTCGCCACGATGGCTTCGCCGTTGCCCGAGCCGCCGAGCACGATGCCGCGCTCGAACTCTCCGCGGGCCACCGCGAGGGCCACGGGCCGGATGAAGTCGGGGTAGTCGCACGCGGCGTCGGAGTACGTGCCGAAATCGCGAACGGTGTGGCCTTCGGCAAGGAGCATCGCCTTGATCGCCTCCTTGTAGGCGAAGCCGGCGTGATCCGATCCGATGGCGATGTTGAAGGAGCGAGGCATGTTGGGAAGTGGGACGAAACCTGCCGGACAGGTGGGTGTCGTTAACTGCCTCCACGCTCGTGCCGCAAACAAAATTCCTTTCATGACCGCAAAACCCGCCCTGCTTGCCACGCTGCTCGTCTCGCTGGGAATCGCTGGCTGCTCGACCGTGGACTCGCGGATCGCGAAGAATCGCGAGGTCTTCTCCTCGTGGCCCGTCGCGGTGCAGGAGAGGGTGGCCGCCGGACAGATTGATCTCGGGTTCACGCCGGACCAGGTGCGCGTCGCGCTGGGGGAACCCGACCGGGTGTTCACGCGCACCACGGCCGACGGCACGTCGGAGGTCTGGAGCTATCGCGACAGGAAGCCGCGGCTGAGTTTCGGCGTTGGCGTCGGCATGGGCGGCTTCAGTGGCTCGCGCCATGTGGGCGGCGGCATCGGCATCGGGACGGGCGTTCGCGGTTACGAGGACGACGAGAAGCTCGGTGTGGTTTTCGATCGGAACGGCCGCGTGTCGGCGATCGAGACGCGCGGGAAGTAGCCGCTCTTCGGTTCTGAGTTCTGAGTTTTGGGTTTTGGGTTTTGGGTTCTGGGTTCTGGGTTCTGGGTTCTGGGTTCTGGGTTTTGGGTTCG
This sequence comes from Opitutaceae bacterium, assembly GCA_030648295.1. Lineage (GTDB taxonomy): Bacteria > Verrucomicrobiota > Verrucomicrobiia > Opitutales > Opitutaceae > ER46. The sequence goes on along the minus strand of JAUSID010000108.1, from coordinate 5,904 downwards.
CCGCGAAAGCGGATCGATCTTCAGGACGCAAACGCGAAACTCGAAACTCGAAACTAAGAACTCGCGCGGTGGCGGAAAGAGCGCGTCCGACGCCGCGCCCCGATCGGTCTTCGTAGCAGCCGAGGTAACGAGGCTGGATAACTCTGTTCACCATCCGGTCAAATGGAGCCGCGGCGCCTCCGCTGCGGATGTACGTATTAGACATCCGGAGCCCCGAAGGGACGTAATACACCAGCCCAGGGCAACGCCCTGGGTAAACAGCATCCCAATTTTTTGAGCCCTGAAGGGGCGTTACATTCTCAAGGTGGGGCTCGTGTCGCCCCTTCAGGGCTCCAGCTTTGTTCTGTAATTTTCCCAGGGCGTTGCCCTGGGCTCGCATTCTTCCGCCCCGTTGGGGCGGGAACCGCGTCCAAGCCAACTTCGGAATCCAAGTGACAGAGCGCGTCCGACGTCGCGGCCATTACACCAGCACCTTCAGCACGCGTTCGGTGTCGGCGAGATCTTCGAGCACGACCGTGGGCGAATGGGTGCGCAGTTGCTCGAGCGGGTAGCCGCCCGTCGCCACGGCGAGCGTGCGGGCGCCGATGACCTTGCCGCACGCGATGTCGTGCGGCGTGTCGCCAATCACCCAGACGTTCGCGGCGGAAAAATCCACGCCGTGCTGTTCCCCCGCGCGGCGCACGGCGTGGGGCCCAAGCTCGTTGCGGTGCTCGCTGTCATCGGCAAACGCGCCGAAAAGGAAGTGTTCCCAGAGCCCGTGGTGCGCGAGCTTCACCTGGGCACCGCGCTTCATGTTGCCGGTGAGCAAACCCTGCGCGATCTGGCCATGTGCCGCCGCCGCCTGCAGAATGTCGCGCACGCCCGGGAGCACCCGCGCATGAAGGTTCGCGAGCTCGCCGGGCAGGGCCGCGATGTAGCCCTCGAAATAGCGGGCGAAGTTTTCCGCCGACGGCTCCAGCCCGAATTTTCGGAACACCTCGCGCATGATCCAGTGATCCGTGCGGCCGCCGAAATCGATGTCGGCGAGCGAGCCATCGATTCCGAACACGTTGCGCAATGCGTCCTGCAACGCCCGCATGCCGGCGCCGCCGGAGGCGATGAGCGTCCCATCGATGTCCCAGAGGAGAAGCAGTTTCACGACGCAGCAAAGTGCACCGGGCGAAAGTCGAAGCGGCCAGCAAAACCCGCCGGGTCATGACTGGCTCTACCGGCGGATGGCGGTGAACGTGGTGCCGGCGAGAATCAGGGCGGCGCCGACGAGTTCATGCGGGGTGAATCGCTCGTCGAAAAACATCCAGCCCCCGAACGCGATTCCGAGCGGGACCAGCATCTGCAGCAGCGAGCCTTCGGCGACCGGCAGATCGCGAAACGCCCGCGTCATCGCCAGTTGTCCAGCCGCGGCGAATACACCGGCGACAATCATGACGATCCAGGCGAGGGCCGCGACGGGCTCGGGGTGCAGCGTCGCCGGCACTGCGCAGATCAGCAGCCCGTAAACGCACTGCGCGGCGAAGATCGTCGAGGTGTGTTCGGTGGCGTGGAGCTGGCGGATGGTGACGACGACGTACGCGGAGCCCAGTGCGGTCACGACCGCGATGAAGTCGTAGAACTGGGTCTGCGCGCCGGCGGCGAACGCGTTGGTCAGCAGTGCCAGCCCGGCCAGCGCCGCGATGCTCCCGACGGCCAGCGAGGAGCGGAACCGTTCGTGCAGGATCCAGACGGCGAGGAGCGCGCCGAAGATCACATAGGTGTTGTTGATGAAAGTGGCGCGGCCCGCGCCGAGCTTCACGACGGTCAGATAGAATCCGTATACGCCGAGCCCGCCGACGAGTCCGCGGCTGGCCAGCTTGCGCTGCTGGAACACGCGCAGGAGCTGCACCTCGTGCCGATACAACGGCAGGAGAACGGCCAGCCCCGCGACAAACCGCACGGAGCTCACGAGCCAGATGTTCACCGACTGCACGTGGCCGAGGGCGCGAATCAGCAGGACGTTGGCGGTGAAAAACGCCGTCGAGCCCAGCATCAGGGCGATGCCGCGCGTGTGGTGGGAACCTGGATAGGGGGAGTTCAGCGGCGCGGAGGGGACAAAAAAACCGCGCCGGCGATGGCGCGGTTTTCAAGACGTTAGATGGAAATTAGCCTATGCCGCGTGCTTTGGTTTCTTACGCCGCCCAACCAAGTCCTTGATGGAAGAAATGTGCAGCAACGCGATCGTATTGATGTGTCCATCGTCATCCACGACCGCCACCGCATTGGGGGCGATGGCAATGAATTCTGGATGTGGAACTTTGAACTCTCGTCCATCAGACGTCCGAATGACGAACGGTTGGAAACCGCCCGTGACCCGTTTGCGGATTTCCGCGATGCTCATGACGCGGGCAATGTCGGCCGCTCGTTCGCCGAGTCAACTCTTTCGAATCACAACGCGTGTAGTGCGCTCTTGCTTACGGCGAGCCCGGCTTCCTTCACGGCTTCACTCATGGTCGGGTGGGCGTGGATTGTGCGAGCGAGATCCTCGGCGCTGCCGCCGTACTCCATGTGCGTGACGATTTCGCTGATGAATTCGCCGGCGTTGTTCCCGAGGATTTGCGCGCCGAGAATCCGGTCCGTTTTCGCATCGGCGATTATCTTCACGTAGCCGTCGGTCTGGGCCATGGCGATCGCGCGGCCGTTCGCGGCGAAGTTGAACTTGCCGACATTGACCGCGAGACCCTTCGCCTTCGCCGTGTCTTCGCCGAGGCCGACGGAAGCGACTTCGGGACTCGTGTAGACGATGGCGGGGACGAGATCCCAGTTGATGTGCCCGTGCTTGCCCGCAATCCACTCAGCGACGGCGACGCCGTCCTCTTCCGCCTTGTGCGCGAGCATCGGGCCGGCGACAACGTCGCCGATCGCCCAGATTCCCGGCGCGGTGGTGCGCAGGTGATCGTCGACCTTGACGCGCTTCTTTTCGTCCAGCTGCACGCCGGCCTTTTCCAATGCGAGCCCGTCGGTAAAAGGCCGCCGGCCGACCGAGACGAGTACCTTGTCCGCCGCAAACTCGAGTGGCTTGCCGTCCTTCTCAGCGGCCAGCACCGCGGCGGTTTCGAGTTTTGCGTTTTGGGTTTTGAGTTGGCAACCGGTGATCTTCGTCGCGGTCTCGATTCGCAGTCCCTGCTTCTGCAGAATCCGGGTGAAATTCCGCACGATGTCGTCGTCGTAGTTCGCCACGATCTTCGGCAGGAATTCGACGACGGTTACTTCGCTGCCCAGCCGCGACCAGACCGAGCCGAGTTCGAGCCCGATCGCGCCACCGCCGACGACCACGAGTTTTTTCGGCACCGAATCGAATGCGATCGCGTGTTCGCTCGATACGACGGTCTGGCCGTCGAACTTCATGAACGGCAGCTCGACCGCGGCCGAACCGGTCGCCACGACGAAATTCGTCGCCGACAAGTCGGCGACGATTGCGGGTTTCGCGTTCTGGGTTTTGGGTTCTGAGTTCTGGGTTTTGGGTTCGGAGGGCGTGATACGAATTGTTTTCGGGCCGGTGAACTGCGCCGTGCCGGTGATCACCGCGATCTTCCGTGCCTTCGCGAGCTGGCCGACGCCGCCGACGAGTTTCGTCACGACGTCGTCCTTGCGCTTCATGAACGCGGCGAGATCAACCTCGACGCTGCCGAGCTTGATGCCGTGGTCCTTCGCGTGCTGCCGCGCCCAAGTGACGTGTTCGCTGGAATGGAGGAGCGCCTTGCTCGGAATGCAGCCGACGTTCAGGCACGTGCCGCCCAGCGTCGCGCGTTTTTCAACCAGCGCCACCTTGAGCCCGAGCTGCGCGGCGCGAAACGCGCAAACGTACCCGCCCGGCCCGGCGCCGATGACGATGAGATCGTAGGATTCGGAAGACATGGGAAGACGCGGAAGACGTGGAAGACGTGGAAGACGGGGCAGGAATTAAGCTCCAAGATCCAAACTCCAAGATCCAGAGAAGCTCCAAGCTCGAACAAAGCTCCAATTTCGGAGCGACGGCGGAACAGGCGTGATTGAATTTTTCGATTTGGTCATTCCCTGGAACTTGGATGTTGGAGCTTGGATCTTCGCGGCGAGTTCGGTGGGACCGCGGCAGCCGGCGGTTCACCCGCCTGCCTCAATCCTCCACCGATCCACTAAATGCCGATAACGAGCCGCGCGGGCTCCTCGATCGCCTGTTTCACCTTGACGAGGAAGGTGACGGCTTCCTTCCCGTCGACGACCCGGTGGTCGTAACTGAGCGCCAGATACATCATCGGCCGAATGACCACCTGGCCATTGACCGCCACGGGCCGCTCGTTGATGGCATGGAGCCCGAGGATCGCGCTCTGCGGTGGGTTGATGATCGGCGTGGAAAGCATCGAGCCAAAGATGCCGCCGTTCGTGATCGTGAAGACGCCGCCCTCGAGATCGGCGAGGGTGATTTTCGCCTCGCGCGCGCGTTTGGCGGCATCGCCGATTGCCTTCTCGATCTCGGCCATGCCGAGGGTGTCGCAATTGCGAATCACCGGGACCATCAGCCCCTTCTCCGTCGAGACGGCGACGCCGATGTCGTAGTAGTGGTTCTCGACGATGCTGTCGCCGTCGAGCTGCGCATTCACCTGTGGCACGGCTTTGAGCGCGTGCACGACGGCTTTGGCGAAGAACGACATGAACCCGAGCTTGATCCCGTGCCGCTTGACGAAGTCGTCCTGGTATTTCGCGCGCAGCGCCATCACGGCGGACATGTCGACCTCGTTGAACGTGGTGAGCATGGCAGCCTCGTGCTGCGCCGCGACGAGCCGCTGCGCGATTTTCTGGCGCAGCGGTGTCATCTTCCGGCGAGTCTGGCGCGGTGCGGATTGCGGAGGGGCGGATTGCGGATTGCGGATTTCGGATTGCGGATTGGGAACCTCGGGCTTTGCGGCCGGTGGAGCGTTCTTGGCGACCGCGGCGCTGGCTTTCGACTCGCTGGCGCTCGTCGCTACGGCCTTGTTCTCCACGGCCGCGAGCATGTCGCCCTTGGTCACGCGACCACCTTTGCCGGTGCCGGCGACGCTCTGCGGAGCGATGCCGGTTTCGGCGGCGAGCCGGCGAACGGCGGGTGAGGGGTCAGACGTCAGAGGTCGGACGTCAGATGTCAGAGAGCGTTCTGCAGAGGTCGAAGGTGGGATGCCAGAGTTCGGAGCAGATCCCGCCGCGGGGGACCTGACCTCTGATTTCTGACTTCTGACATCTGGAACCGCGGGGGAGCTGACTTCTGATTTCTGACTTCTGGCATCTGGATCTATGATCGCGACGACCTGGCCGATCGTCACCTCGTCGCCCACGGCGGCTTTCAAGGAAATCTTGCCCGCGGCCTCGGCCGTGCCTTCGGACGTGATCTTGTCGGTCTCGAGTTCGAACAGCGGCTGATCCTTTTTCACCGTGTCGCCGTCATTGACGTGCCACTTGGAGAGGATGCCGGAGTTGATGGATTCGCCCATCGGCGGGATTTTTACTTCGAGGAGAGCCATGGCGGAGGGGAGAGTATTAACCGCGAATTCACGCGAATGAACGCGAAAACTTCGCGGTGGTTGTGTTCAGCGTCGGAATGATGCGGCGACGCACTAAGCCGTGTTTTCAAACCTCGTTTCAGAAACTCGGTGTAGCGGAACGCGTGAGCGTTTCGTTGGTATGGCGAAAGCCTCACGGCTTCCGCTACACCGGCTTCCGGGTTTGAAGACATGACCTAGATGGTGAACGCCTGCTTGAGCAGCGCGGCAAGCTCGGCCCTGTGCAGCGCGAGCGAACCCACCGCCGGCGAGGCGGACGCATCGCGCCCGGCATAGGCGGGCTTGCGGCCAAAAATTTCCTCCAGCTGCGGCGCAATCCAGCCCCACGCGCCCATGTTTTCCGATTCCTCCTGCGCCCAGA
>JAUSID010000107.1 GCA_030648295.1 Opitutaceae bacterium | reverse complement strand
CCCCGAAAGGGCGGAGCTTTGGGCCGACGGAACCCTCGTCACGCCCTGGGCAAAAAAAACACGCGAGCGCGAGGAAGCGCGCATCGTGCAGTGATCACGGCAGCCACTGACAGCAGGCCTTGCGCCGAACACTATTGGCGTCCCGCCCGCCCTATCGCTCGGATCGTCCAATCACGTTTCGCAATCAATGCGGGCCGGAGGCCCGCGCTGCCAAGGAAACCCGCTCCACGTAGCAGCCGAGGTAACGAGGCTGGGATTGGCCGTTCGCCCTGGGAGCGCGGGCGTCCCGCCCGCATCGATTGACGGAAGCCTTCGCGACCCCGGGTTCTCGCCCCGCATCCGTTCATTGCCGGCCGGAGGCTGGCGCCACCGGGCGCTCAGCTGCCACAGCCGGATTTCGCGGGCATTGGCACCGGGTCCGTTCGATCCGGGATCGGTGGGTAGTCGGGCGCGGGCAGCTTCGGCAGCAGATCCGCGAGCCGGACTCGCGCGCCGGTTTCCATGCTGCGGTTCGCCGCAATGCCGACGAGAATCGAATATGCGCCGGCGCGTTCGTCGGCGGCGCGGCGGTATTTGTCCGGCGGCGGGTCGGGCAGGAAAATATCCTCGAGCATGAGCCGATCGCCACCGCCGTGCTCGCCTTCCGCGCTCCAAGGCTCGATGTCGACCGGCGCGCCCCGCAGCGGGATCACGCGAGTCTTCACTCCAGCCTGGCCCACATTCGCGGGCTGTGTTTCCGCCCCGTTGACGTATACCGCCTCGACGATCCCGTGCTCGAGCCGGCCCTTCGTGCCGTTGAAGGCGACGGTGTAACCTTCCCACGCATTGAAGGCATTGAGCGAATAACTGAGCGTCGCGCCGCTGTCATAGGTCACCAGCGCATTCATCGTGTCCTCGATGTCGATTTCCGGCCGCCACACGCAGCGATCGCGCTCGTAGCCGTCGTGTTGCTCGCACTCCAGGTACAGCTCCCTCAGGTGCCGGCTCGCTCCAAGATCGAGATAGAATCCACACCGATCCTTTTCCGGACACGTGCGGCACCGATGATGCGGGCCACTCAGACCCATCCGGCGGGCCGTCTGGGGCGTATAAAACTCACGCTTGCCTGAAGCCATCACCGTGACGGGCGCCGCGCCCAGCCACCAATGCACGAGATCGAAATGGTGCGTCGCCTTGTGCACGAACAAACCGCCGGAGTTCCTTCTCTCCGCGTGCCAGCGGCGAAAGTAATCCGCACCGTGGTGCGTGTTGAGCAGCCAGTGGAAATCGAGCGAGAGGACATCGCCGATGGCGCCGCTCATCAGCAATTCCTTCACCTGCGAGCGCGCCGGGGAATAACGATAGTTGAACGTGACGCGGCAGGTGCGGCCGGTCCGTTTCCGCGTCTCCAGGATCTGGCGACATTTTGCGGCATCGATCGTCATCGGCTTTTCCGTGACCACATCGCATCCCGCCTCCATGGCGCCGGTGATGTACTCGTGGTGCGTGATGTCGGACGACGTCACAATGACCACGTCGGGCCGCTGTTCCCGCAGCATCCGGCCGAAATCCTGCGGGCGGTAACCCACCGGGACCGGCGCGCCGTTGCGCCGGGAGCGCCGCTGAGTCAGGTCGATTCGCCCCGCGTTGGAATCGCAGATCCCGACGAGTTCGGCCCAGCGCGCGTAGGTTTTCTCGATCGCGTCCTGATACAGCTCATGCCGCGAGCCCAGGCCGACCATGGCGTAGCGACGGCGAACGGTCGGCACGGAGGAGGACGATGGAGAGGAGAGCATGCAGTTAATCGCGGGCCAGTGGCGTAAAGACCTCATTCGGACACCAGGCCGCGTGGTGCCGCAAGCGATTTGGACGGGCAGAGCCATGTCTTGACCCCGGCGGGGCCGAAGTAACGCCGCGTCCGACCGGACGGTCAAAAAAATCCCGTCGGATGGGCGGGATTGCGATCGAACCAACGGGCGAATTGCCGCGCCTTATTTCGTTCGACGCGCGTTCCAGTCCCGTTTCACCGCGGCGCCGCCATCCATGCCCGGCCGCTCGGACCAGCCCGTGATTGTGTCACCTTGAATTTTTCCTTCGTAGCGCGTCGTCACCTTGTTGCCGTTGAATTCGCGGCTGACGGCGAATTTGATCAGGCCGTCCTTGAACGTCGCATCGGAGATCGCGGTATCAGGCAGCTGGAACCGGCCGCTCTGGATGCCCATGAGCGTGCCAGTCAGCTGACCGTCCCTGTAATCGAGCTTCAGCGTCTGCTCGTAACTCTGGCCGCCGCCGCGACCCTGCGTCGTCCATTTCCAGATCCCGTTGGGGGAGTTTTCGGCGGCGATCGCTGTAAGGGCGAAACAGCACATCACCATCGGCGCCGTGAGAAGTTTGCGGAGCGATTTCATGGGAGCTTAGGCGGAGAATTGCTGCCGGAACGTTGGCACAGTTATGCGCAGCCGACGAGCGTGGATCGGCCGGCTATGCACAACTCCATCAGGTGGCGGATTTAGTCGACGTTCTGCACCGCAGCCCACGGCTCGAGCCGGTCCACCCGCGACGGCATTGCCCCGCGGCCCGCTGTTCTGCGGCTATTCCACCCAGCGCATCACCATCTCGCGCGCCTTCGAACTCTGCATGCCATCTTCCGCCAGCAGCTTCCCGTCCGGCCCATACACCTTGAAATGCGGAATCGATCGCAGTCCGAATTGGGCCGCCACCGGCGACTTCCAATCGATGCCCTTCATGCCGGGCCGGTTGATGTCGACTTTCACCACGACGATGTCGGCCCGCTTGGCATGGAGTTTTTCGAGTGCCGGCGCGACGCGCACGCAGGGCGGGCAGTAATCGCTGTAAAAATCGAAAACCACGGTCTTACCCGGCACCAAATAGTCGGCGAGTTTCACCGGCTGTCCGAAGCTGACGTGAAGTGGCTTCGCCGTCTTCGCACCGGTTGGCGGCGGTGACACCTTGCTGGTGTTGCTGGCGCTTGTCGCTGCGCCAAAGGTGAACAACGGCAATGCAACAAGTGCGGCCGCAAAAAGTTTCCAACGTCGAATGATCATAAGTCCTCCAAATTTCAGGTGAAGGGGCAGTGAGGCGGCCAGTGCTTCCCGCCCTGGGAGCGCAGTGTCAAATTCATTATGGGCGCGGCGCTTCGCCGTTGCCATTCGGCAGGCCGGTTCAATCATTCGAGCGAATCCCCTTCTCCCCGTGCTGTTCCTCCGCTCGTTTCGCCTCTCCCTCGCCACGACCGCACTTTTAGCGGCCATGTTGTATTCCGATACCCAGGCCGCGGACAAAAAGGTCCTGATGATCGCGGGCCCCCCGAGTCACGGACCCGGCGCGCATGAGCACAATGCCGGGATCCTCCTGCTTCAAAAATGCCTTCACGGCATGCCCGGCTTGAAAACCGAAATCGCGCTCAATGGCTGGCCGAAGAATCCCTCGGCGTTCGACGGCGTCGACGCGGTCCTCATTTACTCCGATGGCGGCGTGAAACACGTTGCACTCCAGGACAGCAACCTCGAGGCCTTGCGTCGCGCGCTGGCGAAAGGTGCGGGACTTGGACTGCTGCATTACGCCGTCGAGCCCACGCTCGAAAAAGGCCAGCAGGAATTCCTCCAATGGGTAGGCGGCGCGTTCGAGATCAACTGGTCGGTCAATCCGCACTGGAACGCGAATTTCAAAACCCTGCCGCGGCATCCCGTCACGCGAGGAGTGAAGCCATTCACGATCCTCGACGAATGGTACTTCAACATGCGGTTCGTCGAAGGCATGAAGGGAGTCACGCCCCTGCTCGTCGCCACGCCCGATGCTTCGACCACGAGCCGTCCGGATGGGCATCATTCGGGCAATCCCCACGTCCGCGCGCTGGTGGCGAAAGGCGAGCCCGTGGTCGTGTCATGGGGATTCGAGCGGCCGGACGGCGGCCGCGGCTTCGGTTTTTGCGGCGGCCACTTTCACGAGAACTGGGGCAATGACGATTTTCGCAAACTTGTCCTGAATGCCATCGTGTGGCTGGCAAAGATGGAAGTGCCGGCAAACGGCGTGGCTTCGAAGGTGACGGCCGAGGACCTGAAAAAGAATCTCGATCCGAAGCCCGGGAAGAAGACCGGCGGCGAAAGGAAGAAGTAGCCGCGCGGCGCAAATCAGCTTTTGAGCGGTTTGGAAAGGGACAGGCTCTGCTGGCCAGCAGAGCGCCCGTGGACGGTGCGCAGCGCCGCCAAATCACGAGCTGCCCGTTCGGCTGGCCTTTCGACAAGCTCAAGGCCTTTCAGTCGAAGCAGCCGATGGCCGTGAGCCTGTCGAATCGGCTCAGGGTCCCTGTCGAGGGAGAAGCCCATGCCAACTCACAAACCCGCCGGAGGCGGGCAAGCCCACGGGCGAGACGCCCGTGCTCCCAGGTCGGAAAATGCGGCCGTTGAGTGCAAAGGGAGTGCCTGCCGCGGTTCGGTCACAGTGGCTGCGGCATCCTGCCGCAGATTCGTCGAATTCAGTAATCGAATACTTCACTGGCTGGAAGCCGGTGCCACTTCGCCAGCGGCTGCGCCGTCCGCGGGAGCGCGGACCTCCGGCCGGCATCAATCTCCTAATCTTTCTCTTTATCTTAATCCCTGGTCGCCTACGGCGCCGCCAGGCGGGTAAACTTTCTCTTTCTCCCCGAATTGGGCGAATCCCGGATCCCGGCGGGAGAACGAGAAAGAGGAAAGAGAAAGAGCAGGGATCCATAGCGGGCGAGACGCCCGCGCTCCCAGGGCGGAATCCCCTACTTCATGATCGAATACAAACTCGCGTAATCGTCCGTCCAGAGTGGCGCGGGTTGCGCGGTTTTTTCCGGCGCTTCCGTGACATCAGCAATTGCCGGCTGGGCCAGGAACGTCTCGTTCCGCGACACGAGCACCCACGTGGTCGCATAAATCCACCAGTCCGGTTCGTTATCGTCGTACACGACCGCAACTTTCAGCCCATGCTGATCGGCGAGTTTTTCCACGATCGGCCGGAGATTCAGGTAGCGATTCGAGATGTGAATCGCGATCACGCCGTTGGGCTTCAGGTGCTGCAGGTAAACCTCGAAGGCTTCCCTGGTCAGCAGGTGCACGGGAATGGCGTCACTGCTGAACGCGTCGAGCGCCAGCACATCGAAAAGCTGCGATTTTTTTTCCTCGAGTTCGCGTTCCATCACGAGCCGCGCGTCACCGATGACGACATCGACCTTGGCCGGGCAATTCTGGAGGTACGTGAAGTGGGTCCGCGCAATCTTTTCCACCGCGGGATTGATCTCGTACACACGCATGTAGTCCCCCGCCCGCCCGTAGACCAGGAGCGAACCGGTGCCCAATCCGACCACGCCGACGCGGCGCGGACTCTCGCGCAAGTTGTCCAGCGCCCGGCCGATCCCGCTGCTTTCCCCGTAATAACTGGTCGCGAGGACCGACCGCTCGGCCTTCATGAACTGGAGCCCGTGCGTCGTCGCGCCATGGAGCAGGAGGTGATAGCGGTCTTCCTCGTCGTCGTGGTTGTAATCGAAAACCTTCAGCGTGCCGTAGAAATTCCGCGTCGAGGCCAGGATCGGCGTGGTCCCGCCATAGGGCCATTGCATCACCACCACGATACCGGTGGTCATGCAGAACATCATCACCAGCCACGCCATCCTCGGCCGCCAGTCGGGCAGCACGGACAGTTGTCGAAAGTTGAATACACTGGCGATGATGACCCCGAGTCCCGCGATGATGAGCAGGGCGCGATGGCGAAGGAAGGACAGCAGTTCCGCCGACAGTCCCTCGGTGTCGTCGAAATACGAGCGCAGCCACGGCAGCACGAAAACCAGCGCCAGGGCGCCGACGATCACGCCCATCGCGATTTCCCGGCTGCGATGGCGGAAGCACAGCACGGCGGCGGCGTACGTCAGCAACCAATACCCGAGCTGCAATTCGCGATAGTCGTCGAACACCGCCGGTGCCACGATGGCGACGAGAAATCCCCCCAGGGCGCCGCCCGCCGAGATGAAAAGGAAGTAGCCGGTGAGCTGCCGCGGCGGCGGCTTGAGGCGGTAGAGTTCGCCGTGGCACACCATGCAGGCGATGAACAACGCCGCGTTGTAGACGATGATCTGGAGCTTCATCGGTGCGTCGTTGCCCGCCGGCAGCACCTGGAACACGAACGCGACCGCGACCACGAGCAACGCACTGAATACGCCACGATGGTACCATCGCGCGTGATCGAAACTGATGATGAAGCTGAGGAGGTACAGGCTCAGCGGCAGCACCCAGAGGAACGGAATGACCGCGACCTCCTGGCACAGCTTGTTCGTGGTCGCGAGCAACAGAATCGACGCGATGGCGGGCAGAGCGAGCCAGAGCAGCCTGTCGGCCGCATTGGCGGACGCATGCTCGGGGCTCGTCGGCGGCGTTACCACCGGCAGCCCGGCCACGGCCGCTTCGACGGCCGCAGGTTCAGCCGGCGCAGACATGTCGGCGACAGGCGCAGCGGCGGGAGCGGCTGGTTCGGCTGGTTCGGCTGGTTCGGCTGGCGCCGTCTTCGCCTGCCGCCAGACGCGCAGGGCACAGTATCCACAAAACAGAACAAACAGGACGAGACCGGCGGACCAGAGCAGGCCTTGCGTGTACCGCGGAAACTTCACCTCGAAAAACACGGGGTAGCTCAGCAGTGCGAGCAACGAGCCGACGTTCGACAGGGCATACAGCCGGTAAGGCGACACCCCGGGGTTGGTGATGCTGAACCACTGCTGCATCAGCGGGCCGGTGGAGGAGAGAACGAAATAAGGGAGCCCGATCGTGCCCCCCAGCAGGAGCAGGATTCGCCACGTGGGATCCCCGCCGACCAGGCTCTTCCAATATTCGGACGGCGTGATGGGCAACAGCGCCAGTGAGAGGACCAGCAGCACGAGATGCACGATCGCCTGACGTTTTTGGGACAGCCGCGTGGACGTCAGGTGCGCGTAGGCGTAGCCGCCGAGCAGGAGCATCTGGAAAAACAGCAGGCACGTGGTCCACACGCCGGGCCCGCCGCCGAACCAGGGCAGGATGTATTTTCCGATCAGCGGCTGAACTTGAAAGAGAAGAAATGCTCCCGTGAAAATGGTGAGCGCGTAGGGGAGCATGGGTCAGGACGAGGGTGGCTGGTTCGAGGGCAAGGTTGGCTGAGGTTTGCTAAGTCGAGCAGGACGGACGAGATCGAAATTCGATGCTAAATCGCGGCGGTTGTTTCACCCCACGCAACGCGGCACCCCGGTTTGTCATTTGGGCATGGGTCCAGTGAGGGACGCGGGCATCTTGCCCATGGTCTGTCGTGGCATGGGCGTCCCGGCCATGGAGAGTTGTTCGTCGTGCTTCCACCGGCAGGATGCCGGTGCCACTCCGAGATCACGGGCAAGATGCCCGTGCCACATCATTCGCGCATCTGCCGGAGCGTGGTGCCACGCCAACTCTCAGATGCGGGCGGGGACACCCGCGCTCCCAGGGACAAACGCGGAGCTTCAGCGCGGGCTGCGGCCGCGCAGCGCGGCGGCGACGCGCTTGCCGCGCGGATACTCTTTCGCCGCGGGCCGCACGCTCTTCCGATAATCGCCACTCTTGAGTGCATTGATCTGGTCGCGGAGCACGGCGGCACGCTCGAACTCGAGCCGGCCCGCCGCATCCTGCATCTCCTCCTCCAACTCCGCGATTACGATGGCGACGTCATCGACGTTGTCCGCCACGGCCGCGTCTTCCTCCCGCTCACCCGAACCGTCGTACATGTGCAGGCTCGCCTGGGCCGCGCGCGTGACGCTGCGCGGCGTGATGCCATGCGCCTGGTTGTAGGCGAGCTGTTTGGCGCGGCGGTATGTCACCGCCTCGACCGTTCGCTTGATCGACTTGGTGATCTGATCGGCATAAAAAATGACGCGTCCCTTCTCGTGGCGGGCGGCCCGGCCCGCCGTTTGGATGAGCGAGGTTTCACTGCGGAGAAAGCCCTCCTTGTCCGCGTCGAGGATCGCGACCAGCGCCACCTCCGGGAGGTCCAGCCCTTCGCGGAGCAGGTTGATGCCGATGAGGGCATCGAAGTTGCCCAGCCGGAGATTGCGCAGGATCTCGACCCGCTCGATCGCATCGATGTCGGAGTGCAGGTATTCGACGCGAATCTTCGCCTCGCGCAGATAACTCGTGAGATCCTCGGAGAGCCGCTTCGTCAGCGTCGTCACCAGCACGCGTTCGCCGCTGGCCGCCGCCGCCTTGATTTCGCCCACCAGGTTTTCGACCTGGCCCTTGGTCGAACGAATGGTGATCTCGGGATCGAGCAGGCCCGTCGGCCGTATCAGCTGCTCCGCGACAACCGCTGATTTCTTCAGCTCGAACTCCGAGGGCGTGGCGGAAACGTACACCGTCTGTCCCGTGACCTCCTCGAATTCGGCGAAATTCTGCGGCCGGTTGTCCAGCGCCGAGGGCAGCCGGAAACCGAAATCGACGAGGGTCTGCTTCCGCGCGCGGTCGCCGTTGAACATCCCCCCGATCTGCGGGATGGTCGCATGGCTTTCGTCGACAATGACCAGGAAATCCTGGGGAAAAAAGTCGAGCAGGCAGAACGGCCGCTCGCCCGGCCGGCGGCCGGTGAGATGGCGCGAGTAGTTCTCGATGCCATTGCAGAATCCCATCTCCTGCAGCATCTCGAGATCGTAATTCGTCCGCATCCGGATCCGCTGCGCCTCGAGGTATTGCCCCCTGGCCTCGAAGTACGCGACGCGTTCATCGAGTTCACGCTTGATCGCCTGAATCGCCGGTTCCAGCCGGCCACGGCTGGTGACGTATTGATTTGCTGGATAAAGATCGAACTGGTCGAGCACCCGGATGACGTTGCCGGTCAGCGGCTCGAATTCGCTCAGCGCCTCGATCTCGTCGCCAAAGAACTCGATCCGCAACCCGCGTTCCAGGTACGCGGGCATCACATCGACGACGTCGCCCCGCACCCGGAAGCGCCCGGGTTTCAGCTCGTAGTCGTTTCGCTCGTAGATGTTGTCCACCAGCCGTTCGAGCAGCTTGTTCCGTCCGAGCGACGCCCCGCGCCGCAGGTGAATCCGCATCGCGGTGAATTCCTGGGGCGAGCCCAGGCCGTAAATGCACGACACGCTCGCCACCACGATGACGTCGCGGCGCGAGACGAGTGAACTGGTCGTCGACATCCGCAGCCGCTCGAGCTCCTCGTTGCGGGACGAATCCTTTTCGATGAATGTGTCGCTAGAGGCGATGTACGCCTCCGGCTGGTAGTAATCGTAGTAGCTGACGAAGTATTCGACGGCGTTCTCGGGGAAGAAGTTCTTGAACTCCGAATACAGCTGCGCCGCCAGCGTCTTGTTGTGCGAAACGACGAGGGTCGGCCGCTGCACCTGCGCGATGACATTCGCCATCGTGAACGTTTTGCCTGAACCGGTTACGCCGAGCAGCGTCTGGTACCGATTACCCACCCGCAACGACGCGACGAGCTTGTCGATCGCCTGCGGCTGATCGCCCGTCGCGGTGTAATCGGAACTCAGCTTGAACAGCATCCCCCCACCGAAAACCACCGCGGCCGAATGCGCAACCTGCGACGCGGCGAACGTCGGCGATTGCCGTAATTTGGACAAACACACTCCGCCCTTCCGCCGTCGCTCGTCGAGCTTTGGCGGACAAGTCGGGTACCCCTCTCAAGCCGTTCGATTCAGTGGACAACCGCGAATGAACGCGAATGGACGCCAATTCCAGAGGATGAGGGGGAGGATTGCCCAAGTGAAGCCATGGTCACCGTTTGGTTGATCGTCTCCAAGCACCCCAAAGACGCCCTCTCCATTCGCGTGAATTGGCGTCTATTCGCGGTTGAACTGATTTGGTCTGACTCGAGAGGGGACCCAGAAGCGATCTCCCGCGCCGCGTTCACAAACCGAACACCTTCAACGTGCCGTTCCACACCGCCGACCAGAACCGGGCGGCGCCGGCGTTCGAGCCCGGCGTCGATGTCTCCTGCAGCACGAAAACGCCTCGGCCGGCGAACAGATCGTCGAACAACGGATTCATTCCGCGGTAATAACTCCAGAATGTCTCCGCGCGCACGGGTTTGTAGTCGAGATTCGGGGTAAAGCCGATGGTCGCGTCCTGGTTGGTCCGCCGCGCCGGATCCAGTACACCTTCGCGTTCGGCGAGCACCTCGGCGCGCACGCCGCGGCTGCCGGCCACGAGCAGCCGGCAGGGCCCGACAAACTCGAAAAAACGAAACTGTCCCGTGACCCATGACTGCCAGCGCGCAAGCTGCCAGTGCCGCTTGATGCGCAGCACCGCATCCTGCGGCTGAATCGCCCCGGCGAGAAAGCTCGGCCGCAGGACGAGTGATGACCCGTCCGGAATTTCCAGCGCCGCGAGTTCGATGTGCGGATCGTCCGCGTTCGAGAGGGTGACGGCGAACGTCGCGTCGCGGTGGGTCGCGCGCAACTCGACCAGCTCCACCAGCCCGCAGGCGAGGCTCGTGAGCGGGATTTTCCAATCGAGCACGAAGCGCGTTTTCTTGGTCACGCCTTCGTCCGAGGCCTGGAGGAACTTCTCCTTGATCCGGAGCACCTCGCCTGGCCGGAGCACGACCGAAATCGAGACGCGGCTCTCACCGACGGTGGGCAGCGCCGGCAGTGTATCCGTGAATCGGATGGGCCGCCCGCGCGTCGCCCAGGCGGCGAATCCATAATACATGAGCAGCGCCCACAGCGTCGGGCCAAACAGGAAGGCCGCCAGCGCAACCGCCACCATCCACCTCGACTCGTCCCACGCGCGCCGCAGGTAATGCCACGTGACCGAGCGGCTTCGCTCGACCTCCTGGATCTCGCGCTCGAGGCGCTCGACGCTGGCATCGAGTCCTTTTTTTTCGCCGGAAACAAAGATCATCCCGCGCTTCATGGTCGCGATCAACTCGTGCGCCTCGGTCTGCAGCTGCTCCATCCGCCGGATGTTCCCGGCATTCGCCTGCTGCTGCGGCGCGCCGCCGAAGAGCTCACGGAGCCGATCCCACCAGCTCTCGAGTTCGCGCAGACCATCGATGATTTTTTTCGCCTTCTCGATCCGCTGCTGCTGGAGTTCGACTTCGCGGGCCATGCTGGCGATCCGCGCCTCGATGTCGGCTTTCGCGTCGAGCAACCCCTGCCGATCGCGCATCAGCTGCTGGACGCGTTCGACCCGGTGCCGCTCGAAATCGGCATTGTCCTTCAGGAACAGCCAGAGTGCGACCGCGGCGAGTCCGAGTGCCACGATCAGCACCGCGCCGGCGAACTTGCCGAAGAACCAGCGCGCGAGTTTAGCCAGCGTCCCCATCAGTCATGTTCGTTTGCATCGGGATTAGCGGCCGCATTGAGCACCGCCGGTATCCGGAAGCCAATTGCTAAACCATGCAGGGTGAATCACGCTGACGCGGAAATTTCCGCCCCACCCTGCCCATGTCCAAAGCCATCGTCTCCTCGCTCTACGACTCCGATGTTTTCCGCATGGCGTGCCGCCAATTCGACCAGGCGGCCGACGCGATCAATCTTCCGGACGCGATCCGCGACCGGACGAAATACCCGCGCCGGTGCCTCGCGGTTGCCCTGCCGATCAAGCGGCAGGACGGCAGTGTCACGGTTTTCGAAGGCTACCGCGTCCAGCACAACCTCTCCACCGGCCCGTCGAAAGGAGGAATTCGGTTTCACCTGGATGTCACCCTCGGCGAAGTCGCCGCGCTGGCGATGTGGATGAGCTGGAAATGTTCGCTGGTCGGTCTGCCGTTTGGCGGCGCGAAGGGCGGGGTGATTGTCGATCCACACCAGCTGTCGGAGTCCGAACTCGAGCACCTTTCACGGCGCTACATGCAGGAAGTCATCAATTTCGTCGGACCGCACTCCGACGTGCCGGCGCCGGACGTTGGTACGAACGAGAAAATCATGGGCTGGATGATGGACACCTATTCCAACCACGTCGGCCACGTGGAGCCCGCGGTGGTGACGGGAAAGCCGATTTCGCTCGGCGGGTCGCAGGGCCGCCACGAGTCGACCGGTTTCGGCGTCGCGTACGTGGTACAGAAATATCTGGATGACCTGAATATCCCAATCAAGGAGGCGACCGTCGCGATTCAGGGCTTTGGCAACGTCGGCCAGCACACGGCGCTCGCGCTGGCAAACTATGGCGCCAAAATCATCGGGGTATCGGACATAAGTGGCGGCGTCTACAACGAGCGCGGGATCGACGTCAAGAAGGCGCTGGAATACATGCGAACCCAGAAGGTGATTCGGGATTTCGACGGTGGCGAAGCAATCACCAAGGAGCAGCTGTTCCCGCTGAAGTGCACCGTATTCGTGCCGGCCGCGCTTGAACGCGCGATCACGGCGGAAAATGCGCCCCTGCTCCAGTGCCGGATGCTTGCGGAAGGAGCCAACGGTCCGACCACCAACGAGGCTGACAAGATAATCGAGGACCGTGGCGACATCGAAGTCATCCCCGACACGCTCTGCAATACCGGCGGCGTGATCGTCTCGTACTTCGAGTGGCTGCAAAACCTGTCGAACTATTACTGGGACCGCGATGAGGTGATGAGAAAACTCTTCGCGCTCCTGGACAAGGCGAAGGATGCCGTGGAGGCGCAGAAGCGGAAATACAAATTCAGCCGCCGGCTCGCCGCGCAGACGATTGGGATCCAGCGCGTCGCGGACGCGAAACAAAGCCGCGGGCTGTTCCCGTAGCTCGAGCCTGGATATGCCGGTGGATTTTTTCGTCGGCGAAAGCACACCGGCGGCGGAAACATTGTCCGGCCTTCGCGAATGTGGATCACGGGGCAAGATGCCCGTGCCACTCCAATCCGCGGGCACGACCGCCAGTAACCGCGGCGAATGGGCGTTTTTCCCTTACAATTTCTTCAGGCATAATTTCCGATCTTCCGCTGGCAACCGGGCGTGGTTGTGGCACTGTCCGGTTACCCCACGTCAGGTCAGCTCCCACACCCCATGAATCAGTTTTTCGTCTGCCTCCTTGCAGGCATTGCCGTCGTCGCGTTGCGCGCCGGCCCCGTTGAAACCAGCATCGTCGCCGCCATGCGGCTGTCCGAGCAGCCGAATTACACCTGGATATCCACCATCGAGGACGACGCCCGCAGCTATGAGATTTCAGGCAAGACCGTGCGCGGCGGTGTCACGCTGGTGAAAATGCCGATGGTGAATGCCGTGCGGCAGCGCCTCGGCCGCGCCGTGAACGACACCGAAATCGAAGCCATCTTCCGCGGCAACCAGCGTTTCGTGCTGCGCACCGACGACGGTTGGAAAACGCTCGACGAACTGCCGCGCCCCTCAACGCGCGACGCGAAAGCCAGCCGCATGCCCGCCCCACCCCGTGTGTATACCGGCATGGGAATCATGGGCGGCACACCCACGCAGCTGAGCATCACTGGCAGCGCCCTTCCCAGCAGTGCGCGCCGCGTGCACCGGCACGGGGCCAATCGCCCTGGCATGCCGTATAGCAATCTCCAGCTCGGGGTCAGTCACCCGCACGAGGATCTCGGCGTGATTGTGGGCAGCCATGCCGAGTGGAAGGTCGACGGCGATATTGTCAGCGGCACGCTGACGGATTTGGGCGCGCAGCTGCTGCTGGTGCGCGACGGGCACGAGGAGATCACGCCGCTCGGCGCCGCCGGCACATTCAAACTTTGGATCCGCAACGGCATCGTGACGCGTTACCAGCTCCGACTCGAGGGCCTGCTGTCCGTCTCATCGCGCTACGGCGACTCGCAGGTGGAAGTCCACCAGACGAGCGACACGGTGCTGAAAGAAATCGGGACCACCGGCTTCGAGGTGCCCGCCGAGGCGAGGTTGAAGCTCGGCCGCTAATCCTACGGCGGCGCAGCCGCAACCGAAGTCTGCGGCTGCCCCTCGCCAGGCTCGGGGCCGTGAGCCGATTCGACGAGCTCACGGCCAACTGTGATTTCGACTGAAAGGCCTCGAGCCTGCCGAGAGGCTTGTCAAACGGCGAAGCCGCAGCCACTTGCTTTGCGGGCGAGACGCTCGCGCTCCCGGGTCTCAGCCGCGGCCGCGCGGTGCGATGCCGGCAACTTTGCCGAGATCGCGGTGAATCCGGGCCACGCGCTCGACCTGCCCCTTCGCCGGGAACCGTTCGTAGAAACCTTCGTTGCGAAACTCGCGCGTCTGTTCGGTCCACGCCGCGAGCCGGCCGCGCCAGCGCTCGACCCGGCCCTCCGCCGGCTCCGCATCCTGCGAAGAGAGATCGGCGCACACGCGCAACATCGCCTTCAGTGCAACGGGCTTCGTCACCATGTAGGCATTGCTGCCCCAGGCGTCGCCCCAGACCGCCGCCGCCGCCTTCAGAAAGTCGCGCACCATTTCGTAATAACGCACGGCGGCGCGCCGGTCGGTACCCTCGGCCTCGATCTTCTTCCACGTCGCCTTCACCCAGCGATGCAGCTCGTTGAAAAGCTCCGCCTGAAGGATCCACTTCTCCTGTTTGCTGCGGCCGCCGAGCCGGTTGATCCGGTAGCGCAGCGGACTGTCACCCTCGCTGTAGAGCATTTCCGCGATATTCGCCGCAAAGCGCCGGTCGGGTTCGGCCCATGACACGCGCTCATAGAGGTCAACGAGGTGGCTCTTGTTGATCCGGGTCGGTGTCGAATTGATGATGACGAACATCTCCGTGGCGAAGTCCTCGGTGCGGCCGTCGAAAATCACGCACGGCACCTGGATGTTCTTCGCGTCATCGGGATGCGTGCGCTCGAAAAACTGCAGCGCTGCGAGCCGGTGCTGTCCGTCGATGATCAGGAATTTTTCGTCCGGCTCCTGGAGGTGACCGATGCCACTGCCGTCCTCCACGGCGCGAAAGCCGAGCTTCTGCGGCGTGAACAGGAGCACCACGCCGGGAATCGGCGGCTGGCTGATCGCCGTCTCGTAGAAATTGCGAATCGACGCCACCTTCGCCCGCGACAGCTCGCGTTGAAACGCCTTGTCGCTGCGCTCGATCCGCGCGATGAACTGGCCCACGTCGTCCTCGGGCGGGAGTTCCTCGGCTTTGATGCTGCCGCCCTGCTCGTCGTAAAACCGGCTGATAAACCTCACCTTTTGGAGCAATTGCTCCGAAGGATACGAGGCGAAGTAGAAGATGGCGTCTTTCTGGCGAACCTGCGTAGCGATCATGGCTGGACGGTGGGGTTGAATTTTGGCTGCCCGTGCCCGTTGACGACGAATGTGTTAGAGGCGACGGCGCGCGCATACAAGTTCCGAAAAATGCACGAATCTTCCCCCCCGCCCTCACGGCCGGACCAGCCTGGCGTATCCTTGTTCCGAGCACGCGAGGCTGCTCTGCGATTGAGCAACGCGGGATTTGTCTTCCTGGCAAGCAGGGCGAGCCAGACCCACCTTGCCAGGGACCGCGGGTCGGCTCCGCCCTGGGAGCGCGACCGCCCTCGGTCGCTTCTGTAATTGCGACGCGGGGGCGGTCGCGCGACCAGGTCAGAACGTGTGAATGAACAAACCGGAGCGGAGCTTCGGTTCGAACCACGTGCTCTTCGGCGGCATGATTTGGCCCGCATCCGCGATGTCCATCAGCTGCGTGAGCGTCACGGGAAACATGGAAAACGCCACGCCGCCATCGGCATCCACGCGCTTCACCAATTCCGCGGTCCCGCGAATCCCGCCCACGAAATCGATTCGCTTGCTTGTGCGCACGTCGTCGATGCCCAGCACGGGCGCGAGGAGTTTGTCCTGGAGCACGCTCACATCCAAGCGCGCCACCGGATCGGCCTGCGCGTCGACCGGGCAGCAAAGCCCGTACCATTTTCCGCCGAGATACATGCTTACCTGGCCAACGGAGGCGGGAGTGGGCGACGCGTTTTCCTCCAACCCAAAGATGCCCTTCACCTGCTCGATAAATTCCGCGGGGTTGAGCCGGTTCAGGTCGGTGACGATTCGGTTGTACGGCAGAATCTTCAGCTCGCTCGCAGGAAAGAGGACGCAGAGAAACCAGTTGTATTCCTCGCTGCCCGTGTGGCGCGGGTTGCGCTCGCGCCGCAACCGCGCGACGCGTGCGGCGCTCGCGGCACGATGATGGCCGTCGGCGATGTAGGTCGCCGGCACGGTCGCGAAGGCTTTCACCCCCGCCTCGCCGCCGGGAATCCGCCACACGGTGTGCCGGATTCCATCGGGCGCGGTGAAATCATGCCGTGGCTTTTCCTTGGTCTTTGCATCGACGAGCGCAGTGACCGCGGCGTGGTCGCGATAGGTCAGAAACACCGGCCCGGTGTCCGCGCTAATCGTGTCGATGAGCCGGGTACGATCGTCCTCTTTGTCCTTGCGCGTCTTTTCGTGTTTCTTGATCAGCCCGGCGTCGTAGTCGTCGACATGGCAGCCCGCGACGAGTCCGCGCTGGCGATGCGAACCCATCTGCTGCTGGTAGACGTAAAGCGAAGGCTCCGTCTCGCGCACGAGCACACCGGCGCGCTGGAGCGTGAGAAAGTTTTCGCGGGCTTTCGCGTAGACGGCGTCGCCATGGGGATCCGTTTGCGGCGGCAGATCGATCTCGGCGCGATCAACGCGCAGCAACGTGTGCGGCTTTCCCTCGGCCAGGGCGGCCGCTTCAGCCGAGTTCACCACGTCGTAAGGCACGCAGGCGACTTCCGGCGCGTGAGCCGGCGGTGGGACGAGACCTTGAAACGGGTGGATGCGCACAGGTTCTTGCTTCGCAAAAACCTCAAGGAATTTTCCGCGGAAAATCCCGCTTACTTCTTCGGCGCGGTACCGCGCTTGAACTTCGTCGTGAACTTTTCGACGCGGCCGGCGGTGTCGACGAGGCGCTTCTCACCGGTGTAGGCGGGATGCGAGTCCATCGTGACATCGCGGACGATGACGAAATAATCCTGGCCGTCGATCTGCTCCTTGCGCTGGGACTTCAGGGTCGACTTGGTGAGGAAGCGGCGCCCGGTTCCGATGTCGAGGAAGCAGACGTTATTGAGAGTAGGATGGCCTTCGGCTTTCACGGCGGGAAAATGGTTGAATCAGCCCTGGCGCGCCTTGTAGCGCGGTTCGACTTTGTTGATGACGTAAATCTTGCCCTTGCGGCGCACGACCTGGCAGGCCGGGTGACGCTTCTTGGCCGATTTGATGGAGGAGACGACTTTCATAAAAGTGGTCAAAGCATAGGCGAGGGAAACCCCTGTCAACTGGATTCTCCCCCGGGTGCGGCACCGTCCGAGTTCAGTTCTACAGGTCGCGAACGTGGTGACAGATAGCTTGCCGCGCGGTTTCGGGTTTCGCGTTTCGAGTTTCGCGTTTTTTGGCCGGACGCAGCGCTCTCTTCCGTCACCGACGGTCGAAACAGTGGACGCGACCGCAACCCAAAACCCCGAAACGCGAAACCGTTCTGCTAGCCCGCATTTTTCACCCTTGAAAAGGTCTTCACCCGTGCCTGATCGCCAACATCCCAATGTTCCGGCGAGCGCTCCGCAGTTCATGCGGGCTAAATGCATTCTGCTGGCCAGCAGAATGCCCTTAGCCGGGAAATCGCGGAGCGCGCGCCGGCGCACGACACCAGCGAACCCACGATACGTTCGCAGCGGAGCAGAGTGTGAGATTTCCCGGCTAGTTGTGCTCCGGATGCTCGGGCTCGCCGGCCAGCAGCCGCCACTCGAGCCCCTCGCGGCCAAGGACGTTGCGCCACAACGAGTCGTCCTGCGCCTGCGTGAGCAAGTCCTCCGGGACGTCCGCGACAATCCAGGTGCGGAGCTGCATCTCGTTTTCGAGCTGGCCGGCCGACCAGCCGGAATAGCCGAGGAATCCCCGCACATGCGTGCCTTCTTCGCCCAGGAGCTCGAGCGCCTTGTCGGGATCAACCCCGAAATGGAGCCGGAAGCCGTCGGCGCGGGTCTGCCACGCGGCGAGCACGAGTTGATCGTTCTGCACCGGTCCGCCGTTGAACAGCGGAACCGTGGCAAGCGGGCCGAGCGCGAAATCGCCGCTGAGTTCGCCGAGTCGCTTGTGCAGGGGGCGATTGAGCACGACCCCCATTGCGCCCTCCTCGTTGTGCGCCGACATCAACACCACGCTGCGTCGGAAATTCGGGTCACGCATCGACGGATGCGCGAGCAGCAACGAGCCGGCCAGCGTATCACGAGTGAGTTTGCGGCGCTCGCGCATGACAATGTCACGGACCGGAGACCGGCCTCAAAGTTTCAGGATCTTGACGCCAGCATCGGCCAGCAGCGGGACCACGAGGGGATCGTTCAGGTAATCGGCGCGGTAACGCACCTCGGCGATACCGGACGCCGCCAGTATTTTTGCACAGTTGATGCAGGGGAAGTGGGTCACATAGGCGACGCATCCCTCGACCGAACTGCCGCGCCGCGCCGCGTCGGCGATGGCGTTTTGTTCCGCATGAACCGTGGCCTGTTCGTGGCCATCACGCACGCGCGACACGTGCGGTGTTCCAGGCAGGAAGCCGTTGTAGCCGGCGGCAACGAGCCGGTTCTTGCGCTCGCCCCCGGTCACGATGACACAGCCGACGTGGAGGCGTTCGCAATTCGAGCGCGACGCCATGAGCACTGCCGTGGCCATGAAATATTCGTCCCACGACGGCCGGTGCGGAAAATTGCCCGCGGCATCCGCGATCAAATCGACCGGCAGCAGAGGCACCGGCGGCACCGCGGGCGTGTCGGCGGCGGTCGAAACGGATGAAGCGGGAAGGCGCATGGGAATCTGCCGCCGAGACTGGACAGATTCCCGTCCGCCGGCAATCGAAAGTAAGGGTGAAAGTGAAAGTGAGAGGGGAAGTGAAGGTGAGAGTGAGAGTGGAGAAAATCGCCCCGGCGGGTGCAACGGGCGCCCATGTCTGATACCTTCCGCGTGTCACTGGCTTCTGGCCTCTGTCTCCTGTCTCCTGTCTCCTGTCTCCTGTTCCCTGTCTTTCACTTTCACTTCCGCCCCATGCATCGCACGCTGCGCCCCGAGTTGCTCGATTCGCTGCCGCCGGACCATCCGGACGCGCTGCATAACCGGCGCGATTTGCGGCTGACCAACGCGATCATCGGCACGCCTCGGTGGCTCGAGCGCACGCTTCGGCGCGTGATGCGGCCGGGAGAGGTGGCGCTCGAGATCGGGGCCGGCACGGGTGAACTCGGATTGCGACTGGCGGCAGCGAACATCGCCGTGGACGGGCTCGACCTTTGGCCGCGTCCGGGCAAGTGGCCCGTGGAACGAGTTTGGCACCGCGCCGATTTGAGAACGTTCGATGGCTATGACCGTTATCCGGTGATCATCGCGAACCTCATTCTTCACCAGTTTCCGGATACGGAGCTGGCGATGCTCGGCCAACGACTGCGCCGCCATGTGCGCGTATTGGTCGCGGCCGAACCCGCGCGCCGGCGCGTCTCCCAAGTACTCTTTCGCGGAATTGCACCGCTGCTGGGCGCCAACCATGTGTCGCTCCACGATGCGCACGTGAGCATCGGCGCGGGTTTTCAGGGGGACGAGCTGCCGCGGCTCATGGGCTTCAACCTGCACGAATGGGCCGTTGACCGCCGGACCACCACTCTCGGTGTCTATCGACTCACGGCAGTCCGCCGCGAATGAGCACGACGTCACCAATCGAAATCGTGGGCGGCGGGCTGGCGGGGCTGTCGCTCGGTCTCGGGCTCCAGCGGCAGGGCGTCGCGGCCACGGTGTTCGAGGCGGGCGATTATCCACGGCATCGCGTGTGCGGCGAATTCATCACCGGGCTGGACGAGCGCACCATGGAGCGACTCGGACTTCGTGATTTGCTTTCGGATACGCTGCGGCATCGGGAGGTGGCGTGGTTCCTCGATGACCAGCGTGCGCGCATCCAGCAACTGCCGGTGCCGGCGCTCGGGCTCAGCCGGCACGTGCTGGATGCGCGGCTGGCGCGCGCATTCGTGGGCGCCGGCGGAACACTTCGCGTCGGCACGCGTGTGACGGAGCGCACCGACCAGCCGGGCCGGGTGTTCGCCACCGGCCGGAAGCTCGGCCGTTCGCCGTGGCTCGGGCTGAAGTTTCATTGCCGGCGACTATCGCTGGACCGTGATCTCGAGCTTCATCTCGGTGATCACGCCTATGTCGGCCTGTCGCGCATCGAAGGCGATCGAGTGAACGTTTGTGGGCTCTTTCGGCGGCGGCCCCTTTCGATCCGCGGCCCGCAATTGCTCCTCGCCTACCTCACCGCGGCCGGCTTCCGTTCGCTCGGCCAGCGAATCGAGGCGGCGGAGATCGACCGGGAATCATTCTGCGCCGTCGCGGCGTTGAATTTCGATCGCCGGGTCGAATCCGGGCGGCGCGTGCAGCTCGGTGATGCGTGTGCGATGATCCCGCCGTTTACGGGCAACGGTATGGCCATGGCGTTTCAGAGTGCCGAGCGTGCGCTGGATCCGCTGCTCGCCTTCGCCCGCGGCAAATCCAGCTGGACGGAAACGCGCCAGGCGATCGAGGCCGCGTTGCAGGCGCGCTTCCGTGTCCGCCTCGCCGCCGCGGATGCGCTTCATCCCTTCCTGTTGCGGCCGCGCCGGCAGCGGTTACTCACCGCGCTGAGCCGCGTGCGGTTGATTCCGTTCGGTCCACTTTATTCCGCGCTGCATTGAGCCGGAGTCATGCTGGAAGGGACCGCGAATTTTCCGTCGCCGCGATTGGCGTTCATTCACGGCGGCTGCATATTCGCTGTCTGCGCGCCATCCCCGCCCCCCCCTGCCGAATTCATTCGATGTATCTTCATGCGCTCGCCACCGCCGTTCCCGAAGCGACCTTTACCCAGGAGCAATGCCTGGAACTCGCGCAAAAATCGAATCTGCGCGAACGGCTGAAAAAACGCTCGATGCTCATCCTCCAGGCAATCCTGCGGGGTGAACATGGAATTACGCACCGGCATTTTGCGGTGCCGAACATCGAGCAGGTGTTCGACCTGAATTCGGATGAACTCAACGCGGCATTCCGGGCTGAAGCACCGAAGCTGGCGGGCCGCGCGCTCACCGCGGCGCTCGAACAGGCGAACGTGCGCGCCGATCAGATTGACGCGCTGCTGATCTGCACCTGCACCGGCTACCTGTGTCCCGGTGTCACGAGCTACGTGGCGGAGCAACTCGGGCTGCGGACGGATGTGTTTCTCCAGGACCTGGTCGGACTCGGTTGTGGCGCCGCGATTCCCACGCTGCGCGCGGCGAGCTACATTCTCGCCGCGCAGCCTGACGCGATTGTGGCGTGCGTCGCGGTCGAAGTGTGCTCCGCCGCGTTTTATCTGGATGACGATCCGGGCGTGCTGATCAGCGCGTGCCTGTTCGGTGATGGCGCAGCCGCGAGCATCTGGCGCGGGCGGCCCGGTCCGGATGGGTTGCGCGCCTTCGATTTCCAAACCGCGCATCTGCCCGCCGAACGCGACAAGCTCCGCTTCGAACAGCGCGGCGGCAAGCTGCGCAACCTGCTGCACCGCGACGTGCCCGAACTGGCGGCGAGCGCGGTGGACCGTTTGTGGCGCAGCCGCGGTGAACGTCCCGTAGCGGGTGTCGTGACGCATACCGGCGGCCGCGACGTGCTCGAGGCGCTCGCTCCCGTCGTGGCGCCGCATTTGCTCGATGCGAGCGCGCGGGTCCTGCGCGAGTGCGGCAACATGAGCAGCCCGTCTGTCCTCTTCGCGCTCCAGGAAACATTGCGCGCTTCGCCGCCAAACGGCGCAGGCGATCTCTGGTTGGTGAGTTTCGGCGCCGGTTTCAGCGCACACAGCTGCCGCGTCGGGCACGCATAGCCCGCATTTTTCACAGTTGAAATGGTCGTCACCCATGTCTGACCGCCAACATCCCAATGTTCCGGCGAGTGCCCCGCGTTTCTAAATGCGAAGATCGGTAGCCGTAGCAGCCGAGGTGACGAGGCTGGGAGTGAAATCAGCCCGCAGATCGAGTATTTCATCCGCGCAATCTTGCTCGTCCCGCGATTGTAATCGTGCTCGACTGCCCATCCGCGCTTTCCGCGCTCACGTCATGGCTGCCCAACTCGAGGATCTCGTACTTTACTGCGACAAACGCACCCGCCGCACCGCGTTCAAGGATGCGCCCGGCGCCTTCAACGGACTCCAGGTGGCGAACCTCGGCCGCGTCACGAAGATCGGCGCGGCCGTTGATGCCGGCGTTGTCCCGTTTCAGCGGGCAGTCGCCGCGGGGATCGATTTCCTGATCGTGCATCACGGCATGTTTTGGGACATGCCCCAGCCGCTCGTCGGCATCACTTACGAGCGGGTGGCGACTTTGTTGCGCGGCAATTGCGCGCTCTACTCGAATCATCTGCCGCTCGATGGGCACCCGCAGATTGGCAACAACGCGCTGCTCGCGAAGCAGGTCGGGTTGAAGCCGACCCGGCCCTTCCTCGTCCGCGATGGCGAGGCAATCAGTTGCATCGCCGATGCGCGAATCACGCGGGCCGCACTCCGGCTCCAGCTGAAGCAGCTTTATCCGCGCGTGATCGCGATCGAATACGGGATGATGAAGCCGGGCGCGGTGGCGTTTTGCAGCGGCGCGGGCAACAGCGCGATTCCCGCGATGGCCGCGGCCGGCGTGGACACGCTCATCACCGGCGAACTCCGCGAGGAGTGGTTCACCCGCGCGCAGGAGGAAAAACTGAACCTCTATTTGTGCGGCCACTACGCGACCGAAGTCCATGGCGTGCGCGCCCTCGCGGCGGAGCTGGCGAAGAAGTTCAAGCTCCCATGGGAGTTTGTCGCGACCGATAATCCGCTTTAGTCCCAGGACGAGCAGAGAGCGGGATCAAAACCGCGAAGGGACGCGAATGAAGGCAAATTTCAGAGTTGGCTGCGGAAGTATTCCAACCGCAATCGTGAGCCGTGTAGGCCCTTGCCGGCCTTTGTTTTCATTCGCGTCCATTCGCGTCCATTCGCGGTTGAATGATTCGCGTCAATTCGCGGGCGACGGCATCGAAATGCGGATGAGTCTTGGCAATTCGCCGCGTTTCGCCTGCATTCGCGGCCAAACCCGATGAAGAAGATCGCAATCCTCAATGGTCCGAACCTGGACCGGCTCGGCAAACGCGAGCCCGAGATCTACGGACACCTCACGCTGGCCGATTTGGAAAAGGACCTGCGCGTGGAGTTTGGCAGCGCGGCGGAATTCGATTTTTTCCAGTCAAACCATGAAGGCGCGTTGATCGACAAGGTCGCCGCGCTGGCCGATGCCAGGGTCGACGGGCTGGTCATCAACGGCGGCGCCTTGACACACACCAGCGTGGCCTTGCGCGATGCGCTGCTTGGTGCCCATTTACCGGCCGTGGAAGTACACATTTCAAACATCTACAAGCGGGAGGACTTCCGGCACACGTCGTTGACGGCGCCGGCCTGCCTCGCGGTCGTCACCGGCCTGGGGCTGGAGGGTTACCACGCCGCCGTGAGATTTCTGCTCAAGCGCTGACCATGGAGGAGTCGTATTGGCTGGTCTGTCACACCAAGCCGCGGTGTGAGAAAAAATTCGCGGCGCTCATGTCGGCGGAGAAGTTCGAACATTACCTGCCGCTGGTGGACAGCGTCCGTCGTTACGGTCAGCAGACGAAACGGTTCACGAAGCCGCTGTTCCCCGGCTACGTGTTCGCGCTGGTGCCGGCGGAGCGAAAGCCGCGGATTTACCAGCAGGACCTGCTCGCCCGTGCGATTCACGTCATCGACGTGCCGAAGTTCCTCCGCCAGGTGGAGGACGTCCGGCGCATCGTGGCCTCAGGGCTCGAACTGAGCGTGATGCCGCTGCTCACGAAGGGCCGCCGGGTGAAAATCATCGGCGGTCCGCTCCATGGGCTCGAGGGCCTGGTGGACAATCCCGCGAACCCGCAGGGCGTCGTCATATCCGTGGACGTGTTACAACAGGGCCTGTTGGTCAAGGTCCCCGCCGAATACCTGCAGGTGCGGCCTTAGCCGGGCCAATTCAGTTCAACCGCGAATAGACGCCAATTCACGCGAATGGAGAGGGCGTCCATCGGGAGTATGGAAACGAACAACCAAAAGGTGACCATGATTTCGCCTGGTCAATCCTCCCCTCCTCCTCTGGAATTTGCGTCCATTCGCGTTCATTCGCGGTTGTGCTCCTGAGATTCGCGTCGATTCGCGGTTCCTCGTCTGAGTCGCGAAACCGGCAGTGCCGTGGCGGGCGGGACGCCCACGCTCCCAGGTCGACCCGCTGACATTCGCGTGTATTCGCGGTTGCCCAGCGAATCGAAACGGCAACAAAAAAGCGCGTGACCCATCGGGCACGCGCTCGAGAAATCAGCCGCTCTCGCGGCGGGCGGATCAGGTGTCCGCGGTGCAGCTCGTCTGGCAGCACGAACCGCAACCTTCGGCGGCCGCACTCTGCATGCCGGCGAAGGCGAGCGCTGCCGTCGTGATGGCCGCACCGAGAAGAACCACGGAAATGAATTTTTTCATGGGGTGATGTCGTGGCAGTGAATGGCGGTTCGAGTTTTTCGCCAGCGAAAAAATCGCGCTGACACGGAACGGAGCCTGTCGCGGCTACATTGGCGCCGGCGTAGTGCGGCGCTTTGCCCGCACTGGGAATGTCGCGACGTCCGCCACTTCCCTTCAGCGCGAGCTAATTCACCGCCCTACGCGTGCGCTCGGCTCGCGATGCGCCGCGAATGGTCAGCCTCTCCCGAACAGCGTCCGCGCGATCTCCGCCCACTCTTCCGCGAGCCCGACCTTTGGCGCGGGCGCGGCACGTCCGGCTCGCGCATACCAGTAACCGGCGTTCGCCAAATCGCCTTCCTTGCGGTGAAGATAGGCGTGCACCCATGAACCATCGCGGCCCTTGTCATCCTGCGCGACATTGTGCGCGCACTCCCAATCGCCGTGCGCGTCATGCCAGAGCGCCTGTAGGGCGAGGCTGCTCCCGCGCGGGGGCGCCTTGTCCCGCCCAATTGATTCGCGCCATTCGTCAAATGACATTTGCGCCCAACGTGAATCGGATGTTGCACATTTCAATCTCCCGTTTGCCGAAGGGCCGTATTTCCGAATCGTCTGCATCATCCCTCTTGGCTGCTTCCACCTTCAACCCACCGATCGTGTCATTCCTACCGTCCCATTTCCCGCTTTCGCTCTGGAGGGCGGCGATCTGATCTGATGCCGACCGCCGAACATGTCATCCTGCGGGAACTGCTGGCCCACGAGCCCAACTGGGTTTCCGGCGCCGCCCTCGCCACCCGGCTGGGAGTCAGCCGCGTGGCCATTTGGCAGCACCGAGGGATGCCGCCAACAACAAGCCCCGCGAGTGGCGTCTCGCGGGGCGTGATCTCCGGGTGCGCGATTTGTCGGGCACGCGGGGCTCGGCCATCCTTACGGCTAATGGAATTGGATGTTTCCTTTGCTGATGACGCGCTGCAACGTGGTCTCGCTTTTATCGCCAATGACCGTGATCCCGAACTCATCGGCGCTGCCGGGCTCGCCGTTGTCTTCCACCGTCACGATGAAGGAGCCGCCGTTCCAGGTGCCGGAAAACAGGACGGTGTTGGTGGGCAACCCGTCCACGATGACCACCTCGATGTGGTCAACCGGGCCGTCGACGTGCAGACCGGTCACGTGGTTGACGTAGTTAAAGTGACCGGTCGCCGTGCCGTCCGTGTTTGGCTGCGCATTGAAGCCGAAGGTGGCCCGGCCCTTGGAGGTTGTGTCAGGTACCGGGATTTGGCCACCGCCCGTCACCTTGATCGGGGGGGGCGGGGGGGTGTCGCAGACGTTGACGGAGGTGCCAGTCAACAACGTCACAGCGCCTCTCGCCAAGGCTTGCCCACCCAAACTCCCGCCGGTAACGGTGATGTCCGTACCCGCGAGAATATTTCCTATGAGGACCGAATCCGTCAGTGTCGCGGCGTCGGCGGTCCACCAAAACACGTTGTTGTTACACGTCCACGTCTCCCCGCTGGGCGTCATGCCGACCACCGTGAAGTTGGTACCCGTGAGGGTGCCGGGGGTAGGAGGGCGGCCGCTGGCCTCCTTGATCATGAAAATCCAGGTATCGGTGGAGGATCCGAGGAGCGTCAACACGCCGCCCGTCGTCGTCGACGCACCGTCGACACAGTAGACACCGGGCAGAAGAGATTGGCCCGCGAGGTCACCGCTAATTGTCTGTTCGCACAACACGGTCGAGAAATCGAAGTACGCCGTGAGTAAGGCAGTGTAAGCGTCCTGGGCGACCGTGTCGCCCACGTGGACCGTCCCCGAGATCGTGCTGTTGGTCTGAGTGACCGTGCCGTTGAGGTCGACGCCCACGTCTCCGTTGACAACGGAGTCGGTAATGGTCACCGCCGTGCCACCTAGGACGGCGAAGCTCTCCGCCAAACCCAGTGATGGGGCAGTCGCTGCGGAGGCTATGTAGGAAAGCGCGGCGAATCCCGCGCTTGCCAAGAGGCCTGAGTATCTGGATTTCATTTTGATTTCTTCCTTTCTTCAGTTGTTGTTTCTTGACTTATTGATCATGGAAAAATCTTTGCGGAGGCATAGGCGCCCGCATTACTGCTAAGAAACTGGATTTGAGGAGGTCATTGCCGGAAGGGGATGGGTTTTTTTACCAATCATTGGCGCTGCGGATGGAGGGCCAACATGCAAACGCACCACCATCACGGCGATGTTAAGTTTGATGGAAAAACGCTCACCAGGCGGGGCGTAGGACTGCGTAGTAAACGGAGGTTTCCACGCATCCGCTCCTGCCCGGATGAACGACGGCCAGTTGCCTCTCAAAACAGGTTTTGAAAAACCAGCCGGAAAACTAAATTTCCCCGGTTGCCGGCCGTCGGTCCGCCCAGCGTGCGCATGTATCCCAGCTCGAACTTTGCGGTGACGATGGTGAATTGCAGGCCGGTGCCGGCCGCGAGCCAGGTCGGATTGCCGGCTGCCCCCGCCAGCCGGCCCGCATCGAACATCAGCAGCGGCTTGAGCGCGTAAAGGTTATAAACCCCTCCCCGCCCCGGCCCGATGAAATCGAGTAACCGGCGTTCGCCAAATCGCCTTCCTTGCGGTGAAGGTACGCGTGCACCCATGACCCATCGCGGCCCTTGTCATCCTGCGCGACGTTATGCGCGCGCTCCCAATCGCCCTGCGCGTCATGCCAGAGTGCCTGTAGGGCGAGGCTGCTGCCGCGCGGCGGCGCCTGGTCCCGCGCGATTGATTCGCGCCATTCCTCAAATGACATTTGCGCCCAACGTGGATCGGATGTTGCACATTTCAATCTCCCGTTTGCCGAAGGGCCGTATTTCCGCATCGTCGGCATCATCCCTCTTGGCTGCTTCCACCTTCAACCCACCGATCGTGTCATTCCTCCCGTCCCATTTCCCGCTTTCGCTCTGGAGGGCGGCGATCTGATCTGATGCCGACCGCCGAACACGTCATCCTGCGGGAACTGCTGGCTCATGAGCCCAACTGGGTTTCCGGCGCCGCCCTCGCCGCCCGGTTGGGCGTCAGCCGCGTCGCGATTTGGCAGCACATGGAAAAACTCCGGGCAGCCGGATTCATGTTCGAGGCCCAGCGCGCGCGCGGCTACCGCATCAAGGAACGTCCGCCGGCGCTTTACGGAGCGTTGATTGAAACCCAGCTGAAGGTCAGGCCGCGGAATTTTTCGCTGCTCGTCCTCGATCAGGTCGACAGCACCAACGACGAGGCGGCGCGCGAGCTGGCGGCAGGCCGGCCCACGCCATTCGCCATTCTCTCGCGGCGGCAGACCCATGGCCGCGGCCGATTCGGCCGGGCCTGGCACAGCGCGTCGACCGCCAACCTCTACATCAGTTTCGCGTTTCGCCCGCGGGTGGAACCGCAACGGATGCAAACCTTCACGCTCTGGATGGGCGTCAACGTTTGCGAGTTGCTCGCGAACTTCACGTCGACCCGGCCGGGCATCAAATGGCCGAACGATATCCTGTTCGATGGCCGCAAAGCCGGCGGCATGCTGACGGAGGCGCGCGTGGACTCGGACCAGATTCGCGATCTGATTTTCGGGCTGGGGCTCAATGTGAACAGCACCGCGGACCAGTGGCCCGCCGATCTCGCCCGCCGCGCCATCGCCCTGTCCGAGGTGACGGGCGCACCACTCGATCTCAACCGGCTCGCGGCCGCCCTGATTGGCCGCGTGCTCCTCGCGTGGCAAAAGTTTGCCGATGGCGAACACAATGAAACCTTTGCCGACCTGTGGAATCACTATGACCTGCTGCGCGGCAAGCCCGTTACGCTGCTGGAGGGCGGGCACCGCCACCGCGGCACGGTGACGGGGCTGGATGACGAGGGCGCACTGTTGCTTCGCGACGAAACCGGCCGTGCCCAGCGTTTCCGCGCCGGCGAAGTGACGCTGGAGAAGGGGTCCGAGACCAGGGACCAGAGACCAGTGACCAAGGACCACAAACCAAAAGAATAGCGCGCCGCAACGCATGGGCACTTGTCCTTGCCCAACGTGGTCCCTTGTCTTTTCCGTCTCTAGCCCGCATTTTTCACACCTGAAATGGTCTTCACCCGTGTCTGACCGCCAACCTCCCCATGTTCCGGCGAGCGCCCCGCGTTCATGCGGGCTAAATGCAAAATGCGCCGGAGGCGCACAAGCCGCCGCGGTTTACCCGCCTGCGGCGGGTTTTGCCCTTAGCCGGGAAATCGTGGAGCGCGCGCCGGCGCACGGCACAAGCGAACACGCTGTGCGTTCGCAGCGGAGCAGAGTGTGAAATTTCCCGGCTAGTCCCTTGTCCCTTAGTCCCTCCACTCCCGCGATCGAAGTCTCCCGCCTGGTTAAAACCTACGGCGGGGTGACGGCCGTGAACGACATCACGTTCAGCGTTTCGCGCGGCGAGATCGTGGGTTTCCTCGGGCCAAACGGCGCCGGCAAGTCGACCACCATGCGGATCCTCACCGGTTACCTGCCCGCCACCTCGGGCACGGTGCGGATCGGCGGCATCTCGGTCGCGACGCAGCCCCATGAAATCAAGCGGCGGATCGGCTACATGCCGGAAAACAACCCGCTGCCGGAAGACATGCGGGTTTCCGAATACATGTATTTTCGCGGGCGGCTGAAGGAGGTTCCGCGCCGCAAGCTCGGTCCCCGGATCGACGAGGTGCTCGAGATCTGCGACTTGAAGCGGGTCCGCCACAAGATCATCGGGCAGCTCTCGAAGGGGTACCGGCAGCGCGTCGGCATCGCCGAGGCCATCCTGGCGGAGCCGCCCGTGATCATCATGGACGAGCCCACCATCGGCCTCGATCCGCACCAGATCCTGATCGTGCGCGATCTCATTGGCAGCCTCCGCGGCCGGATGACGGTCATCATTTCGTCGCACATCCTGCCGGAGATCGAAGTGACCTGCGATCGCGTGCTGATCATCAACCAGGGTCGCGTCGTCGCCCAGGGCACGCCGGCCGACCTCCGCCGCGAAATCTTCGGCCATTCGAGTTACGAGCTCCAGGTCGCCGGCGACATCGGCGCGCTGCCGGCGGTGCTCGGCGAAATCGATCCGACGCTGCGCATCGCCAGCCAGGGCGAGCCGGATGCAGGCGGGTTCCGTCACCTGCGGCTGAATACCGATCGCGAGGACGAACTCGGGGAAACTTTGCTCCGGACCCTGCTCGCTCAAAATCTCCGCGTTCGCGCGCTGAGCCGCACCCACCCCACGCTGGAGGATGTCTTCCTGGCCGCCACCCGGCGCAGCTGGGATGCGGTGATCCCCACGGCTCCGCCGCCGGCGGCGCGAACCGATAACGAGGGAGCAAACGGCCAATCGTGAAGTCTCACCTCATGCCTGACGCCCGCTTCGCGCGGTCGAATTCCCGTCCCAGCCGTATCAACTTTGCCCGCCACGGCGGAAGAAAATGAAGCATTTCCTGACGTTGCTCAGCCATGAAATCCGGATGCTGCTCGTCTCGCCCAGCACGTACATCGCGGCGACGGCGTTTCTCGGCTTCATGGGTTTCATGTTCAGCGGGATTCTCGAAACCTACAGCAAGGCGCCGCAGGAGATTTCGCCCGCGCACCAGTTCTTCCAATTCTTCTGGCTGCCGGTTTTTTTCATGGTGCCGCTACTCACGATGAAATGCCTGGCGGAGGAGCGCCGGCTCGGGACGATTGAGACGCTTTTGACGACCCCGGTCACGACGACCGAGGTGGTGCTGGGCAAATATGGCGCCGCCTACCTCCTCTACATTACGTTGTGGGCGTCCACCGGCGGCTTCTTCTACATCCTGAAACGTTTTTCCGGCGACGCGCGCTTCATCGACCTCGGCCCGCTGGTCGGTGGTTACGCGTTCATCGCCGTGTCGGGGCTGCTCTTCGTGGGCATCGGCGTGTTCGCCAGCTCGATTTCGCGCAACCAGGCTGTCGCCGGCATCCTTAGTTTCTCGATGCTCTTCGCGTTGATCGTCGGCGGCGGTTTCATCACGCAGACCGACTGGATCAAGCGCGACACGATGGCGGTGTTCAAGGCCGCGGTCGATTACGCCCAGATTTTCGTGCACCGCGATGACTTCACCCGCGGGGTCATCGATACGCGACAGCTGTTGTTCTATCTGAGCGGAACGACCCTCGCGCTGATCTTCAGCATCCTCGGCGTCGAGGCGAAACTGCTTCATTCCTAGTGCCTGCCTTCGACAGTTTTCGCGCCGCTCGCTGGGTTCGCACGCTCAACCTCGTGCTCCAGGCGGTGCTTTTCCTGACCTTCTTCGGAGGATTGAACTACGTGGCGCGGAATCACGCGTGGCGGTTTGACCTGACGCAGCACCGGCGGTTTTCCCTTTCGCCGGAAACCGTCTCATACCTGAAGGCGCTGGCACAGCCCGTGCAAATCGTGGTCACCCTGTCGGAGAACAACGACAGCCCGGAAGTACGCGGGCTGTTGCACGAGTATGTTCACGCGACCGAGACCAACGCGGTGGGCCGGATCACGACCGAGTTCATCGACGTCTATCAGGATCGGCGCAAGGCGGAGGAACTCGGCATCGAGCAGCCCAACGTGCTCGTCCTGCGCAGCGGCGACAAACGGCGCGCGGTCACGATCGACGAGCTGTACCAGGTGAAAAACCGCGTGCGGCAGGCGTTCCGCGGCGAACAGGTCGTCACCGACGCCATCCTCGACGTCTCCCGCCCCGCGCGGCAGCGAATCTATTTCCTCGTCGGCCATGGCGAGCTCCAGCCGAACGACGTCGATCCGGCGCGGGGCTTGTCCGTCCTCCGCGACGAATTGCGTGTCCGTAATTTTGCCGTCAATACAATCGAGCTTTCCACCACCCGCAAAATCCCGGCCGACGTCGCGCTACTCGTCGCGATCGCACCCCAGGCCGCCTATCCGCCCGCCGAACAGGAACTGCTGCGGCAATATCTGAGCGTCAATGCCGGCCGCCTCATCCTGCTTCTGCCACCGGGACGCAGCGTCGCCTGGCTCGGGCTGGACGAGCTTCTGCTCGATTGGGGCGTGCTGGTGGACAACGACGTCGTCGTCGACACCGATCCGCACAGCATCACCGACGACCTCGACCTGATCGTCCGCGCGTTCGACGAGAAGCACCCGGTCACGCAAACGCTCGTGAACAATGATTTCGCGCTGCGCTTCGGCTACACGCGGACGGTCAGGCCCGATCCCGGCCGCTCGAGCGCCACCGGGCTGACCGTGGTGCCAATCGCCGCGACCTCGACGACGGCATGGGGCGAAGTGGCCTACTCCCGGCCACCGCCGGTCCGCGATGCGAGTGACATCAGGCCGCTGAAGGGAATCCCGCCCGAGGATCGCCTGGCGGTCGCGGTGGCGTCGGAGCGCGTGTCGGTGCGCGACAACCTGCCTTTCAGCGTGCGCGGCGGCCGGCTGGTCGTGTTTGGCGCGGGCGACTTTGTGTCGAACCAGCGGATCGGCTATCTCGGCAACATGCCGGTTTTTCTCGGCGCGGTGAACTGGACCGTCGACCGCGAGCAGCAGATCAACGTCGCGCCGCGGCCGATCCAGCGCTTCCAACTCGCACTCAGCTCCGGCGACTTCATGAAGCTGCGCTACGCGCTGCTGCTTGGCCTCCCGGGGGCGACCCTGCTGATGGGGCTCATCGTCTACTGGACGAGGCGAACGTAAATGAAACCGCCGCGCCAGAGTTCTTGTGTCGCCTGCCGTCTGACGTCCGAATCCTGAACGCCGGCGTCTGCTCCACCCATGCGCACCAAAGTCACGCTCGTCCTGGTTTTCCTGAACGTCGCGCTGTTCTTCTTCATCTTTAAGTTTGAACGGAACTGGCAGACCGAAGCCGCGTCGGTGCAGGCGCGCAATCGCGTGCTCGGCGCGGAGACGGCCGACATCCGTAGGATCGAGGTGGCGAGCGCGGCACCGGGCGTGACGTACAGTCTGGCGTTGAAGGAGCGCGACAGTTGGTTTCTCACCAAGCCGCTCGACTGGCCGGCCAATGCGCATGCCGTCACCAGCATCATCACGGAGCTGCAATTGCTCGAGCACGAGACCTCCTTTCCCACGCGTGATTTGGGCCGGAATGCCAACCCGACCCTGGCTGACTACGGGTTGGAAAAACCGCGCCTCACCGTGACGTTGGGGTCGGGTCCCGACGGCGCGACCGCCACGATACTCCGAATCGGGGACAAGACGAATATCGGCAACCGGCTTTACGTGCTTTCTCCCAATGGCGAGCGGGTGCATGTCGTGAACCGCTCGCTGCTCGACGCGCTTTCGCTGCCGCTGGAAAAGCTGCGGGCCGACACGCTGCTCACCATCCCGGTGTTCGAGGCGCGCTCGCTGACCATCCAGACCAGTGCCGGCGATCAGACGCGTGCGGCGGTCGCGGCCGGATTGCGCACGCGGATTCGCCGCGATTCGAATCAATCGAATCGGTGGCGGTTCGAGACGCCGATCATTGCCAGCGCCAGCAAGCTGGAAATCGACACGACGATCAGCGAACTGAATGCGCTGCGGCCGAAAACATTCAATCCCCCTGCGCCCGCCACGCTGCCGTCGGCCGCGCCTAATTTTCGCATCACCCTCGAAGGTAACAACCGCCATGAAACGCTTTTCCTGGGCGACCCGGTCGCTCCGGTCCCTCCGGCCGCGGCGGGTTCGGCGGCTTCGACGGCGGCGGCGAAGTCACAGGAGACTGAATACCTCGCGCAGCTGGACAACCGCACTGCACTTTTCACCGTCGTGGTCCCGGCGCGGTTGACCGACAAGCTGCGCAACGCGCAGGTGAGCCTGCGCGAACGCCGGTTCCTGGAGTTTGATCCGCGCGCCATCACGGCCGTCACCATCACGGCGCCGATTCTATCGAACCAGTCTCCGATCACGCTGCAGCGGCTGGATGCGGCCAACCCGGACAGCCCGTGGCAGATTCTGCGGCGCAGCGCCGGCGGGCAGGGCCCGCAGACACAGCCGGCCGATGGGACGGCGGTGCAGCGGCTCTTGAACCAGCTCACGCTGCTTTCCGCGAAATCATTCGAGGGCGACGCGCCGACGAATGCCGATCTCGAGAATTGGGGATTCAATCGCCCCGAACGCGAGGTCACCCTGACGATTACCGGCGCCGCCACGCCGCTGTTGCTCCAACTCGGCACCGAAGCGCGGCAACGCGATCGGGTGTATGCCCGCGTCGGGACGCCCTCCGATCCCGGAACGTCGATCTATTCGATCGATGCGGAAATCCTTCGTGATCTGCGCACCGATCCAATCGCCTGGCGCCAGCGCCTCATCTACGAATTTCCAAACACCGCCCGGGTCACCGCGCTGAAAATTGTCGACCTAATCTCGAACCAAGCGGTGTTCGAGACGACGCTCGACGCCAGCGGCCAGCCCGCCGCCACAGTGCCAAACGCGACCGCGCTGCAAACCGTGGTCGCCGGGCTGCGCAAACTGCAGGCGGCCCAATTCCTCCGCGATACGTTTCCCGAAAAGGTGATGCTGGGCGGCGAGGAACGCGCGTGGCGCTATCGGCTCGACGCGACCGTCGCGTTGCCCGTGGCCGCCGGCTCGGAGCAGACGAGCACCCTCTCCCTTTTCCTGACCGACCGGCTCGGCGGCGCCCAACAAGTGGCCGGCTCCAAGGAAATCGATGCCATATTTGAAATCGAGCAACCCCTGCTCGACGCGATTTGGGCGCTGACATATGGGCCGCGTGATCCGGGCCCGCCGCCGGCACCGAAGCCGTAGGCGGCGGGTCTCTGCCGTCACCATGATGCCATCGGATCCGGTCACCGGTTGCCGCTCCTGGTGCGGAGCTGCAAGGATACGCCATGGCTCGCCCCAAGCCGGGACGCTGCTGAAATGAACGAGAGCGGTTCAGTTCTATGGCGAAGCCTCGTTGGCATCGCCGGCGCCGTGGGCTCGTTCGTGCTCTGGACGATCTGGCTCGCGCTCGCCCTCCTGCTCACGCTGCAGCTGTATATACTTTCCACGAACGAACTCGCCGTCCCGAAGTTCGTTCTCCAGGAACTCGAGCAGCGGCTCGCCGCGTCCGGGCTGCGCGCCACGTTCAGCCGCACCTCGCTCGATCCCACCGGCCGCGTGCTGGTCGAAAACGCGCGGCTCTCGATGACGGAATTTCCGGAGCCGATCATCAAGGCACGCGCCATTTACGTGCGGTTCAACCTCTGGATGCTGAGTGTCGGCCGGCTCGAGCCGACCGAGATCCGGATCATCGACGCGAGCGCGACCGTGCCCACGATGCTGACGGGATCGGGTGCGCCGGAGGAACTGGTGAGCAATCTCGACGCGACGCTTCAGTTCGCCGAGCACGAACTGCTGGTTCAGCAACTGAGTTCGCGGGTAGCAAACCTGATCGTGACCGCGCGCGGCGCCGTGCCTCTCCCACGCCGCCGCGGGGAAGTGGATTCACGCGCGATGATCCAAATTCTCCGGCGGCAGTTCCCGGAGTATTGCCGGCAGGCGATGGCGGCGGCGAAGCACCTGCAAAATCTGGAGCAACCGGTGCTCGCCGTGGAACTCGCGCCCTCCGAATCCGGCTCACCCGCCGCTAATGTGCGGCTGCTCACGCGCCGGGTGAAACTCGAGCAGCCTCTTGCGCTCGAGGCCAGCATGGTGGAAGCCACCACCCGGGTTCTGTTTCTCGACGGCCCCACCATTTCACGCGTGGAGCTGTCCGCCCGCGACTGCCACGTGCGTTCGCAGGCGGCCATCGAGAGCTTGCGCGCCGTGGCGTACGGCCGGCTGGAGTCGCGCGGATTGAACTTTGAACCGCGCTCCCTGGAACTCACGGCCGACGCGGTCAGCGGCTTCGGGACTTCGCTGCACGCCGTGTCGGCGCTGCTCTTCCCGCGACCGTTCCCGCGCGCCGACGGCTTCGTGGCCATGAACTTCATGGGCCAGCCGCTGGGCATGCAGCTGGAAACGGATGTCGCGAAGCGGAACGCCGTCTTGCGCCTCAGTGGCGCATTGTCCCCCGGCGTGCTCACACCGATCAGCGAACGATTGCGGCTGAATGTTCGCCAGTACTTCGACTTCGCGACGCTCGACTGCTCCACCGCCGAAGTGCGGCTCGCCGACGGCTGGAACTTCGAACGCGCGTCTGCCACGGTCGCCCTCACCGGCATCAACGCGTATGGCGTATCGATGGAGTCGGGTCACGCCGTCGTCGAGTTCGATGGCCGCCGGTTTTTCTCGCCCGAGGCCTTCGCGCGCATGGGTGCCAATTTTGCCCGTGGTTCATTCGAACAGGATCTGCGGACCCGGGCCTACCGGTTCCTGCTGCAAGGCCGGCTGCGGCCGATGGACATCTCGGGTTGGTTTCGTGACTGGTGGTCCGGTTTTTTTCAACAGCTCCAATTCCCCGCCGTCCCGCCGACGGCGAGCGTCGACGTCGCCGGCACCTGGGGCAACTCCCGGCTGACCTCGGTTTTCGTTTTCGGCGACGCGCCGTCCGCCATCGTGCGCGGCGTCGCGTTCGATCACGTGCGGACGCGGATTTTCATCCGGCCATCCCATTTCGACGGACTGGAAGTGCTGACCCGCCGGGGCGCCGGCGCGGCGCGCGGCACGTTCACGCTGCGCACGAATCCGGAGACACACGACTGGAGCACACTGGAGCTGAAGGCGGACTCCAGTCACGAACTCGGTCTCATCGCGCAAGCGATGCAGCCGCTCGGCGCGACGCTCTTCAGCGCCTTCCAGATCACCGGTGCACCGGAGCTCCGCGTGCAGGCCCGGTTCGACGGCCCCGGCGCGGCGGAACGACACCAGAAAGTGCGAATCGAGGCGCAGACGGCGGGCGAGTTTCGCTTTCACGAATTTCCCCTCCAGGATGTGTCCTTCACCGCGGTGTTGAATGACGACGACCTCGTGGTCGACCGGCTCGATGCGCGGTTTGGCGGCGGGACGGCGAACGCGCACGCGCGATTGTCCGGACCGGAGAAGCAGCAGCGGCTGGGGTTCGACTTCAACCTCAAGAACGCCAATCTCGGCGAGGTCGCCGCTTCGCTGGAGCAATTCTTCGCGCACCAGCAAGGGCGCCCGCCCGGCGCGCCGGGTAAATTCGTACAGCAGAAGGCCAACGTGCGGCTCGACATCGGCGCGTCCGCAGAAGGTCAATACGCTGATCCTTTCAGCTACAAGGGGGGCGGCAACGTCGTGCTGCAGGGCGCGGAGATTGGCGAGGTGCCTCTGCTGGGCGCGCTTTCCGAATTGTTCACCTTCACCGCGCTTCGGTTCACTTCGGCGCGAGCGAACTTCAAGGTAGACGGCAAAAAGCTGGTATTCCCCGAAATTGCCTTGCGCGGCGACAACTCGGCCGTCGATGCCCACGGAGAGTATTGGCTCGATCGTCGCGAGCTGGATTTCAACGCCAAGGTGTTCCCCTTCCAGGAGAGCGGAAACCTGATCAAGAGCGTGGTGGGCGCCGTCCTCACGCCGCTCTCGAATGCACTCGAGGTGAAACTCACCGGTACGTTGCAGAAGCCGCAGTGGGCATTCGTCCTTGGTCCGACGAACTTCTTGCGCTCGCTCGCGCCCGAGGGCCATGACCCTCGCCCCCGTCCACCCGAGTCGGACAAACCTGCGGGCGCGGAAACGAAACCTTCATCGCCGCCGGCAGCATCACCGCCCGGGCAGCCGATCCCTGCGCCGCCCAGTCCGCATCCGACTCCTTAATCGCGGCGCTGTTAGTGGGTGATTTCTTCAGATACACCTTCGTTGCCCTGGCGGTTCGGCTACAGAAACCAGTGCATGCCAGAGGCTCGTAATTGCCGCAGCCCGTCAGGAAAACGCCATTGCCCCCCACCGCGGTTGAAGTCTATTTAGGGTGAACACCTTAATGAATTCGTTGGCGACATTGCCGCAGCGCACTTGGCTCGAGCGCGCCTCCACCGCGTTCGCCGTGACGTTGATCGTGCTCGGCACGGTCACGGCCTCTGGCTGGCTGCTTGGGCGCAACGAATTAATCCAGCCTTTTCTCGGCCTGCCGACGCTGAAATTCAATTCCGCGCTGTGCCTGGCTTTCGTCGGCGCGGTGCTGCTCGGGTTTGAGTTTGGTCATCGCTCGCTCGGCTGGCTGGGACTCGCGCCTTGGCTCGTGACGCTCCTCACCCTCGTCCAGTATGCCTTCCATGTCGATTTGGCGATCGACGAGGCATTCCTCCGCGATCGTCTGTTGGTCGACACGGCGTATGCCGGGCGGATGTCGCCCTTGTTTGGCTTTTCCATTTTCATCAGCAGCAGCCTGCTGATTTGGCGGACGTCGCGGAAGGCGGAGCGTGCGCGATTGTTCATCGAGGCGGTCGTCGGCTCGGTCCTGGCCGCAGCCGGTTTTTCGATCCTGCTCGGCTATGCCGCGTCGCTGCCCGCCGTTTATTCGTGGGGTGCGGAAACCTCAACCTCGCCGGTCGCCGCGATTGGGTTGCTGGCGCTCGGACTGGCGTTCGTGTCGCTTACCTGGCGCGAAACAATGAAGATCGACGGCGAGGCGCCCAGATGGTCGCCGATGCCAATCATCATCGGTTGCATGACGCTGACGACCATCCTGTGGGTGGGCTTGCGCGATCGCGAACTGGCCTACGTCGGAAAAACCACTCAAAGCCAGATCGACGCGCTCGCCCTCACGATCAAGTCGGAACTGGCGCAGCAGGTCAGCATGGTGGAGTTGCTGGCCCGGGGTCGCGCCAGCGTCGCGGACACGACGACCGCCGGCTGGATCGCCGATGCGCGGCGCGAATTCACGCAGGCGCAAACGGTCGGATGCCTGTCGCTCAGCTTCGTCGGCCGCGACGGACGCACACAGTGGATTCACCCGCTCGAGGGGAATGAATCGGCGATCGGTTTCGATCACTTCGGGGACACGCTCGCGGCGGGCCGGCGCGAATCGGCCGGCGCCCGGCGGTCTGCCCTCGAGGAAGTCCGAAACACGGGCAGCCCCGTCATTTCATCCACGACCCAGGTGCTGCTTCCCGGGACGCGCACGCTGGAACGTGGTGTCGCGATCTACGCGCCGGTCGCGCGCGACGGAGAAGTCATCGGTTATATTGCCGCCGACTACGCGTACCGCCGACTCTTCGCGGCGCTCACAGCCCGGCTGAAGCTCGATTCCGTTTATCACGTCAGCCTCGGCATTGGCGGGGAAACGGTTTTCGAATCCGCGCCGCCGAATGTTGTCCTCAACGGCGAACTCACGCTCGAGCGCAACCCGACGCTGGCGAAACGCCGCGTGAGGATCGCGCTCACGCCGTCGAGTG
The DNA here is from genome assembly GCA_030648295.1 of Opitutaceae bacterium. GTDB lineage: Bacteria > Verrucomicrobiota > Verrucomicrobiia > Opitutales > Opitutaceae > ER46. The sequence continues at coordinate 14,905 of JAUSID010000107.1, read as the reverse complement.
CGACCATCGCCGCGGAGCGCCGTTACCTGCCGGAAGTCGCGCTCCTGGCGGGGTTCGGAATTACGCTGCTGCTGGGATTGAGCGTCCATCTCGCGCGCAATGCCCGCGCCGGCCAGCGTGCCGCCGAACTCTCCAACAAGAAACTTTTTGCCGAGAACGACGAACGCCGGCGGGTCGAGGCGCGGCTAAAGGTCTCCGACGAGCGGTTGCGGCTCGCCCTCGATTCGACGCAGATCGGCATCTTCGAGTGGACCATCGCCGCCGGGCATGTGTATTACAGCCCCGGCCTCTGGGCGATGCTCGAATACGATCACAGCCGGATGCCGTCCACGGTCGAGGCGTGGCAGTCGCTGATTCATCCCGACGACCTGGCGCTTTACCGCCGGCGCACCGAATCGCAGCTGCAAGGGACCGCATCATTCATCGAGCCCGAATACCGGGTGCGCGCCCGCAGCGGCGACTGGCGCTGGGTATATACGCGCGCCAAATCGGTGGCCGCGAGTCCGGACGGCCGGCCGGTGCGAATCATTGGAACGGTACAGGACATCACCGCGCGCCGTGAGGCCGAAATCGCGCTGCGCGAAAGCCAGGCCGAGGCGCGCAAGTTGTCGCTCGTCGCCGCCAAGACGGACAATCCCGTGTTGATCAGTTCACCCGACGGCCGGATCGAGTGGGCGAACGAGGCCTTCTGCCGCGTCATGGAGTACTCGCTGGACGAGGTCGTCGGCAAGAATCCAGCGCATTTCATGATCGGCCCGGAGACGAATCTGCGCACGGTCGCGCGCATCCGCGCGGCCATGGCCCGCGGCCACGGCACGAGCACCGACCTCGTCAACTATTCCAAATCGGGGCGCAAATACCACCTGCACGCCGAAATCCAGCCGGTGCACGGCCCGGATGGCCAGGTCGTCAACTTCATTGCCGTCGGCACCGATATCACCACACGGGTCGAGACGGAGAAACAGCTGCGCCGGGCGAAAGCCGAGGCGGACGATGCGTCCCGCGCCAAGAGCGAATTCCTCGCCTCGATGTCGCACGAAATTCGCACGCCCATGAACGGCGTGATTGGGATGACGAGCCTGCTGATGGAAACGACGCTGAGCCCGGAGCAGCGCGACTTCGTCAACACCATCCGCACCTCCGGCGAGGCACTGCTCACGATCATCAACGATATTCTCGACTTCTCGAAAATCGAATCGGGCAAGATGGAACTCGAACGCGCGCCGTTCGAACTCTCGCTCTGCCTCGAGGAAGTGCTCGATCTTTTCGCGCTCCAGGTCTCGGCCAAGCGGCTGGAGATGGCGTATTATGTCGCGCCCGACGTGCCGTCCTGGATTACGGGGGACGGGATGCGGTTGCGGCAGATCCTGGTGAACCTCGTCAACAACGCGGTGAAATTCACCCCCAGCGGCAGCATCTCCCTCGAAGTTCGCCGGGTGACGCGTGAACGGACCGAACTCGGCTTCGCGCCGGTGTTCGCCGACTCCCCGCGGGTTATCCTCGAATTCACGGTCCGTGATACGGGCATCGGCATTCCCGGAGACAGGGTCGACCGGCTCTTCAAGGCGTTCAGCCAGGTGGATTCATCGACCACGCGGAAGTATGGCGGCACCGGGCTGGGCCTCGCGATTTGCCAGCGGCTGTGCGAATTGATGGGCGGAACTGTCCGGGTGGAAAGCGAACCGGGCGCGGGCTCGGCGTTCATGTTCACCATTCATACCGAAGGCGCGGCCGGCCCCGCGGACATGAAAAGCATGCCGCCCACTCCCGCCGCGCTGCGGCTCGGACCCGTGCTGTGCGTCGAGGATCACCCGGTCACCCAGGCGCGACTCCGCGGGATTTTCGCGCAGTGGGGCGTCGACTGTATCATCACGCCGGATGCAGCGGCGGCGTTGCGGGTGGCCGCGGGCCTGCCGCAATCGCCCAGCCTGCTCGTGATTGACGGTGGCGAACTCGAAGGGACTTCTCCGCTCGAGGTCCTCGCGCCGGTATCAGGCCCGCGTTTGCTGCTCTATCCATTCGGTCAGGCCGCGCCGCTTCCGATCGACGCCAACCCGCTCGCCAGCGTGACGAAGCCGATTCGAAGCAATGCATTCCTCCACGCGATCCTGGAGTTGTTCGAAAGCACGGGTCACGGCGGCGCAACTCCGCTGGCATCGCAGCACCGCCGGATCGGCGACGAGATTCCCCTCGATATCCTGCTCGCGGAGGACAACGCGGTGAACCAGAAGGTGGCGTTGCGCTTCCTCGAACGGCTCGGTTACCACGCGAAGGCAGTCTCAAACGGCATCGAGGCCGTCAGCGCGATGGAACGGCAGAACTTCGATCTCATCCTGATGGATCTACAGATGCCGGAAATGGACGGGATCGAAGCCACCCGGCAGATTCGCGCGCGACTGGAGCCGCGGCGTCAGCCGAAGATCATCGCGCTCACCGCGAACGCGATGCAGGGCGACCGGGAACTTTGCGTCGCCGCCGGGATGGACGATCACATTTCGAAACCGGTGAAGATGCACGAAATCGACGCGGCGATTCGCCGCCATTTTGGCAAGCCCACCGAGACGCGGATTGGGCGCGAGCTAATTGGGTGAATGGTGGCGGGTCCGGGGCACCATTGCCGGCCGCACGGGGTGGCGCGGCCCAATCAAATGGCGCAGCGAGGACGACCGAACTTCCTTGATCAACCGGCAAGCTCCCGCAGCGCGCGCATCTCGGCGCTGCGACCGGGCTCATTGACCAGGTTTCGCGTTTCGGATGGGTCCTCTTCCAAGTCGAAGAACAACCACGGCGAGCCGTCGTCATTAAGCACCAGCTTGCGACGCGCCGTCCGCACGCCATGCCAAACCCGATCGCACTGGTGGGGAAGCGCCACGACGCTCGGCATCGAAATGGAGCACGCCTCCGCCCTCATGGTCGGGCGGCGCCCCTCGGCCCACGCGATCGTCATCGCGGGCAGATTCAGCAGTGAAATCGCCGCCTGCTCCGTGGCGCCGCCGGGCTCATCGGGAGTGCGGACCAAAAGCGGCACGCGGATCGATTCCTCGTGCGGCCAGCCTTTGCGAAAGAATCCGTGAGCCCCGTGCATGTCGCCGTGAACCGATGTGAGAACGACAATCGGGCTCTGGTCGTGGCGAAGTTTGCTCAACAGCCGGCCGACGGCGCGATCCGTGGCCTCGATATGAGTGTAGTAGCCGGCGAGTTCACGACGCGCCCGCGCTTCCACTTCACCACCGCGCGGTACGTTCGGTGCCAGCACCAGCCGGGCCGGATCGCGCCGTGGCAACCCGTCGGCATCCGCTTCATAAGGCGGATGCGGTGTCTCCATGCTGACCACGCAAAACCACGGCCGCGGATCATTCCCGCGGGCGAGCAGCCACCTTTCCGCCACCTCGGCCAGCACCACCGGCTGGTAACCCCGCATCTGTACGGGCTGCGGCAAGCCCGTTCCGTGCAGCCAGGGATGGTTGAGTAAAAAGCCGCCCTCAAACCCCTGCCACGTCTCGAACCCACCGCGGGCATCCGGCGGCACCATCATGCGCGCATGCGTTTCGCCCACGAGCGGCGCGGCCGGATCGCGCGCGGCGAGGTGCCATTTCCCGAAAAACGCCGTGTCGTATCCACGTTCCTGTAACGCGTGCGCGATGGTCCGCGAACCGGAGGGCAGCGGATCGAAATAATCGCGCACGCCGTTTGCCGGGCACGGCACGCCGGTCAGAACCGCCGCGCGCGCAAAGGGGCCGAACGGATGCGGCGTGACCGCCTGGGCGTAACGTGTGCCTTCCGCCGCGAGCGCGTCGAGATTCGGTGTGGACGCGTTCGGGTCCCCGGCATGACCGCATGCCTGCGCGCGCCACTGGGTGGTAATGATCCAGAGAATGTCAGGGCCAACGCTCATGCCGGCATCGTTGCGCCGCGGGCACGTGGTGCAACCGCGGGCGCGAATTCACGCCTGCGCGTCACTCCAAGGCCGGGCCATCGAGGCCACAATGGAATAACCGCGAACCGGCCGCTCAACCGCCCGGGCACAGCTCCCCTTCCAGTTGTGCATCAGCCCGCACTGGATTGGCCGGGATGCGAGGGGCATCGCGATTGATTGCTTCGGCCGAGGTTCCGGTTAAAACCCGAACTCATCCAGCATCGCGCAGCGTCGGCAACCAGCCGTGGCGTCGCGCGGAAACATCACACCGCGGAGTCACCATGACCATTCACCGGCCTGCGTTTATCTGCTCGTCGACTGTCCTCGCCCTGCTCGGCTGCTTCCTCCTGCCGGCGGTGTCCACCGGAGCGGACAATGCCGCTGCGGCGAAAAAACTCTTCGCGCATCCGCCACGGGAATACTCGACGGCTCCGCTGTGGGTCTGGAATGATCAACTCACGCCGGAACAGATCCGCGGCACGATGCAGGATCTCGCGGGCCAGCAGGTCCGGCAGGTCTTCGTGCATCCGCGGCCGGGACTGATGACGCCGTATCTTTCGCCGGAGTGGTTCCAGCTCTGGAAAGTCGCGCTCGTGGAAGCCGCGCGGCTGGACATGAACGTCTGGATCTACGACGAGAACTCGTACCCGTCGGGTTTCGCGGGCGGCTGGGTGCCGGAACTCATGCCCGAGTCACGCGGCCGCGGGTTGCACTTCAAGGCGGTGAGCACGCCACCGGCGTGGGAGCCGGGAACGCTCGCGGCTTTCAAGCTGGCGGCGAACGCAACCGCCGAGGACGTGTCAGCGGCGGCGCGTTCCGGCACGCTGCCGGCAGCCGGGCGCTACCTCGTCGCCACGATCCAGCGGGCACCGAATCGCGGCTGGCACGGCGACCGCAGTTATGTCGATCTGCTTTACCCGGGAGTGACGGAAAAATTTCTCGATGTGACGCTCGCGGCGTACCGGCGTCAAATCGGCCACGAGTTTGGAAAACGGGTTCCGGGCGCGTTCACCGACGAGCCGGAAATCCGCCCGGCCGGCGGGCTGCCGTGGACCGATGATCTGCCGCGCCAATTCGACCAGCGCTGGGGCTACAGTCTGACCGCGAACCTCGCCGCGCTGAACCAGGAGACCGGCGACTGGCGCAAGATGCGCCACAATTATTTCCACACCCTCAACCAGCTGTTCATCGAGCGATGGGGCAAACCCTACTACGACTGGTGTGAGAAGAACGGCCTGGCATTCACCGGTCATTATTGGGACCACGAGTGGCCGAAGTGCGGCGCAGTCCCAAGCAACATGGCCATCGCCGCGTGGCAGCACATCCCGGGGATCGACTGCCTGATGAACCAGTATCGCGAGGACACGAATGCGCAGTTCGGCAACGTCCGCTTCGTGCGCGAGCTCGCGAGCGTCGCCAACCAGCTCGGTCGCAAGCGGCGGCTGTGCGAGATTTACGGTGCCGGCGGCTGGGACCTGCGCTTCGAGGACATGAAGCGGATCGGCGACTGGCTCGGCGTCCTCGGCGTGAATCTGTTCGACGAGCATCTGTCCTACATTTCGCTTCGCGGCGCGCGTAAACGCGACCACCCGCAATCGTTCAGCTACCACGAGCCGTGGTGGGACTCGTATCACGTGAATGCCACGTATCTGACACGGCTCGCATTCGCCATGTCGCAGGGTGAGCAGGTCAATCACGTGCTCGTGCTCGAGCCGACGACGACCGCCTGGATGTATCAGGGCAACGAAGCGCGGCTGAAAACGCTCGGGAGCTCGTTCTTCAACCTGCTGATGGGCCTCGAATCCGCGCAGGTCGAATACGACCTCGGCGACGAGGATATTATTGCGCGGCATGCCAGCAGTGCCGGCAGGAACCTGAAGGTCGGCCAGCGCGAGTACACGACCGTGGTACTTCCGGTCGGAACGGAAAATCTGGATACACGCACGGTCGATCTGCTCGAAAGCTTCCTTAAGGCCGGCGGCACGGTTCTCGCCTGCGACGAACCGCCGGTGCGGGTGGATGGTGGCACGTCCGGACGAGTCGCGAACATCGCGCGAACCGAGAGCCGCGGCTGGCGGAGGGTCGTTGCTGCCGGCCTGCCGGCGATGCTCGGCGCCGAAGCGGGAAAGGCGGACGGTTTCGCCATCGCGCGCCAGGCTGGCGACAAGGGCATCCTGTTTCACCAGCGGCGCCAGTTGGCCGACGGAGAACTGCTACTGCTCGTCAATACGAGCATCGAACATCGCTCCGGCGGCAGCATCCAAACCTCGCGGCGAGGCATCGAAGCTTGGGGCCTGAATGACGGCAAAGTGCGTCCGTATCCGTTTTTGTCGAACGCCGCGGGCGTGGAAACGCGTTTTGATCTGCCTCCCTCCGGCAGCCTCCTGCTCTTCCTGTCCCGTGCCGCGCTCAAGCCCGCGCCCGCGCGCTCCGAACGCAAGGCGATCGTGGCAGCGACCGGTCCGATGGAAATCCGCCGCGTCGCGCCGAATGTGCTCACGCTCGACCACGTGGACATCACCGCCGGCGGCGAAACGAAGCAGGACCTGTACTTCTACCAAGCCGGCCAGTTCGCCTTCCAAAAGAACGGCATGGAGCGCAACCCGTGGGACAGCGCCGTGCAGTTTCGCGACGAGCTCATCAAGCGGACCTTTCCCGCGAACAGCGGATTCGAGGCGAGCTACCGGTTCACCATCGAGGGCGCGGTTCCCGCCGCGCTCGCGCTCGTGATCGAACGGCCTGACCTCTACGCGATCACGTGCAACGGTGCGCCCGTCACCGCGCAAAAGGGCAAGTGGTGGCTCGACCGGGCGTTCGGCCGGATCGATTTGTCGCGTGGGGCTAAGCCGGGCGAAAACGTCGTCACGATCAAAGCGACACCTTTCACGCTGCTGCACGAGCTCGAGCCGGCGTACGTGCTTGGTGAATTCGCGCTCCGGAGCACCGAAAAGGGATTTGTCATCACTGCGCCACAGCCGCTGAAGGCCGGATTCTGGAACGAACAGGGGCTGCCATTTTACGCCGATGCAGTGGCGTATCGCTCAACATTCCAAGTCGGCGAGCGCAGCGGCCGGTCAGCCGTTGTATTGTCGTCGTGGCGCGGCAGCGTGGCCAAAGTGCTGGTGAATGGAAAGCTGACCGGAACGATCAGCGCACCGCCCTGGGAATGCGACGTCACCGATGCGCTCAAGACCGGCGCCAACCGCATCGAGGTGCAGGTCATCGGCACACTGAAAAACACGCTGGGGCCCCATCACGGCAACCCGGCGCTCGGAGCGGCCTGGCCGCGGGGTTTCCAGCTCGCACCCAAAGGCGGGCTGCCCGCCGGCGCGGCGTACAGCACAATCGGATACGGCGTCTTCGAGCCTTTCGTCCTGAAGCAAACGCCCGCCGACGGAACGTGATCTTCCTGGGAGAGCGGGCGTCTCGCCAATAGTGTTCGGCGCAAGGCCTGCTGTCAGTGGCTGCCGTGATCACTGCACGATGCGCGCTTCCTCGCGCTCGCGTGTTTTTTTTGCCCAGGGCGTGACGAGGGTTCCGTCGGCCCAAAGCTCCGCCCTTTCGGGGCACGCGTCCGCGTTACCCCGCTCAGGAAGTTCAGGATTTTTTCGTCGCTGCCGTTCTGCTCCGTCCGCGAGCTTGGCCCGCGCACACCTCGTCCAGCGTCGCGACCCCGAGCAGATAAAATTGAATCAACTCGAGCATGCGCCGGGTGGGCCGCTCGCCGGTGTAGAGTTGCAGCAGCAGAGCGGCGATGAGCGCCAGGTACAGTTGCAAGGTCGCGCCGCGCTCGGATTCCGCCAGCCAGTGCCGGCAACCCAGCACGCATTTAATCCAGCGGAAAAACAGCTCGATGCTCCACCGCTCCTTGTAGAGCAGCGCGACCTCGCCGGCCGACAGCTCCTTTTGCGTCAGATTGGTCACCAGTCTCAGCACTTCCTTTGGCGTCTGCACCCACACAACCCGCAGCCGGATGCTCTGGTAACGTGGCGTACTCCCAAGCCGCACGTACGCCGCGCGGATGACTCCGGCCTTCTGGTCGGCCTTGTTTATCCGCAGCTCCTTTTCGACCTTGATGACGGCTTCGTCCCGCAGCCGCACCACGAAGGCCACGCCCTTTTCCTCCAGTTGCTGGAACATCCGGTAGTCTTCGCCATAATAGCGGTCGCCGATGTAAGCGTCGCCGCGCTGCCATTGCGTACGCCACGCCGCCCGTTCACAGGTTTTGCCCCGGGTAACCACCGCTCGCGCCGGGCTCGCCTCCGTTAAATCGAGCGTGAGGTGCAACCGCACCTGCGCTTGGGTGACACCGGATTGGCGGCGCCACAACGCCCAGTGCATCCGGGGCAACGCCTCGAACAAACTGCCATCCTGGACCAACCAGCGCCGCTCTCCCGCTGACTTGGTGCGACCCGCCACTTCCCCGGCCAGCCCGGCAAACACATGCGCCAAAACCTGCGGATCCAACACCGCCTGCGCTTCGGAAAAACTGCCCAGGCTTACCTTCCGCGTGCAGATATCGGATTGGACGCGTCGTAACTGACTCGCCGCACATAGTCCGCGCATCGTGTCCACGACGGGGTTGAGCAGGCCGAACAAGTACAAGCCGACATAATCTTCGCAACGGAGCAGCCGCTGTGGGTGAGACCATGTCGCCGGCAGCGGGTGTCGTTCCGTCGCCTCTGCGAGCCGCGCTTGAAAGTCTTCCACCAATCGCCAGCGGCTGAGCTCGCGCTCAGTCAATCGTGGAGTAGCTGGTGACTGTTTGGTGGAGGCTATGCCACGACTAAACACACAATAATCAATGAGTACAGTAAGAAATGAAAAATATTTTGCGCCGATGATCACCGTGCGCAGTTACACCGGCCGGCCAAACAAAAATGCGTTTCGCTCCGCACACAGCACGTATTGCGCCGAACAATACTGGCATCCCGCCCATGATTTTCCCTGGTCCACCGGCAAGATGCCGGTGCCACTGCAAACCCACGGGCGGGACGCCCGTGCCACATCGACCGACCACTCGGAGATGCGCCTCACGCCCATCGACACCGCCCGGCCACTTGCGTTTTTGCGACAACTCGGGACAATGCGGAGCCCGCTCCGGTTTCCGCCTATATCGGAATCCGAGATTTCCCGAACGCTTCTCGCTTGCTGGCAATTTTGACCGCGCAAGGAATCAATGACATGGAGATGACGGCTCAAGCCCCGGTGCGGCCAATTCTGCTGGCCGATGACAATACCGAGGATTTGTTCTTCCTGCGGAGGAAGCTGGCGAAGATCGGCGTGACCAACCCAATCGTCAGCGTCGAGGACGGTTTCGAGGCCATCCGCGTGCTCAAGGCCCGCAACACCATCGACGGAGAGAACCTCGTTCCAAGCATCCTTTTTCTTGATATCAAGATGCCGGGCGTGACCGGCTTCAGCGTGCTTTCGTGGGTACGTTCGGAGGACGCGCTCAACCGCGTGAAGGTGGTCATGGTTTCGGATTCGGACGAGCCGTCCGACATCGAGCTGGCGACGGAACTTGGCGCCAACGCCTACCTGATCAAATACCCTTCGTCGGACTCGATTGCCCACGTGCTGGCGATGCTCGATCCCTCGATCGTCATGAACGGGCCGAAGCTCGCCGCGCCCGAAAGCAGCACCCAGTCGCCGTTCGGCCGGGGCTACGCCATCCCGCTCGGCGTCGGCCGGCCGGATCCGGTGGCGGGGTTGAAGGTCGTGAGCCGGTAGCCCGCATTCTTCGCACTTGAAATGGTCTTTACCCGTGTCTGACCGCCAATATCCCGATGTTCCGGCGAGCGCCCCGCGTTCATGCGGGCTAGATGCAAAACCGCAGAGCGGTTTTGCCCTTGGTTCTCCTTGAGCCGCGCGGCGGGAGAAAGAGAACGATTAAGAGAAAGAGAACGAGAAAGACCTCGCGTCAGTGAGCCGCTTTGCATTCGGCCCGACGGCGGGGCGGGGAACGCGCTGGGAATCGGCTGGTCTGCGCGAGGCGGAAATCATGACGACCGCCGCCGCGAATACGTTGAAAACGTCATTTGTCGCCGGAAGGACCGGGCCGCTCACCGAGACGCCATGGAGCGGACTCGTGCCCGAAGACCTCTGGGCGAGTTTTCAGACCGCGGTGTCCGCACTCGATCAGGCCGGCGTGCCCTTCCTGCTGCACGGCGCGATCGCGCTGGCGACGTACACCGGGCACTGGCGCAACACCAAGGACATCGACATCATCGTGCACCCCGGCGACCACGAACGCGCAATCGACGCCATTCGGCGGGCCGGCTTCGAGGATTATTTCGATCGGCTGGCATATGATCGGTCGTGGATTTTCCGCGCGCTGAAGAACGACGGGCTGATCGACATCATCTGGGACCTGCCGAATCACCGCGTGCCGATCGATCACTTGTGGTTTGCGCGTGCCTGGCCGCTGCACCTTCGCGGCCGTTGCTACGCCGCCGTGCCTCCGGAGGAACTCGTGCGCGTGAAACTCTACGTTATGCAGCGCGAACGCTGCGACTGATTTTTGCCGCCATCGGGTCCCGCTGGATGAACGTCCATCCCGACGGCCACGCGCCGTTCGTCGACGAGCGGACGATTGTGCAGCGCAACGTGGATTCGCTGCGCGAACTGGTGTCGTTCATGACGCTCGAGGTGTTTGCGCGCGACCGGCATTTTCTCGCCTACAGCCGCGATCGATTGCGCCAGATTTGGAACGCGGCCGCCTGAGCCGGCGCGTTCGGATCACCGTTTCAACCGGCAGCGCGTCTCGCTCGCGCGCGGACCTTTGGGCCCGCTGCCCAAGTTGCGGGCGAGACGCCCGCGCTCCCGGGAAAACGCACGCCTGAGCGGATGCCCGGAAACAACAACGGCGTGCGGATGGGAAGATTTCCGGGCGGGCACTGACGGAAATGTCAGTCGGTCCAGCTGGCTGAAATTCGCTTGCGGAATGGAATGACCGCATGGTCCAGCCGTCCCCCAGTTTTCTCATCTCGACTCGCGCCACGTCAGCCGCCCGGCGGCCGCGGGGGCGTCCACTCCCACCCTTTGCCCGTCACATCCTTGCCGGTGACAGCGTCTTGCCGCGGATCGCGATGGTTTCCACCCATGGTTACGTCGCGGCGGTTCCACCCCTCGGCGCGGCGGACACTGGGGGGCAGGTCGTTTACGTGCTCGAGCTCGCCAAGAAACTGGCGCAGCTCGGATATCAGGTCGACATCTGGACACGCCGGTTCGAGGAGCAGCCGGAGATCGAGGCCGTGAGCGAGCGCGTCCGCATCATCCGGATGCCGTGCGGCGGCCGCGAGTTTCTGCCCAAGGAGTACCTTTGCGATTACCTGGCCGAGTGGAACGAGCACGCGTTGCGTTTCATCCAGCAGCACAGCCTGGGGTATACCTTCATCAACAGCCATTATTGGGATGCCGGCCTCGCGGCCCAGCACCTGTGCAACGTGCTCAACGTGCCGCACGTCCACACGCCGCATTCGCTCGGGCTGTGGAAAAAGCGGCAGATGGAGGCGGATTTCCCGGACAGTACGGCGGAGTTTGAGCGGCGGTATAATTTTTCCCGCCGGATCGAGGAGGAACGGAAACTGTACGCCGACTGCGAAATCGTGGTCGCAACGACGCCGCCACAACTCGATCTGATCGTGCGCGACTACGAGATCGACGCCGCCAAGGTGCGGATGGTGCCGCCCGGGTACGACGACCATCGTTTTTTCCCCGTGAGCGAGGCCTCGCGGATGGCGATTCGCGATCGGCTTGGTTTCAAGGGCAAGGTGATCCTCGCGCTCGGCCGGCTGGCGCGCAACAAGGGCTACGATCTCCTGATCGATGCGTTCAGCATCGTCGCGAGCCGCGAACCGCAGGCGATCCTGCATCTCGCGGTCGGCGGCAAGGACATGAACCCGCACGAGCAAAAGCTGCTCGCGGAGCTCCAGCAACGGGCGGAACAGACGGGTTACGGCAGCCGGATTCAATTCGGCTCCTTCGTGGCGGACGCGGATCTGGCGGATTATTATCGCGCGGCGGATCAATTCGTCCTCTGCAGCCGGTATGAGCCGTTCGGCATGACCGCGATCGAAGCGATGGCGTCGGGGACGCCGACGGTCGTGACCGTGCACGGCGGGCTGTTTCGCGCGCTGTCGTTCGGACGGCACGCGCTGTTCGCCGACCCATTCGATCGCGAGGACCTGGGCATCATGATGGCAAAAGTCTTCCGGCATCCGCGACTTCAGACGCGGCTCGCCAAAATGGGCGCGCACAAGGCGCGGAGTCTTTTCACCTGGACGGGCATCGCCCATCAACTTGTCGCCGCGGTGGAACAGCGGATGACCGCCGCGGTGACCCTCGATGACACCGAATGGGACGAACCGTGGAATGACGGTGACTGACCTGTGCCATTCACGGGTCACGACATCACGGGCCGGCGCCGCGCGGCGCGCGAACGGGCCGGGTCGGCGGGCTGATTCTGCAATGCGTTTTGATAACATTCGATTGTTCTCGACCGATCTCGATGGGACGCTGCTCGGCGACCCGGCGGCCGCGGAACGTTTCAGCCTCGCCTGGGCGGCGCTGGAACCCCGCCGCCGGCCGCTGCTCGTGTACAACACCGGTCGCACGGTGGCGGATACGCGCGCACTGGTGGCGGAGCGAACGCTGCCGGAGCCGGACTACATCATCGGCAGCATCGGCACGGAGCTGCACGACTCGCTCTACAATTGCGCGGAGGAATTTCGCCGGCAGTTCAACGTCGGCTGGGATCGGGCGCGGGTCGATGAAATCGTGGGCGCGTTTTCCGGGGTGAAGCGGCAGCCGCCGGTTTATTCGCACGCCTACAAATCGAGCTGGTTCTGGGTCCGCGCCCGGCGCGAGGAAGTCACGCAGCTGCAATCGCAGCTCGCCGCCGCCGGGCTTCATGCGCAGGTGATTTATTCGTGCCGGTACTTTCTGGACGTCGTGCCGGCGCGGGCGGGAAAGGGGCCGGCGCTGGCGTGGCTGTGCCAGCGGCTGCACATCCGGTTTGCGAATGTCCTCGTCGCCGGCGACACCGGCAATGACAGCGGGATGTTTCAGCTGCACGGAGTGAAGGGCATCGTGGTGCAGAATGCGCTGCCCGAACTGATGGCCGGGCTCCCCGATGCCGCGGTCTTTGTCGCGCGGACCACGATGGCCGATGGTGTGCTCGAGGGTTTGCGGCACTTTGGCGTGCTGGATGACGGAGATTCTCGGGCCGCGCCGCCCTCGCCGGCACGCGCCGCGGGCCGGATTTGAAGCCGCCCTTCCGCCGGAGCGGCGGCTTTCCCGTTCGGCAGGCTCACGGCCAAATGTTTCATCGACCGGGAGGCCTCGAGCTTGTCGAGGGGCAGCCGCCGAGGCTTGGCCACGATGCCAGGTGGTGATTCGGCAAGAAAGTAAGATGCGCCCCAGGAGTGAACTTTCGCGGAAACGGGCTTGGCCCGCCCCGCCGCGCGAGATATCAGTCCCGTGATTTTTGATGAAAGCCCGGACGCTCGTCATCGTTCTCGCTTCAGCCGTTGCGCTTCCGGTCAGCGCTCGCGCGGCGCGACCGAATATCGTCATCGTTTTCACCGACGACCAAGGCTACGGCGACCTGGGGTGCTTCGGTTCCCAGACCATCCGCACGCCGCGCATCGACCGGCTCGCCGCCGAGGGGACGCGTTTCACCAATTTCTACGCGCAGATCGTGTGCGGGCCCTCGCGGTCGGCGCTTTTGACGGGCCGGCAGCCGGTTCGGAGCGGTGGGTGGTCCATGCCGGCCAGCGAAGTGACGCTCGCCGAATTGCTGAAACAGCAGGGTTATGCCACCGCGGGTGTCGGCAAGTGGGACATTTCCAATCGCGCTGCCATCGAGGAGCGCATGCCCAACGCCAAGGGATTCGACTTCTATTACGGCACGCTGGGCGCCAACGACAGCGGCCGCGTCGCCCTGCATGAAAATAACACCGCCGTGGGTGAGACTCGCGACCTGGCCGGCCTTACGCGGATCTACACCGACAAAGCCATCGCGTTTCTGCAGGCGAACAAGGAGAAGCCTTTCTTTCTCTATCTGGCGCACACGATGCCGCACTCGGTCATCGACGCTTCGCCGGAATTCCGGGGCAAGTCCAAGGGAGGACTGTATGGTGACACCATCGAGGAGCTGGATTTCCACACCGGCCGCCTGCTTGATGCACTCGATCGCCTGGGTTTGCGTGACAATACGATCGTCGTCTTCACCAGCGACAACGGGCCATGGAGCAATAATCAGGAACGCCTCGGCCCCCGGCACAATGGCGAGATTGCGTGGGGTTCGTCGGGCCCGCTGCGGGAGGCGAAAGGCTCAAGCTACGAGGGGGGATCGCGCGTGCCGTGCATCGTGCGCTGGCCGGGCCAGGTGCCCGCCGGCCGGGTGAGTGATGCCATTTTCACGACCCTGGATTTTCTGCCCACGTTCGGAACGCTCACCGGCTTCAAGCCGCCGCGCGACCGCATCATCGACGGCCTGGATCAGACCGACCTGCTCCTCGGCCGAAACCCGCGTGGTGCGCGTGACCACTTTCACTATTTCGTCCAGAACGAACTGCACGCCGTGCGCCAGGGGGCGTGGAAGCTGATCCTGCCGAACCGGAAAGTGTTTTACGGCTACGTGAAAGACCGGGGCGGCAACGACGTCGAACTCTACGAACTCGTGCGCGACATCGGTGAAACCAAAAACGTGGCCCGGGAGAATCCCGCCGTGGTCGAGAGGCTGCTCAAGCTTGCCCAGTCGTTTCCATGGCCGGAAAAGCTGCTCGATCCACGTATTGGTCTCCCGGTGACGCCGGCCGCACCAAAACAAGCCAAACGCAGCGCCTTCTAGCCCGGATATTTCAGTGCGCCGTGAAAAGCCATGGGACTTCAGTGGGGAAGTCAGAGCAAACCCACCCGGGAAAGGTCGCTCCGCCCGGAACCGCCTGGAGGGATGGTGGAGGCAACGAAGCCGTTCAAGCA
>JAUSID010000106.1 GCA_030648295.1 Opitutaceae bacterium | reverse complement strand
GCCCCGGGTTTGACCGTGGATGAGTGGCTGCGGCGTCGTCCCGTCCGTAGCATGGGGCGTTTCTGTCGCTGCGGGGCGAGCCTCGAACGGCGCGGAGCGAACCTCCCAATAAATCATCCGCCATTCCATGCCGCCGAAAATTCCGCCGTTCCCGATGCGTTCAGTTCTTGTTCTCCTCGTGGGGGCGCTCGCCCCTTCGCCAGGGCCGGCTGCACGGCTGTCGAAAGGCCCGTATTTGCAGGCGCCGTCAGCTGAAAGCATAACCATCCGCTGGGAAACGACGACGGCGGAGCCGGCGACGTTGCGCTACGGCGAGGGCAAGCGGCTCGATCGCGCGCTGGGCCCGATCAATCCGGTCACGGTCCAAAGCGGCACGAACTCGTTCTACATTTACGAAGCGACGCTCACGCAACTGCGGCCGAACACCAGCTACAGCTACAACGTGAGCGTTGGCACCGATGAGGCGGGCCCGCGCCGCTTCAAGACGTTTGGCACGGCGCAGGAAAGCGTGACGTTCATCGCGTATAGCGACACGCGGACGAACCCCGATCGGCACGCGGCGGTGGCGGCAAACTTCCGGCGGCACTCCCCCGAGTTCATCCTGCACTCCGGCGATCTCGTGGCCAAGGGTTCGGAGTACGAGCGCTGGTCCAGCGAGTTTTTCGATCCGCTG
Organism: Opitutaceae bacterium; assembly: GCA_030648295.1. Classification (GTDB taxonomy): domain Bacteria; phylum Verrucomicrobiota; class Verrucomicrobiia; order Opitutales; family Opitutaceae; genus ER46. Next base: position 33,917 of record JAUSID010000106.1, on the reverse strand, counting down.
GCCGGTGTCATCGACGAGATCCCGATGCTGCCCTCAATCGGCAACCACGAACAGGATGGCGCCAACTATCTCGCGTACTTCCGCGAGCCGGGCACCCAGCGGTTTTTCTACAGCTGCGACATCGGGCCGGTCCACATCGTGTCGCTCGACTACCGTTCCACGAAAGTCACGGACGAGCAGTTCACCTTTGTGACGCGGGATCTGGAGGCGAGCCGGGCGCCGTGGAAAATCGTTCTTTTGCACGCACCGATGTTCAACTTTGGCGGCCATGCCTCGCTCTGGGGACACGAAGCGTATCTCCCGCTGTTCCGAAAAACGCACGTCGATCTCGTGCTCTCCGGTCACTCGCATCTCTACGAGCGTTTCCGGCCGTTGGTGCCCAAAGGCGCGACGGATGCGTGGGCGATCCAGCATGTGACCACCGGCGGCGGCGGCGCGGGCCTCGCCGCCTCGATCGACGATCCGTCGCTGCTGCGGACGGCGAGCGTGCACCACTTCATGGTCCTGACCGCGACGCGTGAACAGATCTCGGCCCGGGCGCTCGACGTCGCCGGAGTGGAGATCGACGCGTTCAAGCTGCGGAAAAAAGACGGCCGACAGCCGGCCGCGTATCTGGCCGGGGCGTACGCCGAAGAGGACGTGATTGCAGCGGTCAAAAAAATTCCGCCGCGGGAAAAGAAAAGGAAGTAGGCGGGATCCGGCAGCTGCACGTCAGCGGCCGCGCTGCCGGCGAGGTATGATTACGAGAACGATCGGATCACCTTTGCCCGGCATCAGGGCGCGGACGGGGCAAAACCGCGCGGAGGTGTTGCGCGCGAGCGACGTTGTTCCGGGCCGCGTCGACACCGGGGTTCGCCCGCAACGCGGCTTCGAAATGCGAGATCGCCTCGGGCAGTCGTCACCCGGGCTGCCACGTGCGGAAGATTTTCGGAACGGTTGCGCCAGCCTCGTTACCTCGGCTGCTACGTGAACGTGCGATCGATCAGAACTGCGGGATCGGGTCGTTCTTGCCGATCGGCTTGCCCTCCCACACCGCATCGCCCGTGCGCGGATCGTAGGCGAGCGTGCGATGCGCGCTGCCGGGCGCCATCGGCCGGTCGACCTTGGGCAGCCAGTTGGCGAGTTCATGCTTCGTCGCGGCGTGCGCGGGATCACGCGCGAGGTTCGTCCACTCGTTGGGATCGCGCTGCAGATCGTAGAGTTCCTCCGAGCCGTCGGCGTAATGAATGTACCGCCAGCGGTCGTTGCGCACGGAATGGTTGCCCTGGTTGTGCGTCGTGATCGCCGGCCACGGCCGCGGCGCCTTCGCGTCGCTCAGCTGCGGCCGCAGGCTGTGACCCTCGAGATCGGGCCGCGCCGGCAGCCCGGCCAGCTCCAGCAGGGTCGGGAAAATGTCGAGCAGTTCGACCGCGCGATCGCACTTCGCCGCCTTGACGATGCCGGGGCCGGCGAACACGAGCGGCACGTGGGTCGACCGCTCCCACAGCGTATTCTTGCCGGTGATACCCTTCTCGCCGAGGTGGTACCCATGATCGCTCCACAGCACAATGATCGTGTTGTCGGTCCGGCCGCTCGCCTCGAGCGCCGCGAGCACGCGGCCGACCTGCGCGTCCATGAAACTCGTGCTCGACAGGTACGCGCGGACGAGTTTTCGCAACTCGCCGAGCTTCTCGAGCGTGGCGGCGCGCGGCTCCGGCAGCTTCCAGTGGAGATACCATGAGAACCGCGGCGTGTCGTCGCGATCGCCCGCCTTCATCGGCGGCATCTCGAGCTGGCCGTCCGGATGCAGGTCGAACCACTTCTGGGGCGCGAAGCACGGTACGTGCGGCAGCCGAAATCCGCAGGCGACGAAAAACGGCTTGTCCGCCGGCGCCCTGCCGAGCGCCGCGATCGCCGCGTCGGCGATCTTGAAGTCCGGCGCGTCCTCGTCGCGCTCGGGAAACGGGCCCCAGTCCATCGCCGGATGCTGCTCACCCGGCAGGTTCGCGATCCGCTTCGGCGGCCGGATGCCTCCCGGCGCCGGACCCCACTCGTTGAATTCACCCACGCGGTGCTGGGGCTTCATCGCGCCGTCGTGATAAATCTTCCCGCACGAATAGGTGAAATAGCCCGCCCGGGTGAAGGTCTGCGGCAGCGAGACGAGGTTCTTCGTCGTCTCGACATCGCGGATACCGGGCGCCAGCCCGTGGATCCCCGTGCTCGACGGTCGGATCCCCGTGAGCAGGCTGGCGCGCGACGGGTTGCAGAGCGTCGCCTGGCAGTGCGCGTTGGTGAACGCCGTGCCGCGGGCGGCCAGCCGGTCAATATTCGGCGTCTTCGCCTGGGGATGGCCGCCGAGGTAGCCGACCCAGTCGTTTTGATCGTCGATGGCGATGAAAAGGACGTTGGGCTGGGAGCTCGTCGCGGCCGGGGCGGCGGCCGCCAGGGCGAGGCCGAGGAGGAAGAATCGGGACCGTTTGATCATGAGCGGAAAGGGGTTGGCCGCCACGCGGCGTCGTTCGAGGAGAAGCAATCGCGCGCCGCGTGCAAGCGCGGAGCGAGGGGCATGGGCTGGCTCGCATAGGTTTTCGCTGCGCGAAAACCTTATTTCAGGGCGCAAATCAGCTCTTGCGTTGAGCGCATCCGTCCGGAACCGCGCGTTGCAACGTCGAATCTCACTTTGTATATAAAGATTCCGGCGGCGCAGGGCGATGCGGCGGCCGGCAGCTCCTGCTTCGGCCATAGGCGAGGACGGCGCATCTTACCTCGCAGCATCAACCACCTTGGGGGAGCGAGCGGGGCTTTAGCGGCGGCAGGCCCGACCACGTTGGGGGGCCGGACCTCCGTGGTGTCCGCTCAAGGGTTCTCCCGGCCAGACCGGCGAAAAATACTTTCCGCATAGGAAAGCCACGCGTTATTCCCGGCTCTGCCCGCCGTAGCGCTTGGGCGAAGGAGGGGCCCGTTCAACAAGGGTCGTGTTGCGGCTGCGCGCAACACAACCTTCTGGGTTGGGCATTTTCTCAATACCACGCCGCCGAAAGCTGCGAGTAGAACGGAAAAGCATGCGAGGATAGTTGATTCGCTGTCTTCACTGACACCCATGCACAGAGGGAGAGGAAGTAGAGCGCTGCCGTAACGGCAACCCAAGGCGACCGACTCGCCGTGAGCTTCCAGACGCCCCATCCAATTATGGCACAGACGAGCAACGGCCAGGCAATTGCTCCAATCAATCCGATGACGCGATTGCCGGAGTAAGGATGAAAAAGAAAACCCGCGGTGAAGAAACCGATGCCGAACAGCGGTTCCCAAATGGCATTCCTCACCGAACTGAAGACGAGTGGCGCGAACATTCCGCAAAACACGGCAGCCCCTGTAATCATCGCGGAACTCACGATCCTCAGCGATTTCATCTTTTGCCCAACGTCAAAGATGAGCCACGCCCTGCGCCGGCATGCCTCGTGCAGGGAAAGAGAAAGCAGTCCAACTTGGGCTTTTCATTTTGGGTAGGGTGGCACGAGGCATGACGGCGCAGGGCGTTGGCTCTGGCGACTTGGGCTCTTCCTTCGGAGGCGTGGGCGGTACGCAGATGACGTGGTTAAACGTGGCGCGAATCGTCAGCATCGCCAGAACATCGTCTTCAAATACAAACGTAAACGGGAACGAATCCACTGAGCTAAATTGAAACGCATAACTGACCGTTCGCCTCTTCCGTTCACGTCTTCGATCCTCACCCCAGTTGGTGAACTCTTCCTCAGTGCGATCATACTCCGGTTGCGTGTAAGTCCGTAGCAACATCGCCGGGGAATCTGGCATTACGATTTTTGGCAGATCTCCTGTCCAACGGTCCCGCGTCCAGAGATTTTCGTCGCATTCACCAAGCAGCAGAGAGACGTGAGATACCCTGATTTGCGCGCTGCTAAATGCCGAGAAAATGCTCTCATTTGTATCTCGACGTAAGTATTCGTGTTTGTGCGCGTACACACGAATCCCCGTCCCACGGTAGGTAACCCAGGTATCCCTTACGATAATCGAGGTATCTCCGTGGGTCTCGCGGTCATTCTGTTTCGTTTCCCATAAGCGGAGCCCATGGGCGCTTTTCACTTTCTTGAACTCCGCGCTGTCAACAGTCTTCCCGATACAGAGCATCAATTCGCGGATACCTGATGGTGACTCATCCAAGACAAGCGTCTGGGCCGTAACAACGGGCACAGCGCTAAAATACCACACAAGGAACAACGCTCGGTAACACATGGTTATTTGCCCAACAGTGTTATTAGCCTGAACCGCGTTTTACGGACGGGATACTCAAATTTGGGTAGACGACGTAGTTGCAGGATCTGCGGTGCACATTTTTTGTCGAGCTCATGGGCAGGCGAACCGCGCGCTTCAGGATTTCAATCAAGGACCATCAAGCGTCGACGAGCATCAAAGTCGAGTTGATTGAAAGTCCGGGACTGTGGAGCGAAAAACGTTTCCGGCTGCGCGTGAACACATATTACTTCGGTTGCGGCTGCGCCGCCCTGGGAAACCCTTGGGGCATAGGAGCCTCGTTGGAAATTGTCCCTGCTCCTTTCTCCCTCCCGTTTCGGCAGGCTCAAGGCCCCGAGCCTGTCGAGGGGGCTCCCTTCTCCACGGCGCATCTTTCGGGAAGCAGTTCGAAGCAACACGTGCCGGCGCCGTTTTGCGCCTTGCGCCTCCGGTTTCGCCGCGTCTTTCTGCCCCTCGCGCGCCGCTTGCGGGACGGAACCCACTGAATACTGTCCGTCCCACCGGTCGCTCGCGAACGGTCCCACATGCCCACGAGGAAACTTTGCGGTTCGTTGCTGCTCGGCATCGTCGCGCTCCAGCGCGCCGGCGCGGCGGAGCCGATCACGTTCAATCAACACATCCGGCCGATCCTGGCCGAGAACTGCTTCGCCTGCCATGGGATCGATGCGAAGAAGCGCGAGAAAAAGCTGCGGCTCGACCAGAGGGAAAGCGCGCTCTCTGACCGCAAGGGCGTGCATGCGATCGTGCCGGGCGATTTGGAACAGTCGGAACTCTGGCAGCGCATCAACAGCCCGCACGAGGACGAGGTGATGCCGCCGCCGGACTCGCACAAGTCGCCGCTCAAGCCGCCGCAACGCGACCTGATCCGGCAGTGGATTTTGCAGGGCGCCGAGTATCAGAGCCACTGGGCTTACGAGCCGGTGGCGCGTCCCGAGGTGCCCCCGCCCACGGCCGGCGCCGGCGATCATTCAGTCGATCGCTACATCGCGGCCAAGCTGGCCGCGCGACAGCTCGCCCTCTCCCCCGAGGCGCCACCGGAAATCCTCGTTCGCCGTCTCACGCTCGATCTCACCGGTCTGCCGCCGACGCCGGACGAGGTCGCGGCTTATGTGGCCGATCGCGCTCCCGGCTCTTACGAGAGGCTCGTCGAACGGCTGCTCGCGTCACCGCGCTATGGTGAACATTTCGGCCGGCACTGGCTCGACGCCATCCGCTACGCCGACACGCACGGGCTGCACCTCGACAACGTGCGCACCATCTGGCCGTACCGCGACTGGGTCGTGCAGGCGTTCAACCGCAACCTGCCGTTTGACCAGTTCACGATCGAGCAGCTCGCGGGCGACATGCTGCCGCACCCGCGGGTCGATCAGGTCGTCGCGACGGGATACAATCGCAACCACCTCTCGACGTCCGAGGGCGGCGCGATTGAAGCCGAGGCCGAGGCGCGCAACACCGCCGATCGCGTCGACACCACCTCGGCCGTTTGGATGGGACTGACGGCGAACTGCGCCTCGTGCCACGATCACAAATTCGATCCGCTCACCCAGCGGGAGTACTACTCGCTCGGGGCGATTTTCAAAGGCCTCGCCGATCGGGTCTGGGACGGAAACGTGCGCGTGGCGGGACCGGTGGCCATCATCGGCGACACGGCGGAGAAACAGCGTCGAATCGACGAGATCAACGCGGCCGTCAAACCGCTCGAGGCCGCGGTGACCGCGCGGGCGGAAGAACTGATGGCCGCGGGCACCACCCTCATCAAACCGGACCGGAAGCCGATCACCTACGAAATGATTTGGGCGGAGGATTCGGATCTGCCGACGCCGGATAATGTCACCGGTCCGGCGCCGGCAGGCCAGTGGCTCGGCGGCAAGGACGTGCCGGTCGCCGGCGGCAAGCGGGCGTTGCGGCTGGAGGGAAAGGTGGAACGGCCGATCGCGTTCACCGCGGGAGACGTGATGTTGACCGTGCGCACCGAAGCCACTGCGTTTGTCCACGTCCAGCTCGACCCGACAAACCCGCCGCGGGCGCTCAGCCTCGAGTTCATCAGCGAGCAGAAAACGCGGCGCGTGGTCTGGGGCGACGCGACCGCGTTCGGTCCGGAGGTGGCGCAAAACGCGGCATTCGGCGGGGCGCTGCCTCCGCCCGGCAGCTACGTGCGGCTCGAAGCGATGGCCTGCGAATCCGGGCTCCACGAGGGCAAAACGTACACCGGCATCCGGCTGGCGCAGAGCGACGGCGCGGCGTGGTGGGACCGTATCGGCGCCGTGTATACGAGCCCGAGCGCGAGCGATGACCCGCTGATTTCGCGCGGCGCATGGGCGGGTTCGCTGCGGACGGGCGCGCGCGCGTTCGACGCGTTTCCACTGCGGCACGACATCAACTTCCTCGTCGGTCTTTCCGCCACGCAGCAGAATGACGAGGAGAAGAAACGCATCGCCGACTTTTATCGCGACTACATCTACGGCCCGCTGCGCGGCGCGCTCGAGCCGCAGGTGCATGCGGCGCGCCGGCTGATGGCCGAGCAGGTGCATTACGAGATGACGCTGCCGATCACGCTGGTTTCGGCGGAACGGTCGGAGCCGCTGCCGGCGCGCATCTTGATCCGCGGCCAGTACGACAAGCCGGGCGATCCGGTCGAGGCGCGCACGCCCGCGTTTCTGCCCCCGGTGGAGAAAACGGGCGGCCGCGTGACGCGGCTCGATTTCGCGCGCTGGCTCGTCAGCCCAACGCATCCGCTAACCTCGCGCGTCGCGGTGAACCGTTTCTGGCAGCAGCTTTTTGGCGCGGGGCTCGTGCGCACGCCGACTGACTTTGGCGCGCAAGGCGAACCGCCGACGCACCCGCAATTGCTCGACTGGCTCGCGAGCGAGTTCATGCAGTCCGGCTGGGACGTGAAACGGCTGGTCCGCCTGCTGGTGACGTCCCGCACGTACCGGCAGGACTCACGCGTCACACCGAAGCTGCTGGAAATCGATCCGGCGAACAAGCTGCTGGCGCGCGCATCGCGGCTGCGGCTCGATGCCGAGGTGCTGCGCGATCAGGCGCTCGCGATCGGCGGCCTGCTTCGGCCTCAGATCGGCGGACCACCGGTGCGGCCATACCAGCCGGGCAACATCTGGGAGCCGGTCGCGTTCGGCGGCAGCAACACCAAGGTTTACGTGCAGGATCACGGCGAGGCGCTGTATCGACGCAGCCTATACTCGTTCTGGAAACGAACCGCGCCCGCGCCGTCCATGGTCACCTTCGATGCGCCTTCGCGGGAGACGTTCTGCGTCGGCCGCGGTCGTTCGAACACTCCCCTCCAGGCGCTCGCGCTGATGAACGACGTCCAGCAATTCGAAGCCGCGCGCGCGTTTGCCGAGCGGCTGCTCGTGCGTACCAGCACCGAGCCGGAGCGGCTGGCGTTCGCCTTCCAGTGCGTCGCGGCCCGGCCGCCGACGCCGGCCGAGCAGACCCTGCTCGCCGAAACCCTCGCGACCCACCGCGCGCATTTCGCGCAGAACCGCGAAGCCGCGAGCCAGGTGCTGAACAACGGCGAGTCCAAACCATCGGCCATCCTGCCGGCCGACGATTTCGCCGCGTGGACGATGGTGGCGAACCTGCTGCTGAACCTCGACGAGGCGATCAACCGCAACTGAAATTTCAAGATGCCAGATGACCGATGCCCGATTTCAAGATTTCTCCACCGAAATGAATCCCTGCCACGAATACTTGAATCATTTGACGCGCCGGCAGTTTTTCGCCGGGGCGGGGCTGGCCATGGGCGGCGTGGCACTGAACTGGCTCGCGCCGCGCGCGCGGGCGGCGGACCTCGGCGCCAAGGCGCTCGCGGCGCGCGTGCACCCGCCGCACCCCGGCTTCCCCCACTTTGCCCCCAAGGCCAAGCGTATCATCTATCTGCATATGAACGGCGGGCCGTCGCAGCTCGACACGTTCGATTACAAGCCCGGACTGCAGGAGCATTTCGACGTCGAACTGCCGGAGTCGGTGCGGATGGGCCAGCGAATCACGACGATGACGAGCGGGCAGACGCGCTTCCCCGTCGCGCCTTCACTCTTCAAATTCGCCCAGCACGGCCAGAATGGCGCGTGGGTCAGCGATCTGCTGCCGTACACCGCGACGATGGTCGACGACCTCGCGATTGTCCGGACGGTGCACACGAATGCGATCAACCATGATCCGGCCTGCACGTTCCTGATGACGGGCAGCGAAATCCCGGGCAAGGCGAGCCTCGGTTCGTGGATTTCCTACGGACTGGGCAGCGAGAACAACGACCTGCCCGCGTTCGTGGTGCTCACGCCGAAGTGGTCGTCGAAGGCCGCGGCGCAGGCGCTATTCACGCGGATGTGGAGCAGCGGTTTTCTGCCCACGTCGCACACCGGCGTGGCGCTGCGCGCGCAGGGCGACCCGGTGCTGTTCCTCGAGAATCCGAACGGCGTCGACCGCACGACGCGGCGCGCGATGCTCGATTCGCTCAGCCAGTTCAACCAGATGGCGCACGCGCGGTACGGCGATCCGGAAACGGTGACGCGCATCGCGCAGTACGAGATGGCGTTTCGGATGCAGACCAGCGTGCCGGACCTGACGGATTTTTCCAACGAGAGCCAGGCGACGCTCGACCTGTACGGGGACGACGTGAAGGTACCGGGGTCGTTTGCGGCGAGCTGCCTGCTCGCGCGACGGATGGCCGAGCGGGATGTCCGCGTGGTGCAGATTCTCCACCGCGGCTGGGACCAGCATGGCAACCTGCCGAACGATCACCGGCTGCAATGCAAGGACACGGATCAGGCGTGTCACGCGCTCATCACCGATTTGAAGCAGCGCGGGTTGCTGGACGACACGCTGGTGGTGTGGGCGGGCGAGTTCGGCCGCACGGTGTACAGCCAGGGCGCGCTGACGAAAACGAATTACGGCCGCGATCATCATCCGCGCTGCTTCAGCGTGTGGCTCGCGGGCGGCGGCGTAAGAGGCGGAGTGGTGTATGGCGAGACGGACGACTTTTCGTACAACATCGTGAAGGATCCCGTGAGCCTGCACGACCTCAACGCCACCCTGCTCCACTGCCTCGGCATCGATCACTCGAAGTTCACCTTCAAGCACCAAGGCCTCGACATGCGGCTGAGCGGCGTCGAGCCGGCGCAGGTCGTGAAGGGAATTCTGGCGTAGTTTCGATTTGGATTTGGATGCGGGAGGCGGGATGCGGGAGGCGGAATTTCGGATTGCGGAATTTCGGATTGCGGATTGCGGATTGCGGAACGGCGGATCGGCCTGGGAGCGCGGGCGTCCCGCCCGCAAGGTTTCAACGTTCGGAAAAGCACGTGTCGAAAGCCCGTCGGATGCGCACTTCGCCGAGGAATTGCCAGCCTCGTTGCCAGCGGCTGCTACGCAAACCAGCTCCGGCCTGGGAGCGTGGGCCCGTGCGATTTCGGATTTCGGATTTCGGATTTCGGATTGCGGATTGTCTCGGGGCCGCGGCCGACCTGCCGCCGAAGCCTCGGCGAAGGTGGGTCCCGCCCGCAACGGCCGTAGCAAGCTGCGTGGATGATTTCTTCTTCCGATCAATCATTTCACCAAAAACTGTGCCGTCAGTCCTTTGATGCTCATGTTCTCTGCAATCGCGTCGTGCGGAATCAGGAGATACTTCCACGGTTTGCCGTTGTTCTTGGCTGTATGATCGGTCGCGAGCTGGCACCAGCGGACGGCTGAATCCTTCTTTGCGAGGACTTCACCGTCTTCCATATCTTTACGCGCTTTTGGCTCCAGCATGTAGATGGCGTCCGCGGTTTCCGCTACGAAATCGGGCTGGTATTCATGCTGATCGGCGCCCCATTTATAGAAGATCTGGAATTGGGTCCGAGCGGGCCTGAACCACTTGTCGGCGTCCCGATCGAGAATCACGGCCAGCACACGTTCGGTGTCGGATTGGAATTTTTGCACTGGATAAAGGCATCGATGAAAGCCACCGAAAACCATCTGCGCGATTTTCGACTTGTCGACCACGGGATGCCGGAAGTGATGGACCGCTTCGTCCGCCGGTGCCGTGAACGCCAGCGGTTTCAAGGCGGTGAAGCCCTTGTTAACCACGACTTCATAGCCCGCCGCCTTCTCCCAGTGGTGGGCCTGCATCTGCGCGTGGATAAACTCCGCGAGCTGCCGCTGATAGTATTGTAGAACATTCAGGACGTCGCCCTGATCCTTCAAGTAGCCGCGCAGGTGCTTCACCATTTGGCCGGCCAAGTCGTAGAGCAGGTCCGCGTGGTGGTCGTAAGAGACGTCGTCGAAATCGATCAATGCGCGGACGATGTAATCTTCGATTCGAAATTCGGTCTGCCTGCCGCCCGCAGTCGTCAGGGTCTCCTGCTCGTGCGTGCGAAGCTTTTGGATCAGGATGTCACGTTCGACCGGCTGGTAATGGATCGAGTTGGCTTCAAGCGTGAACGGGCTGAACCCACTCGTCACTTCGCCCTTCGGCACCACGAGGATGCGGGGAATATCGATGGTTTGCTGGACGACAATTTCTGTGGTCTTCGCGACTACGGCTGCGACATTGACGGCCTCGGTCACGGCCGCCAACTCGCCCTGCAGCGGCGCCAGCGCTTCCTCAACCCTGGCGACAATCTTGCTCTGCACCTCCGGGTAAAGCAGCGACCCCGACGAACCCAGGTGCTCGAAGCCTGCAAGCACATCATAGGTTGCCTTGGCCACTCTCTGCTCTGCTGCGGTCGCAAAGGCCGGCTTGGCTGTCGGCGTGCCGGACTGGGTGATGGTCGTGGAACTGGATTCCAGAGACGTGCCGCCAATCTGGGCCAGCACTCCCGATTGTGAGACCACCGTGGCCAGCTTCTGATGCTGACCCGGCGGTTCGAGGATGATTTTCTCCAGTCGAATCGCGGAGTCGGGCTTGTTGGCTTCATCGACGATCTCCTGGAACCGATCGTGCGCGACAATGCTGAGCCGATCCACCGCACTGACACCCGTGCGCTTGCCGTAGGGCAAGCGGAGACCGCGTCCAATTGACTGTTCGATGAGGGTGCGTGCGTTCGCCGCCCGGAGTGGGATGATCGTATAGAGATTAGTTACGTCCCAGCCCTCCTTGAGCATGTTCACGTGAATCACGATCTCCGTCGGCTCGTCGGTGTGCTCCACCTTGAGTAGCCGCTCGATCATTTCCTCCTCCTCGGCGCCGGTCTTGCTGGAATCCACCTGGATGACCTTTTCCTTGTAGCGGCCTTCGAAGAAACGGTCGGACTGGATCAGCTTGAGCAACTCCGCGGCGTGCGTCGTGTCGCGCGCGATCACCAGAACGAAGGGCTTCACGATTTTCTGCTCCGTCTCCCGTGCATACGTTTCGAGCCGCACTTTCACGTCCTCGTGCAGTCGGATGCCATCCTCCAGCTTGATCTTTTCGATTTCGGCGGCGGAAAACCGACTTGGGTCGAAGTTCTTCTGCGTCGCCACTGCCGGCTCCTTCACGAAGCCGTCCTGCATCGCCCTCGCCAATGGGTAGTCGCAGATGACATTTTTGAAGGCCACCGGCCCCTTCGGACCTTCGATGAACGGCGTTGCCGTCAGTTCCAACCCCAGCACCGGCTTGAGTTCATTGATGGCCCGCACTCCCGCACTGGCCCGGTATCGGTGCGACTCGTCCATGATGAGCACGAGATCCGGCAACCCGGCGAGATATTCGAAATAACTTTCCCCGATGTATTCCGAGAGCCGTTTGATCCGGGGCGATTTTCCGCCGCGCACCTCGGAATTGATCTTCGAGATATTGAAGATGTTGACCTTGCAGCGCAGCACCTGATCGAAAAGCGTGCCTGCCTTGGCCTCGTAATTGTCCCCGGTGATGATCTCCGGCGCGTCCGTGGCAAACTCCGCGATGCCCTTGAACACATACTTCGGTGTGTTGGGCGTGAAATCGGTAATCAGCTTGTTGTAGATCGTAAGGTTGGGCGCCAGGACGAAGAAATTGTTTATCCCGTGGGCCAGGTGCAGGTAGCTGATGAACGCACCCATCAGTCGCGTCTTGCCCACTCCCGTCGCCAGCGCGAAGCAGAGCGAAGGAAATTCCCGTTCGAAATCGGTCACTGTCGGATACTCGCTGCGAATGATCGCCTGGGCCGCCGCGAGGTCCGCCGCCTTGCGCGGCGGCACGATCTCGGTGACCCGGTCGAGAATTTCGAGCGACGTGCGCTGCGGCTGGCGCAGGCTCAACCGTCCGGCGATGGCGTTGACGTGGCGATTCATAGCCTTTTCTTCCCCGGTTTCGGAGGCTTGGGCTGGGGAAGTTTCTTCAGCTCTTTCGCAACCTTCTCGAAATCGGCGTCCACCAGCCGCGGCTGCGTGTCCAGAAACGCCCTATAGCGCTCGTATTCCAGTTCCGCCTTCGTCTTCGCCTGTTCGGCAGTAATTGTGCCGGCGTGGTCGAGTAGTTCGTGCTCGGAGAGTTTCAGGAACTCATCCAGCTTGGCGATCCAGTCGCGCATCGTCATCACTTTGCGTTGCAGCGCCCGTAGCTCGGCGAATTCGATGTAGGCGTTCACGACTCGGTTCAGCGTGCCGAGTTCCTCCGGATCGAGATAGTTCTTGGCGATGGCTACGTCCTCCTTGCGGATGATGCCGCCAGGCCGTGTCGTCTTCAGCCCCATGAAAGGCTGGCCCGCATCCACCCTTGCATGGATCACCTCCGCCGCCGTGTGCCCGTGCGCCGCCCAGTGCATCTTGTTCTGCACCGTGGCGAAGAATCGCTGCGACATCTCCGTATTTGGCGTGTAGTCCACGCTCGTGGCGTAAATATCCAGCACCTTCTGGTAGAAGCGCCGCTCGGAGGAGCGGATGTCGCGGATGCGCTCCAGTTGCTCGTCGAAGTAGTCCTTCTGCCCCTTGCCCGGCGGGTTCTTGAGCCGCTCGTCATCCATGGTGAAACCCTTCACCAGATACTCGTTCAAGCGCCCGATGGCCCACTGCCGGAACTGCGTGCCGCGATGGCTGCGCACCCGGAAACCGACTGCGAGGATGGCATCCAGATTGTAGTGCTCCACCTCCCGGGCGATCTGGCGGCCCCCCTCGTTTTGAACTATTCGATAACGTCGAATAGTTGCCTCCGGTCGAAGCTCACCTTCGGCAAAAATGGCCTTCAGGTGGTAGTTGACCGTGTTGACGCCGATCTGGAACAACTCGGCCATCAGCTTCTGCGTCAGCCAAACTGTCTCGTTCTCAAACCGGCATTGCACGCGCGTGCGACCATCCTCGGTCTGGTAGAGAATGATGGCGGACTTGTTTTCCGGTGCCTGGGTCATGGGGCTGGGCCGCGAAGGAGCGCAAAGAGCGCAGAGAAATCCGGGAGCAATGGCGCCAGCCATCCTCCGGCGGACCCGGTGCCGCGCAGGCACAGGCCGTCGCGCAGTATGCTGTTCGTCGTCGTCATGCTCTTTGCGTTCCTTGCGTTCTTTTGCGGCTAAATCAGCTCCATCTGCCCCGCCGGAGGCGGGGCCTTCGGCAGGTTCTCCACCTTCAGGCTGTAATCGTCGTGACCCCACTCGCAGCGGGTGAGGACAGCCTTGGGAATCTTCTTCACGGTCAGGTTCGGGTAGCCTTCCTTCCGGCCGCGGAAGGCGGAGCAGACCACGAGCAACGTTCGCTCGGGCCCGACCTCGTCGCTCAATTGCTGGAGTTGGTCGTGGCTCAGGCTGGCCGTGGTGACGTAGAGAAAATCCCGCTCCGTGGAACGGCCCTGCTGCCAATAAACCGTATCGCTGGGCGCGTAGGTGAACCCCTCCAATTTGCACACTGCCTCCGCCAGCATGGGCGCGTTGTATTCCTTCGAAATAACCCAGTTGCCCCACTTGTCCTGCGTGAGCAGCGACGGCGCGAGCCGGTAGTAGCGGAACCCGCCGCCGCCCTTCCAGCCCACGGCGTCCGTGATCCCACCCGCGTCCGCGCCGTCGATCACTTTCTTCAGCCGGGGGATGATGTGCGTGTGACAATGCTCGCCCAGTTCCACCATTATCCAGCGCCGGCCCATCTTGTGGGCCACGGCGCCTGTCGTGCCGGAGCCGGCAAAGGAATCGAGGACTAAGTCGCCGGGATTAGACGCGACATGAATGATTCGCTGAAGCAGACCCTCAGGTTTTGGAGTCTCGAAGAACGCTTTTTCGCCAAACAAATCTTCCATTTCGCCCGTTGCATGTTGGTTTAATCCCACATCGTCCCAAATAGTGGGGGTACACATGCCTTGCTTTGCCTCCGAAATAAAAAGCTTCCGCATCGGAGTGGTCGCGGTGCCATTGACGCCCCAATAAAGCCGGCGGTCCGCTTGGAGCCGCTTCATTTCCCCGCGATTGTGACGCCAGCAGGTCCCCTTACGCGGCCATACGTCTTCTTTCGTATACGGATTTTGTATCGCGTAGAAAAGACTTTGGACAAAGCGACCCCCTTTGCCATGAGCCGTAGTATCAATCTTTCGGAATGGACCTCGCGGATCTGGACCATCCGGCTCCGGATGCACCCGGTACTCGGCATTCGCTTTTTCGGTTCGGGGCATGAGGTTGAATGCCTCTTCCGCCAACGTTTTCTTTGAGCTGCTTAGCTTTGTGTGGCCCCAAAGGAGAACATGCTCATGCACGCTTCCCATCCGTCGGTCATTCGGCGGACCATCGCGCTTTCGCCAAGAGATGTCCGCGATGAAGTTCTGCCGCCCGAAAATTTCATCAACCATCACTTTGAAATAGTGGGCTTCGCTGTCGTCTAAGCTGACCCACAGACTGCCGTCCGGTCTTAGGAGCCTGTGCAATATTTCGACACGGTCGCGAATAAGCGAAAGCCACGTGGAATGTTCCAGGTCGTCGTCATACTGCTGAAATGCGCTGCCAGTGTTGTAAGGGGGGTCGATATAGATGCATCGAATCTTCCCCGTGAGTTCCTGTTCGAGCGCTTTGAGAGCGAGGAGATTGTCGCCGAAGATGAGCCGGTTATCGAACCGGTCGTGATCCGTCACCCGATGCGCCGCGTGATACGACTTCTCCGGGTCTTCGAGGAGAATGCGCGGCTCCAGCCGGGGCCGGTTCTCCTTTCCAATCCAAGCCAGTTCGAGTTTTTGCTTCTTGGTCACAATCGTCTCAAGTGGGTTGTTGTAGCGGATGCAGGCGGCGGGTCTCGCCTGAGTTTGCCCAGTATTTCCCAGACTTCGAATTCCTCGGCCAACCGGCATCGGGATCGGCGAGGATCTCGATCAACTCCACCACTTTCTGACCAAAGCCGAGCGCATCGCTGTCCAGCAATTCGAACGACAGGGCATTGAAGTGGCAGCCAAATACGTTTCGGGCCTGGGCGATGCGAATCAGTTCGTCGAGGATCGGCGTCAGGCTCCTAGTCTGGTAGCCGGACACGCCTGAGGCATCTTTTACGAGAACTTCGACTTGGAGGGCGTTGCGCAGCTTCTTGTCAATCGACGGCAGAAGATCGCCGAGGGTGTAAAGGCCGCCCGGCCGCCGGGGAACCGCGCATTCGTAGAGTTGGGTGAGGAAATCCAACGCCGCTTCAAGGATAACACCTGCCTTGGCGCACACGAGTTGGGGATCGGGCGGCGTCTCAGCCAACAAAGCGCGGAGGCGTTCGACATCCGGGATGCTGCGAATGAGCGTCATTCCCTGCTGATTCGTCCACTTCGACAATTCGATGAACTGGCACTGGCCGTTCCTCAGCCATCCCCAACGAAGCTTTTGCTTCCACGGGCGGTAATGCGTCGTGATGAGGCAATGCCGGAACTTGATCGCCTCGGCATAGAGCATCTCGATGAGGCGCTCCACGTGCGGCTCATCAACACTAGCAAGGACGTCATCAAGCACCAAAATATTGTTTTCCGGGCCGTCCATTGCGGCGAGTGCCAAGAACACGCAGAGTCCCAGGGTATCGAGGTGCGAATCGCTGAAATATGCCTGAGGTGGCGTGCCCGCCTGGCCGCAAAAGCTGGCGCCGATTTCAAGGGAGGCACGTTTGTCGGGGTCGAGTTCGAGACTGATCTTGTTCAACCCTTCGCCAGGGTGAACGAGTTCGTAAACACGGCCAACCTCACCGGCAATTTTGACAAGAATGCTGTCGGTGAAACGGCGGCGTTCGTCTTCTACGATTTCCAGCGCGGCGGTTAGTCTCGGAAGCAGAAGGTCGAGTTCTTTCTGGGCTTGGGCGTTCTCCGTGTAGGTCTTGAGGGCCCGCTTCAACGCTCCGACGAATTGCTTTTTGTCCTGTCGAACCGTTTCCGCCTCTTTCCATTCAGCTGGCAGGTGGGCTGACCCGGCGAGCCAACTGTCAATAGCCTCGATGTCTTGAGCGGCCGATGCCGCCGGCAACGAAATGTCCGTCGACCAAGTAAATCCCGTGCGTGCCTTCTCAAATGCGTCGGCATGCTTCTTCGCGCTCAGTCTTAACGCGTCCAACTGCTGCTCAGCGCGCAGCAAATTAGCGCCGGTCGTTTTGGTCTTCGCCTGCGCAGTCTGGAGAGTAGAAAATGAATCAAGGCGCTCAGTGATTCGCCGAGCTAGTCCGTCCACTTTCTCAGAACTTTCGCAAAGCGGGCAAACTACCGGCACAGGATGTTTATGCAGATATGCACGGGCTGATTCCAGCACGTCCATCACCTCGCCGGCATCGGCCGCAATCGTCTGGACGCACGCCTGGGCTTCCAGTCGCGCCGCGTCCACCGCAGTTTTCGCTGTGTTCAAAGCTTCTTTCGCCGCCTTGAGATTTGCCGGGTAGTCGCCGAGCCGGGAGTAGGCCGCCTGGAGCGCGGCTAATGCGGTAACCTCAGCGTCCGATGAGTTCGGATCGCGCTTCGATTCGATGTTCGCCCAAGCCAGCGAACTGCCACCCGGCTCCCCGGCTGAATCCCAGAACTGGCGGATCGCATCCTGATTTTCCAGCACACGGGCCACGGCAAGATCCCGATTGCCCGCGAGGTCGCGGATCAATTGGCGAAGAGTCGCTTCCGAAGTTTCAACGCCAGACACGTCGATGAACCGGCTGATGGCGGCGTAACGATCACCTGGCTTCGCTTCCACCAATGCCAGAATCTGGCCGCGGCGCAGGACTTCAACGCGTGGGCGTTTCGCCAACGGATTGGCGACGACATCGCTTTTCACAATTGTCGCACGGCATGAGGAGCTATCCTGCGTCTCCAATGTCACAGCGACGTCCGCCGGCTTCTTACCCAGAGAGTGCCAGTATCTGCTGGTCTTGCCGAGGCCACGGTTCTCAAGCGACCCCACCTTGCCTTTGCCAAGAAACTCGAACGCATCGCAGATCGTTGACTTCCCGGTGCCGTTCTCGCCGTAAACAACCGTGAGCTTCTTGGCCGTCTCAAACGGAAGCGCGAAAGGAACTACAGAGCCACGCAGGTGCTCAATGGTGAGTTTCCTCAGTCCGATGGTGCTCATGATTTGGCTTCCTTCCTTTCGGCCAGTTCAACGGGAAGCCGCCAGTCCTCCGCCCGCAGTTTTCCCTCCGCAAGTTGGGTCTGAATCTTCTTGGCTGCGGCTACGGTTATCAGTCCCTCTCGAACCAGCCGGTCAGTAATTTTTGCTGCGAGTGCCTGCGATGGGGTATCCATAAGCGTCTAGATAAGGCTCCAGCGGATAGTGAAAAGTGCAGAAGAGGATGCGTTTTGGATCAGTTTCCCCTCAATCGCGGCGATCAGGGTTTCTCGACGCTGGTCCACCTTGTCCTGCGCCTCGAAGAGCGAGCGGCGCTTCTCGTTGCGCTGCGATTCGAGAGCTTTGATCTGCTTCTGGCCGGCGAGTTTTTCCTCAAGGGTGGCGGACGTGCTGGCGGTGCGGCGGGCTTCCTTGATCTGCCGGTCCATATCCTTGATCTCGCGCTCCAGGGTGAGTTTCAGATCCTCGGCCCAGCCATCGAGCTTTTCGACTTCAACCTCAAAGAACTTCGCGTTGCGCTCGGAGATCGTCCGCTGTTTCTCCGCCCGCTGCTTTTGAGTAAGAGTTTCCAGTTCGGTGGGAGCGGTGGTCGTCGCCGCAGGCGCGAGCCGGGCCTTGAGCGAGAACAGCCGCGCTGCGGCTTCCTCGTGGATGACCTGCCCGTCATCGGTAAGCGCCGCAAACAGCAGGTGGTCTTCCGACTGGTCGAGGGCTTCCACGGTGAAGCTCGAAAGCATCAGCCAGCCACCTTTGCCGAGGAACGACTGCAGAACTGAAATCTTCCCGTCGTAATCCGCATAGCCGAACTGGACTTCCTGGAGTGGCAGCTCGCGACTCTTGGCCTGGGCGAGAATAGCCTCAGCCAGCGGGTGATTCAGGCGGTAAAGATGCGCTTCGCCCGAGCGCCGGGGCAATTCATACAGCCCGAGCGGAATCGCGCCGGGAAACTCACATGACTTGAGCTGGAAGGACGAATCGCCGATAAACTCCGCCCGGGTGCCCAATTCATGCCGGGTCAGTTGCATCAAGCGCCGTTCAAAACGATTCAGGGATGCCCTCGAATCTTCGTCGCGGATCTTCAGTTTGTCGCGGACCTCATCGTCAAAATTCTCCAGCAGTTTTCGGCGGGTAATGGTCATCGCCTCGTTGATTTCCCAGCTCAGCTCGAGCTGGAGTTGGTCGAAGGCGACCTTGATATCCTCGGTCTTCCGGCAGCGCTGGTAGATGTCGTTGATCCGTTTCTCAAAATCGACGCCCGATTCGATGGCCCCGAGCACCTCATCGCTGGCGCCGAAAACGCCCTCGAATAGCTTGAATTTTTCCGAGAGCAGTTCGTAAACCCGTTTATCCGCGGCGTTCTTGCGGTTGAGGAAATTGACCACCACCACGTCGTGCTTCTGTCCGTAACGATGGCAGCGGCCGATGCGCTGCTCGATCCGCTGGGGATTCCACGGCAGGTCATAATTCACGACGAGCGAGCAAAACTGGAGGTTGATGCCTTCCGCCCCGGCCTCGGTGGCAATCATGATGCGGCCCCCCTCGCGAAAGTAATCCACGAGGGCGGATCGCATATCGGCACTCTTGGAGCCGGAGACGCGGTCGGTGCCCTGGTGTTTCTCCTGCCATGCGGCGTAGATGAGCTTGGAGCGGTCGTCGGTGTTGGAGCCGTTAAAGAGGACAATGCCGTCGGCAAAGGGGCTGTCGGCCAGCAGACGCAAGAGGTAACTCTGCGTTTTCCGCGATTCGGTGAAGATGATGGCCTTTTCCGCGGCGCCCAGCTCCTTCGCTTTGCTGAAGACGACAGTCAGTGCCTTGAGCAAGGCCAGGCCCTTCGCGTTGTGCGTGATGGAAGTGGCGAGGCTCGCGAAGGAATCGAGGTCGGCAATCTCAGCCTCGATAGCTGCGCGAGTAGCATCGGAGATAGGTTCAGCCGGCGCCTCCTCCGTCCATTCCTCGGCGGTCTCGTCGAGCGCCTCGTAGTCGTGGTCGAGTTCCTCCTCCAGCGACTCGCCAGGCTCCTGCTTTTTAATCTGCGCCTTGAGTCGATTGGAAATGGATTCGAGGGCACCGGCGATGGCGAATGTCGAGGACGCGAGCAGCTTGCGGAGAACGAGCGTCATCAGCGTGCGCTGGCTGGACGGAAGGGCCTGCAGGTTGTCCCGCCGCAGGTACTCCGATACCAGCTCGTACAACCGGTCCTCGCTTTCCTCCGGGGTAAATTCCTCGAGAATCGGATGGCGCTTGGTGAACGGAATGTAAGCTGTGACCTGGCGCCTGAGCGTGCGGTGGCAGATCGGCGCGAGCCGGGTTTTCAGGGTCTGAAAGACCTGCTCCTGATCGAGGTGGGCGAACTGCTCGCGGAAGCTCTTCAGATCGCCAAAGGTATACTCGTCGATGAAGCTGACGAGTCCGAAGAGCTCGAGCAGCGAGTTCTGGAGGGGCGTGGCCGTGAGCAGGAGCTTGTGCTTGTTGGCCAGCGCCAGCTTGAGCGTGTTGGCGATGATGTTGGAGGGCTTGTAGACATTTCGGAGGCGATGCGCCTCGTCCATCACCACGAGATCCCATACGGTCTCCGCGACGTCCTTGGCCTTGTTTCGGGCGAACTGGTAAGAGCAGATAACGATGGTGTCCTTGGTCTCAAACGGGCGAAAATTACCCACCTTGATCCGCGCGTTGTAGGACTTCGTCTCCAAGATCTCACAAGGTAGGAAAAATTTCTCTGTCAGCTCCTGATGCCACTGCTTGCGGAGATTCGACGGGACGATGATGAGAATCCGACGCTTCCGTTCTGCCCATTTTTGGGAAAGCACCAACCCAGCCTCGATGGTCTTCCCAAGACCAACTTCGTCGGCAAGCAGCGCTCCCTTGGAAAGAGGAGAGGTGAAAGCGAAAAGTGCCGCATCCACTTGATGAGGGTTCAGGTCCACCTGTGCGCCCGCAACCGCCCCGGCCAATTTTTCGAGGCTGTCGGACGGACAGCGTTTGGTTAGCTCATAGGCAAAGTACTTCGCGTGGTAATCGGTGAGGGTCATGTACCCGGAGTAGTGCGGTGTTCCCCGAACGATTCGAAAATGGGTATGTGGAAGGTGAGCCCAGACACCACATGCTTGTATTCCGACGCGTCCGTGTTGTTGCGAAGCTCGTCAGTGCCGAACCGGAGCGTCGCCTCGAAGCCAAGCGCAGTGGACGAGTTTGCGGGGCCGTTGGAGGTGCGGGAGCGGGTGGCCATGCGGATGAATTGCGAGATAAATGGCGGGAACTTGAAAAACCGCGTTTGTGCGGCAGCTGCCGGACCGTCGATCGGCTGGACCAACTCGCTGGAGACGAGCAGCGCCGAAGTTGAAACCGGATGCGCGCGAGTGGAAAGGGTGAATTCGAACAAAAACTACCGGAATTCCGGTAGTCTTGAGTGTGGCAACGGCAGCGCTTCATTACCTCAATCCCTGACGCCCTCGGCCAAATACGGAATCGTCATCGGACCCTCGGGGAGGACGGCGATCGGGGCATCGGCGCCAATCCGCGTGAATTCGTCCCGCACGCGGGCGGCAATGTCAGCGACGGGCTCGAGATGCGCACGGCGAATGTCGGTGGCATGGATTTTTGAATACACGCCCACCCGAGCCCTCACCAGGATCAGCGCGAGCAGCTGCACCTGCCACTGATCCTCGATCGGAGCCGGCGCGGCGTCGATCGTGTCGAGCATCGCCTGCGCCGAGCGGTGCTCGAAGAGGAACTTCTTGAAACTCCCATGCTCGGGAAACCCGTCGCCGCATTCCGCCGCCGCGATGATGAGCCCCCCGTCCGTCACGATCTGCGCCGCGGCCGACATGCCCTTCACCGTCTGGTAGAGGTTCTGGTCGAGCGGAAACCCGCTGTTGGACGTGACCACGATCGGAAATGGCTTCGGGCACGCGATCATCGCGGTTCGTTTCGCGAACGCGCACCCCGCTTCGTGCGCGGCGAGCACGTCACCGCAGAAGAACCCCGTGATTTCGCGGGCGCGATTCTGGGTCACGTTGATCAGGAAATCGACCGGCAACAGCGCACCGTTCGCCCGAATCTGCGCCTGCGTCGGGTTGCCCGCCAGCACGCCCCACGTACTCTTCGGGTCGCCGATTACCGCCGCGCGATGATAATGCTTGATCGATTCGAGATCGGCGACGGCCGGAAACACGCCTTTGTAGCCGCCGGAGAAACCGGCCATGAAGTGCGGCTCGATGAACCCCAGGACAATCCGGCGATCCGCCTCCACGTAATCGCGATTCATCGCCACCGCCCGCCCGTCGACCGTGCGGCCCGCCGCGGCCAGCATCGCGGGAGCGCGCGAATCGTGATTCACGATCCGATACTGCTGGAACACGGCATCGCCGACCATCTGGCGCAGCTCGTCCGGCGTGTTTGCCCGGTGCGAACCCGTGCCGTTGATGATGACGAAATTGTTCGCCGGCACGTGGTCCAGCTCGGCGAACAACCATGGCATCAGCCGCTCGCGCGGCAGCGGACGCGTGTGATCCGGAATCACGATGGCCACGCGATCGGTCGCGCGAACAATTTCCCGCAGCGCCGGCCGGCCGATGGGCCGTCGCACCGCCTCACGGAACGCCGCCGGTTCGTCCGCCAGCCCCGGCACGAAGCGCGGCTCGACCACGGTGACGTTCTTCGCCGGTAGATCGATCGGGAGCCCGGTGCGACCGTATTGGAGGACGACACGAGTCATGAGAACAACCGGGTTCGGAGAAGAAACGTAATCATGGTATCCCTGCGCTGTCGTGTTTGTCCGGATGCTTGCATCTTTCTCTTAATCGTTCTCGTTCTCTCGAATTGGTGAGGGCGATGAGGAGAAAGATTAAGATAAAGATTAAGAGAAAGAGAACGAGGGCCGGCTGCGCTCGGAGACATCAGGTTGGTTTCCGGCCGCCACAATGCAACCCGCCCCTCAGTCAACCCACACCGGCTGCGTGAACGCCCCGTTGCGCGCCACATCCCACACCTCGAGCCGGACCCATTTCCGATTCGTGAGGTCCACTGGGATCGCCAGCTGCCGTTCGCCGAACGCTTCCGTATCCGATAGCTCGATGCGCTGCCGGTACGTTTTCTCTCCGTCGCCGGTGATGACCTCGGCAAACGCGAGTGGAAACGTCCACTCCAGCGCCGCCCGGAGCGGCTGATTCGCCGCTGCGTGCTCGCGGCCCAGCACCGCGCCGGATTCCGCCCCCGCGACGCTGAAGCCCGGGATCAGGACTTCGCCGGTGCTCGCGAAAAACCGGCCGCCGCGCAACGCGTCGAGCACGGGCTGCCATCCGTCGCCGAAGCGAGGCACCTGCGCGAGCCGGAGGTAGTTGATGTTCATGTGCGCGTAGGTCTCGTAGTCCGGCTCCATCCGGAACAGATCCGCTTCGGCGAGCACGAACTTCCGCCGCCCGGCGTTCGACATGTCATCGAGCAGGTCGAGCACGCGGGAGCCGAGCCGCGGCGCCGAGAGATCCGCCGGCATCGCCTTCCACGCCGCCCCGAGGAATCGCTCGGATCTAAAAAATGGCGCCTCCCAATAGACATCGGGAAAATTGCGCGAGCCCTTGATCCGCGCGTGCGCCGTCCACATCAGGCCGTTCTCCTTCTCCATCACGCGAAGTACATCATCCGCGCTGCCCACGTGGTAAACCGTGCCGTAGCCCGGCACCTGCTCCTCGAACGGCCGATCGCGCGCGCGATTAAGCACCCAGTAAACCGGCTTCGGGAAAAAACTCATCCAGTGGCCGCCGAGGTGGACGTTCGGCTCCTCGCCCGGCAGCACGAGCAGCTCGCCGTCCGACAACCGCGCGCATTCATCGTGCAGCCGCTTCAGCTGCGGCAACCGCTCCGCCGCGGGCAGGCGCGGCGTCGCGCCGAAGTGAAATTCGCCGAGGTGTACGATGTCGACGCCACGGGCCTTGAACGTCCGCACGAATCCGGGTTGCGCGAGTTCCGCCGGAATCCCCGTGGTGTTTTGCTCCTTCTGCGCCCGTGCCAGCTCGGTGGAATGCTCGATGTGGTAGTGGCTCGTGAACGTGTGATAGCCCGGCAGCGGCTTGTAGCGATCGCCCCGCGTGAATCGCGCCACAGCCGCGAGCGTCTCCTCCGCCGGTTCCAGCGAGAGCAGGTAGAAGATGGCGAGCCGCTGCTCGGAATCGGGCGGCGCGTTGACCCACGGCACCCAGCGCCGGTCGCCCTGCGGCGGTTGCTGGATCCCGAAACCGTAGCCCCGCATCAGCGCATTGCCGGAGGTGCCATGCCAAGCGAAGCCAAGGTTGTCGGCGGCATCGAGCGGATAGAAATATTGGTGCGGCGGCGGCAGCACCGCGACGCAGCCACCCTTCGTTACGGCGGCAAGCGCGCGACCGCTGACCCGCAGCGGCGCGACCACGCGGGCCGGCTCGATTTTCGTGTGCTGAAGTGTGCCGTTGACATCGCGCCAGGCCAGCGCCCGCCAGTCCGGAGCAACGCCGACGATCCCGGCATCATAAAGAATCGCGCGGCCGTCCTCGCTCGTTTTCACGACGGTTTCCACCCGCACGAGCGCGCTGTTGCGGCAGACGGTGAACTCGATCGCGCCGTGGAATGTACCCGCCGCCACATCGCCGATCCGCACCGTCGCGCGCGCACCGCTCGACCACACGCGCACATTCTGTTTTTTCAACGTGGCGGCGACGGTCTGGTAGGCGCGCAGGGGCGGGTTGTCGAAGAACGCCACCCATTTCGCGGGGTTGCCGAGATCGCGCTGCCCGATCGTGAGCAGCGTCACCGGATTCACACGCTGCATCAGCGTCGCCGCCGGCTGACCCGCCCGCGCGAGCGCGAGCTTCTCGAGCAGCGGCTGATTCGGTTCGAGGTTGAAAACGATCTCGGCCGTTTGCCCGGGTCCCGCCGGCCAGGTCAGCCGCAAGCCGGGCGGTTCCTGACGCACAATCGCACCACCACCCGGGTCGCCGCGCCAGCCGGAGAAATCGTATGTCACGCGAGTCGTTGCGGGCTGCGCCGGCTGCGCGCCCGCCGCGAACGTGAGGGAGAAAGCAGCAGCGAGACCGGCTAAGGCGCGCGTGATCATGGGGCGACGCAATCTATTCGGAAACGCCGCCGAGCCAGCAACTGAAAAGCCGTGTGGCTTGGAGCGCGGCCGCCCCCGGCCGCAATGAAATACCGAACGCCAATCCGACCGAATCTGCGGCTGGAAGCCGCAGCCACTACGCCTTTGCGGGCGAGACGCCCGCGCTCCCAGGAGAAACCACCGATTGCAATTCGAATCATGGGCGAGACGCCCATGCCACAATCAATCAAGGGCAAGCTTGCCCGCCTTCGGCGGCGCCGTAGGCGGCCAGGGTTTACCCGCCTCTGGCGGCGCCGAAGGCGACCAGGGATGCCCGTGCCACATCCAATCACGTGTCCTGCGGTCCGTGGTCTTTAGTCCCTGGTCCCTGGTCTTTGGTCTTTGGTCTTCGGTCTCTAGTCTCTGGTCCCGGACGCCTGGAGTCCCTTCGTCCCTTATCCTTTCGTCCTTTAGTCCCTTAGTCCTTTAGTCCCTTCCTCATCCTCGGTCGCCCGCAGCGTGTCGCCGCATGGCCTCGGCCATCGCGGCAAGGTGCTCCGGCGTCGTCCCACAGCAGCCGCCGATTACGCGCACGCCGGCGGCGAGAAATTTCGGCACGCAGCTGGCCAGCTCGACCGCGCTCTCGTCGTATACCGCGGCGCCGTTGACGAGCCGCGGTGCGCCGGCGTTCGGCTGCACGATCACGGGATGCCCCTCCGCCGCTTCCACGAGCTCGCGGCCGAGCCGCACATAGTCCGCGAGCGACAGGTTCGTGCCGCAATTCGCGCCGACGATGCTCGCGCCGCCCTGCATCGCCGCCCGCACGCATTCGCGCGCGGTTGCGCCCATCATGGTGCGAAACCCATCTCCCGCCGCCTGGAACGCGAACGTCGCGATCACCAGCCGCGCCCCGGCTTCGCGCGCACCGCGCGCCGCAATCGCCGCCTCCTGCGGATCACTCATCGTCTCAACCAGAATCACATCGGCCCCGCCGGCCAGCAGCGCCGCCGCCTGGTCCCGGAACGCGCGCCCCGCCGTCGCCGAAGAGATCGTGCCCCATGGTTCGAGCAGCTCGCCCAATGGCCCGACATCACCCAGCACCCACCGGCCCGGACCGGCGGCAAGCCGCGCCACCCGCGCACCCGCCTCGTTGAATTCCCGGCCGCGTGCGGCGAGCCCGTGGCGCGCCAGCGCGACGTCCGTGCCGCCAAACGTGTTCGTCGTAATCAGATCGCAACCGGCCGCGACATATCGGCGATGCACGTCCTCGACCCGCGCGGCCGCCGTGACGTTCCACTCCTCGCCGCACTGCCCCGGTTTCAAACCACGCGCCTGCAACTGGGTTCCCATCGCTCCATCGCAGAGCAGCGGCCGGTCGACCAGCGCCTCAATCAATGAAATTGTGTCCATGCGTAATAGATCGGTGGTTACAGCTGGGCGGCGATGGGCGTGCAGAGCGCATGCAGGTGGGGCGGCGGCGTCGAGGCAGGGATTTCACAGCCGGCGTTCACCATGAACGGCGCGCCGGCGATCGCGTGACAGCGTGCCACCGCCGCCTTCACGTCCTCCGGCGGACCGCGCATGACACACGAGACCGGATCCACATTGCCCGAAATCACCACCCGCGGACCGAGCACCTTCCGCACCACCGCCAGATCGACCAGATGATCGATGTCGACGATGTCGACGCCGAGCGTGGCGATCCCCGGCAGGAGGTGTGTTGTGTTGCCGCAGATGTGCAGCCGGACGATCACACCCATCTCGTGCAATGCATCGACGAGCTGCCGCTCGAACGGCAGGATGAGTGATTCGTACGTCTGCGGCGAAACCTGGCTGGCCACTGCGTCACCAACGCCAATCGTGTCCGCCCCCGCGTCCACCTGCGCCCGGGCAAAATCGATCGCCGTCTCAACGCAGCGCGCCATCAACTCCCGCGCGTAGCCCGGATCGTCCAGCAGATCCATGAAGAAGTTGGATACGCCCCGGAGGTCAGCCGCCTCCGCCGCGGGACCCTCGACCCAGCCCATGATCGAGTAACGATCGCCGCTGCGTTCAAGATAGCTGCGGACGGCATCGACGCGATCGCGCATCCGCGGCGCCTGCAGGGGATCGGGACGCGGCAGCTGGCCGAGGTCGCGATCGTCCAACAGCGGAGGGCGCTCGCAGATGGGAACGCCATCGCGCCGGTATTCCACCGCGCCGCCGAAACCGGACGTCTCGCGATATGGATCCGAGATGGTGCTGAGTTGATCGATGCCGAATTCCTCCGCGCAGCGCAGATTGGCTTCGACCAGCACGCGGTGGTCGGAGGCGAACGCGCCATAATTCGAGCCGATGTGCTCGGCCGCGAACTGCATCAGGATCGGAATTCGCGGCAGGATGTCGGACGGCTGTCCGCGCAGGACGGCAAAGTACCGTTCGCGCGGCGTCATGGCGGAGAGTCGATCGCGCCGGCGGCGACGAGTTCGCTGGCCTTGTCGACCGCCGAGCCGGCGTCGGGCGCATAACCATCGGCCCCGATTTCCTCGCAGAACTGCTGCGTGATCGGAGCGCCGCCAATGACGATCTTGACGGCGGACGCGCCGCTGGCGCGGATGGCCCGAACCGTGTCGATCATCGCCGGCATCGTGGTGGTGAGAAGCGCGGACAAACCGACGAGGTGAGGCCGGTGCTCCTGCACGGCGGCGACAAATTTCGCCGGCGAGACGTTGGCACCGAGATCGACCACGCGAAAATTCGCGCCTTTCCACATCGTCGCCACCAGGTTCTTGCCAATGTCGTGGAGATCGCCCTGCACCGTGCCGATGATGGCGGTGAACTTTGGCGTCACGCCGGCGGCGATCAACCGCGGCTCGAGCAGCGTCATCGCCTCCTTCATCGCACGGGCCGCGATCAGCATCTCGGGCACGAAAATCTCGTTCCGCTTGAAACGTTCGCCGACCAGCGCCATCGCCGGCACCAATGCGTGATCGACGATTTGCGCCGGCGGGATGTTTTCGTCGATGGCCCGCTGCGCGAACAGGCGTGCATCCTTGTTTTTGCCCAGGGAAATGGCTTCGGAGAGTTGTTCGAGCGTGGTCATGTGGTTTGGAGGGACGGCGGTTACGGGAGCATCATGCGATCGATGAAAGTGTCCTCGAAGCCAGGCTCGCGGTTCAGTTCGACGATGGCGGCGGTGGCGCCGAGGTTCGCCATTTCGGCGACCACGGATCGGTCGACGAGGGCGAGCCAGGCGCCGCCGAGCGAGGTGTTGCCCACGACTTCGATTTGCGCCGCGGTGAAACCGGGCAGCAATCCGCACGCGATGGCGTGGCTGACGTCAAGGTGCAGCCCGAATCCACCGGCCAGATACAGCCGCTGCACGTCCGGCGGCGTGAGCCCGGCACGGCGCAACAGGGTCTGGATGCCCGCGGCAATGGCGGCCTTCGCCTGCAACAACTCCGCCACATCGCGCTCGGTGATTATGGTCGCGTCGCTGGCCGGCGCCAGGCGAACACCACGGCCATCCGCCCCCTCGCACCGATGGGCGGCCGGCAGCACGCGCCAGATCGCGAGATCCCACCGGCCGCTGGCGGCGAGCAGCCCGGAACTCCGCGCCTGCGCGAGAAAATCGACGTAGGCCGACCCGCAAAGCCCGACGATGTTGCTGCCGGGGATGGTGCGGAGTCGGGGCGGAAATCCATGGCGGCCGAACTCGACGTGAGCGACCGCGCCGGCCACGGCGCGGGTGCCGCGCGACAACCGGCCGCCTTCGAACGCCGGGCCGGCCGCCGTGGCGGTCACGAGCAACCGCCCGCCGTGCCAGAGAAGAATTTCGCCATTCGTTCCGATGTCGACGAGCAGGCTCGGGCCCGTGGCGTTAAGCAGTCCCGTGCACGCGCACCCGGCGACAAGGTCGGCCCCGACATAGGCGCTGATCCCGGGCAACAGGTGAACCGGCGCGCCAGCCGGAAGCACGCCGAGCTGAAGCTCGCCCGCGGTCATGACACGGTGGTGGATGAACGATGCGCGAAACGGAGCCACGCCCATCGCGGTGGGGTCCGTGCCGGTCAGCAAATGAAGCATCGTGGTGTTCCCCGCCACGACCGCACCCGCGATCCGTTCGAACGGAATTCCGGCGAAAGCGCACGCCTGCCAGATGAGCGGCGTCAGCGTCTCGTCGACAATCGAGTGGCGGAGCGCCTCACGTTGCTGCGCGAGGCCCGCCAGCTGGATCCGGGTGAGCACATCGTCGCCGAGTTCGATCTGCCGGTTGAACGCACTTTCCTCCCGCACGATCCGGCCGGTCAAAAGATCGACGAGCGCCACCACCACCGTCGTCGTGCCGACGTCGATCGCCAGCCCGTGATCGCATACGCCGGGAGTGACAGGCACGAGTGGCTGCTGCGCCGCCGTCACGCCGAGTTTGAAGGTGGTGACGACCTGCGGCCGGTGGACCGCAAGTGATCGCGCGGGCGCGGCGAGCAGCGCCTGCGTTCCCGGGGGCACATTCCCCTGGCACGCCTTGATTTCAGCGCGCGCGCTAATCACCGCGCCATCGCGTTGCTGAAACGTGCCGGCGAGAAGCTCGACCGTGCAGCCCGCACAATTCCCGCGCTGGCCGCAGCGGGTGTTCAATGGGCGGCCCGCCTGCATGAACCGCGTCGCCAGACTGTCACTACGCACACGTCCGGCCGGCAACCGCCGCTCCGGTGCGCCATCCGGCCACCGCACGATGATTTCGGCTTCCTTCATCGAGCAACGAGTACCGGCGGCGCAGCGACGGGAACCGCGCGCACGATGGTTTCGTCGGGCGAGTGCGCGATCCGTTCGCCCGGCTTTACGATGAGAAAGCGGGCTTCGTCCCACCGGCCTTCCACCAAATCGCGCAGCAGCGCCGGATCGCCCGCGTGAAGTTGGAAACGCCAGCCGAGCAATCGCGCGCAGCGCTCGGCGTAGTCGCGATCGGCGGCGTTGCCGGCGAGGCCGAGGTCCACGTAGCCGGCGCAGCTGTGCTGGGCAAAAGTTTCGCGCTCAACCTCGAGGAGCGCCTCCGCGTCGTCGGCGCCATATTTCTCGGTGTATTCGCGCCGCCATGTCGCTTCACGCTCCGGGCCCGGCACGCGCTGGCCGTGGTTCCAGCCCGGTGAATACCAATACGTCCCCGGCTCCTCGCGCATGCAGGCGGCGTAGCGTTCCTTGCTGCCGAGCAGCAGCGTGATGCAGTCGTGCGCGCGCGGGACGACGATCGGACACCGGCGCGGCGCGAGATCGACGAGCGCCAGCCCGCACAACCCGTACACGAGCACGACGCATTCGACGGCCGGGTCCGCCTCGGCGCGGGTTATCGCGCCGGCCAGGGTGGACCGCAGCTCGGACGGCCGATCGTGCAGCCCCATTTCGAACGTCTCGCAACGCACGATATGCGCCGCCCCCCGGGTGAACCCGGCGAGTTCCAGGTCGAGCACGCGGCAGGCGATCAGCGCGAGCGCAGGGGGGCCGGCAGACGTGAGAGGCATGACGTCGCGCAAGGAAAACCCCTGGCTTCGCGCGTGTCCGCAATCGAATAGGCGCAAAATCTGGCATTCTGCTGGCCAAAAAATGCGCAGCCGGGGGTTTGCGCTGCTGCGCAAACCCAGGGTCCAAGCCAGGAATCGTTGTGCGGCAAACGGGTGCAGCGGTATTGATGCCCGTGCGGCGCTCGCATGCACTTCGCGGCAATCCAGCGGGCGTCAGGTTTGCGCTACTGCGCAAGCCCAGCGTCCAGAAGAGCCATCGTCATGCCGCCAACGTCGTCAGCGGCCTTGATGATCGCATGAGGCTCGTATCCACTTCGCGGCGATCCGGCGGTCTGGTCGCCGCTCGTGCCATGATCACCTCCAGGATTTTTCGCGGTGGAATTTTTGCGCCCGTGCTGCTCGCGTCGATCGCCGCCGCGGCCGAGCCGCTGTTCGACTGGTCCGACTGGCAAAGCTATCGGGGCACCGTGCAGCACCCGAGCGGCGCGCTCAAGCCGGCGGACCTCGCCCGCGCGCGCGAGAACCTCCAGCGTTACGCGTGGGCCCGGAGCCACCTGGCGGGCCTGGAGCAAAACTCCCGCACGTATCTCGCCCGGCTCACGCCGGAGTTCCTCGCCCTGATGATTCCGGAAACCACGCCGGGCGACTCGAAGTTCACGCCCTGCCCCGCCTGCCGTGAGTCGGGCAAGCCCGTTCATCCGCACGGGATGTGGAACTGGCACGTGACGTCGCCTGATCAACTCACGTGCGAGGTCTGTCACACCATCTATCCGAACGAGCGCCATCCCGAAACCGTCGTGCTCGAGCCGCAGACGCGAAAGTCGCAGCGGCTGGCCTATTATGGCGGCGAACCCTTCGTGATCTTCAGCTACCGCACCGGTCGCCCGAGTTTCACCGGCAACATCCGCGCGCGGAAAGTCGGTTTCATGTCCAGCCTGGCCCGCTCGATGGCGGAGGCATACCTGCTGACAGGGAAAACTGAATACGCCGCCGGAGTCCGGCTGATCCTGCTGCGCTTCGCCGCGTGTTATCCGGGCTGGCTCGTGCATACCGGGTATGGCGAGTACGCGGACATGGATGCCCGCGTCGCGGCGGAGTTCATCAACCAGCTGCCCGAGCCGGAACTGTGTCCCCCGCCGAACCAGCCGGATCGCCGGCTGCACACCGGTTACTGGACCGCGGGCCGGGCGACGGGCGGCGGGCAGGAATCGGGTTTCGTCCGCAAAATGGTCGAGGCGTACGATTTCACCTGCACGGCGCACGGCGCCGAGGGGCGGCCGCTCTACGCGGACGATGAGCGCGAAAAGATCGAGCGCGATCTACTGCTCGAGAGCACCGTACTCCTGGTGGCGGACAAGCAGATCAACAACAAGTCCGTGGGCAACCGCACGGCCGCGGCGCTCGTTGGCCTCTGCGTCGGGCATCCCCGACTCGTGCGTTTCGGCTGGGAGGGATTTCAACGCACCGTCGATGGCTGGTTTCTGCCCGACGGCACCACGTCGGAGTCGCCCGCCTACGCGATGATGACGCTGGGCAACATCTGGGATCTGCCGCAGGCGCTCCGCGGCTATTCCGATCCGCCGGGCTACCGCGATGCGTCCGGCCAGCGGCTCGACGGTGTCGACCTGTATCATGGTACCAGTTACGGCCGCGCGTGGGAGGCGTGTTTCAAGGGGCTGCAAGGCAACCTCCGGTATCCGCCGTTCGCCGACTCCTATCCGAGTTCGGGTCTCGGCAGCCACTTCGTCGAGCTGATGGTGGCAAATTACCCGGAGCATCCGGAATACCTGTCGCTGCTGAAGGAAACCTCGGGGCGCGGGCTCACGCGCAGCCACGTGCCGGTGGCGCTCTATTACCGTGAGCCGGGCCTGGAGGAAAAACCGGCTCCGCCGCTGCGGCTCCCCGACTGGTGCGCGCCCGAATTGCGCATCGGGCATCTGCGCACGGGCAACGACGGTCGCGAGAGCCTGCTGCTGTTGAGCGCGAGTCACTGGGGCGGTCACCACCATCTGGACAGCCTCAACCTGTATTACGCCAAGCATGGCACGGAGGTCCTCTCGGATCTCGGTTACCTGTGGGACCACCCGCGGAAAAGTCAGACCACGCGAACGGTCGCGCACAACACCGTGCTGATCGACGAGAAGGAGCAGGTGACGAAGGAGCGCGGCGGTGACGTATTGCTTTTCCGCACCTCCGCGCACGTGAAGGTCATGGAGGCGTCGTCGCGCGCGTATCCCGGGGCGAAACTCTACCGCCGCACCTCGGCGATCATCGACCACGGTGGCGGCCGCAATTATGTCGTCGATTTTTTCCGCGTCGCCGGCGGCCAGCGCCAGGACTTCGTGTATCACGCGGCCGTGAAGGCGGCGGAATTCGACGGCGCGAGCTTCGCGCCCGCGACATCGCCCAAGTTCTACGACTTCGGCAATGTGTGCGCGGCCGGCGAACCCGGCGTCTGGCGGGCAACCTGGAAGAATGGCGAGATGAACTGCATGGCGTGGAACGTCGGCCAGAAGGGCGAGCGCGCATTCGTCGCCGATGGCTGGGGCCAGCGGGACTGGAGGAATTCGGACCTCGGCGCGACGCTGCCCTACATCGTGCGCCGGACGGAGGGTGATGCGGCGCGGACATTCATCACGGTGTTCGAGGCCCACGAAGGGGTGGCGGCATTCGTGCGCCAGGTGACACTGGTCGATCCGGCCGGGATCCTCACGGTCGAAACCGCGGACGGAACCGATTACGTCATGTCGCACGCCGAAAGCGGAACGCTCGCGTTCGCCGGCCAGCGGCTCACCGGCCACTTCGCCGTCGGCTCGACCCAGCGCGGCGCGGTTTCGTGGACGTTCGTGGAACCGGGAGAACGGT
The DNA here is from genome assembly GCA_030648295.1 of Opitutaceae bacterium. GTDB lineage: Bacteria > Verrucomicrobiota > Verrucomicrobiia > Opitutales > Opitutaceae > ER46. Next base: position 816 of record JAUSID010000106.1, on the reverse strand, counting down.
GAATGACCATGATCCAAACCCTCGGGCGGGACACAGAGACCCCGGCGCGGCGCGGCCGCAACCGAATGGAGATGGATTTAGCCGCAAGGAACGCAAGGAACGCAAAGGAACAGAGGAGCAGTTTCCCTGCGCTCTTTGCGTTCCTTGCGGTTAACTCATGCTCGCGGCTTGCGTGCATTATCAGGGATACTGAACAGAGGTCGATCCGGAGGACACGGGGTCTCTCTGTAACACGATCCTTCAGAATGTTGTTTTCTCAGCAAAACTTCAGGCGGGTCACAGAGAGCACGGAGAACAAACAGAGGTCACAGAGAAATGCCTTGCTCCGTGTCCTCCTGATTGGCCTCTGTGCGCTCTGTGTCTCATCCGAGGTTTACCCGCCTACGGCGGCGCCGAAGGCGACCAGGGTTTGTGTTTGGTTACGGCACTGCCGCTCTGGGACCTCTGTTGCAAGAATTGAACCAACAAACTCTTCAGAGGAAGCAGCATGATGAACACGTTCACTCCCCTCCACCGACTTCTGCTCACATCGCTCGTCATTGGATTCGCGCCGTGCGCGAACGCCGCGCTCGAATTCCACGTGTCGCCGGGCGGCAATGATGCGAATCCCGGTTCGGCGGCGCGGCCGTTCGGTTCGCTCGAGCGGGCGCGCGACGCGGTCCGCGAGCTGAAACGTTCCGGTGGGTTCAACCAGCCGGTCACCGTGTTCCTGCGCGGTGGCATCCACCGTATTTCAAAACCGGTGACATTCGGTCCCGAGGACTCCGGGACAGCGGCCAATGCGATTACGTACGCCGCTTATCCCGGCGAGTCGCC